>DASXVC010000050.1:0-2329 GCA_036504495.1 Geothrix sp.
GGCCCTGGACGACCCGACCGGGGCTCGGACCCAACTGGAACGAGCCTGGGCGCTGGGGTTCCGGACCCCGGAGGCTGCCCATGCCGAAGGCCGGGCCCTGGCGGCGATCTACCAGATCGAGCAGGGCAAGGCCTACGCGATTCCTGATCCGGACCTGAGGCAGCGCCGGCTGGATGAGCTGAAGCAGACGCTGAGGCTTCCCGCGGCAGACTGGCTGAGGCGCGGCGCCAGTGCCAGCCTGGAGCCCCCGGCCTTCCGGGCGGGGCTGCTCATGCTGATGGAGGGCCAGCCGCAGGAGGCGGTCCGGCTGGCGCGGGAGGCCCAGGCGCAGGCTCCCTGGTTCTACGAGGCCCTGCGGCTGGAGGCCGAGGCCTGGCTGGCCCAGGCGCGTCTCGCCCAGGAAGCGGAGGTCGCCAAGCCCGCCCTGGAGGCGGCGGGCCGGGCCCTCGCGCAGGCGGAACTCCGGGCCCCCTGCGATGTGGATCTCCTCCGCCTGGACATGCGGCGCTGGCAGGAGGCCGTGGCGCTGGGCTGGCAATCGGGGTCGGATCCCAAGGTTCCGGTCCTGGCCCAGGTGGCCGTGGCCGACCGCTGGGCCCAGCTCGAGCCTGCAGACGCCGAACCCCCGGCCTGGCGGGCGCGGGCGCGGGGGGAGATGGCGCGGTTCCTCACCTACCGGGAGATCGATCCCGGAGCCTGGCTGGTCGAGGCCAAGGTGGACGCCAGCGAAGCCCTGCGGAGAGATCCCAGGGAAATCGAGGCCCACACCGCCCAGGCTTCCGTCCTGCGCACGGAGGGCTTCCGCCTGCTGAACCAGGGAGAGGACCCCGCTCCGCGTCTGAAGGAGGCCATGGCTGCGGCCGATCGGGGCCTGCGCCTCGATCCCAGGCATGCCGTCCTGATGAACATCCGCAATTCCGCCCTGCTGGCCTGGATCGACACGGCCCGCCTGAGGGGCACCTATGATCGCGCCGCGGTGGAGCCCTATCTTCGGGAGGCCCGCACCCAAGCGAATGCACGTCCTGAAGAGGCCTACTTCCAGGCGAGCCTGGGAGGCCTGGCCCAGGCTGCTGCGAAGGCAGAGGCGGCCTCTGGCGGAGATCCCACGCTCGACGCCGAGGAGGCGGTGCGGGCCTACGAGGCTGGTCTGAGGGCCCAACCCAGGAATATCGGATTCCATCGGGGGATCCTCATCGCCCGTGCGGTCCAGGTCCGGGCCCTCGTTCGCCATGGGCGGGATCCCGCAGCCGTGGTGGAACAGTCACGAGCCGCCTTCCAGCGGGCCCAGGATGCCCAGGTGCCGTTGGCCACTTTGGCCCCCTTCTTCATGGATGCGTTGGTTTCGGCCGCCACCCAGATCTCCGCTCGGGGCGGAGATCCAGCGGGCTGCCTGGATGAGGCAGGTCGGTTGCAGATCTACGATGATCAGAGCGCGGAGGATCCGGTTGAACCGGCCGCGATCCGGCTTCGCTATCTCACCCTCAGGCTCCGCACGGGCCCTCGGCCACCATCGCCGGTCCTCCGGAGAACCGGCGAATCGATCGCCAAGTCCCTGGTTCGGTTCAGGCCGGTCGACCCTGAGGTATGGCGGGTTCTGGCCCAGTTCTATGAAGTCTGCGCGAATCCCGCTGCCGCGGCCCAGGCAAGGTCGCGGGGCGTGGCGCTGAACGTCAAACGGCGGTCGCCCTAGCCGTTCACCGGGTTCATGGTGCTCTTGGCCAGGTAGGCTGGGGTGGTCCCGTCCTCCTTGGGATGGTTCCAGATCTGCTGCACCACGGCCGGGGTCATGGGAAGGTGCGGCCGGTCGCCGATGATGGGTTCGCCGTGGGGGAAGTGGCGGAGGAAATCCTCCCGGCTCATGTGCTTGCCTTCAGCGGGCCCGCCCTTGTCGTAGAACTTGCCGAAGACTTGCACGGCCCGGTCGCTCCACACGAGCGCATCGGTGGCTTTGGGATCGATGGTGTGGACCCGCGTGGTGCCGTCGGGCATGAGCACGTTCAGGGTGATGCCGGTGATGCGGGGGCGGAGCGGAGCGGCCATGAGGTTCTCCTGTAGAGGGTGACGTGAGGTTCAGGTTCAAGGACGGGGTACGGCCTGGAGCAATTGGGCGATGACCTGATCGGTGGTGGCGCCGTCCGCCTCGCTTTCGAAGGTGAGCAGGAGCCGGTGGCGCAGTACGTCGGGCGCCAGGTCCACCACGTCCTGGGGCAGGACGTGGTCGCGGCCCTGGAGGTAGGCCAGGGCGCGGGTGGAGGCCTGGAGCGAGAGTGAGGCCCGGGGGCTGGCTCCGCAGCGCAGCAGTTCCTTGCCCTTCCAGACCTTGCCGTGG
>DASXVC010000051.1:0-38382 GCA_036504495.1 Geothrix sp.
CCCGCCCAGCCTAAGAAAACTCCCGGGGGGGCGGCCGCCAGCGCTGGCGGCCCGCCCAAAGCCTCTCCGGCTGTCCTGGCCAACAAGGTGGCCGACTTCGACTTCAGCCAGATTCGAATCCGGTACCAGCCCCCCGCGCCACCCTACCCGGTCCATGCAAAGACCAACCGTGTCCAGGGCACGGTCGTCGTGGAGTTGACCGTTGATCCCGAGGGCCGGCCCTCCCAAGCCGAAGCCCTGGAGGGTCCACCTCCTCTGCTCCTGACGGCCATCGGCTACGCGCTGGACTGGAAGTTCCAGCCGGCCCTCCTCAACGGAGTGCCGCAGTACGCCCGGTTCCGGCTGACGATGCCCTTCCGGCTCAGGTGAGGGCGAGGTCCCCACTGCCGTCCCCAAACGACGGTTCCCCCGGCACCCGGGGCCTCAAAAGCGGGTGGTGAGGACCAGGCCGAGGCTGCTGCGGCGGCGGGGCGTGAGCCCATCCGTGAAGGGCCGCTCCAGGTGTTCGGCTTCGAGGCTGAGGGCCCAGGCGGGATGGAAGGCCCAGCCCACGCGCAGGCGGGGGCCGATGAAGGCGCCCTCGCCGGGGGGCACTTCCACGATGGCGCCGAATCCGGCGAAGAGCTGGTTGGCGGTGGCATTGGCGTCCGCGACGAAGCGGATCGCGTTGTCGCCGTCGTCCCAGTGGCGCACCCCCAGGCCGACCCCCAGGTGAAGGTGGGCGAAATCCCCCTGGTCACGCACCTGGAGTTCGGTGATGGGCACCGTGAATTCTGCCGCCGTGGCCCGCGGCTGGCGGATCACCGACACCAGCGTGGACTGGGCCGCCAGGGGAAGGGCGGACAGGAGGAGGGCGGGGAGGAGGCGGCGCATGGTCAGGCTACCCCCGGCTGCGCGGCTGGTTTAGCGGCGTTTCCACTCTCCGGCCAGCAGGCCGTACACCGCGTGGTCCACGCAGCGGTCAGCCAGGCATTCGACCTGCCGGAGGGTGCCCTCATGGCGGAACCCCAGGCGTTCGGGGACGGCGCGGCTGCGGCGGTTGCGGACGCCGGCCCGGATCTCGATGCGGTTCAGCCGGAGGGTGCGGAAACCGTGGCGAAGGAGGGCCGTCACGGCCATGGTCACCAGCCCGTGGCCCTCGGCCTCCTTCGCCAGCCAGTACCCGATGGCGGCGCTCTGGTTGGCCCGGTCGATCCAGTTGAATCCCGCCACACCCACGAGGCGATCCTTCCACCAGAGGCCGAAGGACTGGCCCAGCCCGGTCCTCATCAGGGCGCGCATCCGCAGGATGTAGCCCCGGGAATCCAGCACACTGCGGTTGGCATCGGGCCAGGGCAGCCAACGGCGGAGCCGGTCCCGGTTGGCGTCCACCAGGGCGAACAGGGCCTGGGCGTCCCGCAGGGACAGGGGGCGCAGTTCCAAGGCGCGCCCGGCCTTGAGCACCTCCGGCATCACCGCTCCTTCACTTGCCTGAGGGATCCAGCTGCGCCGCGGCGCGGCCAGCCCGCCACAGGACCAGCAGCTCATCCAGCAGGGCGCCGAACTGCTCCAGCCGCATGGCATTGGGACCGTCACTCCAGGCCTTCTCCGGGCAGTCGTGCACCTCAAAGAAGAAGCCGTCCACGGCGGTGGCTGCGGCGCGAGCCAGGGTGGGGATCATCTCCCGGGCCCCGCCGGTGGTGGCCCCCAGGGAACCGGGCTTCTGCACGCTGTGGGTGGCGTCGAAGACGACGGGGCAGCCGGTCTTGCGCAGGTGAGGGAAGCTCTGGAAGTCCACCACCAGGTTGCCGTAGCCGAAGCTGGAGCCCCGCTCCGTCACCCATACGGGACCGTGGCCGGGGACGGATTTCAGCTTCTCCACCCCGTGTTTGAGGTCCCAGGGCGCCAGGAACTGGCCCTTCTTCAGGTTCACCGTGCGGCCCGTGGCCGCGGCGGCCTGCAGCAGGTCCGTCTGGCGGCAGAGGAAGGCGGGGATCTGGAGCACGTCCACGGCCTGGGCCGCCGGGGCGCACTGGTTACTTTCATGCACGTCCGTCAGCACGGGCACGCCGTAGCGGCTGCGGATCTCGGCCAGGATGTCGAGGCCGCCTTCCATGCCCGGTCCGCGGTGGCTGTCCCCGCTGGTGCGGTTGGCCTTGTCGAAGCTGGATTTGTAGATGAAGGGGATGCCCCGGGCCTCGGCCAGGTCCCGCAGGCTGGAAGCCATCAGGTGGGCATGCTCCCGGCTTTCGATGACGCAGGGCCCCGCGATGAGGAAGAAGCTCTGGTCTGTGAAGGGTCGGGTGAAGTCCATGTGCACCTCTTTCCGTATTTTACCGCCGAAGGGCCATTGACGGGTTGTCATCTATATTGATGCTTGAGCTTGCACAGTGTTCAATAGAGGCACCCCAACCTTGTTCTGAACGGAGTCCGGCATGGCGAAAACGCTGATGGAAGACGATCTGAACCGGCGCCTGGTGGCCCTCCTCCAGCAGGACGGCCGCATGAGCCACGCGGAACTGGCCGAGCGGCTGGGCGTGAGCCGGCCCACCATCATCGACCGGGTGAAGCGCCTGGAAGCCGATGGCGTCCTGGCGGGCTACGCGGCCAGGGTGACGCCCGCCGCCGTGAACAAGCCCAACGTGGCCTTCGTGGCGGTGCGCTACAAGGACAACAACGAGGCCATCGAGCAGCGGTTCATCAAGGCCCTGGAGGACGAGCCCGACATCCTGGAGGCCCACACGGTGGCCGGGGAGGACGCCCTCATGCTGAAAGTGGTGGCGGACACCCCCGCGGGCATCGCCGAGCGCCTGCGCCGCATCCGGGCCCTGGGGCCCATGGTCACCACCCGCACCACCATCGTGCTGGAAACCCACTGGGAGAAGTCCGGCCCGAGCCCCTTCCCCGCCGATGGCCAGGGGAAAAAGGGCAAGAAGTGAGGGCCCGGCCCGGCTTGAGAGATCGCGCCTGATGCTCGCCTGGCTCGCTTACCTCACCGTGGCCGTGGTGTGGGGATCCACCTACTTCGCCATCGCCCTGGGCCTGGAGTCCTTCACACCCTACGGCATGGTGGCCGCGCGGTTCTCCGTGGCTTCCATCCTGGCGCTGGGCCTGGGCCGGCTGCGCCGGGAGCCCTGGCCCCCCATGAAGGAAGCTGGGCACCTCATGATCGTGGGGGCCCTGCTGCTGGGCTGTTCCAACGCCCTGATCTCCTGGGCGGAACTGCACGTTTCCTCCGGCCTCGCCGCGGTGTTCGCGGCCCTGGTCCCCCTCTGGCTGGCGGTCTTCTCCATGGCGAAGGATCCCCTGGGCGCCAAGGGCTGGACGGGCCTGGTGCTGGGGCTGGCGGGGGTCTGCGTGCTGGTATGGCCCACGGGTGGGGTGCGCATCCATGGTGGGAGCCTGGCCGCGCTGGTCGCCGCGCCGCTCATCTGGTCCTGGGGCACGCTGCACGGCAAGCGCTTCGTGCACGGGGGCGGGCTGCTGACCAATGTGGGCATCCAGATGCTCATGGCGGCCGTCATCGGGCTGGCCATGGCGCCCCTCACGGGAGGGTTCCTGCGGGGGCCCGTCACCTCCAAGGCCCTCGGCGCCATCGCCTACCTGGCCCTGTTCGGTTCGGTGCTGGCCTTCTCCGCCTACATCTACCTGGCCAAGGCCTGGCCTCCCGCCAAGATGGGCACCTATGCCTACCTGAACCCCCTGGTGGCCGTCCTGCTGGGCAGCCTCATCCTGCATGAGGCCTTCGGCCCCCGCGAGATCCTCGGCATGGCGGTCATCCTGGCGGCGGTGGCGCTGGTGCAGGTGCGGGCGAAGGCAGCCGTTCCCGAGTCTCCCGCGAAGGCCTGACCACACGTGGAAAACCAGGGATGGTCTCCAGATCGCTGAACAGCTTCCCCATCACTTTCTGGAGCGAAGCCTGGAGCTGGCGCTCGCGTTTCGCCTGCTCGGCCGGGGGGAACGCCGCCAGTTCTCGCCGGGCCCACAGCACGTAGTAGGTCTCCTCCCACAGGGGTTTGGCCGAAGTCCCCTGGTGGATGCGGGCCTCGACGACAGCCGGACTGGACCAACGGCCCATCAGCACCGACCCGCCGATCCAGAAGGCGCTTTCCTCCAGGAGCTCATAGAGGCCGAGACCCACGGCCAGGCGCGCATCGTGGGCCAGGAGGCCCACCCCCACGCCCCAGCCCACGCCGCCCAGGATGCCCCAGGCGATGTACTTGCCTCGCACCTCGCCCAGGCTGGTGATGGTCAGGTCCAGGTGCAGGTCCGCGGCGGGGTCCAGCCGCAGAGCCCGAGTGGCTGCTTCAGCCCGGAAGGCGGTCTCGAAGGCCTGGCGGTGGCGCTCCAGGGCCGCCTTGCGGGCTTCGGGTGTATCCGGTTCATCGGTGTCCCGGAGGCGCGCCAGCTTCCGGCTGTGGTCCTCGACGTGGACCTTCAAGCTCAGGGCAGGGCCCTCTTTCCCGGGCCGGAGGTCGGCCAGAGGTGAGCGGCAGGCGAGGCCCGCCAGCGCGAAGGCCGCGAGCAGGAAAGCCCGGATCTTCATGCGGCGGGACTGTCCTTCAGGAGCCGCCACGCCATGGCTCCCAGCACCAGCAGCGCCAGTCCCGCCACCCAGGGCATCCAGGGCCTGGCGCGCTGGTCGGCCCCTTCACGATGGGGGATGCCTTGATCGTCCGCCTGGCTTGGGCTGAGGGTCAGGGGGGCGCTGGCGGCCAAGGTGCGGAGGGAGGGCAGGGCACCGAGGTTGCCGGGTGCGGGTTTCGCCTCGCCGCCCAGGTGGAGGGCATAGGCCTGCCCCGCTTCCGCCGGGAAGATCAGGGTCTGCCGCCGCACGAGGATCCGCACGCTTTGGGGCGTCGCGCCCTCGGGTAGGGTCAGGGTGAGCGTCTTCGTCTGCACGGGCGCCAGGGCCAGGCGGCTGGACCGGGTGTTCAGGGCCGGAAGGTTCCACACCAGGTCGCCGCAGAACCAGTTGCGGTCGGCCTCCGTGCTTTCACCGAAGCGGATCTCCGGGCGCAGCGGGGCGGCAGGCGGCGCCAGCACCAGGTCCAGGCCCACCACGCGCTCCGTGTCCGGCAGGGTCAACCGCCAGGTGCGGGGCTTGCCGGGCTCCGGGGTGAGGGTTCCGTCCAGGGCCAATTCCGCTTCCAGGGCTTCGGGCCGCGTTGCGGCGTGGGCCTGGAGGCCGCGGATCCGGGGCGCCTCGCCCTGGGAGGCGAGGAGGGTGAGCCGGTAGCGGTGGCCATCCCAGGGCAGGTCGATGGTGTGGCGGGTGCCTGAGGGCGACAGGTCGTAGAGATGCAGGGGCGACAGGGGATCGTAGGTGATGAAGCCGCCGCCCTCGCGCTCCCGTTCGGCCTTCACCTGCGCCACCCAGGGGGCACGGCCCGCGAGATCGAAGTCGAGCCGCAGCGTTTCCCGCTCACCCACCTGCCAGCCCTCGGGCAGCTTCAGGGAGAATTCCACCGTGGGCCGGCCCTCGGCATCCTTGCCGGTGAGGACGTTCTCCATGGGCAGGGTCCGGGATTCCCACAGGCCTTCGCGGGCCTCCAGGAAGGGGATGCTGCGGCCTGCCGCATCGCCGATCCAGGCGCCCTTCACCTGGCGCTGAGCCGCGGCATCCAGGGGCAGACGGGCCCATCCGCTGGTGGAGGCGGGTGCGATGGGGCGACGATGCAGGGCGGCGCGGTCTTCCCGGGCGCAGGCCAAGGCCAGGCCCAGCAGGAGCAGGGTGGAGGCCAGCTTGAGGGCGGGGGCGCGGTTCATGACGGCTCTCCAGAACGCTTGCGGTTGGCGAGGATGGCGGCCGTCATTCCGATGGCGCCCACCCCGAGGAAGGCCAGGGCCCGTAGGGGGGTGTCGGCGCGATCCAGATCCGAGGCGATGAGCTTGAAGCTGGCGATGCCCATCCAGACGTAGCCTGCGATCATCAGGGCCCGGCGGGCCACCTCGGTTTGCCCCAGCCCGCGCATCCACTGCCAGGCGCCGGACAGCGCCCACACCAAGGTCATGGCGATGGAACCAGCCCGGCTGTAGTAGACCGCCGGTCCCTGGAACCAGCGCACCAGCCTCGCCGCCTCGAAGGCCAGGGTGACATTGGCCGTCACCTCCAAGGCGAGGAAGGCGATGAGGCCCAGGGGGCCGCCGCGCCGCGTGAGCATCCACCAGGCGGCGGAAGCCAGGGCGCCTTCGGCAAAGGCGGGGTTGAGGAAGGGCGTTGTGGCGCGTCCGTGGAAGAAGAGCCCATCGAGGCCGTGGAAGGCCCAGCGCAGGGTGGTCGCCAGGGCCAGGGCCGCAGCCAGCCAGCGCAGGGCCGTGGCCTCTTCGGAGAAATCGCTGTCCTCGGCCTTGAGGGAGGCCCAGGCCATACCCAGGGCGAAGGCGCCCCAGAGGGGGCCCACCCAGCGCCAGGCCAGGGCCACGGGCACAGCCAGGGCCAGGTGGCCGGCGGCCAGGGCCAGCAGGCCCCAGTCGGCGCGGCGGCCGTCCATGCGCTGGCGCAGTGGCTTCACCAGGGCCAGATTCATGGCGGCCACGGCGATCACCGGCAGGGCGAAGGTCTCCGGAGCCAGGCCCAGGCGCTTCCACAGCAGCCAGCCGTAGGACGTGGCCAGGATCGAGGCGATGAGCCAGAGCACCGTGGGGGTCCCGGGCTTCTCTTCGCGCTGCGGCAGCCATGCCCAGCACCCGGCCAGGGCCAGGTGGAGGACCAGCAGGCCCGCCAGCAGGGAGGCATCGGCTTTCAGCACGTCGGCGTAGGCGGGAAAGAGCAGGACCCAGGTGCCGAGCAGGGCCGTCCACCGGGCGCCATGCCAGGCGGCGCCCGTGTGGGCGAGGTAGGGTACGGCCAGGGTCGCGGCCATGAGCACCGCGAGGTAGAGGGCGAGGGCCACCTCGTGGTGGCCGCCCTGGCTGAAGACCACGGGCGCCACCAGGCCCGAAACCAGGGCCACGGTCAGGGCCCCGCCGCTGCGGGCCCGGGCCGCGAGGCCCCCCGCCACCAGGGTGACCAGGGCCGTGGCTGCGAGGCCGAGGGCGGCGCCGTAGAAGTGGTATTCCATGGCCCCGGCGCGGAAGGTGAACTGCAGGGTGCCGAGGCCCGCCAGCAGCAGGGCGACGCCCAGGCGGCGGCTGTCCCCCAGGATCAATTTCGTGGCCACCGCGGCGATGGCGCCTCCGGCCAGCAGGCCGAGGATGAAGCGCAACTCGGCGCCCACCCAGCCCTGCTGGATGGCCCAGCGGAAGAAGAAGATGGCCCCCACGAGGAAGATCGAGGCCGCGATGCCCGCGATCCAGACCACCGGGGACAGTTCCTTCCGGGGCGCGGCGGGAGCGGGAATGGGATGCGGGCGGGCGGGCGGCGGTGTGGGCATCGGCGCAGCGGCCTGTGGCCGCTGGAGGAGCCAGGCCACCTGGGCCTCCAGGCGGGCTACCCGGTCGGCGAGATCCTGCGATCCGGCTTGATCCTGCGGAAGGTCGGCCATGATGTCTCCATACGGAAGCGTATGGAATCATGCAGCGCCGATCCGGGACCTGTCAAGCGACCTGGAGTTTTCCCCGAAAATCAGCCGATGACCCGGTCCCGCCCCTCGGCCTTGGCCTGGTACAGGGACTTGTCCGCCCGGGCCAGCATCCGTTCCATGGTGTCCTCAGGGCCTTCCCAGGTGGCGACGCCGATGCTCAGGGTGACGCGGTCGGTCACGGGAAGCCCGGGAAGGGGTTCGAGGGCCACCTGCTCGCGGAGCCGCTCCGCCAGAGCCCGGATCCCGTCCAGATCGGTCTGGGGGCCGTAGGCCAGGAATTCCTCGCCGCCGATGCGGCCCAGCTGGTCCACCTTCCGCAGCCCGAAGGCCATGCGCTGGGCCACGACGCTGAGCACCTGATCGCCGGTGGCGTGCCCGAAGCGGTCATTCACGGCCTTGAAATGGTCCAGGTCGATGAGCATGAGGGACAGGTTGTGGCCGAAGCGCCCGCTCTGATCGACCTCCATCTTCAGCATGTCGAGGATGTGGCGCCGGTTGAACTGGCCCGTGAGGGCATCGCGGATGGCCTGGTGGTAGAGGCGGAGCCGGGAATCCTCCAGGCTGAGGAGACGGCCCAGCTCTTCGCCGGCAATCTCGAACAGGCGCTCGAAATCCTCCACGGAGCGGCGCTCGGCGAAGAACCCGAAAGCGCCCACGGCCGGAAAACCGGGCGTGAGGGCGGGCATCACCCGGAGCACGGGATCCCGCAAGGCGCGGCGGCGTTCGTCGCCATCGTCGACCGGATGCCAGTGGCAATCCACAAGGGTGCCTTCGGAGCCGAGCCGCTGGATGGCGGCTTCCAGGGCCTTCCGGTCCTCCTCGCTGGCGGAGGTGCCGTGGACGCCGTGGCAGATGGTTCCGTCCTCGCCCATGTAGGCCACGATGAGGGCCCCTGGCAGCACGAGCTCCTGGAGGATTTCGATGAAACCGCGGATGAGGCGCAGGGTGTCGTGATCAGCGGTGTAGAGGCGGGAGACGGAATCCCGCAGCGCGGTTTCCACCACCCGCTGCTCCAGGGCCTGGGCCAGGCGGCGCTGGATGGCGTCCACGCCGAAGTTCTCCTGGGCCAGCCGGGGGGTGCCGGGGAGGGGGCGCGGGCGATCGGACTGCTCCACGAGGGCCACGGTGGCTTCCACCACATGATCAAGATCCCGCCCCTTCACCAGGAAGCGGTCGGCGCCGCAGGTCTTGGCCCAGAAGCGGGCCAGGCCCACGCCCTGGGCCGTGAGCAGGAGCACCGGCAGGTGGCGGGTCGCGCGGTCATCCTTGAGCAGCCGGCAGAGCTGGTAGCCATCGAGCAGGGGCATGACGCAGTCGCTCACCACCACATCCGGGCACTCAGTGGCCAGGACGATGAGGGCCTCGGCACCATTCTTGGCTTCGAGGGTGGTGTGCCCATGGCGCTGGAAGAGGTGGTGCAGGAGGCTCAGCTGGATAGGATTGTCGTCCACCAGGAGGACCTGGAGCGCCTTGGGGGCCTTGGGGGCGGCAATCGTCATGGCTCCTAGTATCACTGGAATGGGGGTCAGGGGTGAACCTTGCCACAGACCATCCTCGATCCGCCCGTGGGATGCTGGGGCCGGGAGGATGCCCATCATGGTCGATGCCAGCAGGAAGGATCGAGGAGGAGCCCGTTTGTGGACGCGCCCCTGATCCTGGCCCTGGGCCGCGCCTGGCTCCGGGAGCGGGGGGAGATCCCCGTGGAGGCCATGTGGGCGTCGGGCCGGGCCCTGGGTCTGCGCTGGGCCGGACGGAAGACCGCGGAGGGCTGGGTGCTGCTGCTCCAGCCGCAGCCCGAACTCTGGCTGCTGGAGACCAGCCATCCTGCCTGGGTGCGCCTCCAGGCTGAGGCCACGAAGGACAGCGGAAAGCTCTGGGGCCCCTGGTTCTCGGGGGCGCGCCTCCGGGCGGTCGAAGGGGACCCACGGGAACGCTGGCTGGGTCTCGTGTTCCAGCGGCGGGCCATCACGGGCCGCCTGGAGAGCTTGCGGCTGGCCTTCCAGGCCATCCCCGGCCGGGCCGGAATCCGGGTGGATGGCCTCGATGTCCAGGCCCCCCGGCTGGGGCTGGGGTCGCCCTTTCCCGCGGCGGCGCCGGAGCCCACGGACGATCCGCCCCCGCTCCGTCGCTGGCGGGAACGCTGGGGCTCGGACCTCGACCGGGCCGTGGCGGGAGAGATCCCCGAGATCATGGAGGGCGAGGGGGGCCTGCTGGACCGGCACCGCGCCTGGTCCGAGGCCCGGGCCGAGGCCCTGATCCTGGGACCCGCCAAGGCCGCGGTGGAACGGAAGCGCCAGGCCGAGGCCGCGCGGCTGGAGCGCCTGGCCCAGGCCCTGAACCGGGACCGGGCGAAACACCAGACAGTACTGCCCCTCAAGGTCCAGGCCCAGCGGCTGGCAGGGGAGCTGTACCGGTTGAAGCGGTCCACGGGGGAGGCGGTGCTGCTGGATGGCACGCGGATCCCGCTGCCGGAGGGCGCTTCGGTGGAAACCGCCGTCCAGGCCTGGTTCACGGCCGCCAAGAAGGCCGAGCGAGGCTTGGCACGGGTGGCCGAGCTGGAAGCTGAGCTCGCGCGGGAACGGGCCGCCTGTGAGCGGCGCATGGCGGCCGAGGCAGAGGGCCTTGCGCCCGAGGGGCCCGCCGCGCGACAAACGAAGGGCCAGGACGCGGCGAAAGGCAAAGGCACGTCGAAGGGCAAGGGGACGAAGCGCATGCAGGCAGACGAGCGAAAACGCAAGGACGGCAAAGGGGCGGCCTTCCGCAGTGTCATGGTGGACGGCTTCGAGGTGCTCATCGGCAAGGGCGATGCGGAGAACGATCAGCTGACCTTCAAGGTGGCCGACAACACCGACTTCTGGATGCACGTGGCCAGCGTGCCCGGCAGCCATGTGGTGATCCGCAATCCCGACAAGCTGAGCGAGCTGCCCCGCCACGTGTTGGAGCGGGCCGCGGAACTGGCCGCCTACCACAGCAAGGCCCGGGATGGCGGCAAGGTGGAAGTCCATCTCGCCCGCATCGCCGACATCAGCAAGCCCCGCGGCTACGCGCCCGGCAAGGTGATCCTCAAAAAGTGGATCGGCATCCGCGTCTATCCCAAGCCGTAGCATGGATCGGAGACGAGTCGGAGGGGGGCGAGCGATGTCTCGCGTATTGCCGTAGGCGATACCGAGAGGAAGTGGATCGGGATCCGGGTCTACCCCAAACCGTGACCCGGGCTTGGAAGGTTGTTCTCGGATGGGCGGTTCCGCCAGGTCACAGGATTTTCAAGACCTCCACGAAGGCCACGAAGGGCGGAAAGACAAGGTCACGAAGACAGGCTCCAGCGCCGGAGCGGGTCATCCGGGCCTTCGGCCCCTGGTCGCGCAGGCGCGACCGGCTTTGCGGGCGGCGGCCCGAGCGGCCTTCAAAAGCCGTTCTGGCCGCCGCCCGCAAAGGGATGACCCAAGATGGGTCGTAGCCCATTCGTGCTCTTTGCTCGTCCGCAGGACGCCTTCGTGACCTTCGTGGAGAGTTTTTTATGTCGGGTCGAGGTGATAAACAAGAGGCAACCTTCTGTGCGGAATTCCAGACGGTTCCATGGGCCCATTCCGGAAATCCGCACGATGGAAAGGGTTCATCGGGAACGAGCTGGTTCGCAAAATGCTGATAAATAGATCATCTATGTAGATCGAGGCACGGCGGGACTCTGGGCACAGGGCTTGCCTTGGGAGGGGTGAGGCCCGCGTGGGCCCTGTCCCTCGATGCCCGGAGCGCAGCCATGGATGACCAGTCCCCGTCCTTCCTCAAGAGATATGCCCTGTGGTTCGCCTTCGCGGCGCTGCTGGCCATCGTACTGATGCCCACGCCCGAGGGGCTGCCGGTGGCGGGCAAGCGGATGCTGGGCATCCTGGTCTTCTCGGTCATCGTGTGGATGACAGAGACCGTGTCCTACCCTGTGAGCGCCGCGGTCATCGTCACGCTCATGGCCTTCCTCCTGGGTTCGGCGCCCAGCGTGGCCGATCCCGCGAAGATCCTCGGCACCAACGGCGGCCTGGGCATCGCCTTGGGCGGCTTCAGCAACACGGCCTGGGCCCTGGTGGCGGGCGCGCTGTTCCTGGCGGCGGCCATGACCCGCACCGGCCTGGACAAGCGCATCGCCCTGGTGGTGCTGTCGAAGATCGGCGCCCGCACCAACCGCGTCCTCATGGGCGTGATCTTCGTGGGCTTCCTGCTCAGCTTCTTCGTGCCCAGCACCACGGCCCGCGTGTCCTGCCTGGTGCCCATCGTCATGGGCATCATCCTGGCGTTCGGCGTGGAGCGGCGCAGCCGCTTCGCCGGCATGATGATGATCGCCACGGCCCAGGCGGACAGCCTCTGGAACGTGGGCATCAAGACCGCCGCGGCCCAGAACATGGTGGCCGTGAGCTTCATCCAGAAGCAGCTGGGCGTGGACATTACTTGGCTCAAGTGGTTCATCGCGGCCGCGCCCTTTTCCGCGATCATGTCCGTGGTCCTCTACTTCGTGCTGATGAAGATGATGCCCCCCGAGACCGACGAGATCGTGGGCGGCAAGGAGGCCGTGGCCCGTTCGCTGGCGGAGCTCGGCCCCATGCGTCCCGAGGAGAAGCGCCTGCTGGTGACGTCGCTGCTGCTGCTCTTCTTCTGGACCACGGAGAAGGTGCTGCACCCCTTCGACACCTCCACCACCACCATCGCCGCCATCACCTACATGCTGCTGCCCCGTGTCGGCGTGATGAGCTGGGACGAGGCGCAATCGCGCATCCCCTGGGGCACGCTGGTGCTGTTCGGCGTGGGCATCAGCCTGGGTTCGGCCCTGCTCTCCACCAAGGCGGCGCCCTGGCTGGCGAAGATCATCGTCGCGTCCTTCGGCCTCCAGACCGCTTCGGCCCTGATGATCCTGGCGGTGCTGTCCGTGTTCCTGATCATCATCCATCTGGGCTTCGCCAGCGCCACGGGGCTTGCCGCCGCCATGATCCCCATCATCATCTCCGTGCTGCAGAACGTGAAGACGCCGGGCCTCAACGTGGTGGGGATGACGATGATCCTCCAGTACGTGGTGAGCTTCGGCATGATCCTGCCGGTGAACGCGCCCCAGAACATGATCGCCTACGGCACCGGCACCTTCGAGGTGCGGGACTTCGTGCGGACGGGCATCCCGCTCACCATCGCGGCCTACCTGCTGATCCTTCTCATGGGCGCCACCTACTGGAAGTGGCTGGGCCTGGTCTGAGGACTGAAGTGGGGTTGCTGGTACGCTGCCGGAGAGACGGACCGCCGCGATGACGCCAGCAACCCCACCCTTTTTCGCCCGGAGGCGCATGCCCGTCCTCCTGGCGGCGCTGGCCCTGGCGCTCTGCGGGCTGGCGGGCTGGGCCACCCGCCAGCTCGTCCTTGCGAGGCAGCTGGCCAACCTCGGCGGGGAAACCCAGCGCCACCTGGAGTTCTACCGGCTCAGCCTCGAATCGGTGCTGGCCAAGAACGAATCCCTGCCCCGGATCATCACCCTCGAAGGGCGGCTTCGCGATCTGCTGGCGCGCCCCATGGACACCGCGCGCCTGGCCGCGGCCAACGGGTATCTCAAAGAGATCCGCCGTGCCTCGGGAATCTCGGAAACCTTCCTGCTCGACCGGCATGGGCTCACCCTGGCCTCCAGCAATGCGGGCGAGCCCGGTTCCTTCGTGCAGCTCAGCTACGCCTACCGCCCCTACTACACCGAGGCCATGACGGGCGGATTCGGACGCTTCTATGGCATCGGCGCCACCACCTGGATCCCGGGCTACTTCCTGGCGGCGCCCATCGACACTGGAGCAGGCCGCATCGGGGCCGCCGTGGTGAAGGTGTCCCTGGACGACTTCGAATCGGCCCTGCTGAAGAGCGGCGACGTGGTGCTGCTGGCGGATGCCTCCGGCGTGGTGTTCCTGACCTCGGTGAAGGACTGGAAATACCGGACCCTCCAGCCTCTGAATCCATCAGCCCAGGCGGCACTCCAGCAATCGCACCAGTACCACGACCTGGATCTCCGGCCCCTGGACACGGGGCTGCGCCTGGGCCCGGGAACCTCGTCGGTCCGCGTGGCCGTGACGCAGGGACGCCCCCAGGATTTCCTGGTGCAATCGAGCCCCATCGGACACCTGGGGTGGCACCTGATGCTGCTGAAGGGCACCCGCCAGGAGCGCCAGGCGGCCCTGCTGGCGGGCATTGCCGCGGCCTTCGCCATGGCCTTCCTGCTCTCCCTGACCACCTACGGGCGGCTCAACCGCAAGCGGTTCCGGGAACGCCGCGAGGCGGAGGCGGCCCTGCGGCGCGTCCACGAGGACCTGGAGCGCCGCATCGCTGAACGCACGGGCCACCTGGTGGAGACCAACGCTTCGCTGGAGGACCGGGTGGAGGCCCTGAAGCGCACCGAGGCGATCCTGCGGGAGACCCGGGACGACGCCATCCAGGCCGGGAAACTCGCCGTGCTGGGCCAGATGTCCGCGGGCATCAGCCACGAGATCAACCAGCCCCTGACGGCCCTCCACACCTTCACGGATAATGCCGCGGCCCTGCTGGAGCGGGGGCGCCTGCCGGAGGTGAAGGAGAACCTGGGCCTCATCCGCCAGATGGCGGACCGCATGGAACACATCGTCCGGGAGATCAAGACCTTCGCCCGGCGTTCCTCCGCGGAACTCCGGGGCACGCCCGTGGAGGCGGCCATCCACCAGGCCCTCATGCTGGTAGAGCCGCGGCGCCGGCGCCTGGGCGCGGAGATCGAGATCCTGCCCATGCCTCCGGGCCTGGCGGTGCTGGTGGATCCGCTCCGCTTCGAGCAGGTGCTCCTGAACCTGCTTCGGAACGCCCTGGATGCCACCGCGGACCGGCCCGTGCGGCGGATCGTCCTCGACGCGTGGGAAGGGGCGGAGGGCGTGCGGGTCCGGGTCCGGGACAGCGGGGCGGGGCTTCCCCCGGACGTGCTGGGCCGCCTCTTCGACCCCTTTTTCACGACCAAGCCCGCGGGCCAGGGCCTGGGGCTCGGGCTTGCCATTTCGCGCATGATCATGGAGGAGCTGGGCGGGCGCATCGAGGCGAGGAATGTGGAGGAGGGCGGGGCGGAATTCACCCTGCTGCTGCGGAGGGGCGATGGCTGACGACTGGAAGGAGGAGGCCGGGCCCCTGACGGTCTACCTCATCGAGGATGACGAGGCGGTGCTGCGCGGCTGCGAACAGGCCATGCATCTGGCGGAGTTGGAGGTGCAGACCTTCCGGGACGTGGAGAGCGCCCTGGCCGCCCTGGAGGAGGCCCGGCCCGCCGTGGTGGTGAGCGATGTGAGGCTGCCCGGGAAATCCGGCCTGGATCTCCTGGAGGACCTGCACCGGCGGGACCCGGATATCCCCGTCATCCTGATCACTGGCCACGGCGACGTGACCATGGCGGTCGAGGCCATGCGATCCGGCGCCTACGACTTCATCCAGAAGCCCTTCCATTCCGAGCGCCTGGTGGATGTCACGCGCCGCGCCCTGGAGAAACAGGCTCTGGTCCGCGAGAACCGCCGCCTGCGCGAGCAGCTCGGCAACCTCGGCGCCAAGCCCCTCATCGGGCGGTCGGAGGCCCTGCAGAAGGTGCGCCGGTCCATCGCGGCCCTGGCGCCCACGGACGTGGACGTGCTGGTGCTGGGCGAGACCGGCACGGGCAAGGAGGTGGTGGCCCGGGCCCTCCACGCGCAGAGCGGGCGCAAGGGGCCTTTCGTGGCGCTGAACTGCGGGGCGCTGCCGGAGTCCGTGTTCGAGAGCGAGATGTTCGGCCACGAGGCGGGGGCCTTCACCGGCGCCACCCGCCGCCGCATCGGCAAGGTGGAGTACGCCAACGGCGGCACGCTCTTCCTCGACGAGATCGAATCCATGCCCCTGTCCCTCCAGGTGAAACTGCTCCGGGTGCTCCAGGAGCGGAGCGTCGAGCGCCTGGGCAGCAACACCTCCCTTCCCGTGGACGGCCGCATCATTGCGGCCACCAAGACGGACCTGAAGCAGCTGTCGGACCAGGGCGCCTTCCGGGCCGACCTCTACTTCCGGTTGAACGTCGTTTCCATTGAGCTGCCGCCCCTCCGTCAGCGGCCCGGCGATATCCCGGCCCTGATGGCCTACTTCCTCGCCCAGGCCGCGGCCCGGTTCAACCGTGAGGTGCCCGCCTGGGACGAGCTGGACCTGGTCCGGTGGCAGCAGTACGACTGGCCGGGGAACGTCCGCGAACTGAAGAGCGCCGCCGAGCGGATCTGCCTGGGTGTGGGGGATGGGCTGGAGCCGGCCAGGACCGCCTCGGCCACCCTTTCCGCCCGCCTGGAGATCTACGAGCGGGGACTGATCCGGGAGGCCCTCCGGAGCGCCAAAGGGCAGGTGGCGGCCGCGGCGGACCTGCTTCAGCTGCCCCGGAAGACGCTCTACGACAAGCTCCTCCGGCACGGGCTGGACCCCGACCACTTCCGCTGAGACCTCTTCCCTGGGACCTGGGGCCTACTCCACCTTCACGGCGAAGGGTTTGAACCCGGCCTTCTTCATTTTTTCGAGGGTCTTGTCGATGGCGGCGCGATCGGCGGACTTGGCGAGGCGCACCTTCATCTGGCCCTTCTCTTTGAGGGTGGTGGTGGCGAAGCCCGCGGCCTTGGCCTTGTCGGCCACCCGCTTGGCTTCGGCGGCGTCGGAGGTAGCCACGAGCTGAAGGGTCCAGGCGCCACCCTCGGCGGCCTTGGCCTCGGACCTGGGCTCTTCCCTGGGGGCGGTGGCGGCGTCCACCCGCGGGGTGGGCACGAGCTTGTCCGGGCCCTCGCCCTCGAAGATCTTGAGCTGGTCCAGCAGCGGTTCGGGGAGGTCCTTCAACTCATCCTCCACGCCCCGCTGGGCGGGGCGGCGCAGGGCGGCGCTCTGCTTGCCCACCTGGACCCCCAGGACGAAGGCCAGGGTCAGCAGCCCCACGCCCACGCCTGCCACCCAGAGGATGGATTGGCTGCCAATGCTGATCTGGTCGCGGTGGGTCATCGAGGATCCAGCCTAACGTCTTCGAGGAGCGCTGCGAACTGGGCGCCGGAGCTGGCGGGGGCGGTGACCAAGGTGCAATCCGAGGCTTCCAGCAGGGCCGCGGCCAGCAATTGGCCGCCGGAGCCGCCGAACTCGCCCCAGAGGGCCTTGGGGAAGCGGGGCGTCGGCCAGTTGGAGTGGGCCGCCGCCAGATGGGCCTCGGGGGCATCCAGGCGCGGCAGGCCGTTGCTGCCGCCGATCCATTGGGTGGGGCGGCTTCCGCCGAGGGCCTTTTCCGCGGCCTTGGCCAAGGCGCTGCTTTCAGGAGCTGCCATGGAACGGCTGGCCAGGGCGCGCAGCGTTCCCCGGGGCCGGGCACCCCGGGCCTCGGCATGGGCGCGGGTCTCCAGCACGAAGGCTTGCGCCCCCTCGCCGGGGAGGAACCCCCGGCCGGATCCGGGGCTCGGCTCCCCGTGGCGGTCCAGCAGGCGGGCCCCGCGGCAGACATCCAGCAGCAGGGGGAAGAGGCCGTCCGTGCCAAGGACCAACGCGACGTCCGCGAGACCGGCGCGCAGCCACCGGGCCGCCTGTTCCAGGGCCGTGAACGTGGCGGCTTCCCGGTCCACGAAGGTGACGCTGGGGCCCTTGAGGCCGAAGGCCAGGGCCAGGTGCCCGCTGGTGGCATTGGCCACGGTATTGGGGAAGAGCAGGGGGGAGGCCCCTTCGGGTCCCCGCTGGAGGTAGGGCCGCATGAAGGCCTCGCTCGCTTCGCTCCCGCCCGTCATCGTGCCCACGGCCACGGCGATGCGGTCATCCTCGCCACGGGTGGCCTTGGGATCGAGTCCTGCGTCCAGGAAGGCCTGGTGCGTCGCGGCCCAGGCGAAGCGGGAGGGCCGGTCCAGGCGGCGCAGCTGCATGGACGGAATGATGCCGGCGGGATTGAAGGCGGTGCAGGCCGCGCCACGGCCCCGGCCCAGGGTTTCCGGAAGGTCCGCGAAGCAGGCCGCGCCGGACGGGAGGCTGGCCCGGGCGGCCTCGATGCCGTCCCCGCAGGGCAGCACTAGGCCCAGGCCCGTGATGACGAGATCGGCGCTCATGCGCCACCCCAGCGGCTCAGCAGCAGGCTCACGTTGTTGCCGCCGAAGGCGAAGGCGTTCACGAGGGCCGTGCGGATCCGGCGCTGCTTCGCCACCAGAGGCGTGCAGTCCAGGTCGCAGATGGGGTCCGGGTCTTCGAGGCGCAGGGTGGGGCTCACCACCTGGTCGCGCAGGGCCAGGATGGCCGCGGCGGCTCCCATGGCTCCGGCGGCCCCCAGGGTGTGGCCGAACTGGCTCTTGGTGCTGGTGACGGAGACCGCATGTGCGGCCGCGCCCAGGGCCCGGCGGATGGCCAGGCATTCGGCGCCGTCGTTGGCGGGGGTGGCGGTGCCGTGGGCGGAGACAAGATCCACCCCAGAGGCATCGAGGCCACCGACGCGAAGGGCCATGGCCATGGCCCGGGCGGCGCCTTCGCCTTCGGGATGGGGGGCCGTGGGATGGTGGGCGTCCATGCTGGCGCCGTAGCCCAGGACCTCGGCGTAGATGGTGGCACCGCGGGCCAGGGCCGAGTCCAGGGGTTCCAGCACGAGTTGCACGGCCCCTTCGCCCAGGTTGAGGCCCGCCCGGTCACGGCTGAACGGTCGGCATTTGCAGGTGTCCACGGCCTTGAGGCAGGAGAAACCGGCGTAGGTGGTGCGGCAGAGCCCTTCCGCGCCTCCGGCCACGGCCAGGTCCAGCTCCCCGGCGGCGATGCGCTCCCAGGCCTGGCCCACGGCCAGCAGGCTGGAGGAACAGGCGTTCATGATGGTGCTCTGGGGACCTTCCGCGCCCAGGCGGCGGGCCAGGACATCGGTGACGGTGCAGGGGCTCTGGTAGGCGGGTTCGGCGGCGCGGCCCCGCCGTCCGGCCAGCCGGTCCTCCAGGTAGGCCTCGACGGTGGGAAGGCCGCTGGTGCCCGCGCCCTGGAAAACGCCTATGCGGGCGGGGTCGCCGGTGGGTTGGAAGCCATCCAGGGCCTCGGCGAGGGCCCGCAGGGCCATGCGCTCGCACAGGGTCTGGTGCCGGGCGGGCGCCATGGGCACCTGACCCGCGATCTGGGCGGGTTCGGCCGGGAGGTGGAGGCGAGTGAGGGGGCCCAGGCCGTCCCGGCCCGCGAGCATGGCGGACCAGGTGCCCTCGCGATCCAGGCCCAGGGAGGACACGATGCCCAGGCCCGTTACGGCGACGCGGGTCATAGGCGCTTGACCAGCAGGGTGGCCGTGCAGAGGTCCCGGCCTTCGCAACTCACCGCCCCCTTGAGTTTCATCAGACCCGCGAAGGCGCCCTCCGCGCTCACCTCCAGCCGCAGGCGGTCGCCGGGGAAGGCGGGGGCCTTGAACCGGGCGTCCTGCACCCCGGCCAGGAAGATGGCGGAGCCATGCAGGGATTCGGCCTCCAGGAAGCCCCCGGCCTGGGCCAGCATCTCCAGCAGCAGCACGCCGGGCACCAGGGGACGGCCTTGGAAATGGCCCTGGAGGTAGGGCTCGCCATTGGTGATGAGCTTTTCGGCCACCACGCGCACGCCGGGCTCCCGCGTCAGCACCCGGTCCACCAGAAGGAAGGGGAAGCGGTGGGGCAGGTGGGCCGGAATGTCGGTCATGGGGTCAGGCTTTGCGGTGCTCGGCGATGAAGTCCGTGAGGGCCTGGACGGACTTGAAGGCCTTCATGCCGGCGGCCTCGTCTTCGATCTTCACGCCGAACACCTGCTCGATGCCCAGCACCAGCTCCAGGGCGTCGATGGAATCGAGCCCCAGGCCGTCTCCGAACAGGGGGGCCCCGTCGTCGATCTCGTCGGGCGTCATGCCCTCAAGCTTCAGGCGCTCGATGATCATCTTTTTGACGCTCAGCTTCAGGTCGCTCATGGGTTTCCCAGCAGAAAGGTGGAAGGATCACCCTAGATCCTAGCCAGCGCCTGCGCTGGCTGGAGGATTCTATCCCGAAGCCCGGTTTCCAGGGCGCTTGTGATCTTGACACGGTCATCCGTTCTCCAAAGGGCGCTAAGCTGGATCCTCGCGGACCCCTCCGCCCGAGAGCGCCATGGCCCATCCCGCATCGCCCTTCCTGCCGGTCCTGATCCTCATGCTGGTCGCCGCTGTGACGGCCATCGCGATCCTCGTGCTGTCGGGCAAGGTGCTGCCCCTGCTGAAGCCGAACAACCCGCAGGAAGCCAAGATGCGGCCCTATGAATGCGGCGTGCCGCCGCAGCAGGAGGGGGCGCGGCACAAGTACTCCGTGAAGTTCTACCTCACAGCCATGCTGTTCATCCTGTTCGACGTGGAAGCCGCGTTCCTGCTGCCCTGGGCCGTGAACTTCAAGCATGCCCTCTGGACGTTCACCGCCATGCTGACCTTCATGGCCACGCTGCTGGTGGGCTTCATCTACGCCTGGGGAAAGGGCGCCTTCGAGTGGGAGCGCTGAGATGTCCGAGATGAACATCAATGACGCGGTGGTGACCACCCGTCTGGATGCGGTGGTGAACTGGGGCCGCAAGAACAGCCTCTGGCCGCTGCCCTTCGGCACCGCCTGCTGCGCCATCGAATTCATGAGCATGATGGCGTCCAAGTACGACATGAGCCGCTTCGGCGCCGAGGCCATGCGCTTCAGCCCCCGCCAGAGCGACATGATGCTGATCCTGGGCACGGTCACCAACAAGATGGCCCCCGTGCTGCGCACCATCTACGCCCAGATGGCCGAGCCCAAGTGGGTGATCAGCGTGGGCGTGTGCGCCTCCTCGGGCGGCATGTACCGCACCTACGCCACCCTCCAGGGCGTGGACCGGGTGATCCCCGTGGACGTCTACGTCCCCGGCTGCCCGCCCCGGCCTGAGAGCATGATCTACGGCGTGATGAAGCTGCAGGAGAAGATCGAGAAGGAAT
The DNA here is from genome assembly GCA_036504495.1 of Geothrix sp. GTDB lineage: Bacteria > Acidobacteriota > Holophagae > Holophagales > Holophagaceae > Geothrix. The sequence goes on from DASXVC010000051.1 coordinate 20,446, forward strand.
CGCTCTCCATGCGCAAGGATCACATCGCGCGGTTCTACGAGAGCCTGGCCCGGCAGGAGGCCATCCAGGCGGAAAAGGGCCTCACCGGCCAGCAGACCATCCGCGAAATGTTGATGGATGCCGCAGAGCGCGGCGCAGGCACGATCTTCTAGGCGGGACTGACCATGATCATCGAGCACATCGACGCACAGCTGCCGGGGACCATCACCGACCGCCATGCCTTCCGGGGCGACCAGACCATCGTGGTGGCAAAGGAGAACCTCCTCGCCCTGGTGGACCTGCTCTACCGCGAGGGCTTCCAGCTGCTGGTGGACATCACGGCGGTGGACTGGCCGGAACGTGGGCAAAGGTTCGACGTGGTCTACCACTGGCTCAACCTCGCCAGCCAGGAGCGCCTGCGGGTGAAGGTCCCCGTGGCCGAGGGCGAGGCCATGCCCACCCTCACGGGCCACTTCAAGACCGCCGACTGGTTCGAACGCGAGGTCTTCGACCTCTTTGGCATCCGCTTCGACGGGCACCCCAACATGAAGCGCCTGCTGACCTGGGACGACTTCCCGGGGCACGCCCTGCGCAAGGACTTCCCCCTGGATGGCGGCGACCCCTTCTGCATGGAAGGCTGCACCGCCCCCTACAACAACGGCGAACGGGCCCGGGGCTGAGGATTTATGACCATGGATTCCATCGCCCTCTCCCGCCAGCAGCTCGACGGCGATCACATGATCGTCAACCTGGGGCCGTCCCACCCCACCACCCACGGCACCCTGCGGATCATCCTCGAACTCGAGGGTGAAACGATCCTCAAGGCCACGCCGGAGATGGGCTACCTGCACCGCGGTGTGGAGAAGCTGGGCGAGAACCTCAGCTACCAGCAGTTCATCCCCCTCACGGACCGCCTGAACTACTGCAGCTCCATCATGAACAACGTGGGCTACACCTGCGCCGTGGAGAAGCTGCTGGGCATCGAGATCCCCAAGCGGGCCCAGCAGATCCGCGTGCTGGTCTCCGAGCTGGCCCGCATCGCGGACCACATCGTGTGCGTGGGTGTGAACGCCGTGGACATCGGCGCCTTCACGGCCTTCCTCTACCTCTTCAAGCAGCGCGAAACGGCCTACGACCTCTTCGAGATGGCGGCCGGCCAGCGCCTGCACACCAGCTTCACCCGCATCGGCGGCCTCTTCCGGGACCTCCCCGAGGGCTTCGTGCCCCTCTGCGAGCGCTTCCTGGTGGAGTGCGAGGCCTCCGTGGACGAGTGCGAGCGCCTGCTCACCCACAATCCCATCTGGCATGACCGCACCAAGGGCATCGGCGCCATCAGCCCCGAGGACGCCGTGAACTGGGGCTACACCGGCCCCTGCCTCCGCGCCGCGGGCGTGCCGCAGGATCTCCGCAAGGCCCAGCCCTACCTGGGCTACGAGACCTACGACTTCGATATTCCTGTGGGCACCACCGGCGACGTGTTCGACCGCTACCTGGTCCGCATCGAGGAGATGCGCCAGAGCCTGCGCATCATCCGCCAGGTGCTGGACCGCCTCGAACCCGGCCCCGTCAATGTCGATGACCCCAAGATCGCCCTCCCCCCCAAGGAGAAGGTCTATACCCGGATGGAGAGCCTCATCCACCACTTCAAGCTCATCATGCACGGCATGGAGATGCCCGTGGGCGAGGTCTACAGCGCCACCGAAGCCGCCAACGGCGAGCTGGGCTTCTACATCGTGAGCGACGGCGGCAAGAACCCCTACCGCATCCGGGTCCGTCCCCCCTGCCTCCCCATCTTCAGCAGCTTCCACGACCAGGTGAAAGGCTGCCTGATCGCCGACGCCGTCGCGGTCCTGGGGGCCATGAATATCATCGCCGGCGAACTCGACCGCTAAGTAGCCACAACCTACAACGGCACGGGCGCCATGAGGCCGAAGCAGGAGCGAAGGCCGACCGTGCGCGAAGCGCATGACCCCGAAGGGGCGAGGCCCAGGATGGGCCGAGTCAGGATTGTTGCGGGTGAGCTGGATCGCTAAGGCGCCAAGCACCGCAGCGGGCGAAGCCCGGTGCCGGGCTGGAGGCGATGAGGACGAGCGCAGCGAGTCCCACGGTGCCGTAGGCACCGCCCGAAGGGCGAGGCGCCATGCGCCGAGTGAGATTCATTGCCGGCGAGCTGGATCGCTGACGCGCCAGGCCGCTTGACTACTTCCCCAGGGCCTCCAGCTGCCCCCGGTAGTCGTTGCGCAGGCGCTCCAGCAGGGCCAGGAGCTGGTCCCGCTCCTCCGCGGAGAGGCTGCGGTCCACCTGCTGGCAGAGGGCCTGGTGGCGGTCGTGCATCCGGGCCTCCAGGGCCAGGCCCTTGGCCGTGATCTGGACCCGGCTGCCCCGGCGGTCGGCGGGATTCTCGCAGCGCTTCACCAGGCCGCGGGCCTCCAGCCGGTTCACCAGGCGGGGCACATCGGCGAAGCGGTAGATCATCCGGCAGCGGATGTCCTTCACCAGGTAGCCGTCCTTGCCACCCCCCTTGAGGATGCGGAGCACGTTGAACTGCTGATCCGAAAGGTCCTCGGGCTCGTAGAGGGCCTGGTCAAAGAGACGGGCCACGTACTCACGGGTCAGCAGCAGCGCCAGCGCGATCTCGTGGCCGGTTTCGAGGGGCTTGGTGATCTGGAGTTCTTCGCGGATGTGCATGGCCTGGCTCCTGCGAGTCCAGAGTGCCAGAATTTTTTTAAAAAAGGTGTTGCAACTTCTTAAAATCGACTCAAACTGAATTGCATGGTGAAACACCTACTTTGTGGAGATCACATGCGACACCCCTTCCGCGCCCTGCTTGCCACCCTCGCCCTGGCGGCCCTGCCCGCCCTGGCCCAGGACGTCTACAAGATCGACCCCGTGCACAGCGAAGTGAGCTTCAAGGTCGGCCACCTTCTGGCCAAGACCAGCGGCCGCTTCACGAAGTTCGCGGGGACCATCAAGGTGGATGCCGCCGACATCAGCAAGTCCAGCGTCGAGGTGACCATCGACGCCACCAGCTTCACCACGGACAACGAGGCCCGGGACAAGCACGTGAAGTCCCCTGAATTCTTCGACGTGGAGAAGTTTCCCGCCATCACCTTCAAGAGCACCAGCGTGAAGGAAGTGGCCAAGGGCAAGCTCGAGATCACCGGCGACTTCACCATGCACGGCGTGACGAAGCGCATCACCTTCCCCATCACCAACGCGGGGACCCAGGCGGGCATGCAACCCGGCAGCGTGGTGGCCGGCTTCGTGGACGGCGCCCTCAGCCTCAACCGCAACGAGTTCGGCATCAAGACCTTCCCCGGTGTCATCGGTGAGAACGTGGCCGTCAGCCTGAACGTCGAGGCCGGCAAGGTCGCCGCCGCCGCCAAGAAGTAACCAGACATCCCGGTTCGTGATGGGGGGCACAGGGGTTTACCCCGGTGCCCCCCTGCGTCTTTGGGCTAAACTGGGCCTTCACGCGAGTGTGCCCATGAATCATCCCCTGCCCCCCGACACTGCGAACGAGCCCATGGCCCCGGGCCAGCGGCTTCCGGATTCCGAGCGGAAGGAGTTCAGCCCCGAGGCGCTGGCGGAGATCCAGGCCATCATGGCCCAGTTCCCCGACAAGCTCGCGGCCACGCTGCCCGCCCTGCACATCGCCCAGCGCGAATTCGGCTTCGTGAGCCTGTCGGCCATGAAGGCCGTGGCGAAAGCCATCGGCATCCCCGAGGGCCACGTCTTCGGTGTCGCCACGTTCTACACGATGTACCAGAAGGCGCCGGTCGGGAAATTCCATTTCTCGGTCTGCACCAACATCAGCTGCGCCCTGCGCGGCGCCGCCCAGCTGCTGGAGAAGGTCTGCGAGAAGACCGGTGTCAACCCGGGCCAGGGACCGAGCCCCGACGGCATGTGGAGCGTCGAGGAAGTGGAATGCCTCGCCGGTTGCGGCAGTGGTCCCTGCGTGCAGGTGAACCACGATGTCTACGACGAGTTCGTGGATGAGCAGAAGCTCATCGAGGTCATGGAAGCCTGCAAGCGCGGCGACTACCGCCCCTGGGCGAAGTAGGGGGAACCAATGGCCGCCATCCGCACCAAGCGCGATCCTCAGATCTACACCTTCCCCGGCTTCGGCACGGACAAGTTCCCCAACTTGATGCTCCGCGGCGCGGGTGACCTGGACAACTGGCACCTCAAGGTCTACGAGCAGAAGCACGAAGGCTACGTCGCCATGAAGCAGGCTCTGAAGATGGAGCCCGTGGCCGTGACCGAAGAGGTGAAGGCCTCCGGCATCCGGGGCCGTGGCGGCGCAGGTTTCCCCTGCGGCCTGAAGTGGTCCTTCATGCCCAAGGACACGCCCGAGCGGAAGTTCACCCGCTACCTGGTGTGCAACGGCGACGAGGGCGAGCCCGGCACCTTCAAGGACCGCGCCATCCTCGAATACAACCCCCATCAGCTCATCGAGGGCATGATCATCGGCGGCTGGGCCATGCAGTGCGCCACGGGTTTTGTTTACATCCGCGGCGAGTTCCTCTGGCTCATCGAGAAGCTCGAAGCGGCCATCCAACAGGCCCGCGACGCCGGCTACCTGGGCAAGAACATCCTGGGCACCGGTTGGGACTACGACATCCTGGTCTACCGGGGCGCCGGCGCCTACATCTGCGGCGAGGAGACGGCCCTGCTGAACTCGCTGGAGGGCCGCCGCGGCGAACCCCGCGTGAAGCCGCCCTTCCCGGCGGCCAAGGGCGCCTTTGGCCAGCCCACCACCGTGAACAACGTGGAGACCCTGGCGGCCGTGCCCCCCATCCTCCGCATGGGCGGCGCCGAATACGGCAAGCTCGGCACGCCCAAGAACACCGGCACCCGCATCTACGGCGTCAGCGGCCACGTGAAGCGCCCCGGCCTCTTCGAGCTGCCCCTGGGCACGCCCATGGACTTCGTGGTGAATGAGCTGGCCGGCGGATCGAGCACCGGGAAGAAGACCAAGGCCATCATCCCCGGCGGCGCCAGCGCGCCCATGTTCGACGAGAAGGACTTCGACTGCCCGCTGGACTTCGATACGGTGAAGGCCCGTGGCTCCATGGCCGGCTCCGGTGGCCTCATCTGCATGGATGAGGACACCTGCATGGTGCAGGCCACGCTCCGCCTCATCCGTTTCTACGCCCACGAGAGCTGCGGCCAGTGCACACCCTGCCGCGAAGGGTGCAACTGGATGACGATGATCCTGCACCGCATCGAGCACGGCGAAGGCAAGATGTCCGACCTCGACCTGCTGGCCAGCCTCACCCCGCGCATCGGCCTGCGGACCCTCTGCCCCCTGGGCGATGCCGCCTGCGGTCCCATGGATTCGGCCCTGCAGAAGTTCCGCCACGAGTTCGAGCATCACATCACCCACAAGACCTGCTACGCCACGGGTTCGAGGCTGCTTTCCACGGTGGGCGCGCACTAGGTTTCGGCCGTTCCTTGCTCCAAAACGGACGCCAGCGGCGCCCGTTTTGGAGCTGGAATAATGATCCATGCGCATCCTGCTGATCCTCCTCTTTGCCGCGTTCCTTCAGGCTCAGGACCCCTTCCTGGTGAAGCCCTACCTCCAGCTGGGGGATGCGCCGAAGGTGGCTGCCCGGGAGCGCCTGGAGCTGCTGTGGCATGCGGAGGACCGGGACGCCGTGTGGCGCGTGGAGGTGAAGCAGGGCCGCGGCTGGGCCGTGCAGGCCCCTCCCGCATTCCGGCGCCTGGATGCGCCGCCCCTTCCCGCGCACCGCATCTATCGCGTCACCCTGCGGCATCTGGCGCCCGGCACGTGCGTCCCCTACCGCGTGAAGCGGGATGGGGCGGTGGTGTTCGAGGCCGGAGCGCAGGCGCGCAAGGCGAAGACCCACCGGATGATCGTCTTCGGCGATGCGGCCGATGGATCGAAGGAACAGGCCTCCATCGCGAAGGCCGTGGCGGCGCAGAAACCCGACGCAGTCTTCATCACCGGAGACCTGGTGTACGGCCGGGGGCGGGCCGCCGAGTACCGGCAGCACTTCTTCCCGGTCTACAACGCCGAGGAGGCGCCCCTCCTGCGCCGGGTGCCCTTCCTCGGCGTGCCCGGCAACCACGACATCCCCTTCGCCAAGTGGCCGGACGCCTCCGCCTATTTCGCCTACTGGTCCCTGCCCTTGAATGGTCCCGCCCTGAGGGCCGGGGCGTCGAATGCCGCGCCTGTGACAGGGGGCATCCATGATGCAATGGTGGCAGCCGCGGGCCCGGCCTTTCCGCGCATGGCCAGCTACAGCTTCGACTACGGCAAGGTCCACTGGACGGTGCTGGATTCCAACGTCTACACGGACTGGGGGAGCCCTGTAATGAAAGCCTGGCTGGAGGCGGATCTGAAGGCCGCCCAGGGCGCCACCTGGCGCATCGTGGCCCTGCACCACCCCCTGTTCCAGAGTTCGCGCAGCCACATGGACGATCAGTGGATGCGCCCCATCAGCCCGCTCCTCGAACAGTACGGCGTGGATCTGGTGCTGGCGGGCCACGTCCACAACTACCAGCGCACGGCACCCCTGCGCTTCAAGCCCACCAAGGTGGGGCCGCGCGGCAAACCCGTCGAGGGCACCTTCACCGTGGACGAGACCTTTGACGGGAGGACCGCCACCCGCGCCAAGGGCATCATCCACATCGTGACGGGCGCCGGCGGCGCCGAGCTCTACGACCCTTGGCAGACCGACGCCAAGGCCAGCTGGCAGCCCTGGACCCGCGCCTTCGTGTCCGACAAGCACTCCTTCACGGTGCTGGATGTCGACGCGAAGAAGCTGAAGCTGCGCCAGCTCGACGCCGAGGGGCGCGAGCTGGACGCCATCACCATGACGAAGTGACCCGGGGAGCCTAGCGTCTGCCGGAGGCGAGCGAGTAGGTGAGGATCTTGTGGTTCCTCATCTCGAAGATCCAGGTGTCGGCCCAGATGACGTCGGTTTCGACCTTGACGGCGGCGTGGATGGCGCCCTGGACGACCCGCACGGAACTGACTTCGACCCGGAGGTTCGGATGCTTTCGGAAGGTGGTCTGGAAGAAGTCCCGGATCTTCGGCTTGGGCAGAGGCGCGCCCGATCCGCGGAAGACGGCCTCCTCGTCCAGGTGCCGCATCATCCCGTCCAGGTCCCGGTGGCCATAGGCGGTGAGGAAGGCGACGACGGCCCTGGTGTTCGCATCCGTGGGCACCGGGAGGGACACGGATGGCCGCTGGCAGGCGGCCAGCATGGCGATCACGGGGAGTGCGACGAGCCGGGCAGCCAGCTTCATGGATCACCCCAGGGGAATGGCATCCGTGAGCTGGCCGCCCATGGGCAGGGCCCTACCGTCCGAAGCTGATGGTGTAGGTCAGCGGCTTGGGCAGCTTGGGGCTCTTGATGGTGGCGCTCATGGTGAGGGTCCGGCCGTCGGGGCTCAGGCGGAACACGTTGGTGCGCTCGCCTTCGTCGTTCTTGAAGGTCTGGACCAGCTGATCCTTGCCGACCTGGGCGGCCACCATGAACTTGTCGCCATCTTCCCGGGTCCAGGGGGCGGCCTTGCCGCCGGGAGGCATGTGGATGGGGGCCCGCTCATCGAACTTCACCACCACCTCCTTGTCGGAGATGGCGATCATCACCTTCTTGTAGGCGGGGTTCACCTTGGTGAGCCGCCCCCGGGCGATGGGCCGCTTGATGAAGTTCATGTCGGCCACGGTGCTGTTGATGGCGGCGGCGATGTCATCGGCCCGGGTCTGGGTCCAGGTGCCGGACAGGGAAGGCTCCTGGGCCGCCAGGGACAGGGCCGCGAGGACGGGAACGACGAACAGCCGGGCCATGCGCATGGTGCCTCCGTTGGGGTGGGTTGGTGGTCCCAACCATAGCACTCCACAAGGAGAATTGGCCCCGAACGGGGCCAATTCTCCTAAGGGGCAAAGATGGGCGGGTGCCTACCCGATGGTCGCTACCATCACGGCCTTGATGGTGTGCATACGGTTCTCGGCCTCGTCGAAGACCACGCTGTGGCGGCTGCGGAAGACCTCGTCGGTGACTTCGCGGATGTCGTGGCCCAGGGCCTTCTGCTCCTTGGCCAGCTTGGTCTCGAAGTCGTGGAAGGCGGGCAGGCAGTGGAGGAACTTCACATCCGCGTTGCCGGTCTTCTGGATCATCTCCATGGTGACCTTGAAGGGGGTGAGCAGCTTCACGCGCTGGGGGATCTGGTCCTCCTCGCCCATGCTGGCCCACACATCCGTGTAGAGCACGTCGGCGCCCTTCACGGCGGCGTCCACGTCATCCGTCACCTCGATGGTGGCGCCGGTCTCCTCGGCGGCCTTGCGGGCGGCGGCCAGCACGGCGGGATCGGGGGCGAGCTCCTTAGGTCCCAGGGCCACCATGTGCATGCCGGTCTTGGCGGCGCCGTACATCAGGGCGTAGCTCATGTTGTTGCGGATGTCGCCGCAGAACACCAGCTTCACCTTGTGGAGCGGCTTGGCGATGTGCTCTTCGATGGTGAGGAAGTCCGCCAGGATCTGGGTGGGGTGGTCGGTGTCCGTGAGCCCGTTCCACACAGGCACGCCGCTGTGCTTCGCCAGGGCCTCGACGACCTCCTGCTTGTAGCCGCGGTACTCGATGCCGTCATAGAAGCGGCCCAGCACCTTGGCGCTATCCTCGATGGATTCCTTCTTGCCCACCTGGGAACTGGCGGAATCCAGGAAGGTCACGTGGGCGCCTTCCTCCAGCGCGCCCACCTCGAAGGCGCAGCGCGTGCGCGTGCTGGCCTTTTCGAAGAGCAGCACGATGTTCTTGCCCTTGAGGAGATAGTTGAACACCCCCATGCGCTTCTTGGCCTTCAAGTCTTTCGACAGGTCCAGGAGGTAGCGCACCTCCAGCGGGGTGAAGTCCATCAGCGTGAGAAAGCTGCGTCCCTTGAGATTGACGGCCATGGGGTCCTCCAATGTGTAGGCAGCGCTCAGAGTAGCGCTGAGCCTGCCCCGGAGGGATTTGAAACGGCCCTGCTGGGTGGGGGCTTTACAGAGTGTCAGGGGGCCGCCCGGGTGCCCCCTTTTGCATTCCCCTCCCCACAGGGCTGGTCTTGGCCGTATAGTCAGGGCCACACTCACCATCATCATCCATCCGACGGGCAGGGGAGGCAGGCATGCGGCCACTGAAGCAGCTGATCGAAGGGAAGGGATCCCTGGTATCGGTGGGACCCGATGACACGGTGTTCACGGCGCTGACCCTGCTGGCTCAGCGGGACATCGGGGCGCTGCTGGTGCTGGAGGACGGCCGCCTGGTGGGGATCTTCTCGGAGCGGGACTACGCCCGGAAGATCATCCTCAAGGGCAAGACCTCCAAGGACACCCCCGTGCGGGAGATCATGAGCGACAAGGTCAGCTGCGTGACCCTGTCCGAGACCGTGGAGGAGTGCATGGCCCTCATGACGGGCAAGCACATCCGCCACCTGCCGGTCCTCGGAGAGGACAACGAGGTGCTGGGCATCGTGTCCATCGGTGATCTGGTGAAGGAGACGATCTCCGAGCAGAAGTTCACCATCGATCAGCTGGTGCACTACATCCAGAGCTGAGCGCGGGGCCAGTGCCCTGAAAAGCCGGAGACAGGATCAACGGGACTTCGTCATCCTCGATCCTTAGGTAGAAAAGATCTCCACGAAGAACACGAAGGCACCCTACGGGCGCATGAAGGGCGCGAATGGGGCTCGACCCACCGTGGACATCCCTTCGCGGGCGGCGGCCATGGCGGCCCTTGGAAACCGCCCGGAGCCGCCGCCCGCGAAACCGGTCGCGCTCCGCGCGATCGGGGGCCAGAGGCCCGGATGTCCTGTGCCGAGAGGCTGGTGTCCGTCTTCGTGGCCTTTGCTTTCTTCTTGGTGTTCTTCGTGGAGGCTGTTGAATCCTTATGAACCGGCTGAAGGCGATTGAATTCTGTAAATACGGCCTTTCATCCTGTTAATCCTGTCCTGTTATTTCAGCCCTTCGCCTTGGAGGCCTCGCGCCAGGCGGCGATGAGCTTGGCTTCTGCCTCTGCGCTGGGGCCCGCGAGCTTGGTGCGGCCCTTCTCGGCCTTTTCCTGCGTCTTGTACCAGGCGAGGGTGTCCTTCACGGTATCCAGGGCCGGACGGAAGCGCAGCCCGGCCTTCACGGCGCGGTCATTGCGCCAGGTGTGGAAGCCCTTGGTCTCGCCGGCGTAGGGGGCCCAGATGGGGAACTCGATGTCCTTCTGCTGGGCCAGGTAGTCGGTGGGAATCCAGACCGGCTTGGCGTTGGGGTTCCCGGCCTTCTGGAAGGCCTCCACCAGGCTGCCCCAGGCCAGGCGCTTGTCCGGGCCGCAGGCGTTGAACGTGCCCACGGTGCCCTGTTCGACCATGAGCACCAGCCAGGCGGCCAGATCGCGCACGTCGATGATCTCCACGGGATCGGACGCGGCGCCGGGCACGGCCACCTCGCCGCCCTTGTCGAAGCGCACGGGCCAGTAGGTGAAGCGGCCTGAGGGATCATCGGGGCCCACGATGTAGCCGGGGCGGATCACCGCCGTGCGGCCGGGCAGGGCCTTCTGGGCGGCCTGCTCGCAGAGGGCCTTGAGGCCGCCGTAGTTCTGGTATTCCTTCCCCATCTCCTCCACGGCGGGATCCGCCAGGGTGGCCAGGGCCGCGTCCTCGGTGCCGTTCTCGGGGTTGGGTTCCTTGTAGGCGCTGATGCTGGAGATGATGAGGTACTGCTTCACGTGCGGCGCCAGCAGGCCCGCGGAGGCGGCCACCATTCGCGGGTAGTAGGCGCTGTTGTCGATGACGGCGTCCCAGGTGCGGCCTTCGAGCGCCGTCAGGCCTTCGCCCTTCTTCGGATCGCGGTCCCCGTGCAGCCTCTCCACGCCGGGGAAGAGGCCGGGGCGCGTCTTGCCGCGGTTGAACATGGTGATCTGGTGCCCGCGGGCCTGCGCGATCTCGATGGTGGCGGGCCCCAGGAAGCCCGTGCCGCCCAGGATGAGGATCTTCTTGGGGGCGGCCTTCCCGGCGGGCTTGGCGGACAGGTCAAGCCCCGTGGCGGCCAGGGCCGAGGCGGTGGCGGACCACTGGAGGAACTCGCGGCGGGAGACGGTCATGAAAACCTCCGACAGGAAGGATGGGAAAGATGCCTCGTGAATCGATATATACTCCTTCCATTCGCATCCGCAACCTCTTTTCCGGACCCTCCATGACGCCCGCCCGCCTGCTCCGCCGCCTGGTCCTGCTCGAGGAGGGCGAGGCCCCGGCGCTGCTCTGGTCCGCGCTGTACTTCTTCCTGCTGCTCTTCGGCTTCTACCTGCTGCGGCCGGTGCGGGAGGCCATCGGCATCGCCCGGGGCGCCGACAAGCTGCCCTGGCTCATGACGGGCACCCTGATCGCCATGGCGCTGGCGAACCCGGCTTTCGCGGCCCTGGTGTCGAAGCTGCCGCGCAGGCGCTTCATTCCTTGGGCCTACCGCTTCTTCGCGCTCAACATGCTGGCCTTCTTCCTGGCCTTCCGGCTGCTGCCGAACCATGGCGGCGCGGGGCTGGGCTACGCCTTCTACATCTGGCTCAGCGTCTTCAACCTCTTCGTGGTGTCCGTCTTCTGGGGCCTGATGTCGGACGTCTGGTCCGAGGTCCAGGGCAAGCGGCTCTTCGGTTTCATCGCGACCGGCGGCACCCTGGGCGCCATCGCGGGAGCGGCGCTTACCGGGGCGCTCACGAAGGGTTTTGGCCTGGGTGGCCTCCATGTGAAAGTGGATCCCCTCTCACTCCTGCTGCTGTCGATGCTGACGCTGGAGCTGGCCGTGCTGTGCGTGAAGCGCCTGGCGGAGATCTTCGGCCTGGGGGGCGCGGCGCAGGTTGCGCGCGAGCCCGGCCCGGGGCTGCTGGAGGGCCTGCGCCTCATCGCGACGTCGCGCTACCTCCAGCTCATCTGCGCCTACATGCTGCTCTTCACCATCACCAGCACCTTCCTCTACCTGCAGCAGGGCGCCATTGTCGAACGGGCCTTCCACGGCACCGCTGCGCGGACGGCGGCCTTCGCCCGCATCGACCTCTGGGTGAACGTGCTGACCCTGGCCACCCAGGTGTTCCTCACGGGCCGCATCATCACGAGGCTGGGCATCCCCTTCGTGCTCTCCATCCTGCCGGTGCTGAGCCTGGCGGGCTTCGGCGCCCTCTGGGCCCGGCCCACCTTCGGCGTGATGGCGATCTTCCAGGTGCTGCGCCGGGGCCTGCACTACGCCGTGGACCGGCCCGCCCGGGAGATCCTCTACATCCCCCTGGGCCCCGAAGAACGCTACAAGTCGAAGCCCTTCATCGACACCTTCGTCTACCGGGGCGGCGACCTGCTGGGCGTGTGGGCGCCCACGGCCCTGGCGGCCTTGGCCATCCCCGTGGGCCTGGCGGCGGTGGGCTGCTCGGGCCTCTGGCTGGGCAGCAGCGCGGCCCTGGGGCGGCGGGTGGCATTCAACAGGCCGTCGAAGGATGCTGGTTGACATTCTTGTTTCGTGGCTTGCCTCCGCTTGAAAAGACCACCACGAATGGCACGAATACGCCCTGCGGGCGCAGAAAGTCCACGAAGAGGCCTCGTCCCACCTGGGGTCATCCCTTGGCGGGCGGCGGCCAGGGCGGTTTCTCGGGGACCGTCCCAGCCGCCACCCGCCGAGCCGGCCGCGCCATGCGCGTCCGGGGGCCGAAGGCCCGGATGACCCACATCGGCGCGTTGGGAGGGCCTTCGTGCTCTTGTTTTCGGTCCTTCGTGACCTTCGTGGAGGTCTTGAAGGTGCCGCATCAGGCTAGGCAAGACCAATATTCGAATTGACTTTTAGCCGACTTCCAGGATGATGTCCGACATGGTTCGAGTGTCTGAACAGTTCCCCTGTGCCTCGCGTCTGGTCGCGACGGGCACGGCCATGTCCAGCCAGATGATGACCACCAACGGTACCATTACGCCCACGGTTTCGCGCGGCGCCTGACCTGATCCCTTCCTTCAGACCCGGCCCCGCGCACCTCGCGGGGCTTTTTGCATTGAGCCACCGGAGTCCCCATGTCATCCGCCCCCATCCGCGTCATGAAATTCGGCGGCACCAGCGTCGCCGGCGCCGCGCGCCTCCGCACCGTGGCGGACCTGGTGGCCGCGGCCCGGACCACCCACCGCGTCTGCGTCGTCGCCTCGGCCATGGCCGGGGTGACGAACCTGCTGGTGAACGAGGGCCGCGTGCCCGACCGGGCGGCGGCGGATCGGCTCCTGGACCGCTTCCGGGCCCTCCACGCCGAGGTGGTGGAGGCCCTGGCGGAGGAACTGGGTGCTGGTGCCGTTCCCCTTCGCGCAGAGCTGGATGAGCTGGAAGCCCTGGGCCGCCGCCTGCTCCACGGCATGGCCCTGCTGGAGGAGGGCCCGCCCTCGGTGCTGGCCCAGGTGGCGAGCCTGGGCGAGCGCGCCTCCTGCGCCATCCTCGTGGCCCTGCTGGCGGCCCGCGGCCTGGAGCCCCGCTACCTGGACCCCGTGGCGCATGTCCGGGTGGAGGGCGACCCCCTCCAGGCCCGGCCCTGCCTGGCGGAGACCGAGGCCCGGTTCGCCGCGGTGAAGGCGGGCGAGGGCGGTCTCTGGGTGCTGCCCGGCTTCTTCGGCGGCGACGCCCAGGGGCGCATCCTGTCGCTGGGGCGGGGCGGCTCCGACCACAGCGCGGCCCTGGCCGCCGCGGCCCTGGGCGCGGACCTGCTGGAGATCTGGACCGACGTGATCGGCCTCTACAGCGCCGACCCCAAGCTGGTGCCCGAAGCCTTCCCCCTGCCCGAAGCCAGCTTCGAGGAGGCCATGGAGCTGTCCTTCTTCGGAGCGAAGGTGCTCCATCCCAAGACCATCCCCCCCGTGCGCGAGCGGGGCATCCCCGTGCGGGTGTGCAGCAGCTTCGATCCCGCCCACCCCGGCACCGTGATCCGCGAGGCGGTGCCACCCCCGCCCAGCGGCGTCCGAGGCATCTCCTTCCTCCGGGGCCTCTCCGTGGTGAACCTAACGGGGCCGGGCATGTTGGGCGTGCCGGGCATCGCAGGCCGCGTGTTCGGCGCCCTGGCCCGCAAGGGCATCTCGGTGGTGCTCATCACCCAGAGCTCATCGGAGCTGTCCATCTGCTTCGCCGTGCGCCAGGCAGACGGGCCCGGCGCCGTGGCGGCCATCCAGGAGGCCTTCCCCGCGGAGCTGACGGCGGGTTTCCTGGACCCCCTGGACCTGCGCGAGGGCCTCTCGGTGCTCAGCATCGTGGGCGACGGCATGCGCACCCGGCCAGGCGTCGCGGGCACCTTCTTCGACGCCCTGGCGGAAGTGGGCTGCAACGTCGTGGCCATCGCCCAGGGGGCCAGCGAGCGCATCATCTCCGCCGTGGTGGAGGAAGGCGAAGGCGCCAGGGCCCTGCCGCACATCCACCGCCGCTTCTTCCGGACCCAGGTGGTGGTGGATGTGCACCTCCTGGGCGCGGGCAATGTGGGCGGCAGCCTGCTGGGCCAGATCCAGCGGCAGCAGGCCAAGCTGGCGGAGCAGGGCCTTGACCTTCGGGTGGCGACGATCGCCACCAGCCGCCGCATGTGCCTGGAGGCCAAGGGCCTGGACCTGGACCACTGGCGCGAGGACCTGGCCCAGGGGGAACCCACGGACCTGGACCGCCTGATGGCGATCGTCCGCAACGGCCCGCCGGCCCTGTCCGTGCTGGTGGATTGCAGCACCAGCGGCGAGCTGGCGGCACGGTACCCCGAGCTCTTCGACGCGGGGTTCCACGTGGTCACGGCCAACAAGAAGGCCAACAGCGCCTCCCAGGCCTTCTACCGCGAGCTGCGGGAGCGATCCTCCAAGCGAGGCCTGCGCTTCCTCTACGAAGCCAACGTGGGCGCGGGCCTGCCCATCATCGACACGGTGAAGAACCTGGTGCTCACGGGCGATCGCGTGCTCCGCGCCGAGGGCATCCTCTCGGGTTCGATGTCGTACATTCTCGGCCTCCTGGGCGAGGGCGTGCCCCTGTCGGAGGCCGTGACCTCCGCCAAGGAGAGCGGGTTCACCGAGCCCGATCCCCGCGACGATCTCAGCGGCATGGATGTGGCCCGCAAGCTCCTCATCCTGGCCCGGGAGCTGGGCATGGAACTGGAGCTCTCCGATGTTCAGGTGGAGGGCCTGCTGCCCGCGGATTTCGACGCCAGCGGCGACATCCCCACCTTCATGGCCCGGCTGCCGGAGCTGGATGCGCCCTTCCGCGAGCGGCTGGCCGCCCTGAAGGCCGAAGGGAAGGCCCTGCGCTATGTGGGGTCCCTTTCGGACAGTGGCTGTCGCGTCGGCCTGCTGCCGGTGGATGCGGAGCACCCCTTCATGGCCATCAAGGGCGGCGAGAACGCCCTGGCCCTGCTCACGGAGCGGTACCAACCCCACCCCATGGTCATCCGCGGCTACGGCGCAGGCGCGGAGGTGACGGCGGCGGGCGTGCTGGCGGACGTGCTGCGCCTGGTGCCCCCCGGGGCCCGGCCCGCGCGGCGGAGGCCCTGATGACCTCTGTGGATCTCCCCATGGCGGGCGTGGCCGCCTACGCCCCCGCCAGCATCGGCAACTTCGCCGCGGGCTTCGACCTGCTGGGCGCGGCCCTGGCGCCCCTGGATGGCAGCCTGCTGGGCGATCTCGTGCACGCCGCGCTGGCGCCGGAGGCCTCGTTCCAGCTGGATGGCCCCTTTGCGGGGGCCCTGGCGGGCGACGCCCGGCCCAACCTCGCCCAGCGGGCCGCAGGCCTCTTCCAGGAGGCCCTGGAGGCCAAGGGGCGGCCGGTCGGTCCCTTCGCCCTGCGGCTGGAGAAGCGGCTGCCCGTGGCCAGCGGCCTGGGCTCCAGCGCCAGTTCCATCGTGGCCACCCTGGCGGCCCTCCAGGCCCTCTGCGGCGATCCCCTCGGCGTACCCGAGCTGCTGGACCTGGCGGGGCGGGCGGAAGGCAGCACCAGCGGCGGCATCCACCTGGACAATGTGGCGCCTTCCCTGCTGGGCGGTCTTCAGCTGACGGTGCCGGGCCGGGACGGGAAGCCCACCGCCCGGCGTCTGCCCTGGCCCGCGGACCTGCTGCTCGTGGTGGCCCATCCCGAGTATCAGCTGCCCACGGCGCAAAGCCGGGCGGCCCTGCCAGAGCGCCCGGGCTGGGCGGACACCGTGGACTTCGCGGGGAACCTTGCGGGCTTCGTGCACGCCCTGCACACCGGCGACCGGGCGCTGCTGGCGCGCTGCCTGCGCGACCCCCTGGTGGAGGCCCACCGCGCCCCCCTGGTGCCGGGCTTCCGGGCCGCCCAGGCCGGGGCCCTCGCCGCCGGTGCGCTCGGTTGCACCCTGTCAGGCTCCGGCCCCTCCGTCTTCGCCGTGGCGGAGGAGGAAGAGTCCGCGCGGGCCATCGCCGCGGCCCTCCAGCAGGGCTTCGCTCAGGCGGGCCTCGCCAGCCGCGCGTGGATCTGCACGCTGGATCTGGAAGGCGCCCGCATCTTGTCTCCCGTGCCCCGCCACCCGCTTTTCGAGGCCCACCCATGAAGCTCGCCAGCACCCGGAATCCCGCCATCCGAGCCACGTTCCTGGAGGCCGCCCGCGTAGGACTGGCGCCGGATGGCGGCCTCTTCGTCCCGGTGGAGATCCCCCGCTTCACGGATGCCAGGGACCTCCTGAAGCTCGATTTCGTGTCGAGGTCCACGGAGATCCTCCACCGCTTCCTGGGCGACGAACTATCCCGCTCCGAAGTGGAGGCCCTGGCCCGCTCCGCCTTCACCTTCCCCGCGCCCCTGGTGTCTGTACGGCCGGGGATTTCGGCCCTGGAGCTGTTCCACGGGCCCACCCTGGCCTTCAAGGATTTCGGGGCCCGCTTCCTGGCCCGGGTGCTGACCCTCGACGCGGGCGCGAAGCCCCGCACGGTGCTGACGGCCACCTCCGGGGACACGGGCGCCGCCGTGGCGAATGCGTTCCTCGGCCTTCCGGGTGTGCGCGTGGTGGTGCTCTACCCCGCGGGCCGGGTGTCTCCCCTGCAGGAGCGCCAGTTCGCCACCTGCGGCGGCAACGTGCTGGCCCTGGCGGTGGACGGCGTCTTCGACGACTGCCAGTGCCTGGTGAAGGGGGCCTTCGAGGATCCCGAGCTGGTTGGCAGCTTGGGCCTGACTTCGGCCAACAGCATCAACATCGCCCGGCTCCTGGCGCAATTGCTTTACTACTACGAGGCCGCCGCCCAGGTCGAGTCGGACGCCCCGCTGGTGGTGGCCGTGCCCAGCGGCAACTTCGGCAACCTCTACGCGGGCCTGCTGGCCCAGGCCACGGGGGCGCCCATCGACCGCTTCGTGGTGGCCACCAATGCGAACCGGGTGGTGCCGGACTACCTGGACACGGGCGCATACCGTCCCCGGCCCTCCGTGCCCACGCTTTCCAACGCCATGGATGTGGGCGCCCCCAGCAACTGGGAGCGCATCCACGCGCTGTTCTGCGGCGATCACGACGCCATGGCCGGGGCCCTGCGCTGGGGTGTCCGCAGCGACGCGGAGACGCGGCAGACTGTCCTCGACCTCGACCGCGACGGCTACCTGGCGGATCCCCACGGTGCCGTGGCCTGTGGCGTGCTCCAATCCCAGCTCCGCGCTGGCGAGCAGGGCATCTTCCTGGCCACCGCCCACCCCGCCAAGTTCCGCGAGTCCCTGGAACCCGCCCTGGGCCGCGAGATCGCGTTGCCAAAATCGCTGAGCGACCTGCTGAACCTTCCCCTGCTGAACGAACCGTTGGCCGCGAATCAAGCAGCCCTGCGGCGTCGGCTGGGCTGAGGCTTTACTTGTTGTTAAAACTGAGGGTCTTAGGAAGCAAACAGGAGAGGTGAGACCATGAAAGCCGCGCCGATCCTATGGAAAACAAGTACTACACCCGTTCAAAGATTTCCGAGGCCAAATTCCGCCACCTCGTGAGGTGCTTTGCGCTCGATCTGACGGCT
>DASXVC010000052.1:0-1509 GCA_036504495.1 Geothrix sp.
TCGTCGGATCGCAGCTTTGGGGCTGATGGGCCTCCTGGTTGCAGGGATCTGTGCCGGGCAGGAGCGGCCGCTGCCGGCGCCCCACGTCAAGGCGAAGCTGATCTGCCACGACTGCCACCAGAAGGAGAAGCCCACCACGGCGGCGGTGCCGGACGAGGCCTGCATGGTCTGCCACGGCGACTACCCGGCCATGAAGGCACTGACGAAGGAGGCCAAGCCCAACCCCCACGCCGCGCCGCACGACCCGATTCCGTGCACGGAATGCCACCGCCAGCACAGGCCGCCCGTGGTGAAGTGCCTGGAGTGCCACGAAGGGAAGTTCACCTTCAGGATCAAGTGAGTTCTCCGGGGCACGGGATCACTGGAACGCTGGGGATTTCTGGCAGGATGCCTGGATGGGTTTCCCGATTTCTCCCCTGTCCCTGACCCTCCCGCCGGAAGGTGGGGCACGGTTGGCCCTGGGCGCCATGCGGCTGCTGGATTGGGGTCTGGATGCGGGAGGCTTGGCTCGCTTTCTGGCCCAGGCGGCGGACGCGGGCGTGGGCGTCCTGGATACGGCCGACATCTATGGCGGTGGGGAGGTGGAGCCCGCGCTGGGGGCGGCCTTCCGGGAGGCGCCGGGCCTTCGCGACCGTTTCTGCATCGTGGGCAAGTGCGGCATCCGGCCCCGGGCGGGGGGTGTTGCCATCAAGCACTACGACACCTCCCGCGCCCACCTGACGGCCTCGGTGGATCGGACCTTGCGGTGCCTCGGGACCGACCACCTGGACCTCCTGCTCATCCACCGGCCCGACCCGCTTCTGGACTCGGACGATCTGGCCGGGACCTTCGCGGATCTGCGGGCATCGGGCCGGGTCCGGTCCTTCGGGCTGTCCAATTTCCGGCCTGCCCAGGCGGATTTCCTGCAGGCCCGCCTCGACATGCCTCTGGTCGCGCACCAGGTGGAGGCCTCCCTCTGGCATCCCGACCCCGTGCTGGACGGGACGCTGGACCATGCCCGCCTCGCCGGCCTGGCACCCATGGCCTGGTCGCCCCTGGGAGGGGGTCGGCCCGCACCACCGGTCCTGGGAGCGGCACTCGAGCGCCTGGGCCGGTCGATGGATCTCGCTCCGGCCCAGGTGGCCCTGGCCTGGCTGGCCCGCCATCCCGCCAGGATGGTGCCGGTGCTCGGCACGGGCCGCATCGAGCGGGTCCGGGAGGGTGTGGCCGCGATGTCGACGATCCTCGACCGCGAGGCCTGGTTTGGATTGCTGGAGGCCGCCACCGGTCATGCGGTACCCTAGGGAGATGGGCCCGAGCCCTCGCTCCCAGTCTCTGGCGCCTTCCCGGAAGGCCCGTGAGGGAGCCTTCCGGGGCCGAAGCTCCTACAGCTTCTTGTGGGTGCCGTCGCACATGGGCTTGGTGCCGCTGTGCTTGCAGCCGCAGAACCACTTGGTGCCGGTCACGTCGGCGGTGTAGGCCAGGGGCACGAAGGGGCCGCCCTTGTGGGAGCCGTCGCAGAACGGCTGC
>DASXVC010000053.1:0-17421 GCA_036504495.1 Geothrix sp.
CACCACCAGGGCCGCCACGAAGGAGACCAGCGGGCTCACCTGGAAGATGCGCCAGGTGATGAAGAACGTCACCAGGGCTGCGAAACCGAGGCCGAACAGGACGTTGGTGAAGGGCAGGTCCTTGTTGACGCGGTCCACCACGTGCTCCCCGGAGGCGGCCTTCTTCATGTCGGAGACGGAGCGGGTGAGGCCCGTGGCCAGGCTCTTGCGCATCTTGAAGAGGGTGAAGCCGGCGCCCACGAGCATGCCGCCGATGGCGATGGGGCGTACGATGAACTTCCACACCGAGTAGGACAGGGCGATCCAGTCTCCCTGCGAGGCGCCCTCGGGCAGGACGCCGGGCGCCAGGAAGTAGGTGATGATGGGCACCAGCAGGCCCCAGGCGATGATGCCGCCGGAGAAGTTCAGGGCGCCGAGCTTGGGCCCGATGATGTAGCCCACGCCCATGTAGGCGGGGCTGATGCCGGGGGAGCTGAGCAGCATGCCGCCCGCCACCTTGGCCTTCCAGGTGCCCACGAGGTTGATGGTGGTGGTCTTGAAGGCCACGAACCGCTCCCAGGTGCTGGCGAAGACCGAGATCTGCACCAGGGCCTGGATGGCGGCGCCGATGCCCATGGCGCCGAACAGGAACTTCGTACCGCTGCCCCCGCGGGCGCCGGCCTTGTGGATCTCGGCGGCGGCCACGCTCTCGGGGTAGGGCCGCTCGGCGTCTTCGACCATGACGCGGCGGAGCAGGGCCACGAACATGATGCCCAGCACGCCGCCCGCGAACATGATCAGGGCGCTGGTGACATAGTTGCCGGCCGTGAAGAACTTGGGCCAGATCCCGCTGATGGCGAAGGCCGGAATGGTGAAGATGGCGCCGGCGGCCACGGACTCGCCGATGCTACCCACGGTGCGGGCCATGTTCTCTTCCAGGATGGTGCCCTTCATCAGCTTGATGAGGGCCATGCCGATGACCGCCGCGGGGTAGGTGGCCGCGATGGTCATGCCGGCCTTCAGACCCAGGTAGGCATTGGCGGAACCGAGCACCACGGCCATGACGAGGCCGATGAGCACCGCCCGCAGGGAGAACTCCCGCAGGTTCTGATCGGAGGGGACAAAGGGTTGCATCGGTGCTCCTGAAAAGGCGCGAAGGGGAAAGAAGAAGGCCGGATGTAGCGGACAGTCTAATACAGGGCCGTTTGATCCATTCCATGTCTGCCCCCACCGGCAGGGCCAATCCGCGCTCCAGGGACTTCCGGCCTGGCAGACCACCACCGGGAAACCCCTGCATCCGGCCCCTGGTCAGGGCTCAGGCAGACCGATCGCGCCAATGGCGTCCAACGGGGCATGAGGCAGCCAGGATCAGCGCGCTACCGCTCGGCCAGCGGCTCGTCGGGCTTCCGCTCCACGGAGAGGAGAATCACCGCGCCCAGGATCAGGGCCGCCCCCACCCACTGCCAGGGCAGCAGGATCTCGTGGAGGAAGAGGGCCCCGAACAGGCAGGCGGCCAGAGGCTCCAGGGTGCTGACCACGGAGGCGCGGGCGGCCCCCACGCGGGCCATGCCCGCCAGCAGGAGGGGGATGGGCAGCAGGGTGCCGACCACCGCCAGGCCCAACAGGGGCTTCCAGGCGCGCAGGGCGAGGGCGGGTTCCCACTGGTGCGAGCCCAACGCCAGGGCGAGGTACATGAGCCCGGCGCTGGACATGATCCACGCGCTGGCCACCAGCGCGGGCACTCCCTTTTGGAGCCGGGCGCCCAGCAGGATGTAGGCGGTGTAGCCGAAGGCCGTGGCCAGCCCCATGAGGAGACCCCAGGGGTCCGTGCCACGACCCGGGGCACCCACAGCCAGGGCCGTGCCCGCCAGCGAGGCGACGAGGGCGGCGAGGTCGCGGCCCTCAAGGCGGTGCCTACCCGCCAGCCATTCCCAGAGGGCCACCATCATGGGGTAGAGGTAGAGCAGCAGGGCGGTCAACGCCACGGGAATGCGGCGGGAGCTGGCGAAGTAGAGGCCGCTCTCCAGCACATAGAGCCCGCCCATGCCCACGAAGCCCCCGATCTGGGCCGGGGTGAGCCTGAACCGGGCCCGGCGCAGGAACAGCCACAGCCAGAGGGCGGTCCCGGCCACGAGGAAGCGCACCGCCAGGAAGGTGGGCAGCCCCAGACCCAGGGCCGCCGCCTGGCGATTGAAGATGGGCAACAGGCCGAAGCAGAGCCCCGAGATGGCCACCAGCAGAAAGCCCAGCCCCCGGTCCTTGCCGGAAGCTTCGTTTGCCGGATCCATGGCGGGGTCACCCATCTGTGCAGGGTATCGCGATGGGACGCGCCGCCTTCAGGGCGTGATGCAGGGGCCCCGGTGCGGGCATCATGGCTGGGCACCGACTCCCTGCCATGATGCTCACACTGGCGCCCCGATCAGGACGGGAGGCGCCCGTTTCCCCATGAGGATCCGTCATGCGTCTGGCAAACACCCTTGCAACCGCGGGATTGGCCTTTCTCCTGGCTTGTGAGACCGTGCCTCCCGTCACCGTCCCACAGCCCCCCATCGTCCAGGCCCCCCAGGTACCCCAGGGGCCTCCGCCGAAACCCAAGATCGCCCTCGTCCTGGGGGGTGGCGCCGCCCGCGGCTTCGCCCATGTGGGGGTCATCCGGGCCCTGGAGCAGGAGAAGATCCCCATCGACATGGTCGTCGGCACCAGTGTCGGCAGCCTCATCGGGGCCATCTACGCCGCCGACGTCAGCAGCTTCGACCTGGAATGGACCGCCTTCCAGCTCGAAAAGGAGGACCTCTTCGATTTCGGCGTCTTGAATGCGGTCACGGGCATGGGGTTCGCCCGGGGCGACAAGCTCGAGGCCTGGGTGAAGAGCCACATCAAGACCGCCAACATCGAGAATCTGAAGATCCCCTTCGCCGCCGTGGCAACTGATCTGAATTGGGGTTACAAGGTGGTGCTCGACAACGGCTCGGTGGCCCGCGCCATCCGGGCGAGCGCCGCCATCCCCGGCGTGTTCCAGCCCGTCCAGCACCAGGGCAAGATCCTGGTGGATGGCGGTGTGGTGGACAACATCCCCATCTCGGTGGCCAAGGCCAAGGGCGCGGACATCGTCATCGCCGTGGACATCAGCGGGAACGTCGGGAATGCCAACATCACCAACCTCGTAGGCGTCACGCTCCAGGCCACGAACATCATGTTCGCCCTCAATGTCGAGCAATCCAAGAAAGGCGCCGACATCCTCATCACGCCCGCCGGGATCGGCGACATCGGGATGCTCGACTTCACGCAGAAGAAGCGCTGCATGCAGGCCGGCATTGAGGCCACGAAGCAGACCATGCCGAACATCCGCAGGGTCATCGATGCCTGGGTCGTGGCCCACACGCGGCCCGCCACCGCCACCCCCTGATTCCCGCGAAGCCCGCCCCATGCCGCTCCTCACCAGCAAGGCCAATCCGCGCTTCAAGGACCTCCAGGCCCGCCTCCGGGCCGGCGGCCTCCGGCGCGACGCCACGCTATTGCTGGGCGGGAAGCTCATCGAAGCCTGGGCCCAGGTCCGGCAGACCCCCGCGGGGGGACGCCTGCGCCCGGTCCTGTGGCTGCGCCTGGACCAGGCCGATCCCCATCCCCTCGAGGCCATCCTGGGCGTGGAGATCCAGGTGCTGGGTGAGGCCCTCATGCGGGACCTGGCCGATGCGGGCAGCCCTCCGGACCACGCCCTGCTGATGGAGGTGGGGCCCGAACCCGCCGGGCCGCTGGCCCCCCGGGTGATCGGCGCCTGGGGCATCCAGGATCCCGGCAACCTGGGCGCCATCCTCCGCGCCGCCGCCGCCTTCGGGTTCCAGGAGGCCCTGCTGGGCCCCGGGTGCGCGGATCCCTTCCATCCCAAGGCCCTGCGCGGCAGCATGGGCGCCGCCTTCCTCATGCCCCTGCGCAGGGTGGCGACGCTGGTGCCCGATCAGGGCCGCTGGTACGCCTTGGACGGCGGCCCCGGCGCAGTGCCCATGGCCGAGGCCGATCTGTCCGACCCTCTGCGCCTCTGGGTGGGCAACGAGGGCCATGGCTGGCAGGGCGTGACCCTGCCCGAAGGTGTGCAGCGCCTCGCCATCCCCATCCAGGGTGTCGAGAGCCTCAACGCCGCCGTGGCCGCGGGGATCGCGTGCTATGAAGTGGCGCGGAGGCTTTCGTGAGTCCGGAGTCTGGAGTCTGGAGTCTGGAGGTTGGGCTCGGCCTAATTCGTCGACCGCTTCAACTCCGCGTGGCCCAAAGGCAGATACAGACGCGGCCCGGAAGGACCGCAACGGGAATCTGTACCTCCAGACTCCAGACCCCAGACTGAATCCCCATGAAGATGCCCTCCCTCCTCCGCCCCCTGGAAACCGCCGTCCTGGCGGGGGTCTTCGTGCTGGCCTTCCGCTTTCCCGGCGCTCTCGGGGGCTGGCTGGAGCCGGCCATGGCGCTGCTCTTCCCCCTGCTGCTGCTGGAGGGCCTGTTCAAGGGGCGCCACGCCGCCTGGGCCTGGGCCGCCATCCTGGCGGGCCTCCTCCTGCTCTATGCCTGGGTGCCCCAGACCCTCGCCTCCAAGGGCGGCCTCCCCCTCGGCCTGGCCCTGGTGGGAACCGTCCTGCTGAGCCTGTGGGAGGCCACGGGACTGTGGCTGGTGGCCCTGGGATCCCGCTGGGCCCTTCGCCGCTCCGGCGCCCTGGGCGCCGCCTGCGCCGCCGCGTGCCTCCTGCTGGGCTGGGAAACCTGGGGCTTCCACGTCTATCCGTGGACCTGGGGCGCCGCCTTCGGATCCCTGCCCTGGACCGCGCGTTCCGCCGCCTTCCTGGGCGCCTCGGGCCTGTCGGCCCTGGCCTGGGGAACCGGCGCCTGGGCGGCCGCCAGTCTCGCCGAGGGCCGCTCCCTGCGCCGGACGCTGGCGGGACCGGGCTTTGCCGGCGGCCTGCTGCTCCTGCTGGGAGGCTCCTGGTTCCTGCTGCCCCGGGAGGCGGAACGCATCCTGGACGTGGCCATGATCCAGCCCAACTTTCCGCCGGGCCAGCGCTGGGCGGGCATGGAGGCCGAGATGTGGCAGCGCAGCGATGCGCTGCTCAGGGCCCAGGGCTGGCCCCGGGCCGGGCGGTCCACCCTGCTGCTCTGGCCCGAGAGCTCCGTCCTGGGCCGGGATGACCGCCACCCGGATGCGCGGCTGTCCGTCGCGGCCGCCTCGCGTGGTGTGGCGTGGCTCTTCGGCACCGAGGGGGGGCCCTACAACCTGGTGCGGGGCGAGGCCGCGGGACGCCCCCTGTTCCTCTTCGCCAAGACCGAGCCCATGCCCTTCGGCGAGCGCACGCCGGGCCCGGAACCCTTCCGGCGCTGGATGGACCGGCAGATGGGCTTCATCTCCCAGGAAGCCGGCGAGCTGAAGGAGGGCTGCGCCTTTGCCGTGCCCTCGCCGACGGGCGACATCCGCGTCCATCCCCTCATCTGCAGCGAGGCGCTCCTGCCCGAGCGGACCCGCCGCGGCTTCGCGCTGGGAGGGGCCGACCTGCTCAGCAATCACACCAACGACGGCTGGTTCGATCGCAGCATCGCCACGGACCTGCACGCGGCCCAGATCCGTCTGCGGGCCCCGGAACTGGGCGTGCCGCTGCTGCGCGCCACCCTCTCCGGCAAGTCCGGCATCTTCCACGAGGATGGCCGGTTCGCGCTGTGGGGCGAGCCCCTCAGCGAGGGCGCCTACGCCGTGGAGCTGCGCTGGCGGCCCATCCGCACGCCGGCCCGGTCGGCTTGGCTGCTGCCCATGCTCGTCGCTGCCCTGGGTGCCGGAACCCTCCTGCTAGGATGGAAACCCTTGCCCAGGAAGGCCTGATGGACCGCGATTTCCTCGTACCAGCGCCCCTGTCGACCCCCCACGGCACCGTGGCGTTTTTCGATGAAACCTGGAGCGTCGACCCCCGCGAACTCCAGATCTTCTTCCAGGCGGAAGAGGTCTACTGGACCGCGGACCGCACCATCGGCCAGTGGCGGCGCCTCCTGGCCGTCTCCCGCATGCTGACGGCCCGGCTCGTGCCCGAAGGCCACCGGGGGGGGCGCCTGGTGGGCGCCACGCGGCTCTGGTCCGATCACGCCTACGAAGCCAAGCTCTACGACGTGGTGACCGCGCGGGACCTCATGGGCCAGGGCATCGCCTCCGAGCTGGTGAAGTGGGCCCTGCGGCATCCCTGGGCCGGCGAGGTGCAGCGCTTCGTCCTGGAGACCCGGGATGCGGCCGAATTCTATCCCCGCTTCGGGTTCCAGCTGGGGGAGAACGCCGACAGCTTCCACATGCGGGTGGGCACCCTCGAACTCCACCAGCGGGGCCTGCGATGATGGAAACCCATCCGGGACTGCCCGAAACGGCCCTCCAGCCTCTGATCCTGGCCAGCAGCAGCCCCCGCCGCCGCCACTGGCTGGAGGCCATGCGCATCCCCTTCGAGATCCAGACCCCCCAAGTGGATGAGACCCCCCTGTTGGATGAGGAACCCGGTGATCTCGTGCTGCGCCTGGCCGAATTGAAGGCGGAGGTGGTGGCCCGCCGCAACCCCGGCCGCTGGGTCATGGCCGCCGACACCACCGTGGCCGTGGACCACCACACCCTGAACAAGCCTGTGGATGTCGAGGACGCCGTGCGGATGCTCACCTTGATCCAGGGCCGGGCCCATCAGGTGCACACGGGCTTCTGCCTTCAGCGGGACGACACCACCCACAGCTTCGTGGACACGGCCCAGGTGGTCTTCCGGCCCCTCACCGAAGCGCAGATCCGGTGGTACGTGGGCACCCGCGAGCCCATGGACAAGGCGGGGTCCTACGCCATCCAGGGCATCGGCGCCCTCTTCATCGAAGGCGTGGAAGGCAGCTTCTCCACCGTCATGGGCCTGCCCGTGGAACACATGGGCGCCCTGTTCCTCCAGCTGGGCCTCCTCAAGCCCTGGATGGGCCTGCCCAGGTAGGCCTCCAGATCCACCGGCGCGTTCTGAAATCGCTGGCAAAGAAGAGTTTCCGGGCAGCAATCTCCGGCTCGAGCCTGCCCTTCCCGCCACCGGGGAGGGCAGCCCGGGGTTGTCAGCCTCCGCCCTGGAGGAAATCGCGCTTCTGCTGGATGGCAAAGATAGATCACCCAAAAATCCCCTTACGGTCTGGAACTTCCTCAGAAAAAATGGGTAAACAATCGCGGTTGAGTGATCTATGATCGTGATCTGCGACACAATTCATCGAATGTCGTCCCAGTGGGGGTCCCCTCCCTGGAACACAGTGTTGTCTAGTTTTTAATTTAAACAACATTGTGTCGACATCCCCGGGCGGAGGTACCGTCGGTCGCGGGAATTCCCTTCCCAACCCTCGGCGCGTGCCAGAATCTCCGACGACCCACACCCTCCAGACCCGGCCCGGTCCACCCGTCCCACCCGTTCCCGATGGCCCTCCCGCCTCCTTCGTGAACCAGCGCTTTCCATGGGGTTGTGCATGCACCGATTCGACCGAGCGTTCCGCTTCGTCCTGCCGGCCGGGGCCGTGGCGGTCCTGATCACGGTGATCTCCGTGGGCTGGATCACCCAGCCGGACCGCTTCGCCAAGGGCTATGCCCCCGAGCAGCCCATCCCGTTCTCCCACCAGCTCCATGCCGGAACCCTCCGGATGCAGTGCCAGTACTGCCATTCCGGCGTGGACAAGTCCCGGACGGCGGGCATCCCCAGCGTCGACCTCTGCATGGACTGCCACAAGGTCACCAAGACCGACCGCCCCGCCATCCAGAAGCTGACCAAGATCGCCGCCTCCGGCGAGCCCATGCCCTGGCAGCGGGTCCACACCCTCCCCGACCACGTCTTCTTCGACCACCGGCCCCATGTGAATGCGGGCATCGCCTGCCAGAGCTGCCACGGCGAGGTCCAGACCATGAAGGTGATCACCCGCGAGATGGGCATGCGCATGGGCAACTGCCTGGCCTGCCACCGGTCCCCCCAGGCCGCGCTGCCGGCGGGTTCCAAGATCACCAGGGCCGCCGAGCACTGCGCTGCCTGTCACCGCTAGGAGGACGACGATGGCAGACGCGAACCGCAAGCCGTTTCTCGACCGGGCCACCGCCCTGCTGGCGGGCCCCTTCCTCCTGGGGCGACGCGCCCTTGACATGGCCTTCCTGAAAGAGGAGGACCCGCCGGGCCAACCGCCGCCGGATGCCGCCTCCCGCATCTCCATCACGCCCCCTGAACACGCCATCAAGCGCCGCGGATGACCCGATGAAGACACGCCTACCCGATCATGGCCCCCTCGAGACTCCGCAGTTCTGGCGGACCCTTGATGAGCGTCTCGAAACCCCCGAGGCCCAGCAGGCCGCCCACGACGAGTTCCTGCCCGGCGCGGTCCCCATCAGCTATGACGATGTCCACGGTCTGCCCGTCCAGGCCCAGAGCGGTTTCTCCCGCCGCGACTTCCTGGGCCTGGTGACCGCCAGCGCCGCTCTGGCTGCCACTGTGGCCTGCGACCGCAAGGGCCAGGGCACTGTGGTGCCCTACACCAAGCGCCCCGTGGAAGTGGTGCCCGGCGTGGCCAACTACTACGCCAGCGCCCACCAGGAAGGCCGCCGCGTCTATCCCGTGCTGGTGAAGACCCGGGAGGGCCGCCCCATCCACCTCACGGGCAACGACGAGCACCCCGGCGTGAAGGGCAAGACCAGCCCCCGCACCATGGCCGACGTGCTGCGCCTCTACGATCCGGACCGCCTGCGCAGCCCGAAGTCGGAAGGTCGGATCGTCGGATGGTCGGAAGCCGAGTCCCGCCTCTACGCGGCATTGAAGGGTACCAAGACCGATGGCAGACCCGTGCTGCTGATCTCCGGCGCGGTGGTTTCGCCCAGCCGCAAGGCCCTGCTGGCGGACCTCAAGGCCGCCCTGCCCACGCTCGACCATCTGGCCTACGAACCCGCCGCCGGCGACGCCGCCGAGGAGGCCGCCAAGGCCAGCTTCGGACAGGCCATGGACCTCCAGCCCCGACTGGCCAAGGCCAAGGTCATCCTGTCTCTGGGCGCGGACTTCCTGAATGGCGACGACCCGGAGGCCCAGGCCGCCTGGGGCGCCCAGCGCCGCCTGAAGAGCGCCCACGATCCCATCAACCGCCTCTGGGTGCTGGAAGGCCCCCTCACGCTGACCGGCACTAACGCGGACCAGCGCGTGCCCGTAGCGCCCTCGCGCCTTGGCGCCGTGGCTTTCGCCCTGGCGAAGGAACTGACGGCCAAGGGCGTGGCGCTGCCCGCAGGCTCTGACCTATCCGGAATTTCCGCGGGCGCGCCCGCGGAAATTCCGTCAGCCACCTGGACCAGTCTGGTGAAGGATCTCAAGGCCGCAGGCCGCCAGGCCGTGGTGCTCTGCGGCGCCCAGATGCCCGCCGAGGCCCACCAGGCCGCCCACCTGCTGAACGCCATGCTGAATTCCGAAGCCCTCGTGGCCACGCCCGCGGAGCCCCTCGCCACCGTGAAGGATCTCGACACCGCTGTGCAGGGCATGGCTGCGGGCCGCTACGCTGCGGCGATCTTCTGGGACGTGAACCCCGCCTACACCTTCCCCAAGGCTGCGGCCTGGAAGGATGCGGTCGCCAAGGTGCCCGTCCGGGTCTGGATCGGCCAGGTCGAGGACGAGACCGCGGCCCAGTGCCAAGTGCTGCTGCCCGAGAACCACTGGCTGGAGAGCTGGGGCGATTTCAGCACCCCCAGCGCCGCCGTCCTCCAGCAGCCCACCGTCGGCACGCTCTACGACACCAGGCAGGGCGAGGACATCCTCCTGGGCAGCCTGAAGGCCCTGGGCGCCACCGTCCCCGACGGCTACCACGCCTACCTCCAGGCCCGCTGGAAGAAGGAGCTGCCCCCGGGCACAACCTTCGAGCAGGCCCTCCACGACGGCCTCGTGAAAGTCGAGGCGAAGGCGGCCGTTCCCCCATTCAAGGGTGCCTCCGTGGCCCCCGCCGCCAAGCGCGCCGTCGAATCCAAGACCGAAGGCCTGGAGCTGGTGCTCTTCCCCGGCTTCGCCACCCACGATGGCCGCCACGCCAACAACAGCTGGCTCCAGGAAACGCCGGATCCCATCTCGAAGATGACCTGGGACAACCCGGTGGCCGTATCCGTGCAGGACGCCAAGGCCCTGGGCATCCAGGAGGGTGACCTGGTCAGCCTCTCCCTGAACGGCACCACCCTCAAGCTCCCCGCCGTCATCCAGCCCGGCCAGGCCAGGGGCGTGCTCGCCCTGGCGCTGGGCTACGGGCGCACCACGGGCGGCGTGGCCAAGGGCGTGGGCATCGATGCCTTTCCCTTCCTGGGCCTGGAGCCCGGCTCCGCCAACGTCCGCCAGGGCGTGCGCCTCGCCAAGGCCGGCGGCCGGAAGGAACTCTCCCGGACCCAGAGCCATCACCGCATGGAGGGCCGCGACATCGTCCGCTCCCTCACCATGGACGAGTTCGAGCACCACCCCCAGGGCCACCACCACATGCCCGAGCTGGTCTCGCTCTACGAGGACCAGAAGTTCCCCGACCACAAATGGGGCATGGTCATCGACCTGGCGGCCTGCACCGGCTGCTCGGCCTGCGTCGTGGCCTGCCAGTCCGAGAACAACGTGCCGGTGGTGGGTCCCGAACAGGTGGCCCGGGGCCGTGAGATGCACTGGATCCGCATCGACCGCTACTACGAGGGCGAGCTGGAGAACCCGAAGGTGGTCCACCAGCCCATGCTGTGCCAGCACTGTGATAACGCCCCCTGCGAGAACGTCTGCCCGGTGAACGCCACCAACCACAGCCCGGACGGCCTGAACCAGATGGCCTACAACCGCTGCGTGGGCACCCGCTACTGCGCCAACAACTGCCCCTACAAGGTGCGCCGCTTCAACTTCCTCGAGTACACCGCCTACAAGACCGAGCCCGAGACCCTGGTGAACAACCCCGAGGTCACGGTCCGTCCCCGCGGCGTCATGGAGAAGTGCTCCTTCTGCGTGCAGCGCATCAACGACGTGAAGATCCGCGCCAAGGGCGATGGCCGCGCCATCCTCGACGGCGAGGTCACCACCGCCTGCATGGCCGGCTGCCCCTCGGACGCCATCGTCTTCGGCGATCTGAAGGATCCCAAGAGCAAGGTCGCCCAGCTGGTGGCCGCCAGCCGCGCCTACCGCGTGCTGGAGGAGGTGGGCGCCAAGCCTGCCATCACCTACCTCGCCGATCTGAAGAACCCCGTCATCGAGGGAGGCCACCATGCAAACTGATGCCGCCGTCCACACGGGCGACATCCCGGCAGGCCTGGCCGAACCATCGCTTTACGTAGGCAAAGTCACGCCTGGCAGCCTCGACGACCAGGTGCTGGCCTTCCCGGAGACCAAGCCCCCCAGACAGTGGTACTTCGCCCTGGCCATCACGCTGACCGCGGCCCTCATCGGCGTCGGCTGCATCGGCTACACCTTCTTCATCGGCATCGGGGCCTGGGGCAACAGCAGCCCCGTGTTCTGGGCCTTCGACATCATCAACTTCGTGTTCTGGGTGGGCATCGGCCATGCCGGCACGCTGATCTCGGCCATCCTCTTCCTCTTCCGCAAGCGCTGGCGCAACGCCATCGCCCGCTTCGCCGAGGCGATGACCATCTTCGCCGTCATCTGCGCCGTGATCTTCCCCCTGATCCACGTGGGCCGCCCCTGGCTGGCCTACTGGCTCTTCCCCTACCCGAACGAGCGGGCCCTCTGGACCAACTTCCGGTCCCCGCTGCTGTGGGACGTCTTCGCGGTGAACACCTACTTCTCCGTCTCCCTGATGTTCTGGTACCTGGGCCTCATCCCCGACATCGCCTCCATGCGCGACCGCACCACCAGCAAGCTCCGCAAGCTGATCTACACGGCCCTGGCGCTGGGCTGGCGCGGCGCGGCCACCCACTGGCAGCACTACGAGAAGGCCTACCTGCTGCTGGCGGGCCTGGCCACGGGCCTGGTGCTCTCCGTGCACTCCGTGGTGAGCTTCGACTTCGCCACGTCGGTGGTCCCCGGCTGGCACATGACCATCTTCCCGCCCTACTTCGTGGCGGGCGCCATCTTCGCCGGCTTCGCCATGGTGGTGATGGTGCTGGTGGTGGTGCGCGAGACCATGCAGCTGAAGAACCTGATCACCATGCGCCACCTGGATGTGATGAACAAGGTGATCCTCGCCATGAGTTGCATCATGGGCTACAGCTACATGATGGAGGGCTTCACGGCCTGGTATTCCATGAACGAGTATCTCCACCACGGCTTCATGAACATCATCACCGGCACCTATGGCTGGGCCGGCTGGGTGACCATCAGCTGCAACATCTTCATCCCCCAGATCCTCTGGTTCAAGAAGGCCCGGGCCAGCTACTTCTGGATGATCCTGGTGGCCATTGGCGTGACCATCGGCATGTGGTTCGAGCGCTTCGTCATCATCGTGATCTCGCTGCACCAGGACTACCTGCCCTCGGCCTGGCGCATCTACAAGCCCACCATGATCGACTTCGGCATCCTGCTGGGCACCTTCGGGATCTTCTTCACCCTGGTCCTGCTCTTCGCTCGGGTGCTGCCGGTCATCGCCACCACCGAGGTGAAGGCCATCCTCCCGGACGCGCAGCCCGGAGCAGGAGCGGAGGGACATTTTGCCGCAGGCGAAACCGGAACGGCGCAGCCCACGGATGGGCTGCGTGCGCCCTCTCACCATGGAGACGACCACCATGTCTGAGACCTCCTACGCCGTCCTCGGCGTCTTCGCCACACCCGATGCGCTGATGAAGGCCATTCCCAAGGCGCGGGCCAGCCAGCTCGGCACCGTCGAGGCCTACACGCCCTACCCCATCCACGGCATCGATGAGGCCCTGGGCCTCCGCCGCTCGCCCCTGGGCGGCATGGTGCTGGTCATGGGCATCCTGGGCGCCCTCACCGCCTTCGGGTTCCAGTACTGGATCAGCGCCATCGACTACCCCATCATCACCGGCGGCAAGGCCCCGGACTCCTGGGAAGCCTTCATCCCCATCATGTTCGAAGTGACGGTGCTCTTCGCCACCTTCACGGCGGGTCTGGGGATGCTGTTCCTCCTGAACAAGCTGCCCTTCTTCGGGCATCCGGTGCTGTCCTCCAAGTCCATCACCGGCATCACCCGCGATCGCTACGTCCTGGCCCTGGAGGCCGAGAGCGAGGCCTTCGATAGCGCCGCCGCCGCCAAGGTGTTGCAGGAGGCCGGCGCCACAGAGGTCGAGATCCTCCCGCCGCCGGACCGCAGTCCCTTCCTCACCAGCGACTACATCCTGCGGACCGCTGGGGGCATCTTCACCGCCTGCCTGGGCGCCGGCCTGGTGATGTTCTTCGTCATCAAGCTGTTCCCCACCCTGGCCCCCATGAAGTACATGCAGGATCAGCCCCGCCTCAATGCGCAGAAGCCCTCGGCCTTCTTCAAGGATGGCCACGGGATGCAGCGCCCCGTGGCGGGCACCGTGGCCCGGGGCCACCTGCCCACAGCCACGGGCACCCAGGAGGAAGCCGCCACGCTGGCCAATCCCCTGCCCCGCACCAAGGATGTCTTCGCCCAGGGCCGCCAGGCCTACAAGAACCGTTGCGAGGTCTGCCACGGCGCCGTGGGCGATGGCCTGGGAAGCCTGACCCCCGCCTACGGCGGCAAGCCCGCCAACCTGCAGGCTCAGCAGTTCCGCGACTATACGGACGGCAAGATCTACTGGGCCATCGTGAACGGGAAGAACGCCATGCCCTCGCACGCTCCCTACCTCTCGGAGCGGGAGCGCTGGGCCGTGGTCCACTACGTGCGCGCCCTCCAGCGCGCCCAGAACGCCAAGGACGAGGACCTGAAGGTGGCCACTCCATGAGCCAGAACAAGAACACCTCCAACCTGCTCTGGGCCGCCGTGGCCCTGGGCGCCCTGGGTCTCGTCGGCACCTATGCCGCCGCCGGACCCGAGCGCTTCTGGACCAACTGGGTGATGTGGTTCGTCCTCATCTTCACCCTCGGCCTCGGAGCCCTGTTCATCGTGGCCCTGGAGCACCTCGTGGGCGCCAAGTGGAGCGTGCCCGTGCGGCGCATTCCCGAGCGTCTGGCCACCCTGCTGATTCCCGCCATCCCCGTGGGCCTCATCGCCCTGGCCGCCATTCCCGTGATCTACCCCGGGGCGCGGCCCGAGGCGGCCCACCACCCGATCCTGGCCGGCAAGGCCTTCTGGCTGAGCCTGCCCTTTTTCTCGGCCCGCACCGTCCTGTCGTTCGTCCTCTGCCTCATCGGGCTGGCGATCCTGGTCGGCGGTTCCATGAAGCAGGACGCCACCAAGGATCCCGCCTTCAACGTCCGGGCCCGGAAGTTCGCGCCGGCCTTCATGGCGATTTTCGCCCTGGTGGTCACCCTGGTGGCCTTCGATTGGCTCTCGGGCCTGACCCCCGAGTGGTACAGCGACATCTTCGGCGTCTACGTCTTCGCAGGCGCCTTCCTCAGCGGCCTCGCGGCCACGACCCTTGCCCTCCTGTACCTCCAGGACCAGGGCCGGCTGGAGGGGGTGCGCGGCGACCACCTCTACAACCTGGGCGGCTTCCTCTTCGCCTTCACGGTGTTCTGGTCCTATATCGGCTTCGCCCAGTACATGCTGATGTGGTACGCGAACCTGCCCGACGAGGTCATCTACTACAAGATCCGGCTGGCCGAGTCCTGGCGGGCCATCACCCTGGCGCTCGCCGGCCTGCACTTCGTGCTGCCCTTCTTCGCCCTCGTCACCCGGGACGCCAAGAAGGATCCCAAGCGCCTGCTCCGCGTGGCCCTCCTGATGCTCGGCGCCCACGTGCTCGACGTCTACTGGCTCATCTTCCCCACCCTCGGCGCCAAGCCGTTCTTCTCCTGGCCTGAGCTCAGCTTCGCCCTCTTCTTCCTCAGCTGGATCCTCCTCTGGGTCCGCGGCGCCATGCAGAAGGGCGAGGACATGCCCATCGGCGATCCCTTCCTCCGCGAGGGTCTGGAGTTCCGCCTATGAAGATCCAAGACTACCTGTCCCATGAGGAGCTGAAGCGCCTGGGCTCCGCCCTGCTGCTGGTGATCTGCTTCATCTTCATCGCCGGCTTCTTCGCCTTCACGGTGCTGCCCGGCCTCCGCTACCAGGCCCACACCACGCCGGATGCGCCCATCCAGGCCGTGCAGGGCGAAACCGGCTGGCTGGACCCCACGGATTACCCGGTGGCGGCCCGCCAGATCATCCCGCCCATCGACCCGAAGACCGTGATGACGCCGAATGCAACATTGATGTCGCGCGGCAAGGCCGTCTATGCCCAGACCTGCGCCACCTGCCACGGGGCCGAGGGCCTTGGGGACGGCGCCGCCGGCAAGGGGCTCAATCCCCGGCCACGCAACTTCACTGCCAGCGCCGGATGGAAGAACGGGACGAAGGTCGAGGATATCTACAAGACTCTGGACGAGGGCATCAAGGGCAGCTCCATGGTGTCCTACAACTACCTCTCCAAGAAGGACCGCATGGCCCTGGCCCACGTGGTGCAATCCCTGGGGACCTTCGATCACGGCGCCAGCGATCCCAAGGCCATCGCGGCCCTGGAGAAGCTCTTCGCCAGTGCCGGCGAGGTGATCCCCAACCGCATCCCCGTGGCCCGCGCCGTCGACATCCTCTGCCGCGAGTACGCGGAGGCCCATCCGGGAGGCGCCGCCAAACCGTCCGCCTCCCCCCTCCCATGAGGCCGGCCATGAGCATCCGTCTGATCCGATCACCCCTTTCCGCCCTGGCCCTCACCGCGGCCCTCCTGGGCGGGACAGCCTGGGCCCAGGCTCCCGGAACGCCTCCAGCACCGGCCCCGGCACCACCCACCTTCACCCCCCAGGAAGTGGGCATCGACGAGAAACTCGGCGCCACCATCCCCCTGGACCTGGTCCTGAAGACCGAGGACGGCCAGTCCACCACCCTCCGCCAGCTCATCGACAAGCCCACCCTCCTGACCCTGAACTACTTCCGCTGCGCGGGCATCTGCACGCCCCAGCTCAACGGCGTGGCCGAGGTGCTGAACCGCACCGAGGCCGTGCCCGGGAAGGATTTCCAGGTGCTCACGGTCAGCTTCGACGAGCGGGACGAGCCCGAGATCGCCGCCCAGAAGCGCACCAACTACCTGGGCGAGATCACCCGCCCCTTTCCGCCCGCGGCCTGGCACTTCCTCACCGGACCCGCCGCCACGACCCGGGCCCTGGCCG
The DNA here is from genome assembly GCA_036504495.1 of Geothrix sp. Lineage (GTDB taxonomy): Bacteria > Acidobacteriota > Holophagae > Holophagales > Holophagaceae > Geothrix. Next base: position 16,200 of record DASXVC010000053.1, read on the forward strand.
ATGCCGTCGGCTTCAAGTTCAAGCAGGTGGACAACGACTTCGTCCATGCCGCCGCCATCATCTTCATCAGCCCCAAGGGCAAGGTGACCCGCTACATGTATGGCACCACCTACGTGCCGGCGGACCTCCAGATGGCCGCCCAGGAGGCGGCCCGCGGCGAGGCCCAGCCCACCATCAACAAGTTCCTCAAGTTCTGTTTCAGCTATGACCCCGCGGGCCGCAAGTACGTCCTGAACACGACCACCATCGGCGCCGCCGTGATCATCCTGGCGGCCCTGATCTTCGTGGTGACCCTCGTCCGCCGGGGCCGCAAGACCAAGTCAGAGGAGACCGAATGACCACCCACGCTGCCACCGCACAGCCGAGCTACCCCACGGCGCAGCCGAGCTACTTGGTGGACACCGGCAAGCGCAAGGGCCTCCTGGCCTGGCTCACCACCACGGACCACAAGCGCATCGGGGTGCTCTACCTCTACGCGATGATCACCTTCTTCCTGGTCGGCATGGGCATCGGCTTCGTCATGCGCCTGGTGCAGCTGGCCGGCTTCCAGAAACTCATCACCGCCCAGACCTACAACGCCCTGTTCACGCTCCACGGCGTGATCATGATCTTCCTGTTCGTGATCCCGGGCCTGCCCGCCGTGTTCGGGAACTTCTTCCTGCCCATCCTCATCGGCGCCAAGGACGTGGCCTTCCCGCGCCTGAACCTGGCGTCCTGGTACTTCTTCATGGCCGGCGCCATCCTGGCCGTGCTGTCGCTGTTCACCGGTGGCGGCGCCCCGGACACCGGCTGGTCCTTCTACGCCCCCTTCAGCCTGAAGACCGGCACCAACGTGAGCCTGGCGGTCTTCGGCGCCTTCGTGCTGGGCTTTTCGTCCATGCTCACGGGCATCAACTTCATCACCACCATCCACCGCCTGCGGGCCCCAGGCATGAAGTGGTTCCGCATGCCCCTCATGTGCTGGGCGCTGTACTCCACATCCTGGATCCAGCTCCTCGCCACCCCCATCGTGGCCATCACCCTCGTGCTGGTGATCCTCGAACGCTTCTTCGGCATCGGCATCTTCGACCCCGCCAAGGGCGGTGATCCGCTGCTCTACCAGCACCTCTTCTGGATCTACTCGCACCCGGCGGTCTACATCATGATCCTGCCGGCCATGGGCGCCATCACTGAGATCATCCCCACCTTCGCCAAGCGCACGATCTTCGGCTACAAGGCCATC
>DASXVC010000054.1:0-66542 GCA_036504495.1 Geothrix sp.
GGTCATGTCCTTGTTCTTGATCTTGGTGTACTCGGCGAAGGGCATGTCCATGGGGAAGACGGGCCGGATGAAGATGGTCTGGCTGCCGGCCCGCTCCACCTGCTTCAGCACGCTGGTCTTGAGGCCCTGGACGAGGCTCACCACCACGATGACCGCGGCCACGCCGATGATGATGCCCAGCATCGTGAGGGCCGAGCGCATCTTGTTCGCCTTGAGGGCGCGGACGGCGGCGGAGAGGGGCTCCCGGATATCCATTACTTTTTCGCGTCCTTGGTCTTCGCCAGCTCGCTGTCCGACCGGGCCCGCAGTTTCACGGTGGCCTTGTCCTTCATTTCCTTCAGCTTCCGGATGGGGCCGGTGAGCACCTTGTCGCCTTCGGCCAGGCCCTCCTTCAGCTGGAAGAACTGCGTATTGGCGATGCCGATCTGCACGGAGCGTTCTTCGGTCTTGCCGTTCTTGAAGACGAACACGATGTTGCGCGACGTGGGGGCCAGGAGCCCCTGCTTCTGGGCGTCCTCCAGGCTGCCTTCGCGCTCCAGCACGGCCTGGAGGGGCACGCGCAGCACACCCTTGGCCTCCTGGGTGAGGATGACGGCGCGGGCGCTCATGCCGGGGCGGAGGTTGTCCAGGTCCGCGCGCTGCCCCGCGAGCAGCACCTTCACCTTGTAGAGGTTGGCGTCGGTGCCCACCTTCTCCGTGCCGGTGGCCACCTCGATGACCGATCCCTGGAAGACCTTGCCGGGCAGGGATTCCACCGTGACCTGGGCGGTCTGTCCCACCTTGGTGCGCACCACCTCGCTTTCGTTGACCTTGATCTCCGCCTGCATTTCGCTCATGTCGGAAATGATCATGAGGGTGGCGCCGGGCAGGTTGCTCATGCCGGGGATGGCCGTCTCGCCCTTTTCGGCCTTCAGGCTTGTGACGCGGCCGGTGATGGGCGCGCGGAGGGTGGCCTTGGACAGGCCGTCCTGCATGGCCTTCAGGTTGGCCTCGCTCTGGGCCACGTTGGCCTTGGCGCTGCTGTAGGACAGCACGGCGCTTTCCTTGGCGAGCTTCTGCTGGCGGAAGTCCTCGTCGGACATGAGCCCCTGCTGGCGGAGGGCTTCGTAGCGGGGGAAGCTGTCCACGCTGCGGCGCATGGTGGCCTCAAGGCGGGAAGCGTCCTGGCGGGCCGCATCGAGGGCGCCCTGGGCCTGGGCCTGGGCCTGCCGGAGGCGCTCCTGGTCGATGGTGACGAGCAGATCGCCAGCCTTCACATCCTGGCCGTCCTTCACATGGATGGCCTTGATCTCGCCGGCCACGGAGGTGCCGATGTTGATCTGGGTCTTGGCGCGGATCTCCCCGCTGGCGCTGATGGTTTCGCGGATGTCGCCACGCCACACCGTATCCCAGGAAAAGGCGCTGTCCTCGTCCTTGGCGCCACCGAAGGCGATGCCGAGGACGATCAGGACGAGGAGGGCGGCCGCGCCGCCGGCGAGGAGCTTGGTGTTCCTGGAGGCCATCTACTTGGCTCCGAGCAGACGGAACCCGAGGGCGAGGGCCAGGGGCAGGAGCACGCAGACGAGGGCGCCGGAGGCCTTCATGCGGACCAGGTACCGGAGGGCCAGGTAGGCCAGGACGGCCTCGGCCAAGTAGAAGATATCGACGGCATAGAGGAGGGCCTGGAGCCGGAGGCTTTCCACCTGCACGAAGTAGCCCAGCGACGTGGGCGCGATCTTGTCGGGTGTGAGGCCGCCGATGGGGCGCACCAGGCAGATCACGGCGACCAGCAGCATATGGGGCAGCTTCACCAGGCCGGGCACCACGGCGGCGCTGAAGGCCTGGAGGTAGCTCGGAGCTCCGTCCTGGGGGAGCGCCTTGCCCACCAGCCAGTAGAAGAGGCCCACCAGGGCCAGCACGGCAGGAATGCCGAACAGGGCCCCGAGAATGCCGAAGGGCATGATGAACTTCTTCTGCATCTCGATGACCATGTCGATCTGGGCGGACTGGATCTGGGGATTCCGCTCCAGCACCGGCCGCAGCATCTCATCGATGTCCACCTTCAGGGCCCAGATCACGGTGACCGCCAGGGACGCGACGATGAGGGCGCCCAGGGCCCAGCCCCAGCTGGGGGCCTTGTTCAGCCGCTGGAAGAGGTCCACGGGGGCCGTGAACACGCCGACGATCTGATCCATCAGACCTGGCGCTTTGGGTTGCGGCGTCTCGGGCTGGTCACCGTACAGGGAGGAAGTCTGGTCGCTCATGAGCGTCTCCGGGGGAGATCAACGTACTGGATAGGAGACCCCATTGTCCCACCACTCCGCCCAGCGGCGGAAATCCTCCGCCCGCCGGTTGGCGGAGCCGGGGGGAGCGGTCATGACACTTCGTCAAGGAAGCCTTGAGAACCCTGACATCCTGGCCCCTCGGGGCCTAGACTGTTCCTTTCCCGTTCGGCACCCATCCATCCCCCTTCCGGAGGTCCCATGGCCACCCTCGACGCCAAGTCCGAAGCCCTGATCGCGCAGGAAAACCAGTTCGGCGCCCACAACTACCACCCTTTGGATGTCGTCTGCACCAAGGGTGAGGGCGTCTACCTCACCGACGTGGAAGGCAAGAAGTACATGGACTTCCTGGCGGCCTACTCCGCCGTGAACCAGGGCCACAACCACCCGAAGATCGGCGAGGCCATGATCGCCCAGATCAAGACGCTGGCCCTCACCAGCCGCGCCTTCCGCAACGACCAGTTTCCCCCGCTGCTCGAGAAGCTCTGCAAACTCACCGGCTTCGACAAGGCCCTGCTCATGAACAGCGGCGCCGAGGCCGTGGAGACCGCCCTGAAGGCCATGCGCAAGTGGGGCTACGACAAGAAGGGCATTGAGTACGGCAAGGCCGAGATCATCGTGGCCGAGGGCAACTTCCACGGCCGCACGACCACCATCGTGGGCTTCAGCACGGATCCCGACAGCACCAGCCGGTTCGGTCCCTTCACGCCGGGCTTCGTCATCGTGCCCTACGGCGACCTGGAGGCCGTGAAGCAGGCCATCAACCCGAACACCTGCGCCATCTTCATGGAACCCATCCAGGGCGAGGGCGGCGTCGTCATCCCCCCCGACGGCTTCCTCAAGGGCCTGCGTGGCCTGGCCGACCAGAACAACTGCCTCCTGGTGCTGGATGAAATCCAGTCCGGCCTGGGCCGCACGGGCAAGATGTTCGCCTTCGAGCACGAGGGCATCCGCCCCGACGGCATCACCATCGGCAAGGCCCTCAGCGGCGGCTACTACCCCGTGAGCGCCTTCCTGGCCAACGACGAGGTGATGGACGTCTTCACCCCCGGCATCCACGGCAGCACCTACGGCGGCAACCCGCTCGCCTGCGCCGTGGCCAGCGCCGCCCTGGACGTGCTGGTCGACGAGAAGCTGGTGGAGCGCGCCGCCGAACTGGGCGAGTACTTCGCCCAGCGCCTGCGCGGCATGAAGTCGGACAAGGTGGAACTGGTGCGCGTGCGCGGCCTCTGGGCCGGCGTGCAGCTGAAAGAAAGCGCCGGGAAGGCCCGTCCCTATTGCTACCAGCTGAAGGACCGCGGCATGCTCTGCAAGGACACCCACGAGCAGATCATCCGCCTGGCGCCCCCTCTCGTCATCACCAAGGAGCAGATCGACTGGGCCGTGGACCAGCTCGAGGCCGTGCTGGCCTAGGCACATCGCGTGGATTTCCAGAGGGCCGGATCGAGCTGATCCGGCCCTCTGGCATTGGCCGCGCCGGATCAGGCCGTGCTGCCCTTCTTCGGGAACAGCTTTTCGAACTCGGGCTCGTCGCGCAGGAGGGCGAGGTCGGGGTCGCGCCAGGCCCAGTCGGAGTCCCGGTATCCCACCCGCCAGGCCTTCCCGATCGCATCGAGCGCCTCGGGTACCTGGTTCATCTTGCAGAAGGTGCAGGCGGCGTTGTAGAGGATCAGCGGCTCGTTGGGACGCAGCGTCATCGCCAGGGTGGCCTCCCGCTTGGCCTCCTCGGTGCGTCCCATCTCGGCGTAGTAGGAGGCGACCAGGCCCCGGGCCCGGGCATCCTCGGGCACTTCCCGCAGGTGCGCCTCGAAGGCCTGGATGGCCCGGATCCTCAGGTTGCCCAGGGACTCCTTCTTGGCCAGGGCGCCCAGGGCGTTCATGATGGGCGGATAGACGTTGTAGTCGGTCCCGCTGGCCTCGATGGCCTCCTCGGCCAGGCCAGCGACCTCCTGGTACAGGCCCGAGGCGAACAGGCAGCGCAGCAGCAGGTAGTAGGCCCCCTCGCAATCGCGTTTCCGGCCGATGGCGACGCGGACGATCTGGGCCGCGTCCAGGTTCTCGCCACGGGAATAGACGATCCAGCCCTGGGCCACCATGGCCTCCGGCAGATCGGGGCGCAGCGACACCGCCTTTTCCGAGGCCGCCCGGGCCCGTTCGATCCAGGTCTGGTCGCGCTCATAAAGCCAGTAACACTGGGCGCAGGCATTCGCGATGGCGGCGTGGGCCAGGGCGAAATCAGGATCCTGCTTCACCGCGTCGTTGAACATCTGGAGGGCGAATTCGAGGTCCTGCCGGGTCAGCCGGCGGGCGTAGCTCCGGCCCCGCAGGTAGTGGTCGTAGGCCTGCAGGTTCTCCGTGGGCCGGGTGGCGAGCGCCTCCTGTTCCTGCGGGGTCAGCTTGATCCGGAGGGCCTCGGCGATCTTCCGGGCGATCTCGTCCTGGACCTCGAAGACATCCTTCATCTCCCGGTCATAGCGCTCGGACCAGACGGGGTGGTCCGTCCGGGTATCGACCAGCTGGGTGTTGATCCTCAGCCGCTCGCCGGCCCTCCGGAGGCTGCCTTCGAGCACGAAGGATGCGCCGATCTGCTGCCCGATCTGGGCCGTGGTCGCGGGCTTGTCGCGGTAGGCGATCACCGTCGACCGGGAGAAGGTTTCCAGCCCCTGGATCTTCGACAGCTCCGTGATGATGTCCTCGGTGATCCCGTCCCGGAAGTATTCGTCCTCCTTGGCGCCGCTCAGGTTCTGGAAGTAGAGGACGGCGACCGAACGCTTGGCCGGCCGGCCCGGGCTCGAGGATCCACCCTTGGAGTCGGACAATTCTGCCGCCCGCCGCTGGCCCGAATCCAGGTCGCGCTTCAGGCGGAGCAGGTCGGTCTTCAGGTCCGTGGCCGTCTGGTAGCGGAGGTTGCGGTCCTTCTCAAGCAGCTTCCCGAGGATCAGGCCGAGGGCCGCGGGCATGGAGGGGTTCACTTCTGCCAGCGGCGCCGGATCCCGGTTGAGGATGGCGTCGAACACCACCGCCTGGGTGTCGCCCTGGAACGGCAGCAGGCCGGTGGCCATCTGGTAGAGCACCGTGCCCAGGGAGTACAGGTCGGTGCGGGCGTCGGTCAGCTGGCCGCGGGCCTGCTCGGGGGACATGTAGTGCACGGTGCCGAGGACCGTGCCCGCGGTGGTGAGGTCGCCCTTGACCACGGAGGTCTCCAGCCGGGAGTCCATCCCTTCGCCGGAGTAGTGGGTGAGGGGGCCGACCTTGGCCAGTCCGAAATCGAGGATCTTGACCTGCCCGCGCCCATTGAGGATCAGGTTCACCGGCTTCAGGTCGCGGTGGACGATCCCCTTGGCGTGCGCGGATTCAAGGGCGTCCGCGATCTGGATGCCGAGGTCGAGGATCTCGGCGAGGTCCATGGGCGTCCGCCCGATCCGCTTGGCCAGGGTCTGGCCTTCGAGCAGCTCCATGACGATGAAATGCTGGCCCTCGTTCTGCTCGATGGAATGGACGGTGCAGATGCCCGGATGGTTCAGGGCCGAGGCGGCGCGGGCCTCGCGCTGGAACCGTTCCAGGATCGCGGGATCGCGCTGCATCTCCTCGGACAGGACCTTCACCGCCACGTGGCGGCCCAGCTGGGTATCTTCCGCCTCGTAGACGATGCCCATTCCCCCACTCCCGAGGGGGCGGGTGATCTTATAGTGCGAAACGGTTTTTCCCACCAGTACGTCCGTCACCATGCTGGTTGCCCCGTGCGTTTCCAGAAATACATGTCACTACGTACGCTCCGAGACCCCCCCGGTCAAGAGGAGGCTAGAAATATATAAAAAGATCTATGCCCGGCGCCGGTCTGTCCGGGGGGCGGGTGGCCTTGTCATCCTGGGCGGTGAAACGGTTTCTTCATTCCGGTTGATCCGCATGGGTCCGCAGGGTGCCATGTCTGGAGCCCGCATCGAATCCATCCATCTCAGGGCCGCTCTGTCCCATCCATGGCTGGGCGTGGCCGGTCAGCCCCAAGCCAAGGCGCGAGGGCCTCGCACAGGGTCTTGATCGTGTAGGGTTTCGCAAGATATGCGTCCATGCCCACTTGCAGGCAACGCTCCGGATCTCCGCTCAGGGCGTTGGCCGTGACGGCGACGATGGGAATGCGGGGCGTGCGCGCGCTGTGTTCACGGGCCCGGATTTCGCGGGTCGCCTCGAACCCATCCATCACCGGCATCTGGCAGTCCATCAGCACCAGGTCGAAGCGCGCGTCCTCCATGCGGTGGAGCGCGGCCAGCCCGTTGTCGGCCTGGGCCACCTCGATGCCGAGGCTGACGAGCATGGCCATGGCCAGCATGCGATTGACCGGGTTGTCTTCGACCAGGAGCACTCTCCCGGCAAGCGGTGCTGGCGCGCTGGCCGCGGCCGGTCCGGGGGGCGCGGCCGCAGGTCCGCTGTCGAGGGGTTCGAGGGGCAGTCTCACGCGGAAGGTCGACCCGCGTCCGGGCGCGCTTTCGACGGATAGCTCCGCGCCCATGGCCTCCGCCAGCCGCTTGCTGATCACGAGGCCCAGCCCCGTGCCGCCGAAGCGCCGGCGGTCTGACTGGTCGGCCTGGAAGAAGGGCGTGAAGAGCCGGGGCAGGGCCGCGGGGGGGATCCCAATGCCGGAGTCCTCCACGTCCAGGATCATCACCGGGCCTGGATCCCCGCTGCCGGGCGCCCGCCGCGCGCGGACGGCCACATTTCCGTGATCGGTGAACTTGACCGCATTGCCCACCAGGTTCAGCAGCACCTGACGGAGACGCCCGGCATCGCCCTTGATCCGGGTCGGCAGGGCGGCGTCGAATTCCAGCGTCAGTGCAAGGCCCTTCCGTTGAGCCATCGGCCGGAGCAGGTCGACGACCGAGCCCACGGCGGGGCGGAGCAGCATGGGTTCGTGGGCCAGCTCCAGCCCGCCCGCTTCGATCGCGGAGAAATCGAGGATCTCGTTGAGCAAGGTGAGCAGCGCTCCGCTCGAGGTGGCGGCTGTGTCGAGCAGCTTCAGTTGTTCCGGCGCGAGGTCCTGGCGCGCCAGCAGGTCGAGCGCCCCGACCACGCCATTCAGGGGCGTCCGGATCTCGTGGCTCATGTTGGCCAGAAACTGCGCCTTGGCGAGGTTGCCCGCCTCGGCCTGCTCGTTCGCCAGGCGGAGCCGGATGTTCGCGGCCTCAGAGTCGATGCGGCGGTGGATGGCCATTTCGGTGACCGACCGGTACCGGCGCGCGGTGCGGCGCAGGGTGAGGTAGAACACCGGAATGACGCAGGCGAACAAAGGGGAATAGGCGCGTGCATCCAGAAGGCAGACGGCCAGCAGCGAGAGCAGCTGCGGGAGGGCGTAGAGCTGGAAGGACCTGCCCACCAGGGACACGAACAGCGTGGCCACGGTCAGCATGGCTCCCAGGGCGGCCATGATGAGAATCGAGCTGCGCCCGGCCGTGGCCGGATAGATGAAGACCAGGGTGAGCACGCACATGGCCGAGGTGAGGAGCGCATTGCCCTCGAATTCGCGCTCGCCACGCTGGATGTCCCCGGTCGTGAGCGCGCCGGTGCCCAGGCGCCGCGCCAGGATGTAGCGCCAGGCCGCGATGGCGAAAGAAAGGAGGACCACTGCCGCGCCCGCCGCTTTCTGCCCGCCTGACCAGCCGATCCAGCCGATGACGATCGTGATGAACACCAGGGGCGCGCCGCCATCGCGAGCCTGCACCACCGCCGTCTGCAACATCTCGTGCCGCGTCTGGTACTGGACGCCATCCGGCTCGTCAGCGCACCCGGCCGACGGGCCGGTGCCAGCAGCCAAAGGTGGTGAAACAATTAGGGACATTAACAATCCTAATCAATGAATCGATGACCATGAGGCTCGCTCTTTTTGAATCACGGTATTTCCCGACAAAGGGCGATGCCTGGCTTGGTTTGGCGACCTGGATGTGGTGACAGGATCCTGGGCGCGCGCAGGGCCTCCCTGGTGATCAAGGGACGGCGTTGTGAAGCCCCCGGGAGCCCGGTAGGCTGATACCCAGACAAATCCACACCTCATGACCATAAAGAAATGCGCAACCGGAGGATGACCATGGGCAGCAGTCCTTATGCCACGGGCCTAGAGAAGAACCAGGCCAACCATGTTCCCCTGTCGCCACTCACGTTTCTGGAGCGGGCTGCCACCGTCTTCCCCCACAAACCCGCGATCATCCACGGTGATCGGAGGATCACCTGGGCCGAGACCTATGGGCGTTGCCGCCGTCTGGCCTCCGCCCTGATCCGGCGGGGGATCAACCGGGGAGATACGGTGGCGGCCCTGCTGCCCAACGTGCCGGCCATGTTCGAGGCCCACTTCGGGGTGCCCATGGCCGGGGCCGTGCTCAACACCCTCAACACCCGCCTGGATGCCGAATCCATCGCCTTCATGCTCAAGCATGGCGAGGCGAAGGTGCTCCTGACGGACCGGGACTTCGCGCCCGTGATCCGCCGCGTCAAGGAGCTGCTGGAGGGCTACGAGATCCTCATCGTCGACGTGGAGGATCCGGCGGCCAAGGGCGACCTGATGGGGACCCTCGAGTACGAGCAGCTCCTGGAGGAGGGGGATCCGGACCACACCTGGCAGCTGCCGCCCGATGAGTGGGATCCCATCTCCCTGAACTACACCTCGGGCACCACCGGGAACCCCAAGGGCGTGGTCTACCACCACCGGGGCGCCTACCTCAACGCCGTGGCCAACATCCTCAGCTGGAACATGCCGCCCCACTCGGTCTACCTCTGGACCCTGCCCATGTTCCACTGCAACGGCTGGTGCTTCCCCTGGACCCTGGCCGCGATTTCCGGGGTCAACGTCTGCCTGCGGCAAGTGGATCCCAAGGCGATCTTCAGCCTGATCCAGCGCCATGGCGTGACCCACTTCTGCGGCGCCCCCATCGTCCACGGGATGCTGATCAACTCCGCCCACCTCATCCCTGAAGGACTGGGCCATCCCGTGTCCGCGCTCATCGCCGGGGCCGCGCCGCCTGCGGCCATCATCGAGGGCATGGAGAAGCTGGGGGTCAGCATCACGCACGTCTACGGCCTCACCGAGACCTATGGCCCCGCTGGCGTCTGCGTCAAACAGGAGGAATGGAACTGCCTGCCCATCGAGGAGCGTGCCCGGCTGAACGGGCGCCAGGGCATCCCCTACCTCATGGAAGAGGCCATGACGGTGATGGATCCCGCCACCATGGAGCCCGTGCCCGCCGACGGCCAGACCATGGGCGAGATCATGTTCCGCGGCAACATCGTCATGAAGGGCTACCTCAAGAATCCCGCTGCCACGCGGGACGCCTTCGCCGGCGGCTGGTTCCACAGCGGCGATCTGGCGGTGGTCGAGCCCGACGGCTACGTCAAGATCAAGGACCGCAGCAAGGACATCATCATCTCGGGCGGCGAGAACATCTCCTCGCTGGAGGTGGAGGATGTGCTCTACCGCCACCCCGATGTGCTGGTGGCCGCCATCGTCGCCCGGCCCGATCCCAAGTGGGGCGAGGTGCCCTGCGCCTTCGTCGAGCTGAAGGAGGGCGCCACCACCAGGGAAGAGGACATCATCGCGCACTGCCGGGCGAACCTGGCGCGCTACAAGGTGCCGCCCATGGTGGTGTTCGGCCCCATCCCCAAGACGGCCACGGGCAAGATCCAGAAATACGTCCTGCGGCAGCAGATGAAATCCACGGATGCCCTGACCTGACAAGAGGGGTCAGGGCTGGGTCCTGGGGGACACCGGCGTCCGGAACCGCGCCAGCAGCAGTCCCGCGCCCAGCGCGATGCCGAAGGTCGAGACCCACACGGCCCGCGGCCCGGCCTTGGCGTAGGCCAGCACGCCCAGCCACGGGCCCAGCGCCAGGGCGGCAGCGAAGCAGAGGGAAAGCAGGCCCATGTATTCGCCGCGGCGGTCCGCGGGGGCGAGCGTGGCCACCGCATCGCTCATGGCGGGGAAGAGGATCATCTCCCCGAAGGTCCAGATGATGGTCGTGAGGATCAGCGTGGAGACGCCCGTGGCCCAGGCCGTGAGGCCGAAGCCGAGGGCCAGGCAGATCGATCCCACGAGAAGCTGCCGGCCGTGGGGCCAGCGCGCCATGGCCAGGTTGAGCGCCACTTCCAGCACCACGATGAGCAGGGTGTTCACCGTGAACAGCAGGCCATAGAAGCGGCTGCCCAGGCCCACGTCGCGCACCACCCACAGCGGCAGCGTGCCCTCGATCTGGAAGAACACCATCAGCAGGGGCACGAAGGGGAGCAGCAGGTAGGCCAGGCGGCGGTCCTGCCAGGGGCTCGCGCCGCGGACGTGATCCTGGGGCGTGGGGGCTTGCGGCCCCGCCTTCAGCAGCAGGCCCAGCAGCACGGCCCCCGCCAGGGTGCTGAGGCCGTCGGTCCAGAACACCCACCGGTAGCTATGGTGGGCGATGAGGCCGCCCAGGGCCGGGCCCACGGCCATGCCCAGGTTGACCGAGAGGCGGTGGAGGGCGTAGACGGCCTTGCGCTGCTCCGGCGCGGCCAGGCTCGCCAGCAGGGCCATGGCGCTGGGCCAGAAGGCCTGGGTGAGGGCCGCCCACAGGAAGATCAGGGTGAAGAGGATCGGCTTGGTGGTGGCGAAGGGCAGCCCCATCAGGAGTGCCCCGGAGGACCAGAGGCTGGCCTTCAGCACGCGGACGTGCCCCAGCCGGTCCGCCAGGCGGCCGGAGAAGGGGCCCGCCACCAGGGCTCCGGCCCCGTAGACCATCATGCCGAAGCCCGCCTCCTCCGGCGTCCAGTGGCGCCCCTCCGTGAGGTAGAGCACCAGGAAGGGCAGGGCCATGGTGCCCAGGCGGTTCACCAGCGTGCTGGCGCAGACCAGCCAGACTTCACGGGGGAGGCCGCGGAGGCCGCGCCAGGGGTTCATGGATCTAAGGATCTCCACGAAGGACACTAAGAAACGAATCGAGAACACGAAGGAGGATGGGGGAGATGGCGCGTGTGGCGTTGGCCTTTCTTCGTGGCCATGCCTCTTTTACTTCGTGTCCTTCGTGGACCCGCTTTTCGCCCGCCCGCTGCGGCACCACTCGCTCCAGCTGCCGACGTAGAGGCTGGCGCCCGGGAGGCCGGCCACGTCGAGTGCCAGCAGGGTGTGGCAGGCCGTGACGCCGCTGCCGCAGTGGACGGCCAGGCGCTCCGGGGGCACGCCGCCCAGGGCCGCCTCGTACTGGGCGCGCAGGGCCGCCGGGGACTTGAAGCGGCCATCGGCCTGGAGGTTGTCGGCCCAGTACAGGTTCACGGAGCCGGGGATGTGGCCGGGGACCGGATCGAGGGTCTCGTTCTCGCCGCGCCACCGCTCAGCGGACCGGGCATCCAGCAGTTTCCGCGTGGCGTCGAGGCGGATGGCCTCCACCGCGTCCGCGTTCACTTGGGGCAACTGCCAGCGGTCCGCAGGGTAGGGCGCGAGCGGAACCACGGCAGGGGTCTCGACGGTCAGTGGCATTCCGGCGTCGAGCGCGGCCTGGAGTCCCCCATCCAGCACGGATACGCGGTCATGGCCCAGGGCCCGCAGCATCCACCAGAGCCGCGCTGCGGCGTTGCCGCCACCGCTGGCGTCGTAGATCACCAGCTCCGTATCCGGGCCGATGCCCCAGGCACCGAGCTGGGCGGCGAAGCGATCCACGGGGGGCAGGGGGTGGCGTCCGCCCCGGGCCGGGTCGTGGCCCGGATCGCTGGCTGTGCTGAGGTGCCGGTTGAGGTCGGCGTGGAGCGCCCCGGACAGGTGGCCCATGGCGTATTCAGCGGGATCCTGCCGGGCATCCAGCAGGCGGATGGAAACTTGACGGTCGCGGAGGTCGGGGGCGGAGATGAGCGGCATCCCCCCAGTATGAAGTGCCCGGCGGCGGCATTACCCTGAAGCCTGATCTGGAGGGTTTCCATGTCCGACACCTACGTTCCCGAATCCCGCTGGCGCACACTCGGCGCCGCAGCCCTGGTGGGCGGCGGACTGTTGCTGGCGGGCGTGGTGGCGGTCCGGGGTTTCGGCGGCGGTGAAGGCGGGGCTTCCTCGGGTGCGGATGTGCGAAGGGTGGCCTTCCGCGATGCGGAGGGGAACCGGCGCACCCTGGCGGACTACAAGGGCAAGGTGGTGCTGGTGGACGTCTGGGCCACCTGGTGCCCGCCCTGCCGCAAGTCGCTGCCGGAGGTGGCGGAGCTGCAGAAGGCCGGGGGCGACCGCTACGTGGTGCTGCCCATCTCCGTGGACCGGGGGGGCTGGAATGATGTGAAACCATTCCTCACGCAGAACCCCCAGCTGGGCCTCGCGGCCTTCGTACCGGATGGGGACAAGGGTCTGGAACCCTTGGGCGAGATCCGGGGCATTCCCACCACGATCATCATCGACCGCGAGGGAAGGGTGGTGAAGAGCTGGGCGGGTTACGGCGAAGGCATGGCCAAGCGGGCCCTGGACGAGGCTCTGAAGGGCCGCTGACATGGCCCGTCCGCCGTCGCCCATGCCGCTGCCCCTGCCGATGAAAGGCTGGCCCATCTGGGGCAAGCCTATGGCCCTGCTGGCAGTGATGATCTTCAGCCCCCTGCTTCTGCTGCCCACGCCGTTGGCCCCGCTGGCCTGGACCTGGGCCTTCTTGTTGGCCATGGCGATCTGGGGCGTGGGCGTGATCGCCTTCATCGGCGCCATCGTGGGGACGGACCGGCCGGTGCTGCTCTACCTGGAGCGCCTGCTCCGGAGCTGGGTCGCGAGGTTCGCGCCGGATCCCGGGGCCCTCTGGGTCCAGTGGGCGCGGGAAGCGCACCACGCCACCCAGGCCCATTGGTGCCTGGAGCGGGCCGCGGGTCTGGGCGGAGCCGAGGGCCTGTTCCAGGAGGGGTTGGCGTATTTCGATGGCGGATTCGGCGCGGGCGGGCAGATCGCCGGCGCGGACCGCATGCGCCGCGCGGCGCAGCTGGGCCACCCCGAAGCGGCCTTCTGGCATGGGGAATCCCTGCGCACGGGCCGGGGAGGCCCGAAGGATCCCGCTGAAGCCCTCGACTGGTACCGGCGGTCGGCCGCGGCCGGGTTCGGCCCCGCCGCGGCCTGGCTGGCCCAGGCCCATGCCCAGGGCGATGGGGTGGCGGCGGACTCGGAGCTGGCCCGCCGCTGGTCGGAGGTCGCCGGGCGCCTCGGGACCCACCCGGCCCTGAGTCGCAGCGTGCTGCGGCACGACGCCGCCCCGGAGGATCCGCTCATCCGGGCCGGAGGCCAGGTCGTCCAGCGCCTGGAGGCCACGGCGGATCGCGTGATCGCCCACCGGGCCGGACGCTGGGGGCTGGGGGTGGGCGCGATCCTGCTGGCAGGGCTGGGTCTGGGTGTGCCGGCCACGTTCTTCCTGGTGGGGGCGTCCGGGCTCTTCTTCCTGCCCCTGCTGATGCTCGCGCCCCCGGTCCTCATGCTGGCGTGGCAGGCCTGGCGCCTGCGCCGGGAGATGCCGAGGCAGGGCCGCGACCGGCTCCGCGAAGCGGCTGAGGCCGGGGATCCCGAGGCCTGCTTCCAGCTGGGCGTGGCCTACCGGAGGGGGACGCCGCAGCTGCCGAGGGATGAAGGCAGCGCCACCGCCTGGTTCCGGCGGGCGGCGGAGGCGGGCCACCGGGAAGCGATGCAGGCCCTGGTCCAGGCCTACCTGGGTGGGCATGGTGTGGTGCGGGATCCCCGGGAGGCGGCGCGGTGGACGGAGTTATTGCGCCAAAGCCCCCAATGAGTCAACTTCCTCACCATGGCGTCCGATGATACGCCAAGGAGGGTCCATGTCCCGTGTCTGGTTGAGCCTGGTGGCGCTGCTCGCCATGACGGGATGCAAGGACGATCCGCGCCGGATTGAGAACGAGAACCTGGGCATCGCGGCCACCTTCCCAGGGCCCCCGAAAATGCACCGCCATGTGGAATCGGGACCCTTCGGGGAGGTGGAATGGTTCGACCTGGCCATGAGCCCATCGGGCCGGCTGGACGAGACCTTCAGTGTGGCCGTGGGGAACCTGCCCTCGGGAAGCAAGGGTGGCACCACGCCCCGGGAGATCCTCATGACCTTCCAGAACTTCCTGACCTACCGGCTGGGTTCCCTCCAGCGCGTGGACCTTCCAGCGGACAAGGGACCGGGCTTCCGCTACAAGGTGAAGGGGCCCAACGGCGGCTTCATCGAGGGAGTAGTGGTCCTGCGCCGGGGCCGCCTGCACCATGCCCAGGCCATCGTCCGGCGGGAGGGCGATGCCCGCACCGCGGCCTTCCTGGATGATTTCGACGTGCGGACGCGGTAGCGGTCAGCGCATCAGGGCGGTCACGGACTGGACCACCTGGTCCGGCTCCGCGTCGGTGGGGAGGCTGGGATGCTCCCCCGGCACGGCGGCGCCCACCCCCAGGAAGGGCAGGCCGGCGGCCCGGGCGGCGGCGAGATCATGGGGACGGTCTCCCACGTAGAGGTGGGGCCCCGGGCACCCGCGCAGGGCCCGCCGGAGCAGGTCCGTGCGGTCGTGGCGGGGGAGGGAGCCCAGCTGCGGGATGGCCGGATCGATGCCCAGGACCCTGGCCTTGAAGGCCAGCAGGTCCGGAGCGTTGCCGGACACCAGCCAGACGGGATGGCGCGCCGCCAGCCGGTGCAGGGCGTCGATGATGCCCGCATAGGCCAGGGCCTCCCGGCCCCCCGGGGCGAAGGTCAAGCGGAAGCGGCCCACACAGGCGGCCTGGTAGGCCTCGTAGCCGGGCTCGTCGAGCCCCGAGCCGAACCGCATCCGGTGCAGCTCGTCGACAATCTCCCAGTCCGTCGATCCGGCGCACTGGCCCAGCTCCTCGGCCGTGGGGGCCGTGCCCCAGAGGCCGCCCAGGGCCTCCCGCAAGAGCACGAACCCGGAGCTGAAGTGGCCGAGGGTTCCATCGAGATCGAAGCAGAGCGGCATGGCCCAGGATGCCATGAGATGGCATCCTCGAAGGTGTGGATGGTGGCTCCTTGATCCGATTGGCGTTCCTTCTGGTTCTTTCCCTTCCCGCTCTGGCGCAGGAAGGCCTCCGCTATCGCATGCAGGTGTGGATGCGAGGCGAGGCAGCTCCTGTGGAGACGCGGTTCCGCCTGGTGGCCACGGAGGGCACCACCAGCCACAACCGGGTGAAGAAGCCCCGCATGGGCGGCTGGCGGCTGGAGGCCGACCGCACCCAGGGGACGCCCTACGCGCAGGCCCTGCTGCTGGGCCGGGCGGAGCGGCTGCTGTATCTGGCGGGCCCCTCGCCCCAGACCCGGGCCGAGCCCATCGCCCTGCGCTTCGGCAACCGGAGCGTGCCGGTGTGGAGCCTGGAAATGCCCAGCGGGCTGAACGTCTCCACGGTCCTGGTGGAGGTGTCCCCGAAGCTGCTGGCCCTCTGCGACCTCAGCGCCCGGTTCGAGCGGGGCGAACTCGCGCGGATCGAGCTGCACCTGGAGGGCCTCGACGGCACCGGGTCCCTGGCCCCGGCCGAGGCCGGCACGGTGCTGCTGACCACACTCCAGGCTTGGGCGCAGGAGGCCCGGCAGGACGCCGGGGACGGGGGCTCCGTCCGATAGCGGGGGGTCGCATCCACCTGATGGGCGCGGCCTTCGGCATCCGTGCTGGGGGTTCCGGTTCCCGAGGGTTATCCTGAAAGACTCGGAGGGATCATGCCGTTCAGGGACGAGTGCGGGGTGTTCGGGATCTGTCCCCAGACGGAAGCATCACGGCAGACCTACCTGGGCCTCTACGCGCTCCAGCACCGGGGCCAGGAGGCAGCGGGCATCTGCTCCGGCGATGCCGAAGGACTCCACCTGCACAAGGCCCTGGGCTACGTGGCGGACGTGTTCTCCGAGACCGTCCTGGACGCCCTCCCCGGGGATGCGGCCATCGGCCATACCCGCTACTCCACCACGGGCGGCAACGTGGCCTCCGCGGCCCACCCCTTCCTGATCCACGGCCGCTTCGGCCAGGTGGCCCTCTGCCACAACGGGAACCTGACCAACACCGAAGCGCTGCGCGCGGCCCTGATCGCGGACGGCCACACCTTCACCAGCCCTTCGGATTCCGAGGTGCTGCTGGCCCTCATCAACCGCGCCCAGGCGGCCACCCTGGAGGAGGCCGTGGTCTCGGCCCTCCGCCAGGCCGAGGGCGCCTATTCCCTGCTGATCCTCACGGAGCGCGCCCTCATCGCCGCCCGGGACCCCCACGGCTTCCGGCCCCTGGCCATGGGCCACATGAACGGCACCACCGTGTTCAGCTCCGAGACCTGCGCCTTCGACCTCGTGGGCGCGGCCTACATCCGGGACGTGGCCCCCGGCGAGATGGTGGTCGTGCCCCGGGACGGTGGGGACATCCGCTCCCTGTTCCCCCTGCCCAAGGTCCAGCCGAAGCCCTGCGTCTTCGAGCACATCTACTTCGCGCGGCCGGATTCGCTGGTCTACGGCAAGAGCGTCATGGTGGCCCGCCGCGAGATGGGGCGGAAGCTGGCTCTGCGCCATCCCGTGGAGGCGGATCTCATCGTGCCCGTGCCTGATAGCGGTGTGAGCGCGGCGCTGGGCTACTCCGAGCAGTCCGGCATCCCCTTCGACTTCGGCATCATCCGCAACCACTACGTGGGCCGCACTTTCATCGAACCCAAGCAGAACATCCGGAGCTTCGGGGTCAAGGTGAAGCTGAACCCCGTGCGCCACCTGCTGGCGGGCAAGCGCGTGGTGCTGGTGGACGACAGCATCGTGCGCGGCACCACCAGCAAGAAGATCGTGCAGATGGTCCGGGAGGCCGGCGCCAAGGAAGTGCACATGCGCATCGCCTGCCCCCCCACCACGCACTCCTGCTTCTACGGCATCGACACGCCCAAGCGGCAGCACCTCATCGCCTCCTACATGTCGCTGGAGGAGATCGGAGCCTTCGTCGAGGCCGACAGCCTGGGCTACCTGGACCTGAAGGACCTGGAAGCATGCATGGGGGATGACGGCCAGGGCTTCTGCTACGCCTGCTTCACCGGCAACTATCCGGTGGTGCCGGACGCGAAGGGCTGATCCGTCCCGCAGCGTTTATGATGGGCCATGTGCCTCATCGCGCTGGCCTACCGCGCCCACCCGGAATTCGAACTGGTCATCGCCGCCAACCGCGATGAATACCACGCCCGTCCCACGGCGCCCGCCGGGGCCTGGGAAGATGCCCCCGAGGTGTTCGGCGGGCGGGATCTCTCCCAGGGCGGAAGCTGGCTCGCCCTATCGAAGCGGGGCCGGCTGGCCTGCGTCACCAACGTGAGGCGCATGGCGGTTCCCGATCCCGCCGCGCCGTCGCGGGGCGGACTGGTGGCCTCCTTCGTGCGGGGGCGGCAGTCCGCCCGGGACTTCTCGGACGGGATCCGGGACCGGGCCATGGCCTTCGCCGGGTTCAACCTGCTGCTGTGGGACGGGTCGGAGCTGCGCTACCTGAACAACCACCCACGATTCGTCTCACGGGACGTGCCGCCGGGAGTGCATGTGGTGTCGAATGCGGACCTGGACACGCCGTGGCCCAAGACGGAACAGCTCCGGCGCGTGGTGGAGGCCTGGGTGGCCTCTGGCGAAGAGGACGAGGCGCCCCTCCTCGCCGCACTGGCGGACCGGACGCCCGCCGCCGATGCGGACCTGCCCGACACCGGCGTGGGGCTCGAACTGGAGCGCATGCTCTCGCCGGCCTGCATCGTCAGCCCGGCCTACGGGACCCGGTGCACGACGGTGGTCGCCCTGCGCCGGGACAGAACGGCGCGATTCAGCGAGTGGCGCTTCGATTCTTCCGGGGAGTTGGCCGGGCGGACCGACACCCGCTGGACCCCTGAGCCTGAGGGCCGCCCGTCATGACCGGCTCCGGACCATCCAACGCCTCCCAGGGCCGCTTCGAGGACGGCCTGCGCTTCCTGGCGGCGGCCTTGGCCCTGGACATCGACCACCGCCACAGCGCTGCCATCGTGACCGCCGCCTGCGATGCCATCCAATGCTTCCTGGTGGTCTTCGAGACTGCCGCCCAGCGCCACCTGCCCGATCCCGAAGGCGAGACCGCGCGGCTGAGGGGCCAGCTGGAGGCCCTGCTCACCCCCCGCCAATCCCCCGAGGACGCCGCCCGCAACGCCCTGGAAGCCGCCCGCCTGGCCCGGGATCAGGCCGCGCTGCTGCTGCCGAAGCTGATGGAGTAGAACTAGAAGTTGGCCCGGGCCAGAGGCACGTTCCGGGGCACAGGGTTGCCGCCGAAGCGGTCCACGGGGAGGGTGGCGGAGGCCAGGTTTGAAGGTTCAGGCAGGGCGCCGCCGTGGGTGTGCAGGAACCGCTGGAGATCCTGCCGGAACCAGACGAGGAACTCCTGGAAGGCCACCTGGCGCAGCTCCTCCTTGGTGAGCTCGCCGATCACCTCGACCACGGCCGAGGCCGAGTCCGCCGGAGCCTTGAAGGTCCGCCAGGGCCTGGAGCCGTCATCATTGTCGGCCAGGATGCGGGACAGGAAGGCCCGGTCCTTTCCGGGTTCCGGGGCCTCGGGACGGGGCGTGTCCCTGGCCTGGAGGCCGAGCGATAGGCAGAGGCAGAGCGGGACGCGCATGGCTTTGGAATGACTCCATCAGCGCGGAGGTTCCCGGCCCGGAGCCCCAGGCTCCGGACTCATCTAGACTGGTGCCATGCCCATCGCGATCCTCGGACCCACGGCTTCCGGCAAGTCCGCCGTGGCCCTGGCTGTGGCCCGCCGGGTAGGCGGCACCGTGGTGAACGGGGACCCCTACCAGGCCATCGCGGGCCTCGCCATCGGCACCGGCCAGCCGGATGAGGCCGAGCGGGGCGGTGTGCCCCATGTGGGCTACGGCGAGCTGCCCCTCTCAGCCCGCCCCAACCCTGCGGCCTTTGGTGCCTGGGTGCAGGAACGACTCTCGGCCTGCCACGAGCCAGTGCTGGTGACGGGATCTGGCCTGTACCTGCGCGGCATCTGGAATCAGCTCAGCGATCTGCCGGAGGTGTCCGCCCCGCTGGTGGACCGGGTGCGGCGGTGGGGTTCGATCCTGGGCATTCCGGCCCTGCACCGCTACCTGGCCGCGGTGGATCCCGCCCGGGCCGCGGCGCTGCATCCCAACGATGGGGCCCGGGTCCAGCGGGCCCTGGCCCTGCACCTGGCCACGGGACAGCGCCCTTCGGTCCTGCTATCGGGCCTGGAGACGGGCATTCCGCCGGGATGGCGGGTGCTGGTGGTCTCGCCCGGCCGCGAGCAGCGCCGGGAGCGGGTGGCTGCCCGCGTGGCGGCGCAGGTGCGCGCGGGCTGGCGGGAGGAGGTGCGGGGCCTGGTGGCCGCGGGCCATGCGGCGGACCTCCTGGCGCTGCGGCCCCTGGGCTACGCGGCCTGGATGGAAGGAGGCAGTCCTGCGGCAGCCCAGGCGCTCGTGGTGCAGGAGACCCAGGCCTACGCCAAGCGGCAAGCCACCTGGTTCCGCAACCAGCTGCCCGGGGCACCCACGTGGGATCCGGACGCCGAGCCCCTGGAGACGGCCTTCCTTCGGTTGGGGCTGCCATGACTCCGACCGTCTGGTACGAAGGGCGCACCTCTCTGGACCTGCTGCGTGGCACAGACTGGGCCTGGATCGGGCTGCGTTCCGGCGATGGCCTCCACCGCCTCCACACCGATCTCCTGGTGGCCCTGGACCGCCTGTTCATCGAGCTGCGCGGGTCAGGTGTCCGGAGAGTGGCCCTCAGTGCCGCCGGCTGGATGACGGGGCGGGGCCATCACTTCTCGGCGGGGGCGGACCTGCACGAGGTGGGCGCGCTGGACCCCGTGTCGGCGGAACCTTTCTCCCGGCGCGGCCAGCGGGTGATGGGGCACCTGCTCTGGCCCGGGTGGCGCACGCTCACGCTGATCTCGGGCGTGGCCATGGGGGGCGGCTGTGACCTGGCCCTACATGGGCAGGAGCGCTGGGCCGTGGCGGCGGACCCCACGGGCCGGGGCGGCCTCCGGCTGGCCCACCCGGCGGCGAAGCACGGCATCCTCACCGGCTTCGGCGGCACCGTGCGGCTGCCGGAGATCCTGGGCCGGGAAGGCGCCGACCGGCTGTTCCGGCAGTTCGAGACTTGGGACACCAGCGCCGCGCTGGCCGCTGGCGCGGTCCACCGGGTGGTGGACCCGGACGCGGCGCCACGCGAGGTGCTGATCTGGCTGGAGCCTAGCGTCCCGCCGCGATGAGGGCGGGGATGGCCATGGCGGCGAGGATGCCGCAGCAGCACAGGAGGAAGAGGGGGGTCAGCACGGCGCAGACGCCCCGCCAGGTGTCGGTCTTGTGCATGCGGGCGAGGCCCATGCCGATGACCACCATGCCGGCGATCTGCACCAGGAAACCCAGGTAGGGGATCAGGGCGCCGATCTGGATGAAGGCCGAGGCGTAGCCGTAGGCCCGGATGCTCTGGCCCGTTCCCACGCCCGGCTTGAGGCCGCCCCACATCCAGAGGAAGAAGTGGTTGAGGGCCCCCCCGACGATCATGCCGAGGAAGGCGAAGAGGGGCATCAGCAACAGGATGGCGCCGAAGATCACCGGCATGACGGCGGCGATGGCCTTGCCATCGCCTTTGCCGGTCTGTTCCAGGGCCGCGAGCATGATGCCCATGCCCACGAAGAAGAAGAGCAGGGCCACGATCAGGAAGACGGGGATCGACATCAGCAGCAGGAAGCGCCACGGCGCGCCGAGGCCCTCGGTGACGGGCACGCGGTCGAAGAGCTCCAGGGGGTTGCTGAAGACCAGCCGGAACATGGCGCCGATGCGGGGCCAGAAGCCGGGGATGGCTTCGAGGTCCTCAAAGGGGATGGGACGCAGCTCCGGTGTTTCCAGCGAAGGCTGGCCGAAGGCTGGCAGAGGGGGCGGCGGCAGGCGGGGCGGCTCATCCAGCTGGATGGCCGGGGGCAGGGCATCATTGGGGCCGGTGATCTCGCTCATCCATCGCTCCGGGAATGCGCTCAAACCTATCACGCTTCGCGGAAGTCTTTCGGGCGCAGGTCCAGCTTTTCCAGGCGGGAGAGCAGGGTCGAGGGGGCCAGGTCCGCCAGGGCCGCGGCACCATCGGCCCCGGCGATCTTGCCCCGGGTGTGGTGGAGCAGGCGCTCCAGGTAGACCCGCTCCTGGGCTTCCCAGGTGAGAGGGTGGCCGGCCCGTTCGCTGGTCCCGCGGGCAGGCAGGGCACCGGGGGGCAGGCGCAGGTCGCGGCCTGCCGAGAGGATGGCCGCCCGCTCCAGGACGTTGTGCAGCTCGCGCACATTGCCCGGCCAGGCGTAGGCCTCCAGCTGTTCGCGGACGGATTCGGGCAGGTGGATGGGCGGGCGGCGGTTCTCCCGGGCGAACCGGTCGAGAAAGGCCTCGGCCAGGGCCGCGATGTCCGTGGGCCGCTCGCGCAGGGGCGGCAGGTGGATGGGGAAGACGCTGAGCCGGTAGAAGAGGTCCTCGCGGAACCGCCCCTCGGCCACGGCCTTGCGCAGATCCGTGTGTGTGGCGGCCACGAGGCGCACGTCGACCTTGCGGGGCTTCTCGGCGCCCAGGGGATCGATCTCCTTTTCCTGGATGGCGCGCAGCAGCTTCGGCTGCAGGTCCAAGGGCAGGTCGCCGATTTCGTCCAGGAACAGGGTGCCGCCATCCGCCAGCTCGAACCTCCCCTTGCGGGCAGCGGCGGCGCCGCTGAAGGCGCCCTTCACGTGGCCGAAGAGCTCGGATTCGATGAGCGTCGCGGGGAGCGCGCTGCAGTTCACTTTGATGAAGGGCTTCTCGCGGCGGGGCGAGAGGTGGTGGAGGGTCTGGGCCACCTTCTCCTTGCCGGTGCCGGTCTCGCCGGTGATGAGCACCGTGGCGGCGGTGGCGGCCACCTGCCGAAGCTGGTCGAGGATGGCGCGCATGGCGGGGCTTTCGGCGCGGAGGGGCTCCTGGAGCACGTCCCGCCGCTGGACCTCGCGGAAGTAGCTGACCTCCTCCGCCAGGCTGCGCTCCCGCTCGGCCAGCTGCGCCAGGTGCTCGGCCTGCTTGAGGCCCAGGGCCAGGAGCGAGGCGAAGACCCCCACATGGTGCAGCACGCTCTCCGGATACTGGCGGCACACCATGGCGTCCAGGGTCATGAGGCCGAAGGTCTCGCCCCGGGAGCGCAGCGGCGCCACCAGGCAGCTGTGGCCATGGGGCATGTCGATCAGGCCGTGGAAGGTGTCCTCGCCGGGGTCGTCCTCTTCGAAGGTGGCGGGCTTGGAGCGGGCCTTGAGGGCGTGCAGGAGGCGCAGGTTCCCCCGGATGGGGATGAGGGCCGCCGAGAGCTGGGGCGTGGCCAGGGGTCCCACGGCGTAGGCCACCCGCAGGGCCTCACCCTGACGGAGCAGCACGGTGGCGAGGTCGTAGGGCACCAGCTGGCCCAGGCGCTCGAAGGCGTGGACCACCATGCGGTCCGGGTCCTCCCCGAGGGTGAGCAGGGCGCCCGCCTCTTCCACCAGTCGGGCTCCGGTGAGGGCGGTCTCGAGATCCGGCACGGCCACGGGTACCTCCGGCCTGATTCTCGACATTTCGAGAACCAGGTCAAGCCGTCAGGAGATAAGCCCTCCGCTAGTCCGAAAGGTATACTTCCCTAGATCTAAGGACACGCTTGACCCCTGACGCCCCCCACTTCGGTTCCTACCGGCTTCTCACCCGACTGGGAGAGGGGGCCATGGGCGAGGTCTGGAAGGCCCTGGATCTGCGCCTCGAACGCGAGGTCGCCCTCAAGATCCTGAAGGACGCCGACGACCTGCGGCGCAAGGCGCTCCTTGGCGAGGCCAAGCTGGCCTGCCAGCTCAACCACCCCAACATCGCCCACATCTACGACGCCGGCGAAGTGGACGGCACGCCCTACATCGCCATGGAGCTGGTGGAGGGGCGCACCCTCCGCACCCTGGTGGGCCGCCCGGCGGAGGGCGCCCTGCTGCACCACCTGGCCCAACAGGCGGCCCAGGCCCTGTCGCACGCGCACCAGAAGGGCATCGCCCACCGCGATATCAAACCCGAGAACATGCTGCTCACGCAGGAGGGCCAGCTCAAGATCCTGGACTTCGGCATCGCCCGCCGGGGGGCCGAGGACCTGCCCCCGGGGCCCATGTCGCATCACATGACGCTCGTCGAGCGCACCGCGCCGGGGTACAGCCAGGGCACGCCCGCCTACATGAGTCCCGAGCAGGCCAACGGCCAGCCGCTCACGGGCCAGTCGGACCAGTTCAGCCTCGGCGTGGTGCTCTATGAGCTGGCCACGGCGAGCCACCCCTTTCTCCGGAACAGCCTGGTGGACACGCTCTATGCGGTGACGCGGGATGAACCGAAGCCCCTGTCCGAGGTGAGGCCGGACCTTCCGCGCACGCTCCAGGACGCCATCCACCGCCTGCTGGCGAAGTCCCCCAAGGACCGCTTCCCCAACCTCCAGGCTCTGGCGGCCGGGCTGTCCGAGGATATCCCCACGGCCAATGTGCCCCACCTGAGCCTGTCGGTCGCGCGGCCCAAGAAATCCAAACGGTGGTGGATCCTCGCTTCGGTAGGGGGGGTTCTCGTGGCGGGATCGGCCCTCGGAGGCCTCGTGGCCCGCCGGGCCCTGACGACGGGCCTGGGCGAGGCGCGGCGGGCCTCCCGCGAGGACTTCACCAAGGGCCGCCGGGTGGTGGCCATCCTGCCCCTGGAGCAGCTGCAACCGGATTCGGAACATGCCTGGCTGAGCAACAGCTTCGCGGATGCCATGGCCTACGGGCTGGTGCGGCGTGAGGACCTTCTCGTGGTGGACCGCCTGCGGGTGGTGGAGGCCATGAACCACCTGGGGGACACCCCGGGCCGGGCCCCGAAGGCCCTGGGTGAGCTGGGGCGCCAGCTCAAGGCCGAATTGCTGGTGCTGGGCAGCTACCAGGTGGTGGGCGGCCAGCTCCGGCTGGGGGTTCGGGTCGTGGACGTGGCCCGGGGCGCCACCCGGCATCAGTTCCAGCTCGACCGGCCCGTGGCTGACCTGCTGAAGCTGGAGGACGAACTGCAGCAGCGGCTGCCCCAGGAGATGGGCCTGGGCGGCGATTCCGGCACCCTCCGGGTCCAGGCGAAGAACTCCCGGACCCGCGAACTTTATACCAAGGCCCTGCAGCTCATTACGGAGGGCAACGGCAACCAGGATTCGGTCCAGCTGGCCAATTCGCTGCTGGCCTCGGCCATCGAAGTGGAGCCGGATTACGCCCCGGCCCGCGCCGAGTATGCCTGGACGCTGGCCGAACTGGGCGCCCTCCGGGCCCTCAGCCAGGGGCGT
The DNA here is from genome assembly GCA_036504495.1 of Geothrix sp. Taxonomy (GTDB): domain Bacteria; phylum Acidobacteriota; class Holophagae; order Holophagales; family Holophagaceae; genus Geothrix. Next base: position 24,530 of record DASXVC010000054.1, read on the forward strand.
TTCGAAGAAAGCCAGGCCCTGCTGCGCCAGGGGAAGGCGGCCGCGGAGGCGGCCATCGCCCTGGACCCCAGCGCCTCCCAGGCCTACCGGGCGCTCGGGTCGATCCTGCTCCGCCTGGGCGATCTGGAGGGCGCGAGCCGCTCCGCGCTCCAGGCCGTGCGGTTGGATCCGGCGGACCACCGGGCCTATGACGTGCTTGCGGACGTCTTCGCGGGCCTGGAGGGGGAGGACAACCACCAGGCGGCCCGCCGCTACTTCGAGAAGTCCCTGGCGCTGTTCCCGGAGGGCTGGCAGGCCCACCACCGCTACGGTGTGCTGCTGCAGAACGATGGTGAGCTGCCGGCGGCCCTCCAGCATGCGGACCGGGCCATCGCCCTGCGTCCTGCTGCCGAGTACGCCTACGTCACGGCCGCGGATTCGCTGCTGTGGATGGGGCGGGCGGCCGAGGCCGAGCCCCGGCTGCGGGCGGGCCTTCGCGAGGTGCCAGGGTCCAACGTCCTGCGCAGCCTCATGGCCTACGCCGCCTGGGACCAGGGGGACCGGGACACCGCCTTGGGCTACATCCGCGAACTGGAAGGAACCTGGCCCCCGGATCACTCCAGCACCCTCCTCCTGGCGGGGGTGAAGAAGGCCGTGACGGGTGACTCCGCCGGATCCCTGGCCCAGTTCGAGGACTACCGGAAGAAGCTCCTGGCCTCGGATCTGGCCTCGAAGAAGCACAACGAAAAGCGCGTGCTCTCGCTGAACCTCTATTTCATGGCGCGTGTGGCCGCGAAGCAGGGCGCCGCCGCCGAGGCCAGAAGCCTGGTGGAACTGGCCGACCGCCTGCATCCCGGCAAACGGCGGGTGGCCCAGCAGGATCCCGTGTTCCGCTAGATCGCTTCGCGGGCCTCGAGGATGAGGGCTTCGATGCGGCCGCGGACTTCGGCCATCAAGGACTCCCGGCTCGTGTGCGCGCCGGGATCCACGGGCTCGCCCATGGCCACGACGTAACGGCCAGGATGGATGCGGAGGCTGCCCGAAGGCAGCACCTGGTGGCCGCCCACGGTGGCCATGGGCACGATGGGCACGCCTGCATCCATGGCGAGGGCGAAGCCGCCCTTCTTGAAGGGCAGCATCTGGCCAGTGCGGTTGCGCGTGCCTTCGGGGAAGATCACCACGTTCTTGCCGCCGCGGATCTGCCCGGCGGCGTCGTGGATGCTCTGGATGGCCCGCTCCCGGTCGCCGCGATCGATGAAGATGACGCCCGCGGCCCAGCCGGCCCAGCCGATGAAGGGCACGTACTTCAGCTCCTTCTTGCCGATGTAGACCGCGGGCACGGGCAGGGCGGCCACCAGGATGGGGGGGTCCAGCTGGCTTTCATGGTTCGACATGAAGATCACGGACTGGCGCCCGTCGCGGATGGCCTCGGGCAGGCGTTCCCAGCCCGTCAGGGTGAAGGGGACATGGCAGAACCAGGCCATGCCCCGGGCGAACATCGGTCCCACGGTGAAGAAGGCCCGGCGGGGACCGAGGAAGGGGGCGGCCAGCAGAATCCCGAGGACCGTCAGGGGCACTGTCGCCAGGGCCCAGATGGCCATCACGACTCCGCCGAATCCCGAGTTCCGCCAGTTGGCCACGCAACCCCCTTATGCTATTTAAGCTAGCAGTTCTGGGAGGTTCCCGTGGGCATCACCGAGCAGATCCTGATGGACCATGCAGCGCGAAAGGACCATGACGGCGTCACCTGGTTCACCGAAGCCGACCTGGCGCGGCTGGGCATCCATGACCAGCTCTTCACCATCATGCAGACCGTCCAGCACACCCTCCGCATGCGGAGGGCGCGCCAGGTGGTTGAAAGCCACGGCTGCACGGACCGGTGGAGTCTCGAGGACACGCACTGATCCGGATCCACGCTCAAAAAACAAGGATCACCACCAAGGCACCAAGACCACCAAGAACTGCCTTCTCTGTTCTTGGTGTCTTGGTGGTGAAAGGTTCTTTTCTCCGCCTTGGGTGCTCGCTGAGATCAGGCCAGGACGCGGGCCTCCATGGCCGTGGCCCGCGGGTGGAGGATCTGGTTCTCCAGGTAGATGTGCAGGTGCAGGTCCTGCTCCAGGGTCTCGAACCCGTCGTAGAGGGCGCGGAAGGTGGCGCAACCATCCGCAGGCACCGTGTAGGCGCCGGTGAGGTCGCGCAGCTCGACCAGCAGGGCGCCCACGGCCTCGTGTTCCATCTCCATGACGCGGATGGGGCTCTGCACGGTGCCGAAGCAGGATGATCCCGGCTGGCCCTGCTCCATCTGGGTGATGAAGGGGAAGAGGATCTGCTCTTCCTTCATCATGTGCGGCGTGAGGTCGGCCACCAGGGTCCGGTAGAGCTCGCCCACGCGGCCCAGCTCGGGGTGCCGCTCGCCATGGGCCCGGAGCACCTTCTCGAGCAGCAGCTCCAGCCGCGGCATCTCCTCGCGGAGGTAGTCATGATGGGTGGCCACGATGTGCTGGATCAGGTCCGCAAGGGGGGCCTGGGCCCAGTCCCGGGGCGAGGGGACGCCCGCTGTGAAGGGCTCCAGGGTCTCTAGGCCCTTCAGCACGTCTGCCGGAGCCTGGTTGGCCACGCGGCAGGCCTCTTCGAGGCTGCGGTGGCCGCCGCAGCAGTAGTCGATGCCCAAGCGCTCGAAGTAGCGCATGGTCTCGGGCCGGGCCATCACCAGCTCGCCCACCTTGGTATTCAGTTCCACGTTCATGCCGGCTCCTCGGTGGGGATGGTCCCCGACACCCAAGATGGGGCGCCGGGGGCGTGAGGAGGATCACATCTTGACTAAAAAGGTCTGATTATCTTTAAATAGACGATACAAACATCTAAATAGCTGATTATGCTTTTTTAATCTACCGTGATGGACTTGGAGACGTTCTTGGGGGCATCTGGGTGGACGCCGTGGTCCGCCACGGTCAGCTGGTCGAGGTACTCCATCTTCAGCACCGACATGCGGAAGGCCAGGCGCTGGAGGGCCACGGTGGCCGCGAAGACGAAGAGGTTCGCATCCCCACTGAAGGGCACCTCGATGTACTTCGACCAGTAGCGGTCCTGGCCCATGGGCTTCCCGGCCACGGCCAGGGCCAGCTCGGGATTCTTCTCCGCGATGAGCATGATGTCCGCGCCGCGGATCTTGTGGGTGTGGACCTGGCTGATGGTGATGCGGACGTCGCGCTCCTCGTTGGGGCAGACGAAGACCAGGGGGTAGTTGGAGAAGCGCGTCTCCACCAGCTCGGGCCAGGCCTGGAGGGCTTCGATGCCCCCCGCGAAGGGGCGGCCGTCCCGGCGCTGCTCGTAGACCTCCAGCAGCCCCGCCAGGTCCTGGATGGAGAACAGCGTGTTCTTGCCGAGGATGGTGTTGGGGCCGTGCTTGAACTCCGCGGCGTCGTAGCCCTCGGCGTGGTTGAGCACCACTTCGCGGATCTTGAGGGCACCCTCCCGGGCCAGGCCGATGAGACCCGTGCCCAGGATGTGCAGCGACGGCTCCAGGTAGAGGCGCCTGGCGGCCTCCTCCACATCGGCATCGCACATCCGGAGGGTCTCGGTGATGAGGTCCTTGGCGCGCTCCAGGTTCGCCGCGATCTTCCGCTCCGTAAGCGAGAAGGAGGCGGCCAGCACGTAGAGGATGGCCACCTGGTTGAGGAAGCTCTTGGTGGCGGCCACCGCGATCTCGGGCCCGCAGAGGATGGGCAGGTAGAACTCGGTCAGCTCCTGGGGAATGCGGCTGTTCTCGTTGTTCACCAGGGAGATGCGGCGCAGGCCGGGCACGCGGGCGCGCACGTCCGTGAAGATGTCCACCAGATCCTTGGTCTCGCCGGACTGGGTGATGCCGAGGAGCAGGTCCCGGGGCTGGAGCGCGTTGAGATACATGGATCGGAACATGCCGGGGTTGCAGGGGAAGACCGCCACGCCCGACAGGTTGTTGAAGAACGTGGCCGCCACCAGGGCGGCATGGTACGACGTCCCGGAAGCCACGAGGAAGACGCGGCCGCCCTCCTTCTGGGTTTCCCGGATGGCCTGCACCAGCTCCATGAGGTGGCGTGTGACGCGGCGGCGCTTCTTCCAGACGAAGAGCAGGTCGAAGAGGGCGATGGCTTCCCAGGCCTGCGGATCCAGGCGCCCCAGGTCCGTGAGGAGCTGGCGCTCATCCGAGATGGCCTGCCCCCGGTGGGCCCGCAGAATTTCTGCGTGGGCTTTCACGCGGGTGGCCAGTTCCCTGTAGATCGGATCCGTCAGCAGGGCCTTGAAGGCGGAGGGCAGGGCGGTTTCGTCCGGCACATCGTAAAGGCCCAGCACTTTGGTCAGCAGGGTCTTGCAGAGATCCTTGCGGTCCTCGAAGGCGGCGAACAGGCCTTCGGTTTCGGGGGCGCGGAAGTAGTAGCGCAGCACCTCGTCGAGGTTATCGGGCGCCGAGGCGATCTCCTGCTCCATGAAGTAGCGGAAGGGTGCGCGCAGGCCCGTGTCGCGGACATTCAACTTGGAGCGCTTGGGACGGGGCACGGAGAACGCGAAGTCCTTGCCCAGGGTGAAGACCAGATACTCCCGTTCGGTGAACCAGATGCCCTCGCCCTCGGACAGGGGAATGAGCATGCGGGTCTTGGAGAGCACCGAGGTGAGGTCACTGGAGACCACCACGAACTCCCCGTGGGCGTCCGTGCCGATGCCCGCATAGAGCGACGATCCGGACTTCACGGCCACCACGCCGGGCACCTTCGGATCCGCGAAGGCCGCGGCGTAGGAGCCTTCGGCCCGGGCGTCAGCCTTGCGGGCGGCGTCCAGCAGGAGGAAGGCACCGTCGGGAATGCCCGCTTTCAGCCCGGCGGCCGCATAGGCGCCGCGGCAGGCGGCCAGGGCGGGGGCCGGGTCCGCCAGGTTGGCGGCGTAGGCGTCCTCGGTGAGGTGCGTGATCATTTCGCCGTCATTGTCGGAGACCACGGCATGGCCCTGGACGGTCAAGGCCGGTTTGAGGGCATCCGTGTTCGAGATGTTGCCGTTGTGGGCGCCCACCATCTCCACCTTGCAGCGCACATGGTGGGGCTGGCTGTTCACGTCCGTGACGGCGCCGTAGGTGGCCCAGCGCACCTGGCCGATGAAGCGCTGGCCCGGTTGCTTGTCGATGCCCAGCTCGGGCACCACGCGGCTGGGGGCGCCGACCTTCTTCAGCAGCTTGATGGCGCCATCGTCGCCGATGAAGGAGGCCCCCGTGGAGTCATAGCCGCGGTATTCCAGCCGCTTCAGCAGCTCACCGGCCTCGTACCCCAGGGCGGCGACGTCTGATCCATAGCAAAGCGACACGATTCCGCACACAGGCCGACTCCAAAGGATTAGTCCAAATGACCATCTTGGTGGGTTTCGCCGGAACGTTCAAATCCTAGAAAAAGCCAAGGATCACCACCAAGACACCAAGGCACCAAGAACGGCATGAAAGCTTTTCTTGGTGCCTTGGTGGTGAGTTTTTAAGGAACTGGATCGATGCCGCCATCCGTCAGGGGCGAGCAGCGGATGAGCCGCCAGGTGGTGAGGAGGCCGCCCCGGAGGGTGCCATACCGCTGGATGCAGGCCAGGCCGTAGTGGCTGCAGGTGGGTGTGAACTTGCACTGGGTGGGCAGGTGGCTGGACAACGTGGCCTGGTAGGCGCGGATGGCGCCGCGGCAGACCCAGGCCGTGGGCTGGAAGCGCACGGGCAGGAAGGCCTCGAGCACCAGGAAGGCCCCGAGGGCCGCCAGGGGGTGGGCCAGCAGCCAGGCGCTCATCCTAGGCTTTCGCAGCATCCGCCTCGGCCTTGACCTTGCGGGCCTCCTCCAGGAAGGCGGGGACAAGATCCTCCTCCTTCACCTTCCGGATGAGCTCACCCTTGCGGTAGATGAGGCCCTCGCCCGCGCCGCCGGCCACGCCGAGGTCGGCGTCCTTGGCCTCGCCGGGGCCATTCACCACGCAGCCCATGACGGCGTAGGTGATGTTCTCGTGGTTGATGGCCTTGAGGCCTTCCTCGATCTCGTTTGCCACGCGGTTGAGGTCGATCTGCACGCGGCCGCAGCTGGGGCAGCTCACCATGCGGAAGCCGCCGGAGCGCAGGGCCAGGGCCCGCAGCATCTCGTGGCCCACGCGGCACTCGTCCTCGCCCTCACCCGTGAGGGAGACGCGGATGGTGTCGCCCAGGCCCTCGGCCAGGAGGATGCCCATCCCGATGCTGGAGCGGATGGTGCCGCCGAAGGGCGTGCCCGCTTCCGTGATGCCCAGGTGGAAGGGGTAGTCCACCTGCTTCGCCAGCAGGCGGTAGGCCTGCACGGTGCGGACCACGTCGCTGGCCTTGAGGCTGATCTTGATGTCGCGGAAGCCCTCGCGCTCCAGCACGTCGATGTGGCGCAGGGCGCTCTCCACCATGGCTTCGGGCGTGGCCGTGCCGAACTTCTCCAGTAGGTCTTTTTCGAGGCTGCCGCCATTCACGCCGATGCGGATGGGGATGCCCTTCGATCCGGCCTTGTCCACCACCGCCTTGACGCGGTCCTGGCCGCCGATGTTGCCGGGGTTGATGCGCAGGCAGGCGGCGCCACCATCCGCGGCCACCAGGGCCAGGCGGTAGTCGAAGTGGATGTCCGCCACCACGGGGATGGGGCTGCGGTCGCAGATCTCGTGGAAGACCTCGCCGGCCTTCTTGGTGGGGACGCTCACGCGCACGATCTCGCAGCCGGCGTTGGCGTAGCCGTAGATCTGGTTGACGGTGGCTTCCACATCCCGGGTGTCCGTCTTGGTCATGCTCTGGACGCTGATGGGGGCGTCCCCGCCCACGGAAACCTTGCCCACCAGGATCTGGCGGGTTTTCCGCCGGGGGGCGAGGGGCTGGAGTTCCTGATCGGACATGGGGCCTCGGTCAAAGAATCCAGTTTACCCGCCTATGGATCCCTGTACGCGGCGCGCGGCCCGGTTGGGCCGCGCGAAAGTCGGGAGAACGGGTTACCGCTTGAGGTTCAGGGTTTCCTGGAGGAGCTCATCGGTGGTGGTCACGATGCGGGAATTGGCCTGGTAGCCGCGCTGGCTCACGATGAGCTTGGTGAACTCGCTGGCGACGTCCACATTTGAGAGTTCGAGGTTGCTTCCGAGGATCGCGCCGCGGCCACCCTGGTTGGCCAGGCCGATGACGGGCGCGCCCGACGCCAGGGTCTGGCCCCAGTGGTTGTTGCCCGACTGCTGGAGGCCATTGACGTTGGTGAAGGCCGACAGGGCCAGCTGGGCCATGGGGAGGATCTGGCCATTGGTGAAGTTGCCCGTGATCAGGCCGTTCTGGTCCACGGTCAGGTCGCGCAAGGTGCCTGTCGGGAAACCGTCCTGGGTACTGCTGATGGTGGTGCTGGGGGAGCTGAGGCCCGTGAGGTTCTGGGTTCCATCTTTTTCGATGATGTTGAAATTGATGGCGCTGGTGCCGGAGCCGCCGGGCCAGGTGATGTTCAACGTGCTGTTATTGATGTCCGATGGAGGCGAACCTCCATTGAGGCTCAGGATCGTCCCATCGGTGTCGAAGACGATGGTGCCGGCCACGGCGGGCGCGAAGGTGGCTGGAGGGGTGGCTGTGTCGGCCACGGTATAGGTCCAGGTGTTCGTGGCGGCGGCCTTCGTGTAGGTGACCATCAGGTTCTGGGCCTGGCCCAGGCTGTCGTAGACCTGGATGGGGGTCTGGAAGGTGGTCCCCGTCGTGGCGGCGGCATTGAGGTTGATGCCCAGGCTGAAGTTCTGGGTGGCCTGCGCGCCAGGGGTGGTCGCCGAAATCTGGATGGGCACCATGGCACCCGTGGTGGACAACCCGTTGGTGCCGCGGTTCCAGCCCATGACGCTGGACCCGTCGCTGGCCACGAGGAAGCCGAGGTTGTTGCGGGTGAAGTTGCCCGCGCGGCTGAAGACCTGTCCCCCGCTCGGCGTCTGCAGGGTGAAGAAGCCATTGCCCTGGATGGCCATGTCGAGAGCATTGCCGGTGGACTGGAAGGAGGACTGGGAGAAGTCCTGGTTCACGGAGTTCGTCTGCACACCCAGGCCGAACTGGATCGGGTTCCCGTTGCCCTGAGTGGCTGAGGCTCCTGTCGAACTGAAGATGTCACGGAAGGTGGTGCTGGAGCCCTTGAACCCCACCGTGTTGAGGTTCGACAGGTTGTTGCCGATCACGTTCAGCGCGCTGGCGTTGGTGGACAGGCCGGACAGGCCGGAGTAGAAGGCGGAGTAGAGGCTCATGGGTTCTCCTGGGACTGGGAATCGGGTCGGGGATGGGGTTCAGGCGCTGATTTCGAGCACATCGGCCAAGGAGAAGATGCTGCCCCCGGAGGCCAGGTAGATGCCGCCGCCCTTGAAGGTCACGGCGTCCACTTTCATGGTCAGGCTGGTCTGGAACGACACGGGCTTGCCGTCGGTGCCGGTGGCCGAGACCTCCACCTTGTAGGCCCCGTCCGGCAGGACGGTGCCCGAGGCATCCTTGCCGTCCCAGGTGAGGGTCGTGGACCCGCGGTTCAGGTAGCCCTGCGGCAGGCTGGCCACCACCTTCCCGTTGGCATCCTTCACGGTGAGCGTGACGTTCGCGGTCGCGCCCAGATCGAGGTTCATGGCGGCGGTGCCGGATTTCAGGTTGAACCCCGAGCCGTCCACCTTGACGTTCTTGCCCACCATGCCCGCAGTCTGGGCCTGGAAGAGCCCCGCCGTCTGGGTCTGGAGGCCCGTCAGCAGGGTATTGGTCTGCTGGGCCTGCTCCAGGCTGGAGAAGCTGGTCAGCTGCTGGACCATCTGGTTCGGATCCTGTCCGGCTCCCGTCGGATCCTGGTTCTTGAGCTGGGCCACGAGCAGCTTGAGGAAGCCATCCTTGTCCAGGGCGTTCTTGGCCGCTGCGGTGGTGGTGCTGGCCGCCGTGGTCGCGCCGATCATGCCGGTTTCCATAGGGACCTCCAGGGGTGGGGCAGAACAGGAATCATGCCGATCATGCGTAAAGCTCGACGCGGTGGGCATTCAGGATCCGGACCGGAGCGGTTGCGGGTGCTTCTTGCCGAGCGGGAGTCGCCTCGGAGAAGGCGCGGTCACGGATGGCGGGAGCCGAGGGGGCCTCCTGGAAGGGGCGGTGGCCCTGCTGGAGATCGAAACTGCCCAGCTGGAGCCCCTGTTCCTTCAAGGACATCTCAAGGTGCGGACGGCCCTCCCGCACGGCCTGGACGGAGGCGGCCTCCGTGATCCAGATCCGGGCGTGGACCTCTCCGCCCTCCACCTTCAGATGGATGGTCACCTGTCCGAGGGACTCGGGGTGGAGCTGCAATTGGGCTTCCTGGGCGCCACCCTTCAACATCCAGTGGACGCCTCCTTCCACCTGCACCACGGGGGCGGAGGGCGGCGCGGCTGGGGTGGCTGGTGTCGTCGGGACAGGGGTCTGGACGATGTCCGCGGCCCGGGGGAAGGCGCTCAGCGCCGCCTGGGAAGATCCATCGGGCGCATGCGCCACGGGGGACTGCTGCACAAGGGCGGGCTTGGATGCCTGAGCCTCCAGCGCCGGTGGCGCGAAGGGTGGCTTGACCGGGCTTTCGGTGGACGTGTCCTGGGCGGGGCCGGGGGACGTCGGCAGCGGGACCGCCTTCACCGGGGCCTCGGCCATCTTGGGGTCCTTCACCGCGGGCAGGGAAGGATCGCTGGGGATGGCCTCGGCAATGGCGACCGGACGCCCAGGTTTGGTGGGTTCCGCCAAGCTGGGTTTGGTTTCAGCAGAAATTGCCTGGATCACCGCCAGCGTTGATGGACGGACGGGACCCAGGCCAACCGCGGAGGTTTGGAGTGCGATCGGGGCCGTCGCAGAGGTCTCCCCAAGGGCAGGAACCACTGCCGACGGGGCGGTGCCGCCGGGCACAGACACGGGTTCAACGTCCATCTGGGGCACGGCCCCGGCCATTCCTGGTGCTGCCGTGATGGCGGGGATGGACACCCCGGCGTCCACCGCTTCGCCGAGGTGGCTTGCCTGCATCGACATGCGGACGGTTTCGGGCGATGCCTGAGGGCTGACAGGGGATGCGGGCGTCAGGGCGCCGAGGGGTGCGGGGACAGCTTGTCCGGTGGCGGGGCCGGGACTGGGCACTGCCGAAGGCGCCGCAGGAACCCCGGACTGGTTGGCCTCGCCAAGCGGGTTGACGACCTGCACCGGGACACTGGAAATGCCAGGAACGGCCGGGCGGGTGGGTTTGGCTTCGGATGTGGGCGATGGGGCCGGGCTCTGGGCGGCCACCGGCGTTCCCAGAGAAGCGGGCAGAGAGGGCGGGACCGTCCCGCCTTCCACTCTTGAGGCCGTGGGCGCCTGGGTGGGCTCAGCTCCGGAGAGGGGGCCTGGATTCGAATCAGCGGGACGGGGCCTTGGGGAGGGCGAGGTGGGTCCTGGAGCCGCCGCGGGGGCCTCTGAAGGGGTTTCCCCTCGCGGCGCGGAGGTGGCCGGACCCGCAGCAGTCCCCTCCGCGGAGCTCTCCCGGTTGGCAGGGTGGGCTGAGGCGGATTCCGGGTTCGCGGGGGGGATGGGTTGGACGAACTGGGCCATCAGGCCGGCGAACTGGCCGTCGGAGGCATCGGGAGTCTTGGGCTCTGGGCGTTCGGCCACGAGCCGGTCCGAAACCGCCTGGATGGCTGTGGCACTGGCTGGGGCCATGGGAACCTCGCCTCCGGAACATCCGGATGGGTTCCCTGCGCCAGGATCGTGCCGCGCCCGTTGGGCAGAAACGCGCCATCCCAGAAGGCCCGATCAGCACGACCGGGCAGGCGCTCAGGCGGCGGGGGCCTTCGGCTTGCTCAAGCCCACCCGTTCCGAGAGCCGGCCCGCCAGCTTGGCATCCAGGGGGGCCAGCTGATCCATGAGCTTGGCGGCCTTCTTGGGGACCATGCCCGCCAGCAGGGCCACGGCCACATCCATGTTCTGCCCGGCCAGCTCCTTCATGGCCTGGGCTCCGGCCGCGGGCTCCATGGCTTCGTAGGTGCGGATGATCTGGGGATCGATGACCGGGCGCAGCTTCAGCTGCTCCAGCTTGGCCAGGGCCTCCTGGACGGCCTTCTCGCGGGTGGCGAGGTCGCTCCGGTCCCGGTCCAGGGTGATCTGCAGGGTATTGAGGCGCTGCTCCAGCTGGCGCAGCTCGCCCTCCCGCTGGGCGAGGGCCTTCTCCCGGTTCTGGAGCTGGGCGGCCAGCTCGGCCACCTTCACGCCTTCGGCGGCGCCGGGTTTCGCCTCCCCCTTGGGTTCCTGGGCGGACAGCCAGATCACGCCTGCGGACAGAACCACGGGCGCCGAGATCCAGAGAAGGTAGCGGGCGTTCATGGATGGCTCCTAGGCACTCTGGCGGTGGTAGCGGAGGACGGCCAGCTCGTCCATCTCGAGGATTTCGCGGAGCTGCTGCTCCCGGGCGTGCTGGAGGGCCCGGCGCTCCTTGAGGCGCACCAGCATGAGGTGGTTCCGGTGCGCCTGGACCAGGGCCTCCCGGGCGGCGGCCACCTGGGCCAAGGCCTCCCGGAGGCGCTCATAGCCTTCGATCTGGCGGCGCTCAAGCACCACGAGGTAGCGCTCCCCCGCCCGCCAGAGGTCGAGATCGAGCGTCTGGCCCGAGGCGATGCGGCGGGATTCGAAGAGGGCCTGCCGCTGTTCCGCCAGGCGAGCGAGGTGCTCGCGCACCTCCCGCTCGGCCTGGAGCGCGCGGGCGAGGCCCCGCTCGGCCTCGCGTTCCAGGGCCTCCCGCAATTTGCGCAGGGGCTCGAGGCGGAAGTGGAAGCGGGCGGCCATCAGCTCTGGGCCTTCAGGAAGGGCGTCAGGTCAATGCCGAAGATCTGGCCCATGGCGAGCATGGCCTGATGATGATCCGCGGCTTCGGCGGTGGCCTGGCGGAGGTAGGCCTGGATGGCGGGCTGGAACTGGATGGCCTGGTCGATGGCGGCGCTGGAGCCCTTGGTGTAGGCGCCGATCTGGATGAGGTCTTCGGCGTCCTGGTAGGTGCCCATGAGGTCGCGCAGCTTGCTGGCCAGCTGCTTCTGCTCTGGCGGTGCCAGGGCGCTGAAGAGGCGGGAGAGGCTCGCGAGGACATCGATGGCCGGGAAATGATTCTTCGAGGCCAGCTTGCGGGAGAGCACCACGTGACCATCCAGGATGCCGCGCACGGCGTCGCTGATGGGCTCGTTCATGTCATCGCCCTCCACCAGCACGGTATAGATGCCGGTGATGGAGCCCATGCCCTCGAAGGTTCCGGCCCGTTCCATGAGGCGCGGCAGCAGGGCGAAGACCGAGGGCGTGTAGCCGCGGGAGCTGGGGGGTTCCCCGGCGCTGAGGCCCACCTCGCGCTGGGCCATGGCGAAGCGCGTGACGCTGTCCATCATCAGCAGCACGTCCTTGCCCTGGCGCATGAAGTATTCGGACACCGTGGTGCCGGCCATGGCGCAGCGCAGGCGGAGCAGGGGGGGCTGGTCGCTGGTGGAGACCACCACGACGCTCCGCTTGAGCCCCTCCTCGCCCAGGTCGTTCTCGATGAACTCGCGCAGCTCGCGGCCGCGCTCACCCACCAGCGCGATCACGTTGACCTCAGCCGAGGTGTTGCGGGCCACCATGCCCATCAAGGTGGACTTGCCCACGCCGGAGCCCGAGAAGATGCCCACGCGCTGGCCCTTGCCCAGCGTCAGCAGGCCGTCGATGACCCGCACGCCGGTGGAGAGGACCTCGTTGATCCGCTTGCGCCGCATGGGATTGGGCGGTGGACCCTGGAGGGGGAGATGGGCGGTGGCCTCGATGGGCGGGCCGCCATCCAGGGGCCGGCCCAGGGGATCGATGACGCGGCCCAGCAGGTCGTCGCAGAGGGGCAGCTCGGATTGATGGCCGGTGCCTTCCACCCAGAGACCGGGCCGGATGCCCTCGGTTTCCTCGATGGGCATGAGCAGCACCTGCTGGCCGGAAAACCCCACCACCTCGGCGTGGATGAGCCGTGGATGCCCGGACACGTCGGTGCTGTGGATGAGCATCTGCTCGCCCACGGAACACTCCGGGCCGGTGGATTCCACCACCAGACCCACGACCTTGGAGACCCGTCCCATCCAATTGCCCTTGGGCAAGTCGCGCAGCTGGGCTGCGATGCGGGTGGGGTCCAGGGCCGCACCGCTCATGAAAGACCACCCTCCCGCATGCGGGCGATGAGCTGCATGAGCCGCTCCCGGCGGCGTTCCAGGCTGGCGTCGAGGATGCCCTGGGGGGTCTCGACCCGGAGGCTGCCGCGGGAGAGGGATGCATCGGCCAGGAGGCTGAGGCCGGCCCGCCCGACGAAGCGGTCGCCCAGGTGCTCGAGGTCCCGAGGGCTGAGGAACACCTGCAGGGGCCGTTCGCCGTCCTGGCGTCCGTGGGGCAGGGGGAAGGGGAGTTCCGCCAGCACACCCTCCATCAGGGTCCTCACCGCGGCCGGGGAACGCTCGATCTGCTGGACAGCCAGGTGCTCGCCCACGGCCAGGGCCAGGGCGATCATCTCCTCGGTCAGGGATTCCCGGAGGATCAGCGCCACGCCCGCCAGTTCCGAGAAGTGCTCCTCCAGGCGCTGCATGTAGCCCTTGTACTGGCTTTCGCCGAAGGTGCGGCCCTCCGCCTCGCCGGCGGCAAAACCTTCCTCGTAGGCCTGGCGCGAGATCTCCTGGGCCTGGCGCTCGGCCTCCTGGAGGCGGTCGATGAGGCGCTGCTCCACGGGCACCTGGGCGGCGGGATCCTCCCCGAGATCCGAAGCCACCGAGCTTTCGCCGTCATCCCGGCCGCCGTGGGTGAGGGTCGCATCCACGGGGAAGTACGGAAAGGCCTCCAGGTGCGAATGCTGGACGTCCTCGGAGCGGATGAAACCCTTACGTGGCATGGAATCCTTCAGGAAACATAGTCCTCGCCGCCGCCGCCGCCGATGCTGATGACGCCTTCCTCTTCGAGCTGGCGGACGATCTCGACAACTTCATGCTGGGACTTCTCGACGTCCTTCAGCTTCACGGGGCCCATGAACTCCATCTCCTCCTTCATGAGCTCCACGGCCCGGCTGGACATGTTGCGGAAGAACTGGTTCTGGAGCTCCTCGCTGGTGCCCTTGAGGGCGATGGTGAGCGTTTTCTTGTCGGCCCGCTTCAGGATCTCGGTGATGCCGTTGTCGTCGATGAGGAGGATGTCGTCGAAGACGAACATGAGGTCGCGGATGCTGGCGGCCAGCTGCGGGTTCTCAGTCTCGATCTTCTCCAGCACGGCGCGGCCAGTGTTGCGGTCCATGCGGTTGAAGAGCTCGGCCACGGCCCGGACACCGCCGTAGGCTTCCGTCGCGAAGGAGCCCAGGGCCTCCAGCTTCTGTTCGAGGATGAGGCTGATGCGGCGCACGACTTCGGGGCTGATTTCCTGGAGGCTGGCCATGCGCATGGCCACGTCGCTGCGCAGGGCCTCAGGCAGGCTGGAGATCAGCTCTGCGGCCTGGGAGGCGTTCAGGTGGGCGAGGATCAGGGCGATGGTCTGGGGGTGCTCGTTCTGGATGAACTTGGAGAGCTGCTGGGGATTGGCGCGCTCCAGGCTGGAGAAGCCGGCGCTGGATTCCAGGGCCTTCACCAGGCGGTCGATGATCTTGCGGGCCACTTCCGGCCCCACGGACTTGATGAGCAGCTTCTTCGCGTACTCGATACCGCCCTGGCTGATGTAGCTGCGGGCCTGGGTCATGGTGTGGAACTCCTCCATGACCTCTTCCGCCACTTCGGGCTGCACGTGCTTGGTGATGGCGATCTCGCGGGAGATCGTCTGGATTTCATCCTCTTCCAGATACTTGAAGATGCTTGCGGCGGTGTCGTCTCCGAGGGAGACCATGAGCACCGCGGCCTTCTGGGGACCGTTCAGCTTGGCCATGGCTACCTGCCTTCTTCAAGGAGCCAGGACCGGACCAGGGAGGCCATGGTTTCCGGGTCTTCATGCGAGCCCTCCTGGAGCCGCTTCCGGATGAGCTCGCGGCGGCGGGCCTCGGGGGCGCTGAAGGCGGCATCGGCGTTCAGTTCGGCCTCGATCTCCGCCTCGATCTCATTCATCGACTTCACCTGGACCGATTTGCGGGGCGAGCTGGCGCTTCCGGCCGGGCCCTCGCCGCTGCTCACGCGCAGGGGGGCGGGCCGGTTGATGGCCGCGGACATGCGCTTGAGCATGGGGATGATGAGCATGAAGAACACAGCCAGCCCGAGGACGGCGTAGATGACCGAGGGAGCGAACTGGCGGACCAGGTCCACCCAGAACTGCTTCTTGGCCTCGGCCTCCTCCTTGGGGTTCACCTGGAGCGTGGCGAAGGCCATGTCTTCCACGGTGAGTTCATCTCCGCGCTTGGGCTGGATGCCCACGGCGGCGGTCACCTGATCGCGGATCTTCTTCAGTTCATCTGCGCTGCGGGGCGTCTGCTTCAGGACCGGCTCGCCCTTGGCATCCTTCTCCCAGGTCCCGATGTGGTCCACGATCACGGCCAGGGTCATGCGCTTCACGGTGCCGGTGGCCCGCTCGGTGGCGGAGACGGTCTTGCTGATCTCGTAGTTGGTGGTGGTTTCCTTCTTCTCCGAATTTTCCACGAGGCCGGAGTTGGCGGCGCCTGCATTGGCGGGGGCTACATTGCTGGCGGTGCCGGGGATGCCGGCGCCCGAATCCCGCTTCTGGGCCTTTTCATCCTTCTGCATGACGCTGCGTTCGACCTGGCCCTGGGGATCGAACTTCTCCTCGTTGATCTTCACCTTGTCGAAGTCCAGGTCCACATGGGCCGTGGCGCGCACCTTGCCGATGCCGACCACGGGTTCCAGCAGCTCGGTGACGCGGCGGACCAAGTGATCCTCCTCTTCGCGGGCCACCTTCTTCTGGGCGTCGCTGGCGCCCACCATGGGGTCGCGCCCCGTGCGGGAGAGGATGCGGCTGTACTGGTCGATGATCACCACCTGCTCGGGCTTCAGGCCCTCCACGCTGGCGGCCACCAGGTTCACGATGGCCTGGGTGTTCTCGTCGGGCAGGATCCTGGAACCGCGCAGCTTCAGCAGCACGCTGGCCTTGGCGTCCTCCTTGTCCGTGAGGAAGGGGCTGTCGTTGGACGGCGTGATGTGGACCGTGGCCTCCGACACCTGCTGGAGGCTCATGATGGTCTTGGCCAGTTGGGCCTCCATGGCCCGGCGGTGGATCACCTTCTGGGAGAAGTCCGTGGTGCCGAGGCCCGCGTTCTCCAGCTTCTCGAAGCCCAGCTTGTCGCCGGACAGCAGGCCGTCGCCAGCGAACTTCAAGCGCAGCTGGCCCACCTTGCTTTCAGGCACGAGGATGGTGCGCTGGTCCGAGCTGAGCTCGTAGGGGACCTGCATCTTGTCCAGCTGGGCCACGATGGAGCTGGCCTCCTGAGACGAGACATTGGCTGCCAGCACCCCCTTGGATTCCTGGCCGGCCCAGATCCCCAGGCCGCCCAGCACCAGCAGCACTGTCAGGGAAATGGCGGCCACCATGACGCGCTGGGTGGCGCTCATGCCCTTGAAGGCGCTGGTCAGTTGTTCCGCGAGGTTCGTTTCCCCGGCCATAGGCGTTCCTCAATCAGGGATGAGGCCGCGCCGGGAGGCTCGGCCCGCGCTACATCTGCATGCGCATGACCTCGCGGTAGGCGTCGATCAGCTTGGATCGCACGGCCATCATCATCTGGAAACTTAAATCGGCCTTCTGGACAGCCAGCATGGCCGTGTGCATGTCTGCACTCTCCCCTGTCATCAAGTTCCGTGCCTCGCCTTCAGCCTGGGCGGAAGCCTGGTTGACCTCCTGCAGGGCCTGCTTGAGGAGATCCCCGAAATTCAGGCCCCCATCCGTGCCGTCAGAACCGCTGCCCTGGCCGGGTTTCGCGGAGCCGGACAAGGGGCTGAGGGGGGACAGCTGGGGGAGGCTCTGGAGTGGGTCCATGGGGTCTGCTCGGGGGGAAAGGCCATTCACACGATCGGTCGGAGGTGCCGGAGGGGCAAGTCGAAAATCCGACAGGCTACTGCACGCGGAGGATTTCCAGGGCGGAGGTGGCCATGGCCTTGGCGGCGCGGACCACGGCGATGTTGGCCTCGTAGGCCCGGCTGGCCTCGGTCAGGTTCACCATCTCCTCGACGGGGTTGACGTTGGGGTAGCTCACCACCCCATCGGCATCCGCGTCCGGGTGGCCGGGCTCGAAGCGGGTGAGGAAGGGCTCCTGGCTGGTGTGGATGGCGGACACCTTCACACCCGCGGCGGCCAGGGCGCCGGAAAAACCCAGGTCCTGGGACTGGAAGACCGCGTCCTTGCGGCGGAAGGGGCCGCCTTCCTTGGTGCGCGTGGTCTCGCTGTTGGCGATGTTCGAGGCGATGAGCTGGACGCGGAGCCGCTGGGCGGCCATGCCCGTGCTGGCGATGTTGAGGGTCTGGGAGATGCTCATGGCTACTTGCTCCCATCACGGATCAGGCTGTAGAGCTTGCGGAGCTCGACCTGCATGAAGGTGGAGGCGGTCTGGTAGGCCGTCTGGGTGCGGGTCATCAGCATGTTCTCCCGGTCCAGGCTCACGTCATTGCCGTCGTTGCGCTCGGCGTTGGGGCGAAGGGCGTCCGTACTGGGCGGAAGGGATACGGAAGGGCTCCCCTGGAGGTGCATGGGGTGGGTCGTCCGCAGAGAATTGGGTGAAGATTGCCCATCCAGGGCTGACTTCAGGGCCCCCTCGAAGCTGAAATCCCGGGTCCGGTAGCCCGGTGTATCCAGGTTCGCCAGGTTGGAGGCGATCAGCGTCTGGCGGCGGGAAGCCAGCGTCAGGCTTTGATCCATGGTCTGGATCATGCTGTTGCCACTGGTGAGGTCGAACATGGGACACCCTGCAGAATGGGCCGGGTGAACCCGGCTTCCGGGAAGGACCATGCAGTCCCCGTGCCGGATGTTCCGGTCCTGGTCCGCCGGGCCGTCTCCGTCTCGTTCGTCCTGAAGTGGACCGTCCGGCGGCCTGCATCGCGGCATTGTCGACTTTTGATAGAGGCTCTAAACTTACCGCTCACCCCGAGGTCCCCATGATCATGAACACTCGCAAGCACAACGATGTGCTGATCCTCTACCCTGAGGGAAAAATCACCCTGGGCGATGGCGACCAGGAGTTGGGTGAGGCCGTCCGCACCTCGCTGGCCAACGGCGCCCGCAAGATCGTGATCAACTTCAGCAAGGTCAGCTACCTGGATTCCTCAGGTGTGGGCGAGCTGGTGGGTTGCTTCACCTCCATCAAGGGCAAGGGTGGTGAGCTGCGCATCTGCGGAATGAGTTCCAAGATCTTTAGCCTCATCAAGATGACCAGCCTGCATTCGGTTTTTGAAGTGAAGGACACCGAGGACGAAGCCCTGGCCGGCTTCTAGCGCGGTGCGCTTCCGCGCGGTCTGTGGATGCAGCCTCCTGGCCCTGGTCTCCGCCGCGGGCCAGGAGGCCGTGTCCGTCCGCACGGTCACGGCCCTCCGGATTGAAGGCGGCGACGAGGATGACCGCCGGTTCGCCCAGGCCGCCCTCGGACTGAAGCCGGGCCAGCCCGTGGATCCAGCGGCCTTCCAGCAGGCCCTGGCGGCGGTGCGCCTGGTGGACCGCTACCGCACCGTGGAGGGCAGCCTGGGCGGGGATGGCACGGTTCTCCTCCATCTGGACCCCCTGGCCCCGGTGGCAGGCTGGCGCTGGGAAGGGGATCCCCTGCCCAAGGATCTGGCGCGGACCCTCTTGCCGGAGCTGAGGAAGGGGCAGCGTCTCGGCCCCCAGCGGCTGGCGGCGCTCGAGCGGAGCGCGGAGCAGCGCCTGCGGGAGGACGGCTACCGTCAAGCCGATGTGAAGGCCATCACGGAGGCAGGGGGCCGGCAGCTCCGACTGGTGCTCAGCCTCGGACACCCCCGGATCATCCGCGAGGTGCGCATCGAGGGGGATCCCGCGCCCTATGCGCGCGAGACCCTGTTGAAGATCGCCGGGATCAAGCCTGGGCGCACCCACTGGACCCTCGCGGCCCAGCGGGAGGCCCAGCGCCGCCTCCGCCAGCGATTGGTGAAGGACCGGCGCCTGGAGGGTTCCGTGCGCCTCGTTCCCGTCGAAGGTGATGAGGGCGGGCTGATCCTGGACATTCGACCTGGTCCAAAGGTCGTGCTGAAGGCCAAGGGCCTGAGCCTCCTCGGGTCCTGGTGGGGGCGGCCGCGGCTGGCGGAATTCGTGCCCCTGGCCCGGGCCGAGCGCTACGCGCCGAGCCTGCTGGACGAGGGTGACGGTCGCATCGCGGCCTACTTCCGCGACCAGGGCTATCCCGAAGTCAAGGTGTCCCATGTCCGCGAGGTGACCGCGGGAACCCCGGAACACCCCGAGGCCGTGACCATCACCTACACGGTGGAACCCGGCCCCCGCCGGGTCCTGGGGACGGTGCGCTTCGAGGGGAACCGCGAACTGACCGAGGATGAGCTGCGCCAGGCCGTGACACTTCCCAAACGGTTCTTGCTCCTGCCGCCCCACGCCAAAGCCGAAGCCATGAAGGCCCTGGAGGACCGCCTCACGGCCTACTACCTCCAGCGGGGCTTTCATGAAGTGCGGGTGCGCCGCCGCGTGGAAGGCGGGAAGGGCAGCGCCGTGGATGTGCGCCTCATCATCCGGGAAGGGCAGCGCCGGTTCCTGGATGCCCTGGTGCTGGAACTTCCGTCGGATCCCGCCTTCCCCCGGGAGCGTCTGGGCCGCAGCCTGCTGCAGGCCCTGGGGGACCGCCCGGCGCCGATCTCGGGCACGTCGCGCTACCGGTCTGATCGCCGCCACCTCCAGGGTTTCGAGGGCACACTCGAAGCCACGCCCGAAGGGGCCCGCCTGACCTTCAAGCCGCCGCTCCCTCTGGTGCGCAACGACCTGGCGCTGGTGGTTTCCGACCTGCGCCGGCGGCTTTCCTCGGCGGGGGCCGCCAACCCCCAGGTGCAGCTCGCCTTTGAAGATGGTGACACCCAGACCATCGTGCGCATTCAAGTGCCGGCTCAGCCCCTGGATCGGACCCGCCGGCTGGTGGTCCAGGGCAGTGACCGGACCCGGGCCGAGGCGGTGCTCCGGGAAGCCGGAATGCCCCCTGGCGTGCCTCTGGATCCGACAAAATTGGACGAAGGCCAGGTGCAACTCGGTGGACTCGGCGCCTTCCAGCGGGTGGATCTGCTCACCTTGAAGGATCTCCCGGGCCAGGAGGCCCAGCCCTGGCAGCGGGGGGACCTGGCCCTGCGCCTTCAGGAACGCAGCCCCTGGGTGTTCACTGAAGCCTTCGGTTACGACAAGACCCAGGGCTACCACTTCGGGCTGAACGCGCAGCGGCTGAACGTGGGCGGCATGGGGCGGACGCTGGATTTCGGCCTCCGGGCTGGAGATCAGACGCTCGACAGTCCCTTCTTGCGACGGGCCTTCCCCACGGGCGACATCAAGCGGTCCGTGGACAGCTACAGCATCGGCTACACCGACCCCGCGTTCCTCCCGGGCTCCCTGGATTCCCTGCTGGCCTCCCACACGCGCTTCCGGATGGAGGGCGCCTACATCGAGGAAGCGCAGGCTGCCTTCTTCGCCCGCCGCCGGAGATTCACGCCGAGCCTGGAATGGAAGATCAGTCCCGTGCAGCTGGTCCAATTCGGGTACCGCTTCGAGCGGGTCGAGGTGGCGGCGAACACGGACAACAATGGCGTGCCGCTGATCGCGGACCAGGATCTCTTCCTCCTCGCCCGGACTCCCGCCCGCAGCATCATCTCCGCCCCCTACCTCCAGGTGGCCGTGGACCGCCGGGACCGGCCCTATGACCCCACGCAGGGTACTTTCTTCATGGGACGGGTGGAGCTGGCGAACCAGGTGTTTGGAACCTCCACCAACAGTAGCTTCGTGAAGCTGGACCTACGCCACCAGTGGAACTGGCCCATGGGGTTCCACGCGGAGAACGGCGTGGTCATGGCCAGCATCCGATTGGGTCTGGCCCGCCCTACCGCGAAAACCGCCGAGGACCTTCCTTTATCCGAGCGCTTCTTCGGGGGCGGATCCTTCACGGTCCGCGGGGTTGAGCCGGACCTGCTGGGCGATGTCCAACGTACGGACTCCCTCGGCAACAAGCTCGTTCAGCCCATTCCCCTGGGAGGCCAGGGCCTGCTGGTCATGAACTTGGAATACCGGTTCCCCCTGTTCGGCATGCAGAGTGTGTGGGCCGAGGTCTTTGTGGATTCCGGCCAGGTCTACCGCAGCCTCCATCCCGAAGATGCGGTAGCGGCGCCATTCCCGCCCCTTCGCACCACCCTGGGCGTTGGCCTGATCCTGAAGCTGGGCATCCCGCTCAAACTCGAATACGCCGCCGACTGGAAGCGCATCATGGGCCGCCCCCGCAGCCAGGATGAGCGCGAAACCCAGCTGAAGAGCCTGCTGATCTCGGCCGGATTCCAGTTCTGATGGCCATGAGGACCCGGCAGGAGGGCTGTTCAAGATGAAAGTCATGGGGATCATCGGGTGGAGCGGGAGCGGGAAGACCAGCCTGCTGATCCAGGTACTGCCGATCCTGAAAGACCATGGCCTCCGGGTCTCCACGATGAAGCACGCGCACCATCGATTCGACGTGGACAAGCCAGGCAAGGATTCCTTCCGGCACCGGGAGGCTGGCGCCTCCGAGGTCCTGGTTGTCACCTCCTCCCGGTGGGTGTTGATGCACGAGTCGCGGGAGGAGCCGGAACCCAGCATCGAAGCGCTCATCGAGCGCATGACGCCGGTGGACCTGCTCCTCATTGAGGGGTTCAAGACCCACCCGCACCCCAAGCTGGAGATCCACCGCGAGTCGGAGGGGAAGCCCCTGCTCTGTCCCGACGACCCCGGGATCGTGGCCGTGGCCAGCGACCGCCCGCTGCCCGGCCTGGCGGTTCCCGTGCTGGACCTGAACGATCCGGTCGCCATCGCCGAGTTCATCCTCAGGCACACGGGGCTGCGGCGGGAGTGAAGGGTCGGCGATTCGGGACCGCCCGGTTTGGGATACAGAAAAGGCCGCCTTTCGGCGGCCTTTCGTTGGTTGGCGCGGGCGGTCTCGAACCGCCGACCCCCACCGTGTCAAGGTGGTGCTCTACCGCTGAGCTACGCGCCAGCGCGAAGCTCCATTCTAGCGGAACGGGGGCGGCTGTCGAGCCTCCAGGCGGGGTGTGCCCTGTCAGCGGTTCCAGTACCAGAGCAGCAGGGCCGCCAGGGTGCCTGCGGTCACCAGAAACCAGTCACCGGCATAGGGATGCTCCACGGCAAAGCGGTCCAGGGGCAAATGGGGGTGGAAGTGGAAATGGGGATGGGTTCTCATGGGGCCTCCGCTCTGGAGGACTGCGGTCCGAGCCCAGTGTGGGTCGCAGTGACGGGTGGCGCCGGGGTTTTTCGGCACTCCTCACCTGGGCCAGCCGCCGGGGCGATCTAATGGTGCGTGGCTGGCCAGAAGAGCCAGGCGAACAGGGCTCCGGCCAGAATGAGCACCCAGTCGAGCGAGGGGGCGTGCGCGAAGTCGTGGCGGCGGAGGAAGTGGGCAGCCATGGCAGCCTCCATCCAGGGGACGACCGTCCGCGCTGAAGATGGGGCCAAGCCCGGCTGAATGCTGTGACTTTCCTGGAAATTCGCTGATCCCTATTCCACCGTGACGGACTTGGCCAGGTTCCTCGGCTGGTCCACGTCACAACCGCGCAATACCGCGATGTGGTAGGCCAGCAGCTGCAGGGGCACGGCATAGACGATGGGGGCGAGCCAGGGGTGGACGGCCGGCAGCTCAAGCACGTCCTCGGCGATGCCGGACAGGCCCGTGTCGCCTTCGGTGACCAGGGCCAGGATGCGGCCGTCGCGGGCGGCGGCCTCCTGGAGGTTGCTGAGGGTCTTCTCCCGGTGGGCGTCGTGGGGCATGAGGGCCACCACGGGCAGGGTCTTGTCGATGAGGGCGATGGGGCCGTGCTTCATCTCGCCGGCCGGGTAGCCCTCGGCATGGATGTACGAGATCTCCTTCAGCTTCAGGGCCCCTTCCAGGGCGATGGGATAGCAGGGGCCGCGGCCCAGGTAAAGGAAGTCCGTGGCGTCCTTCCACCGTTGGGCCCACTGGATGATCTGGGGCTCCAGGCTGTTGAGGCGTTCCAGGTGGGCGGGCAGCTCCCGCAGGCCCTGGAGCAGGTCGGCCTTGAGCGCGGGGTCCACGGTGCCCTTGGCCTCGCCCAGCTTCAGGGCCAGCAGCGTGAGCACGGCCAGCTGGGTGGTGAAGGCCTTGGTGGAGGCGACGCCGATCTCGGGCCCGGCGTGGGTCATGAGGGTGGCCTCGGCCTGGCGGGTGGCGGTGGAGCCCATGACGTTGCAGATGGCCAGGGTGCGGGCCCCGCGCAGGGCGGCTTCCTTCATGGCGGCCAGGGTGTCGGCTGTTTCGCCGCTCTGGGTGATGCCGATGATGAGCGTGCCTGGCTGGATCACGGGTTCCCGGTAGCGGTACTCGCTGGCGTAATCCACTTCCACGGCCACGCGGCTCAGCTGTTCGATGAGGAACTTGCCCACCAACGCGGAATGCCAGCTGGTGCCGCAGGCCACGATGTGGATGCGATTGAGGTCCGCCAATTCCTGGGCGCTGAAGGGCAGATCCAGGGGGATCGCTTCCCCGTCCAGGGGCAGGCGGTTCAGCAGGGTGTTGGACAGGGCCTGGGGTTGCTCGAAGATCTCCTTCTGCATGAAGTGCTTGTAGCCGCCCTTTTCCGCCGCGACCGGATCATAGGGAATGGTGACCACGGGCCGGTGGATCTCCGCGCCATCAAGACCGAAGATCCGCGCGCCATCGCGGGTCAGCTCCACCAGGTCGCCGTCCTCCAGGAAGATCACGCGGCGCGTGTGGGGGAGGAGTGGCACCACGTCCGAGGCCAGGAACGTCTCGCCCTCCCCCAGACCCAGCACCAGCGGGGGGCCGCTGCGGGCGGCGAGGATGCGGTCCTTGTCCGAGGCGTGGAGGCAGGCCAGGGCGTAGATGCCCCGCATGCGGCCCACGGCCTCGCGGAAGGCGTCCGGAAAGGTCATGCCCAGCTTCATCAGGTGGGACACCATCACGGGGAAGCATTCCGTATCGGTTTCGGAGCGGAAGGTTTCGCCTGCGGCTTTCAGTTCCGTCCGCAGCTCCAGGAAGTTCTCGAAGATGCCGTTGTGGACGGCCACCACCTGACCGTCGCCACTGCGGTGGGGGTGGGCGTTCTCCTCCGTGGGCCGGCCGTGGGTGGCCCAGCGGGTGTGGCCGATGCCCAGGGGCGTGGGATCCGAGAGATCCACCCTGCCCGCAAGGTTCACCAGCTTGCCCGAGGCCCGGATGACCCGGAAGCCATCCTTGGGGTCCGAGAGGGCCACGCCCGCGCTGTCATAGCCGCGGTACTCTAGGCTCCGCAGACCATTCACCAGGATGCCCGCGGCGCCCTGATGACCGATGTAACCAACGATGCCGCACATGGGAACTCCCGATCGTTAGGTTTCAACTTAGCGGGATGGGGGCTTGAATCCAATGTGGTGGGGGACACACGCCCTGCGGCAGGACCTGCGCCACAGGCTGTGGCGGGATCCACTCACCCCAGGCTGCGGATGCGGGCCGCGCGGCTGTCGATCTCGGTGATCCGGAAGGCGAAGTTGCCATCCACCACCACCACCTCGCCGCGGGCGATGTGCTTGCCGTTCACCAGCAGCTCCACGGGGGCATCGGCGCTGCGGTTGAGCTCGAGGATCGAGCCCGGGGTCAGCTTCAGGAGCTCGCCCATCTGCATCTCGGTCTGGCCCATGCGGACCACCACGGGCAGCTGGATGTCGAGCAGCAGGTCGAGGTTGCCTTGGTCGGCCACGGGTCCGGAGGCCACCGGGGCCCGTTGGGAGGGTGCGGCCGCCGCAGCTGCCGGGGGCGGGGGCAGCGCCGCCGGAGCGGGAGCCTCGCCGAGCCCCAGCTTGCGCTTGAGCTGCTGGAGCAGCAGGTCCGGGAAGAGCAGGTGGACTGTGGTGCTCAGGGCGTCCTGGGCGGTGGGCAGGGTGATGTCCTGGAAGGAACCCTGGCCCAGGTGCTCGGCAAAGGCCGCGGCCTCCGGCGCCAGGGCGAGGATGTCCACGTTCGCGATGGCGAAGGTCTCCCCCGCCAGGTCGGACAGGGTCTGATTGGCGCTGCCCATGACCTGGTTGAAGGTCTCGGCCAGGGCGTCCTTGGAATCGCCCACCAGCTCGGTGGCGGGAGCCCCCTCGCCGCCGAGCATGAGATCGACGAGCATGGTGCCTTCCTTCAGCGGGAGCGTGAAGAACAAGGCGCCATTCAGGCCCTTCTGGTAGTTGGCCTTCACCAGGATGGTGGAACCCTCGTGCAGCGCCGCGGCACCCGCCGTGTCCATCAGGGCGCCCGGGGCGGACTTCAGCTGGAATTCCCGGCCCGTGAGCATGGAGAACACCGAGGCCATGCTCTCGGCGAAGGCGCCGCCGACTTTCTGGAAGAGTTCATTGTCACGAGGATCCATGGCTCATCCTTCCGACCGGCTGGCGGTCACTTGGAACACGCGTTTTCCGTTGGGGTTCAGGGCCACCAGGCCCAGGAAGCGCGGGATCCCATCCACGCAGAGGTCGAGCTCGGCGTCGAAGCGCTTGGTGAGCGGGATCAGGTCGCCCGCCTTGAGTTGCAGCACTTCCTCCATGCGGAGGTTGGTGCCGCGGATCTCCGCGGCGGCCTCCATGGGGCAGCGCTTGAGGCTGGCCATGAGCAGGCGGGCCTCCTCGAAGGTGGAGGACTTCTTGTAGCCCGTGAACATCTCCTGGTCGAACTTGCTGGAGATCGGCTCAAGGATGATGCTCGGGATGGCCAGGTTGATCATGCCGCTGATGGGGCCCATCTTCACTTCGAAGACCACCAGCAGCACCACCTCATTGGGGGCCACGATCTGGATGAGCTGGGGGCTCGTCTCCCGGGCCTGGATGCGGAAATCGAGATCGACGATGCCCCGCCAGGCCTCGCGGAGGTCCTCCAGCACCAGCTTCAGCACGCCATCGAAGATGCTCTGCTCGATGTCGGTCATGGTCCGCAGCTGCTTCAGAGGATCGCCGGGCCCGCCCAGCATCTTGTCGATGATGGGGAAGACCAGGGTGGGATTCACCTCCAGGGCCAGCGCGCCTTCCAGCGGCTTGATGGAGATGGCGTTGAAGCAGGTGGGATCGGGCACCGACAGCAGGAATTCCTGGTAGCTGAGCTGTTCGACGCTCACCAGGTTCACTTCCGTGATGGTCCGCAGGTAGGCGCTGAGGGAACTGGAGAAGTTGCGGGCGAACCGGTCGTGCATGAAGTGCAGGGAACGCATCTGCTCCCGGCTCACCCGGTCCGGGCGGCGGAAGTTGTAGAGGGTGACTTTGCGCTGGGCCTGGGCTTTTTTTGCCTGGACGGGCGCTCCACGCTCTGGCCCGGCGGCAGCCGACGCCTTCGGCCCGGTCCTCGTATGGGACTTCAGTAGCGCGTCAACTTCCTCTTGGCTCAGTATCTTGGCCATGGATCACCCTCGAATGTGCTTTTCCAGGAGCTTGCCCCGGAGCCGCAGCATGGCCTTGGTATGCAATTGGGATACCCGGGACTCCGTGATGTTCAGGAGGGTCCCGATTTCCTTCATGGTCAGCTCGTCGAAGTAGTAGAGCTGGACCACGAACTTCTCCTTCTTGGGCAGCACCTCCATGGCCGTCCGCAGGATGTCCTTGATCTCCGAGGCCTGGAAGGTCTGGTGCGGATCCTCGGCGTCGGGGTCGGGCACGAAGCTGATGAGGCTCTCGCCCTCGCCATCCTCGCCGACCTCCACAAAGGTGCCGAGGGTCACGCCCTTCAGGTCATCAAGGTTCTTGTGCAGTTCCTCGAGAGGAACGCCCAGATGGAGCGCCACTTCCTCGTCCGTGGCGGCCCGTCCCATCTGCTGCTCAAGGGAATGGTAGGCGCCCTCGATGTCCTTCTTCTTGCGGCGGAGGCTGCGGGGCACCCAGTCCAGGTCCCGCAAGCCGTCCAGGATGGCGCCCTTCACCCGGAGCTCGGCGTAGGTCTTGAACTTGATGTTGCGGGCGGGCTCGAACTTCTCGATGGCGTCCATCAGACCCAGGATGCCGCTGTTGATGAGGTCGTCCAGCTCCACGTGGGAGGGGAGGCGCGAGGCGATGCGGTGGGCTACGAACTTCACCAGGGGCACGTAGTCCTTGATGATCTGCTCACGGTTGTTCCGGTCGAAGGGCTCCGGGGGCTCGGCGCCGTCGGCCACCGGGGCCTGGGAGGCAGGCAGGTCAGCCGCAGACTGGAAGGCGGATCTCCCGTAAGCCTTCGCCGCTGCCAAGGCGGCCCAAGGACGGAGGGCGGCGGGGGCCGCTTCCACGGCCCGGAGGGCCTCGCCGCTGAGCGGCTGGCCTAAATCGTCGGTCTGGTCCGGAGTCGGGGACATCCAGGCTCCTAGGGGGTGTCATCGGAGGCGAGCTGCCTCCAGAATGCAGCAAAGCCGTCCGGCTGCAAGAATACTTGCCCCAGCAGTTGCCGGGCCAGGGCCTGGAAGGTCTGGGCGGCAGGGCTGCGCGGGAAGAGGTCCACCACCCCCCGCTGCTGGCGCACGGCCTGCAGGATGTGGGGATCATTGGGGAGCATCCCCAGCACCTTGAGCTGCTTGCCGAGGAAGCGCTCCGTGGCCGCCTGGAGCTGTTCGATGGTCTCCTGGGCCTCATCCACGCTCTGGCCGTTGTTCACCAGCAGCCACAGGGGCTTTGCGGGGTCCCGCAGGTGCAGCACCTTCACCATGGCGTAGGCGTCCACCAGGCTCGTGGGCTCGGGTGTGGTCACGAGAATGACTTCCTGGGCCGCCATGAGGAGCTTGAGAACGGAATCGTGGATGCCCGCCGCGGTATCGATGAGCAGCCAGTCCGCGGTCTCCGCCACGCGCTGCAGGCCCTGGACCAGCCGCAGCTCGCTCATGGTGTCGAGGCGGGTCAGCTCCTGGATGCCACTGCTGGCGGGGATGATGCGGATGCCCATGGGGCCATCGAGCAGGATCTCCTCCAGCACCTTCTCGCCGCGCAGGACGTGCTCCAGCGTGTATTTCGGGGACAGGCCCAGCAGGATGTCCAGGTTGGCCAGGCCGAAATCCGCGTCCATGACCACGACCCGCTGGCCCTGCTGGGCCAGGGCCAGCGCCAGGCCGGCCACGACGTTGGTCTTGCCCACGCCGCCCTTGCCGGAGGTGATGGCCACGACGCGGGCCGCGAAGAGGGGGGCTTCGGCGGGCTGGCCCTGGGCCAGGGCGCGGAGCCGGGATGCCTGGTCGCTGCTCATTCGGCCTCCTGTGAGTGCCTAACCAAGCCCCCACGGGGTCGCGCGAGGGTCGCCGGGCGAGCGAGGCGAGGAACGCGAGTCGAAGCGTAGCGGGTACTACGCGCGACGAGCGTGACGCGGCATCGCGACGCCCGCCGGCCCTCGCCCGGAGGGATGAAACCAGGCTGGCGCCCCGCGGCGTCACGTCCCTTGAACGATGTCCCGCATCGCTCTGCGGGCCCTTCCTTGCGGTGCATCCAGCCTGGTTTCATCGCGACCTCGTCGGGGTTTGGTTAGGCACTCATTTCGCGGGAAGGATGAGGTCGGCCACCCGCCGGCTGGTGGCCAGCTCCAGGGCCTCGGGCACTTCCTGGCCCGTGCCCAGGTAGCTGAGAGGCCGCTTGACCCGCACGAGGGTGCTGAGGATGGGGCCGTAGGTGGAGGTCTCATCGAGCTTGGTGAAGAGCAGGCGGGTGGGTTTCAGGGGTTCGTAGCGGAGGGCGATCTCCGCCAGGTCCCGGGGCTTGGTGGTGGCGGACATCACCAGGTGGGTCTCCACTTCCGGCAGCTCGTCCAGCAGGCCCCGCAGCTGATTCAGGGTGTCGGTGTCCTTGGGGCTGTGGCCGGGGGTGTCGATGAGCACCAGGGCCCGGTCCTGGTAGAAACGGAGGGCGCTGCGGAGGTCCTCCACCGTGAGGGCCACGTGCAGGGGCACCTGCAGGATCTGGGCGTACTGTTGCAGCTGGTCCACGGCCGCCATGCGGTAGGTGTCCAGGGTGAGCAGCGCCACCTTCTGTTTCAGGTGGAGCTGGGCGTAGGCCGCCAGCTTGGCCAGGGTGGTCGTCTTGCCGACGCCCGTGGGACCCACCAGGGCGGCCACGTGCATCTTGCCGGGGTCCAGCTGGATGGGCGGCGCCACGGGGATGAAGTCGGCGATGACCCGGCGCAGGAAGAGCCGGGCCCGCTCGGCATCCACGACATCGGCTGCGACGTCGCCGTCCTGGTCCACCAGGGCCCGCTGGGCGTATTCGCACAGCCGCAGGGCCACGAGGGGCTCCACGTCGTTGGCGACCAGATCGCCGTACAGCTCCAGCAGGCTCGGTGGCAGCAGCAGCTGGGCCGGGGGCATGCCCTGGCGCTGGATGCGGCTCAGCAGGGCCTTCATCTGATCCAGTTCCTTCAGGATCGACGTGTTGCGCTGGTCATTGTCTTTCAGCGCGGCCACGGCACCCTTGATCTCCAGGAGCTCGCGGCGGAGGGGTTGGAGGTCCATGGGCGGGGCCGGGGGCGCCTGGGGTTCCCTCGCCCGGCGGGGCTGGGGATCCAGCGGGGGCCGCAGGCCATAAGTCAGAGGTGCGGAGGCGCCCGCGGCGAGGGGCAGGCCCGCGGCGACGGGCAAGGCCATGGGACTGGCTTCGTCCACCGCGGCCGTGACCTCGATGACAGTTTCCTCCCCCATGCCGAGGGCCGAAGGCCGCCGCCGGGTGCGGGTGGACAGGATGAAGGCTTCTTCGCCCATGTCCTTCTTTACGATGTCCAGGGCATCCTGCATGGATCCGGCTTCGAAGGTCTTCACGCGCATGGTTGGCCCTTCACGAGACAGTTCCGAGGTTCACGACGCGCACATCCATGGGTACCTCGCTGTGGCTCAGCACCACGAGGTGGGGCAGGGCCCGCTCCAGGAGGCGCCGCAGGTGGGGACGCACCACGGGATTGGTGAGCAGCACCGGCTGGGCGCCCGGCAGCAGGGCCGCGATGCCATTGGCGATGCGGGTGAGCAGTTCCTGGGTGCGGCCCGGCTCCAGGGCCAGGAAGCTGCCCCGGTCCGTCTGCTCGATGCCGCCCTGGAGGGTCTGCTCGATCTGGGGATCGAGCACCAGCACGCCCAGTTCCCCGCTGTCGGAGAGGTGGGGGCTCGTGAGCACCCGCCCCAGGGACTGCCGGACGTACTCGGTGATGAAGCCCACATCCTTGGTCATGGTGGCGGCGTCCGCCGTGGCCTCGAGGATGCGGCCCAGGTCGCGCACGGGCACTCGCTCCCGCAGGAGGTTGTGCATCACCTTCTGGAGGGTGGCCACGGTGACGACGTTGGGGATGAGGTCATCCACCAGCCGCGGGGTGGTCTCCTTGAGGGTGTCGAGGAGGTGCTGAACCTCGGGCCGGCCCAGCAGGTCCGGCGCGTGCTGCTTGATGAGCTCGGACAGGTGGGTGGTGAGCACCGTGGCGGGCTCCACCACGGTGTAGCCCAGCATCTGGGCCCGGTCCCGCTGGGTGTCGGGAATCCAGTAGGCGGGCAGGCCGAAGGCGGGCTCGGAGGTGGGGGTGCCGGCCAGCTCCTCGGCGGCGGTGCCGGGGTTCATGGCCAGGAACTGGGTGGGCTGGATCTCCGCCCGGGCGATCTCCTCGCCCCGGAGCAGCAGGCGGTAGGTGTTGGGGGGCAGCTGCAGGTTGTCGCGGATGCGCACGGGAGGCACCACGATGCCCAGCTCCTGGGCCATCTGGCGCCGCACGGCCTTGATGCGCTCCAGCACCGTGCCGCCCTGGTTCACGTCCAGCAGGGGGATGAGGCTGTAGCCCACTTCCAGGCCCAGGGGATCGACCTTGAGGAGGCCCTCGACCCGCTCGGCGGTTTCGGCGGCGGCGGCCGTGGCCTTCTCGGCCGCAGCGGCGGTTTCGGCGCCCTCGGGCCCGGCCTTTGGCAGTTTCCAGGCGGCGTAGGCCATGACGCCGAAAATGGCGGCCATGACCCAGAAGGGGAAGAGCGGCAGGCCCGGCACGGCGCCGAAGAGGAAGAGCACGGAGGCCGCGATGGCCAGGGGCCGGTGGTCCGCGCCCATCTGGCCCAGCACCTCGCTGCCCAGCCCGGTGGCGTCGCTGCCGCTGCGGGTGGTGAGGATGGCGCCGCCCACGCTGATGAGCAGGCTGGGGATCACCGTCACCAGGCCGTCGCCCACGGTCAGCAGGGTATAGACCTCCAGGGCCTGAGTCAGGGGCAGGTTGTAGCGGATCACCCCCAGGAGGATGCCCGCCACGATGTTGACGGCCAGGACGATGAGGGAGGCCACGGCATCCCGCTGGGTGAACTTCACGGCGCCGTCCATGGCGCCGTAGAAGCCGGCCTCCTCCTGGAGGTCCTTGCGGCGGCGGCGGGCCTCCAGTTCATCGATGTAGCCGGCGTTCAGGTCTGCGTCGATGGCCATCTGCTTGCCGGGCAGGGCATCCAGGGTGAACCGGGCCGTGACTTCCGCGATGCGGCCGGCGCCATGGTTGATCACCAGGAACTGGATGGCCAGGAGGATCAGGAAGACCACCAGGCCGATGACATAGCTGCCGCCCACCACGAACTGGCCGAAGGCCTTCACCATGTGGCCGGCGGCGTCCGCCCCCTGGTCCCCGGCGTAGAGCAGGATCCGGCGGGTGGTGGCCACGTTGATGGCCAGACGGAAAAGCGTCACCACCAGCAGGACGGAGGGGTAGGAGCTGAACTCCTTGGGCCGGGGCACATACATGCCCACCATCAGGATCACCAGGCTCAGGGTGATGTTCAGGACGATGAGCAGATCCAGCATGAAGGCCGGCAGGGGCAGCACCATCACCACCAGCACGATCATCACGAAGACGGGCGCAGCCAGATCCGCCCGCCGTGCCAGGCGGGCCATATATGGAAGCAGACGATCCAGGAAGGTCAACATACCGACACCCGGTGGGTTCGGGGCGAGGGCTGTGCCAGCCGGGTGGATTCAGGAAAAGGATCTCTGCGGACCTGGAATGTCGCTATCTATGGATTTTCAAGGCGTCCCACCGCTCCACCCCATGGAACCGGCAGCGCCACCCGGCCCAGCTCACCCGCTGGAAGCTGACCTGGCCGGGCCAGGGGACGCGGTCCAGCCAGGTGCGGAGGGCCCGCTGGAGGCGGAGCCGCTGTTCGGGTTCCAGGGCCGTGTCGGCGCCCACCCAGGCGCCGGGACGGCGGGCCTTCACCTCCAGGAGGCGCAGCTCCGGCCCCCGGCTCAGCAGCAGGTCCAGCTCGTAGCGGCCCAGTTTCTGCCGCCAGGCCACCAGATCCCAGCCCCGGGCCCAGAGCAGCCAAAGCGTCAGCCGCTCAACCCGCAGGCCCAGGCGGCGGGCCGCCTCACCGCGCCTAGACCGGGTCATACGAGGAAACCGTCAACAAGACAACGGATCACCACCAAGGCACCAAGACACCAAGAACAGCAAAAGAATGCTTTCTGTCTTTCCTTGGAGTCTTGGTGCCTTGGTGGTGAGTGTTTCGTTTTTTTCGGACCTGTGGACATCACTCGTCCCGCCTCGGCAGCAGCAGGCTGCGCTGGACGCGGTCGAGGTTCCCGTGGAGGCGCACCAGCTTCCAGGCCAGGATCATGGCGTAGCCCAGCCAGACCCACAGCAGCCGGGGATCCACGGGCGTGCGCTTGAGGACATCGGTGCCCAGGTCCAGCCGCAGGCCCTGGAGGTACCAGACCACCACGCCGAAGCCGATGATCAGGTAGCCCCACCGGAACCAATAGGGCGCGAGGCCCTCCTTGGCCTTCCAGCGCAGGAGCAGCCAGCGGTCGAAGCGGTCGCTCTTCTCCTCGGCGAAGTGCAGGGCCAGCAGCTGATCCACCAGGGGGGCATAGCGGTGGACCTTCAGTTCCTGGATCTCCTCGTCGCCGTTCACTTTGCGGAGGAAGGCACTGCGGATCTTCCCGATGCACTCCTCCCAGGGGGCCTCTTCCCGGTGGAGGGCCAGGTGCAGGCGCACCAGCCCCACCCAGAGCAGGGCCTGGGCCAGGAGCACCGCCCACAGGGACCAGCCCTGCCAGCCCTGGGTGCGGACGAGGTCGAGAAAGCGGGTGAGATCCATGGGGAACAGCCTCCGACCTGATTCAGACCTTGTTCCAGGGCACCTCGCCCGCGGCGAGGAAGGCCTCGCCGTCCATGCCCTTGTCCTCGGCGCGCTTGAGGAGGTGCTGGAGGACCTCGGCGGTGGCGTCGGCGTCCTGGAGGGCCCGATGGGCGCGGGTATTGGTGACCCCGAGGAATTCGCAGAGCTCCGCGAGGCTGCGCCGCGGCAGCTCCGGGATGAGCTTCTTGGCCAGCAGGCGGGTGCAGATGAGCCGGTGGCGGCGCCAGACGCCCTCCGGCAGCCAGGCCTTGAGGAAGCTGCCGTCATAGGGCGCGTGGTGGGCCACCCAGACGCGGCCCTCCAGCTTCGGCACCAGCTTCAGGGCCACCTGCTCCCAGGGCGGCGCGCCCGCCAGCATGGGCAGACTGATGCCCGTGAGGCGTTGGATCTCCTCCGGCAGAAAGCCCTGGATGGCGGCCAGGCTCGACCAGCGGTCCTCCACCACCAGGCCGGAGAGGCGCACCATGCCCACCTCGGTGATCTCGGAGGGCTGGATGAACCGCCCATCCTTCCCCCAGCGGGCCTTGGGGCTGCCGCCGGTGGTCTCCAGATCCAGCACCGCGAACCGCAACTCCCGCAGCACGGGAGAGCTGGTCTCGAGGAGCGGCTCCTGGGTCATGCGCTGACCAGGGTCTTCAAGCCATCCCTGAAGAGCACATCCACCTTCTTGCCCATCCGCCGCTGCACGCGGCCCAGGCCGAAGCTGGGATGGTCCATCCAGGCCCCTTCCTCCCAGTGCTCCGTCACGCGGTAGGGTTTGGCCTGGGCGCCGCCCTGCTCCCGCGCCACGACCTCCTGGAACTGGGACACCAGCGATCCGGGCCGCGGGCCGCCGGCCTTGGCCGCCGAGGGGATCCGGGGTGCGCGGGGCAGGGGCTCGGGCTTGGCCGCCCGGAACTTGTGGATGGAGCGGCAGTTCCCGCAGATGAGCCGGTCGGGCACGCCATTGGTCACGGTCAGCACCTGGTGCCGGGTCTCCCCGCCGCAGCGCCCACAGGGCGCATCCACATCCTGGCCAGCGTAGTAGATCTTCGTCATGCCTCCAGCCTAGCAGGCGCCGGGGCCGTGCAAGACGGCCAAGCGGGTCGCGCGGCCTCAGGGTCTCAGGGGCCGGAGCCCCCCGGTGGCCCATCCATTTTCTGAAAAGTGGATCTGGGCCCGGCGAATCAAAAAGGAGAGCTTTGCTTGACCCTCCGGGGTTCTCCGCGTGCCCCGAACGAGGCTCATTCCCGGGAGGGTGCCTGGGGCCCAACGCTGCGGGACGGCAGGCTGATTCAACTCGCCGAGGTTTGCCATGAACAGACGATTCCAGCGTTTCCTCTATTTCCCCTGTGCGGCCCTCGTGGCGGGCCTCCTCGCCTGTGGCGGTGGTGGCGGAGGAGGCACCGCCGCTCCCCCCGCCGCGGTGGCGGATTTCAGCATCCAGGTGACGCCCGGCAGCCTCCAGATCCCGGCGGGCGGCAGTGGATTCCTCACCATCACCCTGTCGCGCCTGAATGGGTTTTCCTCTGCCGTCGCCCTCACGGGCGCCGGATTTCCCGCGGGTGTGGTGGCCGGCGGCACCGTGCCCGCCGGGGCCACGACCCTGCAACTGCCCGTGGCCGTCGCGCCGGGCGTGGCGCCTTCCACCTACGCAGGCCTGAGCCTCCGGGCCCAGGCTGCGACCCTCAGCCACGACGCGCCCTTCGGCCTCACAGTAGCCCCAGCCCTGGTGCCGGGCCACCTCCGCGATGATCTGGTGCAGGCGGCGGGGGGGCGCCAGACCGGCGGGGGCTTCGAGAACCAGGCCATCGTGCGGGAGGGCTTTCCCGCGCTGATGGCAAAGGATGCGAACGACAGCACTCGGATCCGCCACGGGTTCCACCCCAGCGGCGTGCCCACAGAGCACTGACGACCGACCTCAAGGACCGACTCGACTTTTCCGGAGCTTCCGTGCGAAACCATTGGAACATCGCCCTCCTCGCTGGCCTCGTGGCCTGCCCCGTTCTCGTCGCCCAGCAGTCTTCCGCGCAGCCTGCCGCGCCGGGGCCCGTGCTGGCCTACCAAGGGCGCCTGCTGGAGGCCACGCTCCCCGTGACCGGCACGCGCACATTCGTGTTCTCGCTTCTGGATGGTTCGGGCACGGAACTCTGGAATTCAGGGAGCCAGTCCGTCTCCGTGAACAGCGGACTCTACAGTGCGGCCCTCGGGGCATCGCCCATGCCCGCCATTCCGACCACATTGCTGGGCCAACCCAACCTCAAGCTGCATGTCACCGTCGCCGGCATCCCCCTCTCGCCCGACACCGACCTCGCGCCCGCCCTTCAGGCCCGCAGCGCCTTCGAGGTGAGCGGGGCCTTCGCCGGGGATGTGGGCGGCACACAGAACGCCATGACCCTGCTCCAGCTCCAGGGCATCCCCCTGGACCTCACCACCACCGCACCCACCTCCGGCCAGGGCCTCGTCTACAACGGCGCCAAGTGGGTGGCGGGGACGGTGACCGGGGCCCAGGGGCCCGCCGGTCCCCAGGGCCCGATCGGCGCCACGGGTCCCGCGGGACCCGCGGGTGCTACCGGGGCCACAGGAGCGACCGGAGCAACCGGAGCGACCGGGTCTACTGGTGCCGCCGGTCCTGCGGGTGCGACCGGACCCCAGGGCCCTGCGGGGCCCACCCTCAGCCTCCAGAAGATTGCGCTGCTGAAGTGGTACAGCGCCTCCAAGATCAACACGACGGTTGCCGGCCCCATCGCGCCCTACTACCTGTGCTTCGACGGGGCGAACCTCTGGGTGACCAGCGACAGCAGCACCAGGGCCGTCACCAAGATCAACGCCAACACAGGCGTGCAGGTCGGCACCTATCCGGTCGGGGGAGGTCCCTCCGGGGTCGCCTTCGACGGCGCCAGCATCTGGGTCGCGAACTCGTCGGACAACACCGTCAGCAAATTGAAGGCCAGCGACGGCAGCCTGGTGGGCACCTATCCCGTGGGCACCAGCCCCAACGGGGTCTGCTTTGACGGCTCCTTCGTCTGGGTGGCCAACGGGGGCTCCAACAACATCACCAAAGTGAATCCAAGCACCGGGGCGGTGCTGGGCACCTTCAGTGTGGGGACCTACCCCGTGGCCATCTGCTACGACGGCAGTTCCCTTTGGGTGGCGAACTACACCGGGTCCACCTTGAGCAAGGTGGACCCGGCCAACGGGGCCATCGTGGGGACCTACGGCGGGGGTGCCTATCCCTACTCCCTCTGCTTCGACGGCACCCACATCTGGTCGGCCAACCGCTATGGGAACAACGTGTCCAAGCTCGTGGCTGCCACGGGGGCCCTTGTCGGGAGCTACGGCGCAGGGACCAATCCCGCGGCCATCTGCTTCGATGGCCGCAGCATCTGGGTGACCAACCTCGGCTCCAATGATGTGACCCAGCTTGATGCGGCCACGGGCGCGCCAATGGGTACCTACCCGACCGGCGGGCAGCCCTGGGGACTCTGTTTCGACGGCGCCGCCGTCTGGGTGGCAAACCGCCTCGCGGGCACGCTGACCAAATTCTGAATCCCGCAGGCTTCCGGGCCTCCGGGCACCAGCTTTCAGTTTCGCCGCCCTTCCTGTCTCTAGCCGAGCAGCGCCTTCACCTGGAGGAGGCGTTGCTCGCGCTCCTCCGCCTGGCCGCGGAGCTTGGCCACCGCGGCCTCGGGGGCCTTGGTGACGAAGCTGTCATCGGCGAGGCGGGCCCGGAGGGGTTCCAGTTCCTTCTCCAGCTTGGCCAGCTCTTTTTCCAGCTTGGCCTTCTCGGCCACGGGATCCTTGAGGCCCGCCAGTTCGAGGGCCACGGCGCCACCCGCCACCACGGCCACCGTACGGGTGGGCGAGGCGAGGTCGCCCTTCGAGAAGGTGACGGATTCCAGTCGGGCGATGGACTTCAGGGCCTCGGTGAAGGGCTCAAGCTCTGTCAACGAGCAGAAGGCGGGCACCCGCTTGGCGGGATCCACGCCCTGCTCGGCCTTGAGGCGCAGGAGGGTGGAGAGCACGTCCTGGAAGCGGGGGATGATCGTGGCGTCGCCGCCCTGGACTTGGAGGATCTTCTCGTCCATGGGCCAGTTTCTCAGAGCCAGCAGGGCTGGCTCTGAGCCTGGTAATCGCGGCGCGATGACCGCCTCGTGGATTTCCTCGGTCAGGAAGGGCACGAAGGGGTGGAGGGCCCGCAGGAGGATGTCCAGGAAGTGTAGGATGGCCGCCTTCTGGCCCGGGGTGCCGCTCACCAGCTGCACCTTGGCCAGCTCGATGTAGGTGGCGCAGAAATCATCCCAGACCAGGTGGTAGAGGAGATCCGAGGCCTCGTGGAAGCGGAATTCCTCCAGCGCCTTCGTGACAGCCGTCAAAGTTTCACGCATTTCCTTGATCAGCCAGAATTCGGCTTCGCCGAATTCTGGCGTTGTCGCCAGCGAGACGGACTCATCGAGATTCATTTGGACGAACCGTGACGCGTTCCAGAGCTTGTTGCAGAAGTTCCTGGAGGCCTCGAGCCGGGCGGTGCTCATGGCGATGTCCGTGCCCGGGGCGGCCATGATGGCGAGCGAGAAACGCAGGGCGTCCGTGCCGTACTCCTCCATGACTTCGAGGGGGTCGATGACGTTTCCCTTGGTCTTGCTCATCTTCTGGCCGCTGGCATCGCGCACGAGGCTGTTGAAGTAGACCTTGCGGAAGGGCACCTCGCCCATCCACGTGAGGCCCGCCATGGCCATGCGCGCCACCCAGAAGAACAGGATGTCGTAGCCCGTGATGAGCACGCTGGTGGGGTAGTAGCGCTTGAGTTCGTCGGTCTCGTCAGGCCAGCCGAACACGCTGAATGGCCACAGCGCCGAGGAAAACCAAGTATCCAACGTGTCCGGATCCTGAATCAGTTTCCCATCTCCGCATGCGCAGCATGCGGAGGGTTGCTCCATCTCCACATGAAGCTCGCCGCACTTGGCGCAGGTCCAGGCGGGGATGCGATGGCCCCAGACCAGCTGGCGGCTGATGCACCAGTCCTGGATGTTGGTGAGCCAGTGGTTCCATACAGCGGTGTGGTGCTCGGGCGTGAACTGGATGGCGCCACTCTGGACGGCCTCCAGAGCCTTGGCGGCGGCCTCCTTCACATCCATGAACCACTGCTCGCTGACGAGTGGCTCCAGCACGGCGCCGCTGCGGTCGCTGAGGCTGATCTTGTTGGTGTAGTCCTCGACCTTGACCAGGAAGCCCTGCTCCTCCAGATCCGCCACCACGCGCTTGCGGGCCTCGAAGCGGTCCAGGCCCGCGTAGGCCCCTGCGGCAGCCGTCATCTTGGCGTCGAAGCCGATGATGGTGATGGACTCCAGCTTCAGGCGCTGGCCCGCGGCGAAGTCGTTGGGGTCGTGGGCCGGCGTCACCTTCACGCAGCCGGTGCCGAAGGCGGGATCCACGAAGCTGTCGGCCACCACAGGGATCTGGCGGCCCGTGAGCGGGTGGTCCATGAGTTTGCCGATCATCGCCTGGTAGCGCTCGTCGTCGGGATGCACGGCCACGGCCGTGTCGCCCAGCATGGTCTCGGGCCGCGTGGTGGCCACCACCACATCGCCGCTGCCATCCGCCAGGGGGTAGCGCAGGTGCCAGAGCTTGCCCTTGCGCTCCTCATATTTCACTTCCAGGTCGCTCAGCGCCGTCTGGAGGGCTGGATCCCACTGGATCATGCGGGGCCCGCGATAGATGCGGCCGGCCTTGTAGCTCTCGACGAAGACCTTGCGCACGGCCTTGTTGAGGGAAGGATCCAAGGTGAACCGGTTGCGGGTCCAATCCACGGAGCAGCCCAGGCGCTTGAGCTGGTGCTCGATGGCGCCCTGGTTCTTCTCCTTCCAGTCCCAGATGCGCTTTTCAAACGCGTCACGGCCCAGCTGGTGGCGGTCCGTGCCCTCGGCCTTGAGCTGGCGCTCCACCATCATCTGGGTGGCGATGCCCGCGTGATCGGTGCCGGGCACCCAGAGGGCGTCGAAGCCCTGGGCCCGCTTGAAGCGCGTGAGCACGTCGTGCAGCGTGTTCACGAGGGCGTGGCCCATGTGCAGGTTGCCCGTGATGTTGGGGGGCGGGATGACGATGGACCAGGGCTCCTTGCCGCTCGCGGGGGCGGCTTCGAAGGCCTTGGATTCCTCCCACACCGAATACCAGCGCGTCTGCGCCGTCCTGAAGTCGAAAGCCTTGTCCATCTCGCGCATTGCCATCCTTACGTCTTGGCCTTTCCCTACTCCAAATCGGCCTGCCGATTTGGAGTGAGTGAACGGGACTTCATTGGAACAGCCAGCCCAATGGGTCAGTTTACCCGTGAGGAGAGGAGGCTTCCAGGCGGGGCCTCGAGAAGCGCATGATTCGAGTTAAATGGGATATCATGGTCATCATTGTTTTTGAGCATCAGTGAGGGGAGGGCACATGCGGCTTCTTCGGATCGTGGCTCTGGGGCTGGCGGGCCTGTTGGCGGTGGGGGTCTGTGCAGGTGAGGACAAGCCCCTGCCCGCTCCCCATGCCAAGGCGAAGCTGAACTGCCATGACTGCCATCACAAGGAGAAGCCCTCCACGGCCGCGGTGCCGGACGAAGCCTGCATGATCTGCCACGGCGACTATCCCGCCATGAAGGCGCTGACGAAGGATGCCAAGCCCAACCCCCACGCCTCGCCGCATGACCCCATCCCCTGCACGGACTGCCACCGCCAGCACAAGCCCCCGGTGGTGAAGTGCCTGGAATGCCACGAGGGGAAGTTCACCTTCAAGATCAAGTGACGGCCCAGTGATGAGAGGATGGAAGGGTCCATTGAGCGAGGCCCCATGCTCTCCCGATCCCTTCTGCTCTCCTCGGTTCTGATCCTCGGGCCGGTTCCGGCCATGGCGGGGGCCCTGCTCGAGGGGCGGGTGCTGCCCTATCGCCAGGTGGAAGTCAGCGCGACGGTTTCGAGCCGGATCACGGAAATGCGCGTGAAGGAGGGGGACACCGTGAAGGCAGGCCAGCCCATGGCCCAGCTCTACGGGAAGCTGGAGGAGCTGGAGATGCAGAGGGTCAAGGCCCTGCTGGAGCGCCGGGAGTTCGAGGCCAAGGGGGCCAAGCGCCTCTACGACAGCAAGATCATCCCTGAGGCCCGGGCCCTGGAGTCGCGCATCGATCTGGAACTGGCGCGTCTTCAGTACGAGACAGCCGCGGAGCAGGTGCGGCTCCGCACCATCGTGGCCCCCATGGACGGCCTGGTGGTGACCCGGTACCACGAGGAGGGTGAGGCGGTCTCCGGTGCCCAGCCGATGTTCCGCCTCATGGACTTGACCCGGCTGGTGATCCAGTGCGCCGCGGGGCCGGGGTCCCTTGCCGGGCTCACACCCGGCCGGAAGGTGCGGGTGCTCTTCCCCGAGTCCGGTGGACCCGCGGGCGCTGAGGGGGAGGTCGCCCTGGTG
The DNA here is from genome assembly GCA_036504495.1 of Geothrix sp. Classification (GTDB taxonomy): domain Bacteria; phylum Acidobacteriota; class Holophagae; order Holophagales; family Holophagaceae; genus Geothrix. Next base: position 65,159 of record DASXVC010000054.1, read on the forward strand.
GACCCCTGCGTGGATGCCACGGGCAGAGTCCGGGTCAAGGTGGTGGTGGTCAATCCGGAGGGACGGATCCGCGCCGGGCTCAGGGCCCAGGTCATGGTTCCCGAGGGCCCCTGAGGCCTCCGGGGCCGCGATCTCTCACATTGGATGGGGGTCAGAGCTTCTTGTGGGTCCCGTCGCACATGGGCTTGGTGCCGCTGTGCTTGCAGCCGCAGAACCACTTGGTCCCGGTGATGTCGGCGGTGTAGGCCATGGGCGTGAAGGGGCCGCCCTTGTGGGAACCGTCGCAGAACGGCTGCTTCTTGCTGTTGCCGCAGGCGCACCAATGGTAGGTCTTGCCTGCTTCGACCTCGACCTGGAAGGGGCCCTTCTGGGCGATGTGGGGCGTGGTGTCGGACATGGCTGTCCTCCTGTCCCAGCGGTTCGGCTGGGTGACCAGGGGCTACTGTAACGCCGTTGTCGAACTCAGGCTCAGTCGCCCCCCCGGCGCTCCTGCATGTCCTCCCACTCCAGGTCGGTCCACCATTCCAACTCGAGGCCATCGCAGGTGACACCGAAGGAGGGGCAGGCGATGCAGCCATCGCCGCGGTGGACCTCCGCATCGTGCTGGGGTGGATAGGCGATGACGAGGGCCAGGCCCGCCTCGCGGGCGGCGGCCTCGGCGGCGGTCATGGGGCGGGAGGGCAGGTCCCGCACGTGGAAGCGGCGGAGGCGTTCCGCGCCCTCGGGGTACATGACCGAGTTCTCGGCGTCGATGTGGCGCCACAGGGAGCGGCTGTAGTCCACGGCCAGGGTCTCGACCCGCTGGCGATCCTCCGCTGCCGTCAGGGGGGCGCCCAGCAGGCCCTCCAGGCCATCCAGCAGACTCGCCATGCGCCGGTGCTCGCCCGTCAGGGCGGCGATGGGGCCCCGGTCCAGGGGCAGCTCCGCCCGTTCCGCCAGGGCCCTGAAGAGGACCTCCTCTTCCTTGTGGTGGTGGAAATCACCGGCGTAGCGCCGGAAGAAGGCCATGAAACGCGCGCCGTCCGCGGGATCGCCCTGGCCGGCCAGGCGGGCCGTCACGAAGGCCCGGAGCGAGCCCAGCACCTGCTCGATGAGTTCGTGTTCCGCGCGGAGGTCTTCGATGAGTTGCACGTCACACCTTGGCCGGCGCGCCCTCCACCCGCATGCCTAGGGCGTCCAGCAGCCAGTGGTCATGGTTGCCGCCGGGGTTGGGGGTGGTGAGGAGCTTCTCGCCCGTGAAGATGGAATTGGCGCCTGCGAAGAAGCAGAGGGCTTGCAGCTCATCGCTCATCTGCGTGCGGCCGGCGCTGAGGCGGATGCGGCTCTTGGGGAACAGAATGCGGGCCGTGGCGATCATGCGTACCAGCTCCAGCGGGGGCAGGGG
>DASXVC010000055.1:0-13472 GCA_036504495.1 Geothrix sp.
GGCCTCAAGACCAGCGTGCTGAAGCAGGTGGAGCGGGCCGGCAGCCAGACCATCTTCATCCGGCCCGTCTTCCCCATGGACATGCCCTTCGCCGAGTACACCAAGATCAAGAACAAGGACATGACCCTGGACGAGATGCGGAGGCTCGCCCGCGCCGTGCCGCAGATCACCCAGGTGACACCCCTCTTCTTCAACGGCACCGAGGTGAAGGCCGAGGGCCGCAGCGCCAACGTCAACCTCATCATGACGGACGAGACCTACCTGGAGCTGAACAGCATCGCCCTGGTGGCGGGCCGCAACTTCGTACCCTCGGACCTGCGCCTGGGCAACAAGGTGGCCATCATCGGCCCCCGCGTCATCGAGAAGCTGGGCCTCAAGGGCAACGCCCTGGGCCGCATCATCAGCACGCCCACCCTCAGCCTGGAGATCATCGGCGTCCTCGAAGAACAGGGCGCCCAGCTGGGCAACGACCCCGACCAGAACATCCTCATCCCCCTCACCACCGGCATGGCCCAGCTCACGGAGGCCCAGCGGCGGCAGCTCTTCTTCCAGGCCCGCGTGGACCCGCGCCTCTCCGCCGATGACGGCGCCGAGCTGGTGGAGGAATCCCTGCGCCGCATCAAGGGGCTGCGCGGCACCGAACCCAGCGGCTTCAAGGTCTTCAGCCCCAAGCAGATCACCGGCATCATCAGCGGCATCACGGGCACCATCACCGCCGTGGCCGGGGGCATGGTCTCCATCGCCCTGCTGGTGGGCGGCATCGGCATCATGAACATCATGCTGGTGAGCGTCACCGAGCGCACCCGCGAGATCGGCGTGCGCAAGGCCGTGGGCGCCAAGCGCCGCGACGTGCTGCTGCAGTTCCTCATCGAGGCCGCCTTCCTCTGCATCATGGGCGGCGCCATCGGCGTGGGCCTGGGCTTCGTCCTCGGGGCGGCCCTGGGCAAGGCCCTGCTGGGCACCATGGGCTCCGTGCCCCTCTGGGCCCTCATCAGCGCCTTTGCCGTCCCCGCCGCCATCGGCCTCATCTTCGGCCTCTACCCCGCCGCCAAGGCCAGCAAGCTGGATCCGATCGAGGCGCTCCGGTACGAGTAAGCTGGAAGTCCGTCTCGATCGGAGCTGAATATGTCGAAGGTTGTGCGCATTGCCAATGGGCAGGGTTTCTGGGGCGATAGCATCGACGCCCCCGTGCGGCTGGTGGAGGCTGGGGGCATCGACTACCTGACGCTGGATTACCTGGCGGAAGTGACGCTGTCCATCATGCAGAAGCAGCGGCGGAAGGACCCGCAGCTGGGCTACGCCACGGACTTCGTGGACCTGATGAAGCGCGTGCTGCCTCAGCTGAAAGCCAAGGGCATCCGCGTGGTGGCGAACGCCGGGGGCGTGAATCCCGAAGCCTGCCGGGCCGCGGTGCTGGAGGTGGCCCGGAAGCTGGGCGTCACCGGCCTGAAGATCGCCACGGTCACCGGGGACGATGTGCTGGGCCGCTTGGCCGAATTCCAGGGCAAGGGCCTGAAGCTGGCCAACATGGACACGGGCGAAGGCCTCTTCGACGCGCCCCGGGAGATCCTCAGCGCCAATGTCTACCTCCAGACCCAGGCCATGGTCGAGGCCCTCGACACCGGCGCCGACATCGTATTGACGGGCCGCTGCACGGATCCCGGCCTCACCCTGGCGCCCCTCATCCACGAGTTCAAGTGGGCCGCTGACGACTGGAACCGCCTGGCGGCGGGCACCGTGGCCGGCCACATCCTGGAGTGCGGGGCGCAGAGCACCGGCGGCAACTTCACCCGCTGGTGGGAGGTGCCCGAGCTCTGGAACGTGGGCTACCCCATCGCGGAATGCTCCGAGGACGGCACCTTCGTCATCACCAAGCACACGGGCACCGGCGGCATGGTCACCGTGGACACCGTGAGCGAGCAGCTGGTCTACGAGATGGGAGATCCGGAAAACTACATCACCCCGGACGTGGTGGCCGAATTCTCCAGCATCCACCTGGAACCGGCCGGACCCGACCGGGTGCGCGTCTCGGGCATCACGGGCAAGCCCCGCACGCCCTTTCTCAAGGTGAGCGGAGCCTACCTCAAGGGCTACAAGGCCTCGGGCCAGCTGACCCTCTGCGGCCCCCGGGCTCTGGAGAAGGCCCAGCTCTGCGCGGACATCGTCTGGAAGCGCCTGAAGGCGGCCGGATTTGAATACGAGCACACGGACGCCGAATTTCTGGGGGCCAGCACGGTCCATGCGGGCATCGCCCCCGCGCCGGCGGACCCCGCCGAGATCGTCCTGCGATTGAGCGTGAAGGATGCGGATCGGAAAAAAGTGGAACGCTTCGGGCGGGAGATCGCGCCGCTCGTCACCGCAGGTCCCGCGGGCGTGACCGGTTTCGCGGGCGGGCGGCCCAAGGCCCAGGAGATCGTGGCCTACTGGCCGGCCCTCCTGCCCCGGGAGCTGGTCAGCTGGAAGGTGAGTGTCGAATCCGTCTGAGGCCTCAACCGGGGTGTCCCCCTCCGGGTCCAACCTCCTGCCTTCTTGCGAGTCCCGGTCCGACAGCACATCCTTGTTTCCACAGGTTCACGGAGCAGACATGCGCCCACGCACCTCCCTCCTCCTCGGATCTCTCGGCATCCTGGCCCTGCTGGGCTGCTCGGGATCGGACCACAACTACGGCCCCTCGGCCGGCTATCTCGTGAACGCCATTGCCGTGGCGGACATCGACGGCAACGGCCAGCCCGACATTCTGGGCATGGTCTCCACCGACCTCGGCGGCGCGCCCACCCAGGGCTACGTCTCCACGCGCCTCCAGGGGCCCGCGGGCACCTTCGCCCTGCCCACCCGCTTCGGTGTGGGCACCGGCCCGGCCAACCTGGTGGTGGCGGACGTGAACGGCGACGGCCGGCCCGATCTCGTGGTGGCCAACGCCACCAGCCAGACCGTGAGCGTGCGGCTGGCGGATCCGGCCAAGCCCGGCTTCTTCCTGCCCGCCATCGTCCTGGCCACACCGGGCCGCACTCCCCTGGATGTGGCCGTGGGCGATCTGAACGGTGACGGGAAGATGGACATCGTGGTGGCGGCCAGCGGCGCCAATAACGTCATGGTCTTCCTCCAGGGAGCCACCCCGGGGACCTTCCTCGCCCCCGCCACGTTCCCCGTGGGCGGCGACCCCCAGGCCGTCACCGTGGCGGACCTGGATGGCGACGGCCAGCCGGATATCGCCGTGGCCACCACCGCGAACACCGTATCCGTCCTGCGCCAGATCCAGTTCTCCCCGACCCTCGTCGCCCAGAGCGCCGTGGACTACGCCACCGGCGTCCAGCCTGTGGCCATCAAGGCCGCCGACGTGAACGGCGACAGCAAGCTGGACCTCCTCACCGCCAACTACGGCGCGGCCCTCAGCCCCGGCACCCAGGGCCTCAGCGTGCTGCTCCAGGGCGCCACTCCAGGCGCCTTCCAGCCGCCAGTCCACTACGCCACGGGCTACCGGTCCACCGCCCTGGCCGTGGGGGACCTGAATGGGGACGGCAAGCTGGACGTGGCCGTGGCGAACTCGGGCCTGCCCGGCGATCCGGGCAGCGTGTCCGTGTTCCTCCAGAACCTCGCCACCCCGGGGGCCCTACTGGCACCCACGACCTACCGGGGTGCCTGGGGCCCCATGGGCGTGGCCATCGGCGACATGAACGGAGATGGCCTCCCGGATCTGGTGCTGGCGGATGGTGACATCGTGGTGCGCCTCAACAGTACCGCCGCTCCCGGGACCTTCGGTCCACCGCAGTTCTTCTACAACTGACACAAAGAGGCCCCGGTTTCCGGGGCCTCTTTGTGTCACAGACAAAAGCCCTGACCCGGCTTTGCCGGATCAGGGCGCGGGGGGCCCGGGGGTGTGCGCGCCAGCGCGACCTCAGATCCTCGCAACGCGCGCGTTGCGAGGGGAACCCCCGGACAGCATCACCCGAGACTGACATTGATCTTGCGCGGCCGCACCTCCGGCCGCTTGGGCACCATGAGGGTGAGGACGCCGTTGCGGAGCTCGGCCACCACCTTCTCGCCCTCCACGTCCTCGGGAAGGGTGAATGTGCGGCTGAACTGGCCGTGGCTGCGCTCTGAGATGTGGATGCGCTCACCGTCCTTCAGAGCCTCCTCATCGCGCTTGCCCGCGACGGTAAGCCGGGTGCCCTCGAGGCTGATCTCCAGGTCAGCCTCAACGATGCCGGGCAGATCCGCCCGGAACTGGTAGGCATCCGGGGTTTCCTTCACGTCGAAGCTGGGCATGAAGGCGGCCGCAGGGGTGGCCAGGTCGTAGTCCCGGAGCGGATCCCAGCGCATGAAGTCGCGCATGAAGCGGAAGGGTTCCAGGCTGGCGGCCGTAGCCGGGAGGGTCTGGGGGTTGCGGGTGCGAAGGATGGTCATGAGGTCCTCCATGAAGAAAAGGGATCCGATCCATCTGGCGCCACCACCCTGGTTGCGAAGGTGAATCAAAATCCGAATAAAATCTTAGTCAATAAGCATCATGAGTCAACTCCCTTTTCTGAACCCCACGACGGCATTCCGCCGTCGGGTTGTTTACCAAAGGTCAGCCTGTTTTGTGTCTGTGACGACAAGGTATTTAAGGCACAGGTAGCCTTGGAGGACACTGTGGCCGCTCAAAAACGATTCCAGTTCCGATCCCTCTCCGCCAAGGTGCTGGCTCTCAGCCTGCTGCCCGTGGGCCTCTTCCTCCTGTTTTTCGCCTTCTATGTGTTGCCCACCCTCCATGGCGCGGTGATGCGGGCCAAGCAGGACGGGGTGCGGCAGGTCGTGGAGACGGCCCTTACCCTGCTCCAGGAGCAGGAGACCCAGGTCCGCGAGGGAAAGCGCAGCCTCGAGACGGCGCACGCCCGAGGCAAGGAGATCATCGAGAACCTCCGCTATGACAAGACCAACTACCTGTGGATCCAGGCCGCCGGGCCACGCATCGTCGGCCACGGGGCTCGCCATGACTGGGCCGGCAAAGCCACCGACGACCTGGGCGACCCGGCACTGGCGAAGCTTTTCCGCGACCTGGAACGGGTGGCCCAGAACCCGGACGGGGCCTTCCTGGAATATGAGTTCACCAAGCCCGGCATCCAGGGACTCTTCCCCAAAGTGGGCTACGTGCGGACCTTCGCCCCCTGGGGCTGGACCGTCGGGACGGGGGTGTACGTCGATGACGTGGACCGCCAGGTCCGGACCATCGCCTTCGTGATGTTCGGGGGAATGCTCGCCATTTCCGCCCTGATCTTCCTCCTCGCGCGCGCGCTGTCCCGCCGCATGGTCCGCCCCCTCCACCAGCTCGTGGCCGGGCTCCGGAACAGTGATCTCTCCCGGCAGATCCCCGTCGCCGTCCAGGACGAGGTCGGGGAGGCCGCCCAGGCCTTCAACGACTACAACGGGGGGATGCGGAAGACCGTGCTGGACGTGTCCGAATATGCGGCGCGCGTGGCTTCCGGCAGCACGGAACTGGCCGCCTCCGCCGATCAGATGTCCCAGGCCGTCGCCGAGATCGCCAAGGTGAGCGAGGAACTGAAGGCCGCCGGAGAGCGGGTATCGGACGCCATGAGAGGCCTCGGCTCCAACGCGGACCTGGTGGCCACACGCACCCGGGAGACGGAAACCCAGAGCCAGGATGCCGTGCACGAGACAGACCGCAGCGCCCAGGCGGGCCAGGGAACGGCCAAGGGCATGGCGGACATCCAGCAGGTGACGGACCAGATCGTAGAAGCGGTGACGGTGATCCAGGAGATCGCCCGCCAGACCAACCTGCTGTCCCTGAACGCCGCCATCGAGGCCGCCAAGGCCGGCCAGCAGGGCAAGGGCTTCGCCGTGGTGGCGGAGGAGATCCGCAAGCTCGCAGATCGCTCCGGCAGCGCGGCCCATGAGATCGAGGCCCTCATTTTGCGGACCCAGGAGGTCGTCTCCGGCGGCGTCCAGAGCGTGGACACCACCCTCGCCAGCCTGGAAGCCATCCGTGAGCGCATCGGGGGCATGGCCCACAGCATCTCGGACATCGGGGGGCTCTCCCGCCAGCAGGCCACGACCGGCCAGCAGGTGGCGGACATGATGTCCCAGACCACCGGCCGGCTGGCCCAGAACGCTTCCGCCACCCACGAACTGGCCACCACCGTCCACGAGATCGCCAGGACGTCCGAAGAGCTGGCCCGGGTGGCCGAGGGCCTGCGCTCCGTGGTGGAGGGCTTCAAACTCTGAGGTAGACTGAGCCCCCGCGGGGAGCCCATGCGAAAAACCCTCCTCATCCTCGGATTGGTCGCCACCGGCGTCTTCGCCGGCTGGTGCGGCCACGCCCTCACGCCGGGCCTGGTGAAACCGCGGCTCGTGGAGCCCCGGGGGCCGCTGCCCGAGTGGGAACAGGTCTCCATCCGCCGCTTCAAGGAGGCCGCCCCCAGCGTGGTCTACATCACCACCACGGAGGAGCGCAGCCGCGACCTCTTCGGACTCGACGTGGTGGAGGTGCCAGCGGGATCAGGCACGGGCTTCATCTGGGATGCCCAGGGCCATGTGGTCACGAACTTCCATGTGATCCAGGGCGCCACCCGGGCCTTCATCACCCTGGCGGACGGCAGCCGCCACGAGGCCGCCTACGTGGGCGGCGCCCCGGACAAGGACCTGGCGGTGCTCCTGCTGGCCAAGACGCCGCCGAAACTGCGGCCCATCCCCCTGGGCACCAGCGCAGACCTCCAGGTGGGCCAGGCGGTGCTGGCCATCGGCAATCCCTTCGGCCTGGACCAGACCCTCACCACCGGTGTGGTGTCCGCCCTGGGCCGCGAGATCCAGAGCGTCACCCGGCGCCGCATCGCGGGCGTCATCCAGACCGATGCGGCCATCAACCCCGGCAACAGCGGGGGGCCGCTGCTGGACAGCGCCGGGCGGCTCGTCGGGGTGAACACGGCCATCCAGAGCCCCAGCGGTGCCAGCGCGGGCATCGGGTTCGCCGTCCCCGTGGATACCGTGAATCGCGTGGTGCCCCAGCTCATCGCCCGGGGGACGCTGGAGCGGCCGGACCTGGGCTTCGAGCCCGTGGCGCCCCGACTGGTGGAGCGGGCCTTCGGCCCCCAGAAGGGCGTCATGGTGGGCAAGGTCTACCGAGGTGGCCCCGCGGCCCGGGCCGGCCTGCAGGGTGTGGGCGCGGAGGGCCGGCGCGTCTTCGCCGGCGACCTCATCCAGGCCGTGAATGGCCGGGCCATCGAGGACTGGGATGGCCTGCTGGACGCCGTGGAGGCCTTGCCCCTGGGCAGTTCCGCAGACCTCGACATCCAGCGCCAGGGACGCCGCATGCGCCTGGCGATCCGGCTGGAGGCCGCGCGGGATTAGGGCCCCCCTTCGGACTCATGGAATCCCGGGATCGGCCGAAACCCATAGGAATCGGCAAACAGGGCGTGGCCCCTGGCGGGCACCTGCCCGTAACCCTTCGGAGAGGCGGCGCACCATGTCCAAGACCAGTGGCAGGACCTACCTCCAGTCCCTCTCGGGGAAGGTGTTCCTCCTCACCCTGCTCCCCGTGGCCCTGTTCCTGGCCTTCATCGGCGGAGTCGTGCTGCCCTACTACCACGACAGCCTGCTCAGCGCGAAGCGGGATGGCCTCCGGCAGGTGGTGGAATCCGCGCAAGCCATCGTGCAGCACCAGGTGGATGAGGTCCAGGCGGGCCGCATGCCCCTGGAGGACGGCCAGAAACACGCCAAGGAACTGCTGGACTCCATCCGTTTCGGAACCGGGAACTACGTCTTCATTCACGGCCCGGGCCCCACGGTGCTGTCCCACCCGCTGCGGAAGGACCTGGTCAACAAAGGCCCCGAGTCCCTGGATGCCCCGACCCTGGCCCTGTGCCAGGCGCTGCGGAGGGAAGCCAGCGCGAGCCCCGCCGGGGGATTCCATGCCTACGATTTCACCAAGCCCGGCAAGACGGGCATGTATCCCAAGCTCACCTTCGCGAAAAAGGTCCCCCAGTGGGATTGGCTGGTGGGGGCCGGCATCTACGTGGATGACGTGGATGCGGAGATGCGTCGCATCACCCTCATTCTCCTGGGCGGCGCCGCGGTGGTGGGCGCCATCGTGCTCGTGGTCGCCAGCAAGATGTCCAGCCGGATGGTCCGTCCCTTGGTCCAGCTGGTCCAGGGCCTGCGGGACAGCGACCTCTCCAAGAAAATCGAGGTTTCCAGCAGCGACGAGATCGCCGAGGCGGCGGCGGCCTTCAACACCTACAACGAGGGCATGCGGCAGACCATCCACCAGATCAGCAGCTTCGCGGAACGGGTGTCTTCGGGCAGCATCGAGCTCGCGGCCTCCACCCAGGAGATGGCCCGCGCCGTGGATGACATCGCCCAGGTCAGCGAAGAGCTCAAGGAAACCGGGGACGATGTGGCCCAGGCCATGCAGCGCCTTAGCAGCAAGGCGGAGACCATGGGCGAGCGCACCCAGGCGACCGCCTCCAAGGGTGAGGACGCCGTGCGTGGCACGGCCCGTGGCGCCGAGGCCGGACAGAGCGCCGCGCAGGGCATGGAGCAGATCCGCCAGGTGACCTCGCAGATCGTGAAGGCGGTCCAGGTGATCCAGGACATCGCGCGCCAGACCAACCTGCTGTCGCTCAACGCCGCCATCGAAGCCGCCAAGGCCGGCAGCATGGGCAAGGGCTTCGCGGTGGTGGCCGAGGAGGTCCGGAAACTGGCGGAACGGTCCCGGGGCGCGGCTCACGAGATCGAGCAGCTCATCCAACACACCCAGGAAGCCGTGGCCGGCGGGGTGGACGGCGTTGCCGTCACCCTTCAGAACCTCGAAGCCATCAGGGACCAGATCACCAGCATCGCCTCCAGCATCCAGGAGATCGGGACCCTCAGCCAGGACCAGGCGGACACCAACCGCGATGTGACCGTCCGCATGGGGCAGACCACCTCCCGCCTGGCCCAGAATGCCGCCGCCACCCAGGAACTGGCCTCCACCATCCAGGAGATCACCCGGACCACCGACGACCTCGCGGGCGTTGCCGAGGGGCTCCGGAGCGTGGTGCGGGGCTTCAAACTCTAGGGAGATCCCCCAACGCCCTGCGGCGATCCCGTCTAGCCCTGGATCCACACCGGCTCTAGCCCCAGCAGCTTTTCCACAGCCTCGCGGCCCCGGGGACCGGGATCCACGGTGAAGTCGTTCACCCAGGCGTTCACATAGCGGCCGATCATCTCGCGGTCCATGCCGCGGCCGAAGGACTGGCTGTAGTCCACGCTCTCCCAGTGGCGGGCGCGGGCCATCTCCACGCTCTTCCGCATCAGGATGGCGAAGCGCTGCTTCACCTCCGCGGGCAGGTCGCGGCGGATGGCGTTGCCGCCCATGGGCAGGGGCAAGTCGTAGGCGTGCTTCCACCAGGCGCCCAGGTCCACCACCAGGCGCAGGCCCGCATCGTGGTACATGAGCTGGCTTTCGTGGATGAGCAGGCCAGCCTGGAAGCGGCCCTCGGCCACGGCGGGCAGGATCTGGTCGAAGGGCAGCAGCTCGACCTTGGGCTCGAAACCATGCTCCGCGCACCATTTCCGCATGGCCAGGTAGGCGCTGGTGCGCCGGCCCGGAATGGCGATGGTGAGGCCCTTCAGCGCGCCCACTTCCAGGGGCGCCCCGCTCACCACCAGGGGGCCCGTGCCCTCCTGGATGCTGGAGCCGGCCGTCAGCAGGTCGTAGCGGCCCAGGAGCTCCGGGTAGGCGCCGAAGCTGATGGCGGTGACGTCGTAGCGGCTTTCCGTGGCCTCGGCATTCAGGGTTTCGATGTCCTTGCGGACGAAGGTGATGTCGAACTCCTCGGGATCCAGCCACCCCAGCGCCAGGGGCGCCATCATGTAGGCATCGTCGGAATCCGGGCTGTGGGCGATGGTGAACTTCATGGGGTCTCCCGCTACCCGTCCACCATATCAGCCGGGGAACTCCGGTTTCCCAGGGGTCAGCCGATGGTCTCCGGATCCCTGGGCGCCAGCTTGCCCTTCACCCGCTCCACGGCCTTGGCGGCCAGGGCGTAGCGGGGATTCTCCTCCAGAGCTTTCCGGAAGTGCTCCAGGGCCTTGTCCAGCCGGCCCTTGGCCTCGTAGACGCGGCCTAGGTTGAAGTGGGGGTAGCAGTAGCTTTCATACCGCTGGGCCTTGAGGGCCATGCGCAGCCAGGGGATGGCCTCGTCGGGCTCGCCCTGCTCCACGTAGTAGGCGCCGATGTCGTTGTAGGGATTCCCGAACTCTGGGTCCAGATCGATGGCCCGGTGGCAGTCCTCGATGGCCGAGGCGTAGTCCTTCTCGAAGGAGCGGGCCCAGCCCCGGAAGGTGTAGGCCTCGGGCGTGGGACAGATCTCGATGGACTTGGTGTAGAGGGCGATGGCCTTCTCCACCTCGTTCTTCATGTGGAGCTGGTAGGCCTTGCCCACCCACTCCATGGCCTCCTGTCGCTTGTCCTGGCGTTCCTGCTCGTCGCTCATCGGTGGCCCTCGACGCCCACAGGATAAAACCTTCAGACCTCGGCAACCACCATACCCCCTAAACTGGAGCCATGGCCAACGAACTGCCCGGCTCCTATTGCCAGAACTGCCTTTCCTGGAATCCCGGGGATCGGGAGACTTGCGTGAAGTGCGGCACGCGGCTGCTCATCCTGGCGGGAGACCAGACCTGGGAGGACGAACCCGACGAGCCCGAGGGCGGCGAGGACCTGGAGGAGCACCTCCTGGAGCGCATCACCGGCCTGGAGGAGACCCTTCGCCGGGTGGAGACCTACTTGGAGACGGTGTCCGATCAGCTGGGCAAGCTGGAGCGCAGTGAGGTGATGTTGCGCAACGGGCTCATGGCCCTGGTCCAGGAGATGGAGCACAAGCGCCAGCTGGACGCCCACGCCTTCTCCGAGCGCTGGGAGCAGCTGGTGGAGGAGAACCTGCACCTCATCAGCGCCCGGGAGCTGTTCACCCGCTACCGCGCCCGCATCCTGCCCATCGCCCGGCCCAAGTCCATGTCCCAGCTCAAGCGGGCCCTGCTGGAGACCACGGCCCTCCTGGAAGCCGCCGACCTGCCCGGTGCCGCCCAGCGCCTGGGGCAGGCCCTGCCCCTGGACCCCAAGAACTACGAGTTGCTCTTCACGGCCGCCTCGCTGCACGAGGCCGCCCAGAACTTCGAGGAGGCCGAAGGCCTGGCCCGCAAGGTCGTGGGCCTGAGCCCACGCCACTTCGAGGCCTGGATGCTGCTGGCCAAGCTGCTCCAGGAGCTGCCGGACCACGCGGACCAGGCCATCGAGGCCATGCACCAGGCCGCGGACCTGCGCCCCGAAGATCCCGAGCCCCGCATGATGCTCGCGGAGCTGCTGCTGGACGAAGACGATCTGCAAGGCGCCCTGGAGGCCGCCCTGGAGGCCGTGGCCCGCCGCAAAGACGGCGAGACCCTGCTGCTGCTCGGGCAGGTCCACCTGGCCCGTGGCGAAAGCGTCCTGGCCGTGCCCGCGCTCAAGGATGCCAGCGCCTACCTGCCCGGCGACCTGCACGTGCGCGAGGCCCTGGCCGAGGCCTACCTGCTGCAGGACGAACGGCCCAAGGCCTTCGCTATCCTCCAGGAACTGCTCATGCAGAACCCCGGCGACCCCCACCTGCTCCTCATGCTGGACGCCGAAACCCACCCCCAGCTGCGGGAGGCCCGGGACGGCAAGGCCGGCACCCAGACCCTGCTGGACGAAGCCGAGACCCTGCTCGACGAAGGCCAGCTGGAATCCGCCGCCCTCCTCCTCAAGCGCGTGAAGCGCAAGGGGAAGAGCCAGCGCTCCGAGTGGCTGGAGCTGCGCCTGGCCTTCCTCCAGTCCCCGGAGAAGACCCTGAAACCGGCCCTGGACTTCGCCTGCTCCGACCGGCATCCCCGCCTCTGCTTCCTGGCCCTGCGGCTGGCCCTGGAGCACCTCATGGAACAGAAGCGGGAGCCCGAGATCGCCCGGACCCTGGACGCCTTCCTCACCCGCCACCCCAAGAGCACTGGCGCCTGGGAAGCCGCCCTCATGCGCCTGGCCTACCGCCTCATGAACGGCCAGGCCACGGACCAGGATCTGGACGAGGTCCGCCGCCTCCACGCCCATCCCCTGCCCGGCATGGAGCCCCGCGCCCGCACCCTGCTGGGCCAGTACCTCCTGGCCCTCAAGCGGCATCAGGACGTGCTGGACCTGCTGGACCCCCTGCTGGAGAAGGAACCCACCCTCATCAACCATTTCCAGCTCAGCGCGGCCCTGGCGGGCCTGGGTGAGCGGGAGCAGGCCCGCGTGTTGCTCAGGGCTGGCCTGGATGCCGATCCCGGCGACCTCAACGAAAGCCAGGCCAAGGGTGTGAAGATTCAGATCCGCGGGCTCCTGAGAGAACTGGAAGAGTCCGACGACGCCTGAGCTCCGGCGTGACCGACCGCACAGCGTATTAAGTTGACAATTTTAGTCGAGATTCCAGAATGGATTGTCTCGGGAGTGGTGTATGACCTCAACCTTCAATGTGGTCACCAGCCAGGAATACAAGTACGGCTTCGTGACGGACATCGAGGCGGACAGCGTCGCGCCCGGCCTGAATGAGGACGTCATCCGGTTCATCTCGGACAAGAAGGGTGAACCCGAATGGCTGCTGGAGTTCCGTCTCAAGGCCTACCGCCACTGGCTGACCATGGCCGAACCGGACTGGGCCAAGGTGGATTACCCCAAGCCCGACTTCCAGAAGATCGTCTACTACAGCGCCCCCAGGGCCAAGACCCCCAAGTTCGCCTCCATGGATGAAGTGGATCCCGAGCTGAGGCGCACCTTCGAGAAGCTGGGCGTGCCCCTCCACGAGCAGGAGGCCCTGGCGGGGGTGGCCGTGGACGTGGTCTTCGATTCCGTCAGCGTCACCACCACCTACCGGGAGAAGCTGGCCACGGTCGGCATCATCTTCTGCAGCTTCAGCGAGGCCGTGAAGTCGCATCCCGAGCTGGTCAGGAAGTACCTCGGCAGCGTGGTGCCCTCCTCCGACAACTTCTACGCGGCCCTCAACAGCGCCGTGTTCACGGATGGCAGCTTCGTGTTCATCCCCAAGGGTGTCGCCTGCCCCATGGACCTGAGCACCTACTTCCGCATCAACAACAAGGAGTCGGGCCAGTTCGAGCGCACCCTCATCGTGGCCGAGGACGGCGCCAGCGTGAGCTACCTGGAAGGCTGCACGGCGCCCCAGTTCGACACCAACCAGCTGCACGCGGCGGTGGTGGAGCTGGTGGCCCTGGACCACGCCTCCATCAAGTACAGCACCGTGCAGAACTGGTACGCCGGCGACAAGAACGGCGTGGGCGGCATCTTCAACTTCGTGACCAAGCGCGGCCTCTGCAAGGGCAAGGGCTCGCACATCAGCTGGACCCAGGTGGAGACCGGCAGCGCCATCACCTGGAAGTACCCCAGCTGCATCCTGCTGGGCGACGACAGCATCGGCGAGTTCTACAGCGTGGCCCTC
>DASXVC010000056.1:0-1805 GCA_036504495.1 Geothrix sp.
CCAGCCGTGAACTGATGACCCACCTGCGCGCCATGGGCGAGATGGGCACCGGCCCGGCGCCCTTCACGGCGCGGGACCGCTCCACCTTCTTGCAGCGGCTGGACGACCTGATCCAGGCACTTCGGCGGACGAGGCGGTAGACTGAGCCAAAGGCTGGATCAGCTTCAACCTCTTTCGTGATCGGACTCGCCATGGCCAGAAAGCCCAACTACAACTTCGAGAAGCGCCAGAAGGACTTGGCCCGCCAGAAGAAGAAGGAAGAGAAGCTGCAGAAGAAGGCGCTGAAGAAGGACGCCCTGGGCAACGACATTCCGGAATCCGAAGACCCGGAGGGAACCGAGGGCCAGGAAGGAACGGCAGGCGGCGAGGGCGCTGGCGACGCCTGAAGCCATGCGCCACGTTCTGCCCCGCCGGGTCGCCCTGGCCGGTGTGCTGCTGGCCCTGCCGCTGCAGGCGGTGCCACCCGCCGCTGCTCAAGCCGCCGCCCGCGCCACTCCGGCCGCGGCCCGTCTGAGGGCCCTGGAGGCGCGGTGGGGAGGGCGTCTCGGCGTGGCGGTGCTGGACACGGGCTCTGGGCACCGTCTGGAGTACCGCAGCGGAGAGCGCTTCCCCCTCTGCAGCACGTTCAAGGTGCTGCTGGCGGGGGCCGTGCTGGCCCGGGTGGACGCGGGCCGGGAGAACCTGGCCCGGCGCATTCCCTACGGCCAGGCCGACCTGTTGGAGCACGCACCCATCGCCAGGGCCCGGGTGGCCGAAGGCAGCCTGCCCGTGGCAGATCTCTGCGCCGCCGCCGTGGAGGTCAGCGACAACACCGCCGCCAACCTGCTGCTGGACAGCCTCGGCGGCCCCGGGGCCCTCACCGCCTTCGCCCGCCGCCTGGGCGACCCCGTGACGCGCCTGGACCGCACCGAACCCTCCCTGAACACGGCCATCCCCGGCGATGTGCGGGATACTACCGCCCCGGCGGCCATGGTGGCGGCCCTCAAGGCCCTGCTGCTGGGCGGCACGCTCAGCCCCGCCTCCCGCCAGCGCCTGGAAGGCTGGATGGCCGCCTGCACCACGGGCCGGAACCGCCTCCGGGCGGGATTCCCGGCCGACTGGGCTGCGGGGGACAAGACCGGCTCGGGGCACCTCGGCACCGTGAACGATGTGGCCATCGTGCGGCCGCCGGGCCGCGCGCCGATCCTGGTGGCGGCCTACTACACCGGTTCCACGGCCCCGTGGGACGATCGCAACGCGGTGCTGGCCGAGGTGGGACGCATCGTCACCGCCGCGTTCAAGGATTGAGACCCCCCTTCCCGTTGGGAGGATGATAGGAGGCCCCGTTCTGGAAGGAGCCTCCCTTGGATCCAAACACGGAAGCCACGCTCCACGCTCTGCTCACCGGACTCCCGGTGGCCTCCCTGGGTACGCTGCATGACGGCGCCCCCTTCGTCTCCATGGCCCCGGTGGCCCCGGCGCGGGACGGCTCGGGCTACCTCATCCACGTGAGCAGTCTGGCCCAGCACACCAGCGACATGCTGGCGGATGCCCGGGTCAGCCTGATGCTCCTGGTGCCACTGGAGGCGGGTCAGAATCCGCTGGCCCTGCCCCGGGTGACCCTGCAGGGCGAGGCCGAGGAGATCCCCCGGGAGTCCGAGCGCCATGGCGAGGCGGCGGAGGCCTACCTGGCCCGGTTCCCGCAAGCGGAGATGACCGTCGGCCTGGGGGACTTCTCCTTCTTCCTCATCCGGCCCACCGCCGGGCGCCTGGTGCTGGGCTTCGGCCGGGCCCTCAGCCTGGATGCCTCCCAGATCTGGACCAGC
>DASXVC010000057.1:0-40833 GCA_036504495.1 Geothrix sp.
GTGGAAGACGGGGATGTTCATCTCCTTCTTCAGGCGGGTCTCGATCTCGAAGCACTCGGGGGCCTTGATGTCCTCGAGGTTCACGCCGCCGAAGGTGGGTTCCAGCGCCTTCACCACCTGGCAGAAGCGGTCGATGTCCAGCTCGTTCACTTCGATGTCGAACACGTCGATGTCGGCGAAGCGCTTGAAGAGCACGCCCTTGCCTTCCATCACGGGCTTGCCGGCCAGGGCGCCGATGTTGCCGAGGCCCAGCACGGCGGTGCCATTGGAGATCACCGCCACCAGGTTGCCCTTGGCGGTGTACTTGTACGCATCCTCGGGGTTCTTCTCGATCTCAAGGCAGGGTTCCGCCACACCCGGGGAGTACGCATTGGCCAGGTCACGGGCTGTGGAGCACGGCTTGGTGGCGACGACTTCGATCTTTCCCTTCCGTCCCTGCGAGTGGTAATCGAGGGCTTCCTGCTTGCGATTCATGGCCACACTCCTTGGATTGAGTGCCCTGTTTTTGGGCTGAATGCCACCAGCTTACACCTCGCTTTACGCGATGTTGCCTGTAAGGTCATCAATCCATCCCTTTGTTGCAGGAATCACATTGGATAATTTCAAAACTTACAGAAGCCCCTGAGCCGGAGTAGGCTCCACGCATCACCCCGGAGTCCCCATGCGCGCCCTGCCCTTCCTGCTGCCCTGTCTGCTGGTGCTCCCCGCCGCCGCCCAGAAGACGAAGCAGGCCCCAAAAGCCGTCACGCCCGTCAAGGAAGCCAAGGTGGACTGGGATGGCGAATGGACCCTTCACGGTTCACAAAGTGACAAGATCGACGAGCAGATCGACGCCCACGTCAAGGACCTGAACTTCGCCATGAAGCTGTTCTGGAAGAAGAAGCTCCAGTCCGCCTGCCGCAGCTTCAACAAGCTGGACATCCTGGCGGGAGAGAGCTTCTCCGTGACCATGGGCAAGGAACGGCCCATCGACACGCCCGCCGATGGCACCGAGAGCGACTGGAAGCGCAGCGACGACGTGGTGTTCAAGGCCACCCTCACCAAGGATGGGCCCACCATGATCCAGACCCTCCAGGGGGATGGCTACACCCTGAAGCACATCTACTCCATGCGGAAGGACGGGAGCTCCCTGGCCCTGCAAGTGACCTACACCCATCCAAAATTGGACAACCCGTTCACCTACAAGCTCGTGTTCAAGCGCAACGACTGAAAGGTCAACAGATCACCGCCAAGACGCGAATACGCCAAGCAAGAACCATTTGTCCCTCTTGGCGTCCTTGGTGTCTTGGCGGTGAAAGTTTCCCCATCGTTTTGGAGCGCATCTCCTCATGGGCCACACTTGTGGACATGCGCTCCCTGGCCCCGCCGCCCCTTCCCTGCCGCGCGCCCTGGTGGGCGGCGTCCGGCCACCTCCAGACGATCCTGGGCAATTACCTGCCGGGAGACCCCCCGGCCCATCCGTCCACACCCTTCCGCATCCCCCTGCCCGATGGCGACCAGCTCACAGGGCGTCACTACCCGGGTGAGACCGGTGTCCTGGTGCTGGTCTTCCACGGCCTGGGCGGGGACGATCAGGCCCACTACGTGCGCCGCACCACCGCCCTGGCGCGGAAGCTGGGCCATCACGTCTGGACCGTGAACCACCGGGGCTGCGGCGAGGGCCGGGGACTTGCGAAGCGGCCCTACCACAGCGGCTCCGGCGACGATCTGGGTGCCGCTTTCGCCGCGGCCCGCGAGCGGCATCCGGGCCTGCGCCAGCTGGCGGTGGCCTATTCCTTATCCGCCAACGCCCTGCTGCTGAACCTCGGCGGCGGCCTGCCCGAACCGGCGGCCCAGCCCGATGCGGCCATCGCCGTGAACCCGCCCGTGGACCTGGGCGCCTGCTCCCTCACCATCCATCGCGGCCTCAGCCGCCTGTACGAGCTCCGGTTCATCAAGCGCTGCCGCAAAGCCATCCGCGAGCGCGTGCAGGACGGCCTCATCTCAGACAGCTACAAGACCTGGCCCCTCATGAGCCTTCGGGAATTCGACGACGCCTACACCACCAAGGCCGGGGGATTCCGGAATGCCGACGATTACTACGCCAGGTGTTCCGCCCGCCGGCACCTGTCCAAGATCACCGTCCCCACCGTCATCCTCATGGCGGAGGATGATCCCTTCATCCCCTGTCAGCACGCCGCCGAGGCCAACCCATCCCCGGCGGTGCACCTCCACATCGAGCCCCGCGGCGGCCACATGGGCTACCTCAGCCGCGACCTGCCGGGGCACCGCTGGCTGCCGTACGCGGTGGAGCACTATGCCGGGCAGCTGCTCGGCGAGTAGCCATCGGCCGAGCTCCAGCCGTTCAAAGGGACCCGGCCAACACCAGAGATCGCTTCTGGCCCGCGCCCTGAGTCCAGAGGAGCGCCCCGCCCCGAGGACTGAGCGCGATTCGAGGGGAAGCGCAAACGGAATCCCGGGCTGACCCCACCACCCTGGGAGCGGACCACCCGGCCTGGCGAATCCGGACAGACACTTGATCCCCGGTGGCTCCCCGCTGGACCACCAGGAACCCCGCACGGCCGTCCGCGGCCAAATCGATGGCATAGTCCTGGATCGGCTGGTGGCCGTGGTCCAGACATTCCGCTCCCCGCTCCCAGGTCCCCGCCTTGAAGCCCTTCACGAACAGGTGCGAGGCACCCGCGCCTTCCCACTGGCACCAGGTGGCCATGGCCTCGCCATTCCCGTTCATGACCAGGCGCGGTGACACAATCGCCTGGGCGTTCGCCAACACCGCGGGCTCGCTCCACTCGCCCTGGCGAACATCGTAGTAGCCGGCTTCGAGGACGCTTCGTTGGCCGTACTGGGTGTGGATCCACAGGGCCAGCGCGTTTCCGGAATCATCCATGGCCACCTTGTGGTGGTGGGCCTCATGAGCCACCACGGGCACAGGGCGGTCCGACCAGATCCGGTCCGAAGGCCAGTAGTGGCAGGCCATCAGCCCTTCGAAGCGGCTGTCCTGGGCCTCCCAGAGCACCATGGCGTGCTCCCGGTGGTTGGCCGCGAGGTGGGGTGATGCCGATGGATTCCCCGGAAGGCCCAGGACGACCGGCTCCTTCTCCCAGGCCTCTCCCCGGGAGTCGAAGGACTGGGCCATCACCTCGATCCGTTCCATTTTTTCATGGACCCATGCCACCAGTGCGTTACCGCGACGATCGACCGTCACCTGGAGCTGGTGGATCCGCCCCACCGTCCGGAACAACACGTGTTCAGGGTTCTCATCGGTCCCGAAGACCTTCCCGAGAACCTGCCGCCTGTTCTTCAGATCGGTCATCCAGATCGCAAGCCCACGCCCTTCAGGGTTCAGCGCGACCCGCGGGGTCGTCCCCTCTCCGATGGGAAACCGCATCAGCTCAGGAGAGGCGCCGGGGCCCAAGGGCATGGCCCAGAGGCCCCCATCGTTCTCCCAGAGCACCATCCCTTGCCCCCGGTGGTCCAACCCCAGGCGGGCCGCTCCGATCCGCCCCTGGTCTACGACAGCAGGCATGCGCCACGCGGGCCCGCCAGGCCCGGCACGGGTGGACCGGAGACCTTGGACAAATCCTCTGAGGCGTTCCAGGGCCATGGGGCACTCCGGTTCAGCCATGGGCGGAGAGACATGATCTTCCCCACGCCCCGCCTTCGACAACCACTTCATGCAACCTATTAAAATACTGCATCATGCATGAAATTTATCGAATTTATCGAACCATTCAGCGCCCGCCCAGACCCCTGCGCAGCTCCCCCACCTGTCCCGGCAGCAGCTCCGCCACGCGGGCCATCTGGTCGATAGTGGTACCCAGGCCCAGGCTGAAACGGACGGTACCGCGGGCATAGGTGTCCGGCACCTGCATGGCGCGCAGTACATGGCTGGGTTCGCGCATGCCCGTGCTGCACGCGCTGCCTGTGGACACGCAGATGCCCTGCTCTGCCAGCTTCAGTTGCAGGGCCTCGCCTTCGATCCCCGCGAATCCCACGAGGCTGGTGTTGGGCAGGCGGTCGGTGCCTGAACCGTGAATGCGCACGTCCGGAACCTCCGACAGAAGGCGTGATTCCAAGGCATCTCTCAGGCCCCGCACCCGCGCCATCTCGGGCAGCCGGGCCACCGCCAGCTCCGCAGCCTTGCCCAGGCCCACGAGGCCTGGCACGTTCTCGGTGCCACCCCGCCGTCCGCGCTCCTGGGACCCGCCCAGCATCAGGGGCTTCAGCCGCACGCCGCGGCGGATCATGAGGAGGCCCGTCCCTTTCGGACCGTGGAACTTGTGGCCACTGAGGCAGAGCAGATCCGCGCCCCAGGCCGCGGCATCCACGGGGATCTTGCCCGCGGCCTGGGTGGCGTCCACCAGGAAGAGGGCGCCCTTGGCCTTGGCCAGCCGCGCAGCTTCGGCCACGGGAAAGAGAACACCCGACTCGTTGTTGGCGGCCATGACGGCCACCAGGGCCGTATCCGGGCGCACAGCGGCTTCCAGGGCAGCGAGGTCCAGCCGGCCCTCGCCGTCCACGCCCACATCCGTGACCTCACCCCCCTGCGCCTTCCACCAGGGCACCAGGGCCCGCACCGCGGGATGCTCCACGGCGGTGGTCACCAGATGGCGCTTGGTGGGGAAGGCCTCCCACACGCCCCGGAAGGCATGGTTCAGACTCTCCGTGCCACCGGACGTGAAGACGATCTCTGCGGGCGTGCAGCCCACCAGGGCCGCCACCTGCTCCCGCGCCGCCACCACCGCACCATCCGAGAGATGCCCCAGGGCATAGGCCGCGCTGGCATTGCCGAAGCGCTCCGTGAACCAGGGTCGCATGGCCTCGAAGGCCTCGGGCGCCAGGGGCGTGGTGGCGTTGTGGTCGAGGTAGATGAGATCCATGGATCCTATTGTCCCATCCCGGCCTGCGTTCGCAGAAACCTCAGCGCCTCGGACCAGGGCGGCTGGCCCGGAGCCAGGGGCAGCCCGTTGTGGTCGGCCCTGGGGGTCTCCCAGACGTGGGCGGGTCCCGGGCAGCCCTGGGCCAGCCGGCGCCCCTGGCCGGCGCCCACCACCTCGTCCCGTCCTGCCACCAGGATCGCCACGGGCCCAGGGTAGCTCCGGATGGCCTCCAAGTTGTCCCAGCGATCCCGCAGGAGGAGGCCCATGGGGAGGTAGGGGTAGTGCCAGGCGGCCACCTCGGTCATGCGGGCGAACGGCACGGGCAGCAGGAGCCCGGCCACCGACCCCGGCTCGGCGGCGGCCACCTGGACCGCCACACCGGAACCGAGGCTCTCCCCCAGCAGGATCACCGGGGCATCCGACTCCTCCTTCAGCCGGCGCAAGGCTCGGCGAGCATCCGCCACCAGCGTGCCTTCAGAGGGCACGCCCTCCCGGGGGCCATAGCCCGGGTACTCCAGGAGCACCCCTTCGAATCCCGCCGCCTCCAGCACCGGAAGGTAGTCCACCCGGCCCAGGGCATCTCCGGCGTTCCCGTGCAGCACGAGAACCCGGGGGAGGCTCCGCCGCACGGCCCGCCGCCATCCGAGCAAGTCCCCCTTCCCGTCCTGCCAGGGCACCAGCCCCACGCGCATGGCCCGCTGGACCGCGTCCGGCTCAATTTCGCGGTCCGGGAAATACATCATGCCCCGCTGGGCCAGGAAGGCCAGGATGCAGAGCCCCGCATAGATCCCGACGCCCCAGGCCAGCAGCTTGAAGGGCCAGGCGAGCCAGGGTGGCCAGTACCGGACCACGGCTCAGCCCTCGCGTGCCTGGAGGCTGGCCAGGGCCTCGGCCCGTGCCGCCAGGCTGGGTGCCTTGCCCTGGAAGGTCTTTCCGGCCCCGCCGCCCTTGGCCCCCAGGATCGCGGCCACGGCCTTGCCCGCCGCCGGCACATCGAAGCTGGAGCCTTCTCCGGCGCTCAACAGGAAGAGCCCCTGGCCTCCCGAATCGGTGGTGAGGAACACGGCCTTGGCGGGATCCGCCGCGAGGATGCCCCGGGCCAGCTTCTGAAGGAACCCCGCGTCCCGGCCTTCCAGATGGGCCTCCGCCAGGACACCGGGCCGCGCGGCCAGGACCGCTGCCATGTGCTCGGCCAGTTCCTCCTCCAGCCTGCGGCCGCGGCGCTCCAGGGCCAGCAGCTGGTCCAGCTTGATCTGGAGGGCGGCGACGAGCTCCTCATCGGGTGCGCCCAGCAGGGCGCGCAGCCCCGCATTGCGCTTCTCATGCGCGTCCAGGCGCAGCCTGGCGCGCCTTCCGGCCACATAGGAGAGGCGCGTCCCCCCCCGGATGCTTTCGGTGCCCAGCAGCTTCAGGGCCTCGATCTCGCCCGTGTGGTGGAGGTGCGTGCCGCCGCAGGTGTTCAGATCCACTCCCGCGATCTGCACCAGGCGGATGTCTCCGGTATGGCCATCCGGAAGGCCCCGGGAACGCACGGCCTCCTGGCCGTAGGCCTCGGCACTGACCCAGCGGGCGGTAACTTCACGATGGGCGCGGATCTCTATGGCCACAGCTTCTTCCAATACCTCCATTTCGCGCAGCGAAATGGAGGTCGCATCCAGCTCGATGTCGCAGACCGTCCCACCGAGGTGGAACGCGGTGGTGGCCCATTGGAACTGGTCCTGGGCCACGGCCGTGAGCAGATGCTGGCCCGTGTGCTGCTGCATGTGATCGAAGCGGCGGGGCCAATCCAGCTTCAGCGAGACCAGACCTTCCGCCAGCGGGGCGGCCAGGTAGTGGCGGATCTCCCCGTCGCGCTTCTGCACATCCAGGACGGCCGCGCCGTTCAGTGTGCCCAGATCACAAGGCTGGCCACCGCCCTCGGGGTAGAAGACCGTGTCCTCCAGGACGGTGAAGGGACGCCCCTTGTCCTCGCCGCAGCGGAGGATGCGCGTCTCCAACGAGGTGGCAAACGGGTCGCGTTCGTAGGCCGGAAACTGGGGCATGGAGGGAGCCTAGCACAGCCACGCTGATAGGCTGGAGCCATCGCCATGTCCCATGTCCCCCTCCCCGAACGCCTCCGTCCCGCCACCCTCGATGAGGTGGTGGGCCAGGCCCATCTGCTGGGTCCCAAGGGCGCCCTGACGCGGCTCACGGCCGGGGGGCGGCTGCCCTCCATGGTCATGTGGGGTCCGCCGGGCACCGGCAAGACCACCCTGGCCCGCATCCTGGCCGAGGCCACGGGCCACGGCTTCATGGAGTTCTCAGGGGCCAGCGGCAGCGCGGCGGAACTGAAGAAGTTCCTGGCGGACAGCCGCGAAATGCCCCTGTTCCGCACGGTGCCGCCCGTGGTGTTCCTGGACGAGATCCACCGCTTCAACCGGGCCCAGCAGGACATCCTGCTGCCCTTCCTGGAGCGCGGCGAGGCCATCCTCATCGGCGCCACCACGGAGAACCCGGCCTTCTACCTGAACCCGGCGCTGCGCAGCCGCTGCCAGCTCATCGCCCTCAAGGCCCTGGAGCCCGCCCACATCCAGCAGGTGCTCAAGCGGGCCTGGGCCAAGGAACGGTCCGGGCAGCCAGAGCCCGTCGAAGTCTTCGAGTGGCTCTCCCACTGGGCCGGAGGCGACCTGCGTTCGGCGCTGTCAGGCTTGGAAACCTGGATGGAAATGCCGGATCCCGATCTGGAATCCCTCCAGGGCGCCCTGGGCGGACGCATGATGTTCGACCGCGCCGACGGCCACTACGACCTGGCCAGCGCCTTCCAGAAGAGCCTGCGGGGCTCCGACGCGGACGCGGCCCTCTACTACCTCAGCCGCATGATCCGCGGCGGCGAGGATCCCCGCTTCATCGCCCGGCGCCTCATGGTCTGCGCCGCCGAAGACGTGGGCAACGCCGATCCCCAGGCCTTCCTCCTCTGCGAGGCCGCCAGCCGGGCCGTGGAGCAGATCGGCTGGCCCGAGGCCCGCATCCCCCTGGCCCAGGCCGTGATCTACGTGGCCAATGCCCCCAAGAGCAACGCCACGATCCTGGCCGTGGACGCGGCCCTGGCGGCCGACGATGCCCCCATCCCCGAGGCCATCCGCGATGCCCACACGGCCACCGCCCGCAAGGCCGGCCGCGGCACCGGCTACCACTACTCCCACGACGACTACGACCGGAAGCAGGCTTTCCTGCCCGACAAGCTGCGCGGCCATTCCTTTTACGAACCGAAACGTCCCCAGGAGCGGAACTGGCGGGACCACCAGGAACCCGATGCCGCGGCCCTTTCGCCCCTGTGGCAGGCCTGGGTCGATGCCCACCCCGAAGGCGGCGAGCTGCCCCTGGAAGCCTGGAGCGCCGAGTTGGCCTGCAGCCGCGAAGCCGTGGCCCGGGCCCTCGGCAAGCTGGCCCAGGGGAAGTTCACCCTGGGGCGGAAGCTGGAAGCGAAACCGATCTAATCGTCGCTGGACCAGCCCAGCAGGCTCACGCCGTAGCGCTGGCCACAGGCATGAACGGGCACGGTGAGGACCGTGATGATGGCGCCGGTGTCCCGGGCGTAGGTCTGCACCAGGAAGTCCTCCCGCGCCGGGGCCTTCGCCCCCAGATCCGCCACGCGCAGGAAGTCCTCACGGCGGGCCCGGTCGGGCAGCGCCTCCGCGGCCTCGCCCAGGCCGTACCGCGCGCCGCGCACCAGTACCCGGTTATCCGTGAAGAACCGCTTCACACGGTTGCCCGCCAGGTCCTGGCCGGGCTGGCCGGTCCAGTCCTGGGCGAAGCGCCGGTTGTGCGAGGGCGCGTAGCTGTTGAGGTCGAGGATCAGGGCGAAGGTGAGCCGCGGTTCCTCGGCAAGCACCTGATCGAAGGCCTCCTGGAGGGGGCGCTCCACCAGGGCGTCGTAGGCCGTGCGGAACTTGGGCGGGGTGAAGCCGTCCGGCGGCACCCGGAGCACGCTGAAGAACCGGGACAGGCTCTGGATCTCCGGCCCGCGGATCTCGGTGTAGTCCAGGGCCAGCAGCTGCTCCGCCCGGACCCGTCCCTCGGCCACGGGGGCTTCCAGGATCCGCGCGCTCGTGGCGGCCAGACGCCGGGCCAGGCCCAGGGCGCGATGGAAGAGGGACCCGGTGTCATAGGCCGCCAGGTGCCGATGGCCCACCTCGGTGAGCGACGACAGCCTGAAGGCGTCCTGGGCCACGGCCTCGGCCTCGGATTTCAGGGTTCCCGTGGACTCCAGCAGGTGCCCGGAGGCTTCCACCAGCGTGCGGGCCGCCGCATGCTCCTCCGTGGCCGACTGGGCGATGCTGGCCACATGGCCGGCGGTGGTGTCCGCCAGCCCTGCGATGCCCGAGAAGCGCTGCTCCACGGTTTCCACCTGGGCCCGCGTTTCCGAGGCCAGGGCGAGGCTCTGGTCCATGGCCTCCCGCGCCGGGTCCAGGTCCTTGCGGATGGCCTCCAGCAGGCCGCCGATCTCCTGGGTCTGCCGGGAGGTCCGGTCCGCCAGCTTCCGCACCTCTTCGGCCACCACCGCGAAACCGCGCCCAGCCGCTCCGGCATGGGCCGCCTCGATGGCGGCATTGAGGCTCAGCAACCCCGTGCGATCGGCGATCTCCTCGATGACTTTCGAGACCTCGTTCACCTGGAGGATGTGGCCCATGAGGGATTCCAGGCGTTCGGCCGTGAGGCCGGTCTGCTGCTGGAGCTGACGCACCGTGGCCACGGCCTGGCCGCTTTCCTGGAGCCCCAGGCGGGTGAGGTCCGCCATGCGCCGGGTGGCCTCGGCGCTTTCCTCTGCCGCGGAGGCCGCCTGGGAGATGTTCCCGCCCAGCCCCTCCAGGGTCGTCTGGATGGACCGGGTGCTGTCGAGGATCTGATCGATCTCCCGCGCCAGGGTCTGCACCCGCACCGAGGTTCGGGCGGCGCCTGCGGCGGAGCGGTTGAGGACCCCCTCCAGGCCCGCCATATCCTGGGCCAGCCCGGAGGCCCCGCTGTCAACGGAACCATCGGTGGGAGGCCGGGAGGCGGGATCGGACATCAGAACCTTCTTGGGGGGATGATCCTCCCCATCGGCTTCCCGGAGCCAGCCCTAAAACATTCAATCGAGGTGCCCCATCCGCCCCTGCTGATAGTCCAGGACCGCCTGCTCGATCTCCTCCTGGGTGTTCATCACGAAGGGGCCGTAGTGGGCGATGGGTTCCCGGAGGGGTTCCCCCGCCAGCAGCATGAGGCTCACGGGCGAGGTGGCCTCCAGGGCCAACGCGTCTCCTTCGCCCAGGAGGGCCACCACATCGGCGGAAACGTCCCTGCCCTCGATGCGGACGGTGCCGTGCAGTGGCACCACGGCCGCGGTCCAGCCGGCTGGGATGGCCTGTTCAAAGCGCGCGCCGGCCTCCAGTTCAAGATGGGCGTAGGCGATCTTCGCGGGGGTGAGGGCCGGGCCGGTGACGCCCGCCCACGTGCCCGCCAGCACACGGATGCGTCCCCCGGGAAGGGCCTGCCAGGGCATGGCTTCCGGCTGGAGGTCCGTGTAGCCGGGGGCGGTGTGCTTCTGGGCCTTCGGCAGGTTGATCCAGAGCTGGACGCCCTCGATGGGGCCGCCGGTCTCGAGGTGCTCCGGAACGGGCATCTCTTCATGGACGATGCCCGCGCCTGCGTTCATCAGCTGGGCGCCGCCGGGCCGCAGGAGGCCGGAGCCGCCCGTGCTGTCGCGGTGACGGAAGGCGCCCTGGATCAGGTAGGTGAGGGTCTGGAAGCCCCGGTGGGGATGGGGCGGGAAGCCCGCGTCCGTGCCCGGCGGCAGTGTCATGGGCCCGAAGTGGTCCATGAGCAGGAAGGGATCCATGGCGTGGAAGGCCTCCGCGCCCCGCTGACCCTGGCCCGGCACCAGGCGGGTGAGGGGCACGCGGTTGCCGTCCTCTGTGGGGAGGCCGGGCACGAGGGATGCGACAGGTTTGAAGGACATGGAACCTCCTCAGGCGAGATCGAAGAACAGGATTTCGGAAGGCGAAGAAGCCAGCACATGGATGGACGGCTCTCCTTCGATGCGGGCACCGTCCCCGGCGTTCATGGGGGTCCCATTGAGCGCCACGGAGCCCGCGGCCACTTGGAGGAAGCCGGCCCGTCCCGAGGGGATCCCGGCCTGCACCCCGGTGCCGGCATCAAGCCGTGCGGCGAAGACCTTCACATCCTGGAAGAGCTTCACGGAGCCCTCGGCGCCATCGGGGCTGGCGATGAGCCGCAGGTGGTTGTGCGGCTCAGCTCCGGGAAAGGCCACCTGGTCGTAGCGGGGGGCCAGGCCCTGGCGCTCCGGCAGGATCCAGATCTGGAGGAAGTGCACCGGCTCCGTGGCCGAGGCGTTGAATTCGCTGTGCCGGATGCCCGTGCCAGCGCTCATCACTTGGGCCTCGCCCGGGCGGATGACGCCGTGGGTGCCCAGGCTGTCCCGGTGCTCCAGGGCGCCCGACAACACCCAGGTGAGGATCTCCATGTCCCGGTGGCCGTGGGTGCCGAAGCCCTTGCCCGGCTGGACCCGGTCCTCGTTCAGAACCCGCAGGGCGCGGAACTGCTGGTGCTCGGGATCGAAGTACTCCCCGAAGGAAAAGGTGTGGTGGGTATCCAGCCACCCGAAATCGAGGTGGCCCCGGGCTCCAGACGGTCGCAAGGTGATCATGTCGCCTCCTGGATTCATTTTAGGTGTTGCAACTCATATTGCAAGAGCCACCCTGAAAAAATCAGCCCCGATTGAAGACCATGGACTTATCTTTTGGGGTGACGAAACGGAGGCCGCCGTGATCACACGGGTGCTTGTGGGTGTCGACTTCTCCGAGGCTTCAAAGCAGGCCCTGGAACGGGGCGGAAACTGGGCGGTCCGCTGTGGCGTCCCCCTGGTGGCCATGCACGTGCTCCAGCCCCCGGCGCCCATGCTGCCCGAGGCCCAGATCGCCCTGCCCGATCCCGCCTGGCTCAAGGGCATGGAGGATCATGCCCGGGAGCAGCTGGAAGGCTGGGTCAAACCCTATGCAGGAGCCTCCGTCATCGTGAAGTGGGGTGGCCCCGCGGAGGAATTGGTGGCCGAGGCCGACCGGAAGACCCTCCTGGTGGTGGCCCAGGTCGGCCACTCCACCTTGGAACGGCTGCTCTTCGGCAGCACCGCGGCCCGCGTGGTGCGCTTGGCGCCCTGCGACGTGCTGGTCGTGCGGACCGAGAAAATGCACTAGCCGATAAGCTGTTTCGCGAGGGCCTCTACCTCCGCGCCCCGGCGCCGGAGGATAGCCTCGGCGGCCCGGTGCAGGCCTTCCAGGTGCTCCGGGCTGGCGTCGTCCATCTCACTGAGGTCGGCGTCAAGATCAGCCTGGAGGCGCACGTAGCGCGGGCTGCCATCCGCACCTGAAGGCAGAAGCTGGCGCAGCTGGTAGTCCACGGTGTCGGCCACGCCATCAAAGATCACATCCAGCACGGGCCGGGCCCACCCCGCCACACCCCAGCCCCTGGCATCCTCGTAGCGGTAAGGCCGGGAGTAGAGGCCCGTGCCGAGGGAGACCAGCAGGATGCCATCCGCGTCCCAGCCCGCTCTGGTCAAGGTCTGCCAGCCTTCGGCATAGGCGCACATGGCCGGGTTGTTGGCGAAGACGCCGCCGTCCACCAGCACATCACGATCGCCCGGCCAGGGCACCTGCAGCGGCTCGAAGTAGGTGGGGGCGGCGCTGGTGGCCCGGGCCGCCAGGCGCATGGGCACGTCATAGCGTGCGTCCTCGCGGGCCCGGCGGCGGCGGTAGAAGAAGGCGTCCCGTTTCTCGAGGTCGTAGGCCGTCACCAGCACTTCCACGAGCGCGTCCTTCAGGCGGGCCTCCCCGAAGTAACGTTCGAGCACCTCCTCGATGCCATCGCTCGGATACTTCGCCGCCCGCAGGCCCATGGGATTCGTCATCCGGCGCCAGGGGCTTTCGTCGAAGATCCGCGCGCCCTCTTTCTGGTAGAGGCCAGCCAGGTCCCGGGCCGAGTAGCGGGGTCGCCCATCCTCTCCCGGCGTCGTGAGCCCCAGGGCCAGGATGCCTCCTGTGCTGGTGCCGGCGATGAGATCGAAACTGTCGGAAATGGACCGTCCGGTCAGCCGCTCCAGCTCCGCCAGCACCAGGGCCGGAATGAGGCCACGGATGCCGCCGCCGTCGATGGAGAGGATGCGGAAGGGTCTGGGCATGGGGCATTCTATGCCATGAAAAACGGGCCATGCGGCCCGTTTTTCATAGGGGGGGGGAAAGGGCGATTAACGGTAAGCAGGGATTCCATTCCGGGCACCCATCGCTAGCTCGCGCTAGCGATAAGCCGGGATGCCCGTCACTTCCTGGCCGATGATGAGGGTGTGCATGTCGTGGGTGCCCTCGTAGGTGTAGACGCTTTCGAGGTTGGCCATGTGGCGCATGACGGGGTACTCGTCGAGGATGCCGTTGGCGCCGAGGATGGTGCGGGCCTTGCGACAAACCTCGAGGGCGATGTTCACGTTGTTCATCTTGGCCATGGAGACCTGGGCCGTGGTGTAGGTCTTGGCATCCTTCAGGCGGCCCAGCTGGTGCACCAGCAGCTGGCCCTTGGTGATCTCCGTGACCATCCAGGCCAGCTTCTCCTGCTGGAGCTGGTAGCTGGCGATGGGCTTGTCGAACTGGATGCGGGTCTTCGCGTAGTCCAGGGCGCACTGGTAGCAGGCGTCCGCGGCGCCCAGGGCGCCCCAGGCGATGCCGTAGCGGGCCTGGGTGAGGCAGCCCAGGGGTCCCTTGAGCCCCTTCACGTTGGGCAGCAGGCTGGCCTTCTCGTCCACGATGACGTCCTCCAGCACCAGCTCGGAGGTGGTGGAGGCGCGCAGGCTCCACTTGCCCTTCATCTCGGGGGCGCTGAAGCCGGGGGTGCCCTTCTCCACCAGGAAGCCGCGGATGCCGTCCTCGGTCTGGGCCCACACCACGGCCACGTCGGCCACGGTGCCGTTGGTGATCCACATCTTGGTGCCGTTGATGCGCCACTTGCCGCCGGGTTCACGCACAGCCTTGGTGAGCATGCCGCCGGGGTTGGAGCCGAAGTCGGGTTCCGTGAGGCCGAAGCAGCCGATCTTCTCGCCTGTGGCCAGCTTGGGCAGCCAGTGTTTCTTCTGCTCCTCGCTGCCGTAGGCGTAGATGGGCCACATGACGAGGCTGCCCTGCACGGAGGCGAAGGAACGCAGGCCCGAATCGCCGCGCTCCAGTTCGTACATCAGGAGGCCGTAGGCGACGTTCGACACGCCCATGCAGCCGTATTCCTCCGGCAGCGAAGGACCGTAGAAGCCCAGCTCACCCATCTTGGGGATGAGGTGCTTGGGGAAGGTCTGGTCCTGGGCATGCTTCTCGATGATGGGCAGCACTTCGGCGTTGACGAACTTGCGCGCCGATTCGCGGATCATCCGCTCCTCATCGGTGAGCAGGCCCTCGAAGCCCATGTAGTCGGTGATGTGGGTGAAGGTGGCGTAGGCGCCGGCCATGGGAAACTCCTGGAATGCCCTGAAGCCTCGGGCGGATGGTGGATTCGGCGCTGCAGCAGCGCGCCGGAGCCAGTCTACCGCCGGGTCAAGGCCAAGCCAGGGGCCTTCCCTCCACTGCGCCTACGATTAGGTGTCAGGTTGGCCATCGCCTTGACGAAGTGGAAAATCAGGAGCCTTGGGGGGGCTCCTCAAGCAGCCGCCCCCCCGTGGCGTGGGGGGTTTCGTGGCAGTGGCGGCATCGGGCCTCGTAGGCTTCCGCCGCGCCCACGAGCACCTGGCCGCCGGTGTGCACCATGCGCTGGGTGCGGCCCGCGAGGGCGCCGCAGACCATGCAGATGGCCTGGAGCTTGGTGACGTACTCGGCCTTGGCCAGCAGGATGGGCATGATGCCGAAGGGTTCGCCGTTGGAATCCTGGTCGAGCCCCCCGGCGATGACGCGCACGCCACGATCGGCGAGGCCCTCGATGATGGGGATGAGCCCTTCATCCATGAACTGGACCTCATCCAGGGCGACCACTTGGGCGTCGGGATCCAGGTGCCGCGCCAGCTCGACGCTGTCCTTCACGGGGATGGCGTCGTGCTTGCGCTGGCTGTGGCTGGCGATGGCGGAGGCATCGTAGCGATCGTCCAGGGCTGGCTTGAAGACCTGGACCTTCTGCCTGGCGATGATGGCCCGCTTGATGCGCCGGATGAGCTCCTCGGACTTGCCCGAGAACATCGGACCGCAGATCACCTCCAGGGAACCCTGGCGCTGGTGCACGAACATCGGAAATCCTTATCGATTGGGCCGCCGGGGCGGCTCGGCGGCCAGCGCCTGGGCCATGGGGTCGGGAAGACGGGTCAGGTCGGGAATCGGGTTCTTGCCTTCCAGGGGCCTTCCCAGCAGCTTCGCCAGCGCCGTCCCGCCATCCTTCGGCGCGGCCATGCGCAGCGCCCATTCCTGGCGGAGCCTGGTCGGCCCTTCGGGCACCACGAGCACATCCACGGGCTGGAGGCTGGCCAGGCCGAGGTTCATGGATTCCCGCTGGTGGGGCACGTACAAGGCCAGGGGCAGCGCGAATCCCAGTGCCACGAGGGGCCAGAGCAGCGGGCTCGGCTCCCAGGCCCCTGGCGCCAGGTCTGGACGGGCCTCGGTCCAAGGGCGGGCCACTTTGAGCGATCCACCCGCAACGGGCTCGAGCAGGCCCGCCTCCAGGAGGTCGGCGACGGCCTTGCAGGTATCCAATTCCTCGTACCGGCTGATCTGGGTGATGTCCCTGGCGCTCTGGGGATGATCAAAGTAGGAAAGCACCATCTCCTGCTCGTGGGTGAGCCCCGAGGAGCCCTGCTGGACCCGCCCCTTCCCATCCAACACGGAGGACACATCCCGGTCGATATCCAGATGCAGAGCCTGGGCCTTGGCCGACCTTGCAAGCGCGGTATCGAGGCCCGGAAGGCGGCGCTCAACCTCGGGCCACTCGTCCTGGATCCGGGCGGCCTCCATCAGCACCGTGTCCACCGGTATGGGGACGAAGTGTTCCCGGTCCAGGTCCGCCGGCAGGAAGGAATCGAAACGGTAGTCCCCTTCCACCCAGCGGAAGGTGCGGTGGAGGATGGCTGTGGCCTGGTTGAAGAGGGCGTCCTGCAGATCGGTCGCGGTGACCTTGCCGCTCTCCATCAGCAGGGTTCCCATGCGCTTGAGGGTCTGCCGCTGGACCTGGACCATGCTCAGCAGTTCCTCTCCCGTGAGGCGTCCCAGCCGCACGAGCATGGTGCCCAGGCGGTCCTCCATGCGGGCCTGGTTGGAATCGCAACCGACAATTTCACCGTTCTCGAAGAAGACTTTGACGAATTCCTGCCCCTGGGAGAGCACCAGGGTGCCGTTCTTCCCCTGGATCTTGATCATGTTGAAGAGGGAGAAGAGATCGAAATCCCGGAGGGATCCTTCCAGTGCCATCTCAGGACCTCCTCAAGATCAGCTTCAGCCATGAGCGGAGGTAGAACAGCCCCACCAGCACCGCCCCGAGGGCGAGCCACGTGGAGGTCGGATCCGGAAGGATCTCACCGGGATAGCGCACCGACCGGCCCGTGGCCAGGACCATCCCCACCACCAGGCAGAAGGGGAGGAACTCCATCATGGCTTCCCGCGTCTCCCCCAGGAAGGCGAGGTCCGCCCCCGGCAGCAGGACGATCAGAGTCTTGTGGATCCTCCGGGTGGCCTGCTGGTGGGCGGCCACTTCATCGAGTTTCCTCCGGCGGCTCTCGGTGTGGAGCCCGTCTCTCAGCACGAAGAGGTGATGGCACTTCGAGCAGACGTCGGGATCCGGGCTGTCCGTGGTGTGGAAGGGTTCGCCACAGCGGATGCACTGGCCCGGGTGCGCCATGCGAAGGCTGGCCCGGATCCGCAGGAGGAATGCCGACATCCCGAGCAGGGGCAGGAAGAGGGCCACCAGGAAGGCCGGCTCCGTCAGGGGCAGCCGGTCCACCTTCCGGCCCCCGGCCGCTTCCACGAGGGCATCCACCCGCGCTGGCGTGTCGGGAAGGGGCATGGGATAGGTGCGCACATCCTTCTGGGCATCATTGAGGGCGATGAGGCGGGCGTAGGCTTCGGGGTTCGCCGCCTGGGCGGCCTCCTGCTTCGAGGCACCCTGCGCGGTGTCCAGCCGGTTGAAGGCGAGAATGCTCTGGTTGAGGAGGACTTCCATCCGCGGCCCCGCCTGGAGCGCATCCGCAAAGGCGCGTTCGGCGCCCGCGGAGTCGCCCATCTGGAACTTCGCGACTCCGAGGTTGTTCCGCACCTCGGTCTGCTCGGGGTGCCGGCCCACCAGGCCCTGGAACGTGTCCTCGGCGTCCTTCCACTGCTGGTTCTGGAGTTGCTCCCAGCCCTTGAAAAAGGCCTGATCCGTGGGGGGCAGCACGCGGAGTGCCGAAGCCGGAACGGGCCTCACCTGGGGCTGCAGCTGGAGCATCAGGACGCTGGGCTCGGGTTCGCGGGCCGCCAGCGGCTCCATGAGAGCCAAGATGGGGTGGACCAGCTGGAACAGCATGATGAAGACCGTGACCTTCACCTCGGACCGAAGGAGGAAGGGGGCCAGCAGGACGAGCCAGAGGAGCGCGGCCACCAGGGGGTCCATCCCCAGGAGTACTGGCCCGGCCAGGATCACGGCGCCGGCCAGCGCGGCCAGCACAGGGGGAATCCCCTTGTGCTCCATGGGCTCTTCCCACAGGTGCCTGAGCACATGGCGGTAGCGCAGCCCCATGGTGAGGGCCCAGCCCCACAGCAGCAACGTTGCCCCCAGCCGCAGCATCCCGAAGTGCTGCACCAGCCAGAGCCATCGATGCGCCGGATGTTCGATGCGCAGGCGCGTCAGGCGGAGGAGGTCCGGAAAACTCCAGAGCCACCCCTTCAGGCCTTCCTGGCGCATCAGGGTGATGCGGCTGCCAAGCAGGCTGGGATGGTCCGGGGACCAGCGCTCCACGGCCTGCAGCGCTTCCAGCCCGAGGGTGGGCCGGCCGGCGAGCCCCTGCTGCCGGGCCCAGAAGGCCGTGGCCTCCACAAGGGGGGCGACGTCCATGGTCGAATAGGTCCGGCGCAGCGCCTCCACCTCAAGCTGGGCGGCCCGGATCGCCTCGGGGTCGGCCTTCGCGAGGGCGCTGAACAGGCGATTGGCCCGGTGGCTGAGCGCAATGGCGGGCGCCGTCTCCAGAGATCGCGCAGGCTCAGCCGGCTTGCTGGCCTCCGGAACGGGGCCGGCAGAGAGACCGGAGAGTCCCGCCAGGCCCGCCAGGACAGCGGAACGCAAGGCCAGGCGCAATCCCATGGCGATTCTCCCAGTAATCATGACTTCGGATCCGCGGGCATGCCCGCGGCAGGCTTGAGGTCCATCAACCGCATGCGGAGGCTGTACAGAAGATCTTCGAGCTGGCGGGTCTCTGCATCATCCCGGGCGCCCTCGGTCTTCTCCTTCAACACCCCGAGCAGGTCCACGTAGAACCTGGCCACAGCAGGATTGGCGGGCGGTGCCTCCTTCATCATCGGGTGGGGCACGCCCAGGGCCATGAGCGCCTGTTCCGCCAGGAGATGCATCAAGGCGGTCAAGGAGGCTTCCGGCACCGCTGGATTCATGGGCTACCTCGAACACTTTCAGGACTTGTCTGCCGGGAAGCCTACCACAGCCCGAATTTTCCTGCATCCGGCTCGGAATTACGCCTGTTCTCAGACTACGGGAGACCGGCGAAGCGCTTTTTTGACGAAAAGCACTCGGCGCCGGCGCAGCCCTGTGGAACGATGGATGGGTTTGGAGGAACGCCCATGCGACGCCTTATTCTCGCCCTCATGCTCCCCGCCGCCTGCCTGTCGATCCACGCAGAACAGACGGGCCGCATCTCCGGCAAGGTTCTCAGCAAGGAAGGAAAACCCATCCCCGGCGCCAAGGTCAACCTCAAGCGCACCGATCGCGCCTGGACCAAGGATCTGATCCCCGACAAGAACGGGAACTTCCTCCAGGTCGGGCTCGAGCCCAAGGAGTTCGAGTTCAGCGTCAAGGCCGAAGGCTACGTGGAATACAAGGAGATCATCAAGATCCCTCTGGCCGATGTGCTGATCAAGAACATCACCCTCCTGACCCCCGCCGAGGCCCGCGCCGCAGGGCCGGTGGGCGGCGGGACGCAGGCCGTTCCCGATGATCCCGGCGCCGCCCTGGATGCCGAAGGACGGGACTCCTTCAATGCCGCGATTCCCCTCTACAACGATGGCA
Organism: Geothrix sp.; assembly: GCA_036504495.1. GTDB lineage: Bacteria > Acidobacteriota > Holophagae > Holophagales > Holophagaceae > Geothrix. The sequence continues at coordinate 19,131 of DASXVC010000057.1, forward strand.
AGTACGAAGAGGCCCTGCCCCACGTGGAAAAGGCCTACAAGACCCTGAACGAAGCCCTCACCAAGTTGAAGGATGATGCGGCCAAGGCGGAACTGGCCCCGGAGCTCCTGAAGATCGAGCGGGTGCTGGGCATCTGCCTCGCCCAGGGCGGCGCCAAGAAGGAGGAGGGTGAGCCCTACCTCCTGAAGGCGCTGGAGCGGAACCCGAAGGACGAGCGCGTGATCGTCGGCCTCATCGAAACCAGCAAGGCCAAGTCCGACAAGGTGGCCGAGCAGAAGTACGTGGCCATGCTGGAGACCCTCCAGGGGCCCAACCCGGATGTGATCTACAACAAGGGCGTCATCGCGTTCAACGACGGCAAGACGAAAGAGGCCAAGGCCCACTTGCTGAAGGCCCTGGAAGTGGATCCCACCTACGCGAAGGCCCACTACCTGCTCGGAATGGTCGAGTACGCGAACATGAATCTCAAGGGAACCAAGCAGCACTTCCTCAAGTATCTGGAGCTCTCCCCCGCGGGCGACAAGGCTGCTGAGATCAAGGAGATGCTGAAGGATCCCTCGCTGAAGAACATCAAGTAGCCAGCGGCTTCAAAGAGGTGAGGGCCCCGAACGGGGCCCTCGCCTTTTTTGAAGCGGGAAGAATTAGGTCAATTCAAGGCTGATGGGACAGTGGTCGGAGCCCAGCACATCGGCGTGGATGCGGGCATCCTTCACGCGGTCCAGCAAGGCGCGGCTGGCCAGGAAGAGGTCGATCCTCCAGCCCACGTTCCGCTCCCGGGCGCCACCGCGGGCCGTCCACCAGGTGTAGAGCCCCGGCACACCCGGATTCCGCTCCCGCAGCACATCTGCGAGGCCCGCACCCAGGTAGAGCTTGAAGTCCTCGCGCTCCTCCGGCGTGAAGCCCGGATTCTTGACGTTGTCCTTGGGGCGGGCCAGGTCGATCTCCTCGGGGGCCACGTTCATGTCGCCTGTGAGGATCACCTGGTCGCCCGCCGCATGGTGCTTCGCCACGATGGCGGCGAGGTCCTTGGCGAACTGGCGCTTGAAGGGCAGCCGCACCAGCCCCTGGGACGCGTTGGGGAAGTAACCGCCGATGAAGACCAGCTTGTCCTTCCGGGACACGATCATGCGGCCTTCGGCATCGTAGCCATCGATGCCCAGGCCCTTGGAGTGGCTGAATCCCAGATCCTTCCTCGAGAACGTGGCCGAACCGGCGTAGCCCTTCTTGCTCGTGGCGGGGAACCAGCAGACGTCGTAGGCGCTCTCGATCTGGCGCCGCACGCCAAGATCCACTTCCTCCCACTCGCTGCGGATCTCCTGGAGGGAGAGCACGTCGGGTTCCGTTTCCTCCAGCCAGTCCATGAAGCCCTTCTTCAGGACCGAGCGGAAGCCGTTCACGTTCCAGCTGTAGAAGCGCATGGGTTCTTCTCCCTCAGAGCACCAGCTTCTCATAGGCGACGGAATCGAATCCAATGATCACACCGCAGGGATGCACCAGGATGGGCCGCTTGAGCAGGTTGTTGTCCTGCACCATCAAGGCGATGGCCTCGGCCTTGTTGAGCCTGCGGTCCTTCAGGCCCAGTTCCTTGTACTTGGGGCTCTTGGTGCCCAACATGGGCGTGGGGTCCACCGACAGCAGCAGCTCCAGCTCCGGCGCTTCCAGGGGCCGCTTGAAGTAGTCGCGGATCTCCACCTCGATGCCCAGCTCCATCAGTTTCGCCTTGGCATTGCGGCAAGTCGTGCAGCTCGACTTCATCCAGAGGACAGGCTTCTCAGAGGGTGTCGGCTTCACAATTCCTCCACGAAACGGTCCAGGAGCCGGTCCGTGTGCCAGCGGAGAATCCCAAAGGTGAAGAAGGCCATCCATCCCCTGTGTTGCGCCGCAAGGCGGACATGCACACCACGCTCATGGGGGGAGAGGCGCAGTTCTCCATGCTCCTTCGATCCCAATCGCAAGCGCGTCCAGGTCAGCAAGAGCTGGCCGCCCCCTTCCGCCAGCGTCCACGGCCCGAAGGGGTGCAAACACTTCAGGGAAGCGGGCTCTCGCAGGCGGGCGCACGCGACCTCGAACGGGGCATCGGAAAGGATCTCGGCTTCGAATCCAAGAACGGGAATGGCCAAGCAAACCTCAATGTGAAACCGGTGATGAACAGTGATGAACGGTGATATTACCCATCACTGTCCATCACCGTTCATCGCCGGTTCAATTTATTTCACCAGGAACCCAGGCTGGGCATCGTCCGGCGGCGCCACCAGGTAGGGCTTGCTGGCGTTGTCGCTGGCGGCCAGGAGCATGCCGTGGCTTTCGATGCCCATGAGCTTGCGGGGCGCCAGGTTCGCCACCACGACCACCAGGCGGTTGAGCAGGTCGGCGGGTTCGTACGCCTTGCCGATGCCGCCCACGATGGTGCGCTGCTCCAGGCCGATATCCACCTTCATCTTGATGAGCTTGTCGCTCTTGGGGACGCGCTCGGCCTCCAGGATCCGGCCCACGCGCAGGTCCACCTTGAAAAAGGTGTCGGCATCCACGGTCTCGCGGATCTCCGGCACATCCAGGGCCGGTTTGACCTCAGCCGGGACCTCGGCGGGGATGAGTTCGCTCATTTCCTTCTCCTTGTCGATGCGCTGGAACAGGGGCTTGGGCTCGCCAATGGGACCGATGGCGGGGCCGTCCAGGGCGAACCCGTGGAAGGTCCTTTCCGCGACCTGAGTGTCGTGGCCAAGGCTCTCCCAGAGGGTCTGGGCCAGCCCCGGCATCACCGGCGCCACCAGCAGGGCCGTGGCGCGCAGGGCCCGGTAGAGGATCGCCAGCACCGCGTCCAGCTTGGGATCGTTGGCGGGATCCTTGGCCAGCTTCCAGGGCTCGGCCTTCACGATGTAGCCATCCAGGGCGCGGAGGTAGGTCCACAGGGCGTCCAGGGCGCCATGGAAGTCGCTGGCACGGGCCTTCTCCAGATACTCGGGGAAAACTTCCAGCAGCTGATCCGCCATCGCCTGGTCCAGCTCGTCCATCACCGTGGGCATGGGCACCACGCCGCCGCGGTAGCGCTGGATCATGCTGAGGGTGCGGGAGGCCAGGTTGCCCAGGCCGTTGGCCAGGTCGGCATTGAGGCGGTCCATGAACCCCTCGAAGCTGAAGCCCCGGTCATGGCCCACCTGCATGTCGCGCATGAAGTAGAAGCGCAGGGCGTCATTGCCGAAGTACAGCAGGGTATCCGGGCGGACGACATTGCCCTTGCTCTTGGACATCTTGTCGTCGCCCATGAGCCACCAGCCGTGGGCCAGGATGGTGGTGGGCTGGAACATGCCCGCGGCCATGAGGAAGGCCGGCCAGTAGACCGCGTGGAAGCGCAGGATGTCCTTGCCCACGAGCTGGAGGTCCGGCGGCCAGCTGTTGGCGGGGCAACCCGTGAGGTAGTTGAGCAGGGCGTCGAACCACACGTAGATGACGTGCTTCTCGTCGCCGGGCACGGGGATGCCCCAGCTGATGCTGGTGCGGCTGATGGAGAGATCCTGGAGGCCGCCTTCCACGAAGCGCTTCACCTCGTTGAAGCGGAACTCTGGCTGTACGAACTCGGGATGCTCCTCGAAGTGCTTCAGCAGCCTGTCCTGGTAGGCGCTGAGGCGGAAGAAGTAGGTCTCCTCCTCCAGCTCCACCAGCTGGTGCGCGAGGCCCTGGGCCTGCAGCTCCTTGGCCTGGGTCTCGGTGACGTAGGCCTCGTCGCTGACGGAGTAGAGCCCCTTGTAGGTGGACTTGTAGATGTCGCCCTTGTCCAGCAGGCGCTTGAAGAGCCGCTGCACCTGGGCCTTGTGGTCCTCGTCCGTGGTGCGGATGAAGCGGAAGTGGGTCATGCCCATGGCCTTCCACAGCTCCGTGTAGTTGGCCACGACTTCATCGGCCAGCTGCTTCGGCGTGATCCCCCGGGCTGCGGCGGCCTTCTCCACCTTCTGGCCGTGCTCATCCGTCCCGGTGAGGAAGTACACCTCCTCGCCGCGCATGCGGTGGAACCGGGCGATCACATCCGCCAGCACCGTGGTGTAGGTGTGGCCGATGTGGGGCCGATCATTCACGTAGTAGATGGGGGTGGTGATGTAGAAGGGCTTGGACACGGGGGCTCCGAGCCCTCCAGTCTAGCGCGACTTCGGCCCCTGCCGCTTCCAGCAGGTGGCCACATGGTCGTCCACCAGGCCCATGGACTGCATGTAGGCATACATGATCGTGGGCCCCACGAAGGTGAAGCCCCGCTTCTTGAGCGCCCGGCTCAGGGCCTCGGCCTCCGGAGATACGGCCGGGACCTCCGCCAGGGAGCGCGGCCCGTTGACCTTCGGCGCGCCGTTCACGAAGGCCCAGAGGAAGGTATCGAAGCTGCCGAACTCCCTCTGCACCGCCAGGAATGCCTGGGCGTTCCTGCGGGCCGCGAAGACCTTCAGGCGGTTGCGCACGATGCCCGGGTCCAGGAGGACGGCCTCCAGGTCGGCATCCGTCATCGCGGCCACCTTCACGGGGTCGAACCCGTGGAAAGCCTTCCGGTAGGCTTCGCGCTTCCGGAGGATGGTGATCCAGCTGAGCCCCGCCTGGGCCCCTTCCAGGATGAGCTTCTCGAAGAGGCGGAGGTCGTCATGCTGGGGCACGCCCCACTCCTCGTCGTGGTAGGCCACATACAGTGGATCCGTCCCGCACCACCCGCACCGGTCAATCATGCTTCCCTCCCATGCCTTTCATAACGCAGAATCGGGCGGCTTGGTCGCCCGATTCTGCGCATGGGAAAAGCCAAAATCAGGCCTCGACCACCGTCGCCTTGAGGATGCGGTCGTTGGCCTTGATGGCCTGGACCACCTTGATGTCGGCGTCCGAGACGCACTGGCCGAAGACCGTGTGCACCCCATCGAGGTGGCTGGGGGCACTGCCGTTGCAGATGAAGAACTGGCTGCCACCCGTATTCGGGCCCGCATGTGCCATGGAGAGGGCGCCCAGCTTGTGCTTGTGGGGATTGCCCGCCGTCTCGCACTTGATCTTCCAGCCGGGACCGCCGGTCCCAGGCATGCCCGAGGCGCCGGCCTTGGTGTTGGGGCAGCCGCCCTGGATGACGAAGTCGGGGATGACGCGGTGGAAGGCCAAGCCATCGTAGAAGCCAGCCTCGATGAGCTTCACGAAGTTCGCCACGGTGCCCGGGGCCTCCTTCGGGAACAGCTCCAGGTTGATGTCGCCCTTGTCAGTCTGGAAGAGCACGTGGGTCATGGTTCACCTCTCAGGTTCAATCCTTCAGAATAGAAGCCCACCCACCTGGAGTCAGCATGAACTTCCTCCGCCCCCTGGCAGCCCTCTGCCTCGGCCTCACGCTCCAGGCCCAAGCCGTCGACCTCCAAGCCACCGGCGGCGGGGAATTGAAAATCGGTACCACCACCTATCGCTTCAAACTCAAGGCCCTCTTCACGGCCCCACCCAAGGGCGGCCTTCCAGGCGCGTTCCGGATCCAGGGCCAACTGATCCCCACTGGACCAGGGCAGCCCTTCGACCTGGATCTCGCAGTGCTGAAGACTGGTGTCCTCTACATGCTCCGCATCGACCGGAAAGGTGCCGATTCCTACCCGGACAGCTGGGCCGCTACGATCAAGACCCGGACCCGGCCCGTGTCACTGCAGGACGGCCCCGGCGGCCGGGTGGAAGTCGAATGTCTGGGGACCCTGACGGGCATCATCGCCCGCAAGCCGCGCACGGCGGTCTGGCAGGGCCGCATCTGGGCCACCTTCCCAGGTGAAACGGCCCACCCTTGAGACCTCCGGCCCCCTGATCGCATATCATCAAGGTTCTGGAGGTTTCATGACGTTCCGCCCCCTCGTCCCCGCCCTGGTGCTGCTGGGAGCCGTCTCCTTCCTGGGCTGCCGCAAGGTGCCCCTGACCCCCAGTTCCCCCATCCCCGCGGGAACGGCTGTCTTCCGCTTCACCCGCAAGGTGCTGGGGCCGGTGGAACTGAGCCTCGATGGGGCCCGCATTCCCGTCCAGCAACTGCCCAAGGGCGCGACCAGTCTCGTGATCAAGGGACTCGCCACCGGCAAGCACCGCTTCTTCCTGACCAGCCAGCGGGAGACCTTCAGCCCTGACCTCGGCGAGCTGGACATGGGCGCAGACAAGGGGATCTACCAGGTCACGCTCGTCCAGAATCTGAATGCCGTCCTTTACGGCAAGCCCGACCCTCTGCCCACGGCCGAAGGCCTTCCCGGCGTGACGGCGGCGCTCGTCAAGTAGCGATGGCACTGGTGGCCCGCACCCGCCCGGCGGACCTCGTCATCGGCGGGACGGAGACCCTGATGAGCCGCTGCCTGGCCGGGGGCCTGCCGGTGGCTTCCGCCTGCAGTGGCCGCGGCGCCTGCGCCAGGTGCATGGTCACCGTGCTAGTGGGCGAGGCACACCTGACCGCACCCCGCTCCCATGAGACCCGCGTATTGGAGCGGAATGGGGCGAGACCAGACCAGCGCCTTGCCTGCCAGTGCCAGGTCACGGATCCGGCGGCCGCCGTCCTGATCACCACGGGCTACTGGTGAGCCGGCGGACCTGGTTCGTCCTGGGCGCCCTGCCCCTGCTGGCCGTGGGGGGATTCGTCGCATGGAAGTCCTGGGCCGTGGCCCGGGAGCTCGTGGATCCGCCTTTCTACCGCCCGCAGCCCCTGGCGCGGGTTGAAGCCACCTACCGCGACCTCGCCGCGGGGGGGGACGGCGACCCCGGAGGGGCCTGGTCCTCCGAGGAGGTGGATGGCCTGCAGGCCTGGCGCCTCCAGCGGCGGAGCCCTGCCCCGGGGGTGGTCCTCCTGCTCCATGGCTTCGGGGACGACCGCTGGGGCACCAGCCCGGCCTTGAAGTGGTTCCCCCTGCTCCACGCAGCCATCTTCACCTACCGGCGGCGGGATGATGCCCTGAGGGCCGGGGGGCCCGCTCCCGCCGTGACCTTCGGCGTGGCCGAGTCCCGCGATGTGGTCCGGATGGTCCACCACCTGGAAGCCACGGGTACGCCCCGGCACCGCATCCTTCTCATGGGACGCAGCCTGGGCGCCTCCGTGGGTCTGTTGGCCCTGGCGGATCTGGAACGCGAAGGCAAGGGACCGCTCGCGGGACTCATCTGGGAAGGCGCCCCAGCCAGCAGCCGGAGCTTCGCCGAGCGGCTGGTGCGCGGCCCCGAGGATCGCTGGTGGCATGTCCTCGCCCCACCCATCGGAGCCCTGGCCAGTCAGGCCGCGGGCCGCATGGGTGGTTATGATCCCGCCGAGACGGACCTGCTCCGGCGGACGGAGGGACTCCGCTTCGCCACTCCCAGCCTGTGCTTTCTCGCTTCCCAGGACCGCCTGGCGCCTCCTGCGGTCCAGCGGGCCATGGCCGCCCGGTTTGCCTCGGGCCGGGTGATCGAAGTGCCCACCTGGCATCTGCATTGCGCCGAGGTCCTGGGTCCCGCCTACGCCGGGGCCATCCGGCAGGCCGTGGACCGCTGGTTTCCGGACACAGCAAGGGGCCCCAAAGGGCCCCTTGCAAAACCCTGAAGGGTGATCAGTCCTCTTCGTGGGCGGCGACCGTGGCGCGGAGCAGCTTGGGCGCGATGCGCTGGACAATGGGCTCGAATACCTTGTTGACCAGTTCCTCGTCGTACTGGACCTCGGCGCCGGTGCCCGCCACCTTCACGCTGGTGTCATCCACCTTGTCCTCGTCCTTCCAGGCACCCAGGATCTCCCCGGTCTCGACCTCGATGAGGCGGATGTCCAGGCGCCCTGTGAAGGAAGCCTTCTTCACATTCACGCTGCCAGCCACGGCTCCGGCCATCCCACTGCCCGTCACCTTCCCGACCAGGGCACCCACGCCCCACCCGGTGCTGAATCCGCCTTCCTTGTACGCAAAGCGCGTCACCTTCCCGGTCATCACGTACTTCACGCCCAGGAGCTTGCCGATCTTCTGGACCGTGGCCGTGTCCACTTCGCCGCTCTGCTGGAAGTTCAATTCCTCGCGGATCTCGGATAACCGTTCGCGCTCGATGACGCGGATCTTGTTCTTGCCCTTCTCCATGATCTCCGTGGTGAAGAGATCGCGGAGCTGGTTGGAGATGGTGCCCATCTGGTTGCCCCAGCCACCGTGGCGCCAGCCGTGCCAGGCATCGGGGGCGGCCTTGAACTCCAGGATGGCGATGCGCGGAAGCTTCGCCTTGTCTTCCTTGGACATTTTCTTCTGGGCAAGGGCGGGTGTCGCGACAGCCACGACGGCCAGCAGGGCGAGGAGCAGCTTGCGGAAACGCATGGGGACTCCCTGGAGGGTGGGTTGGACGGTCTATTCGTCGATCAGCTTGCTGCGCAGTTCCTTGCCCAGCTTGAAATAGACCACCCGCTTGGGGGGGACCTGGATGCTTTCACCGCTGCGGGGATTGCGGCCCTGGCGGGCCCGGCGATCACGCAGGCGGAAGCTCCCGAACCCGCGAAGCTCCACGCCTTCGCCGGTCTTGAGGGATTCGATGATGCTCTCCAGGAACGTGTTCACCAGGAGATCCGCATCCTTCTTCCCCAGTTCGAGCCGCTCCATCAGGTGCCGGGAGAGGTCAGCCTTGGTGAGGGTCTCCATCGCTTCCATGGGAACTCCAAAGGGGTGAGGGCTCAAGTAGATTGAATGCAGTCCTCAATAAATCCCCATCCGTGCCCCGCGGTCAAGAGGGATATCCTCCCGCATTTGAAAAAAAGGGGGGCAAAGCCCCCCTTGGTCCAACCCTGGGGGTCGGAGGTCAGTCCATGAGCCATTCCAGGAGGAAGCGGGGGCCTTCGCCGCTCCCGCCGTGGGTCCGGTAGTCCCGCTCCTTGCCCGACCAGCTTCCGGAGAGGTCCACATGGGCCCAGGAGGCGCCATCCACGAACTCCCGGAGGAAGAGCCCGGCCGTGATGGTGCCGCCCCAGCGGATGCCCGTGATGTTCTTCAGGTCCGCCAAGGGGCTCTTGAGCAGTTCGGAGTATTCCTCCACCAGCGGCAGCTGCCAGAGGTACTCGCCCACGGCGCTCCCAGAGTCCAGGAGCCGGTCCACCAGCTTCTGGTCCGTGCCCATGACGGCCGAAACGCCGTCGCCCATGGCGACGAGGGCGGCCCCGGTGAGGGTGGCCAGGTCCACGACGTGGTCCGCGCCCAGTTCTCCGGCGTAGTGGAGTAGGTCCGCCAGGACCAGCCGGCCCTCCGCGTCGGTGTTGAGCACTTCCACCGTCTTGCCGCTACGGCTGCGGAGGACATCGCCGGGCTTGTAGCTGGTGCCAGACGGCATGTTCTCCACCAGGCCCATGAGGCCCGTCACCTGGACTGGGATCTCCAGCTGCGCGCAGGCGGCGAGGGTCGCCAGCACGATGGCTGCGCCCGTCATGTCGTCCTTCATGGTCTCCATGCCCGAGGCGTCCTTGAGAGACAGCCCGCCGGAATCGAAGCAGACCCCCTTCCCCACCAGCACCACATGCTTCTTGGGCTTCTCCTTCGGCTTGTATTCGAGCTTCACCACCCGGGGGGCCCGCGAACTGCCCTGGCCCACTGCCAGAACCGAGCGGAAGCCCCCCTTTTCCAGGGCGGGCACGTCCAGCACTTCACAATGGAGCTTGTGCTGCTTGGCCAGCTTCACGGCCATGTCCGCAAACACTTCGGGGTAGAGATCCCCCGCCGGGGTGTTGGCCAGATCGCGGACCCGGTGGCAGGCCGCAACACCGGCCTCGATCACGGGCAGTTTGCGGCGGGCCTTCCGCGTGTCGTCACCATTGGTGAAAATCTCAACGGTGGTGAATTGCTTGGCTTCCTGTTTCCCGCCCTTGAAAGCCACGAAATCGTAGTTCGCGAGCAGGGTGCCTTCGGCCACGGCGATCTGCACGGCATCGTGGTCCAGGGTCGAGGTGGACGGAGAGAGCACGCCGATCTTCTTCCACTTCTTCTTGAGGCAGAAGCGCCCGGCCGTTCCCACCGCCTTGCGGATCTTGTTGAGCGTGACCTTCTCTTCGTCGCCCAACCCGACAAGTACCATCCAGCGGCTTTCCTTCACGCCATTGGGGTGGTGAAGCGGCACAACTTCAAGATAGTCGGCCTTGAAATCCTCTTCGTCCATCACCTGGCGGGCGACCTTGCTGATGGCGAGTGGCAGACGATGGCGCTCGCGCCCGGAAAACACCGGGACGATTAACGCATCTCCTGCGAAATCCTTACCGGTCTGAGAACTGATATCCACTGAAGGCATGGAGGTTCCTCCTGGCCCAAGAGCCTAGGTCCTCGATGAAAAAAAGAAAAGCCTGTTTTTCATCACTTATTTGTCATCGAAGAACAATTTATTAGTGCAACCTTTTTCAACGCTAGCCAATAGAGTGAGTTCCAGCATCCAATGGGATGATGCCTTCCATGGACCTGGCTCCCCGGCACCGCCTGCCCTTCGCCCTCCCGGGCCCCTGGCCCGCCTGTGCCCGGAGTCTGCTGCGGCAGGGCTCCGTCTGGCTCCATACTGGCCCCACCGGCGACGGCCTCCTGGGCCTTCCGGACGGGCCGATTCTCACGTCCCGGTGGTCGGGGACGGCCTGGACCACCTGCCTCGACGGCCGGGCACGGGGCGGGTCCCCCTGGGACACCCTGGCTTCGGCCCTCCCGGAGCATCCCGGGCCCTGGGTTGGCGCCGCCTCCTTTGAGCTGGCCTGCGACGAGGCCGCTCTGCCCCGCCACGCGGTGCCCCCCGGCACCCTGGGCCAGCACTGGCGCGGTCTCCGGCAGGCCCTGCACCACCAGGGTGGCCAGGCCGAACTGTGGTCCTGGGAGGAGGCTCCTCCGGACCCGCAGGCCTGGACAGACTGGCTTCGTTCTGTGAGTGATCCTGAAGCCAGCCCACTGACCCTCGTCCCCCGCTGGACGGAAGCCCGCCACCGGGCCGCGGTGGAGCGGATTCGCGACTGCATCCTGGAGGGCGGATTCTATGTCGCCAACATCTGTGTTCCCTTTGATTGCCCATTCACGGGGGATCCTGTGGACCTGGCCCTCCGGGCCTTCGGGGCAGCCCGGCCCCCCTTCGGCGCCTTGCTGGACCTGGGCGACCTCCACCTCCTCTCCCTGAGCATGGAGCGTCTCCTCTCGCGCCGGGGCGATCGGCTCTGGTCTCAGCCCATCAAGGGCAGCGCCCCGCTCACCAGCGACCCCGACCTTGATCGCCGTGCGGCAGAGGCCCTGGCCGCCGACCCCAAGGAGCGGGCCGAACACACCATGATCCTGGATCTGGTGCGCAACGATCTGGGCCGCGTTGCCCGGACGGGAACCGTCGCCGTGAGCCGGCCCATGGCCGTGGAGCCCTACCCCACGGTGCTGCACCTGGTGAGCACCGTCGAGGCTCAGGCCCGCCCCGGGCTGGGCCTGGCCGAGCTGCTCCGGGCCGTGCTCCCGGGCGGAAGCGTCACCGGAGCCCCCAAGCACGCGGTCTGCGCCCATCTGGCTGACGCCGAGGCCGCGCCCAGGGGGTTCTACTGCGGAGCCCTGGGGTGGATCACCCCTCATGGCGACCTGGAGTTGACCCTGCCCATCCGCACGGCCCAGATCCAAGGCGGGCACCTGACCTACTGGACCGGCGGGGGCATCACGCGCCGCAGCGATCCCGCCCGGGAATGGGCGGAATTGTTCCTGAAGACCCGCGCCATCACGGAGTGATTACGTGGCATCGGATCAGAACCGGAAAAAAGAACTCCACGAAGGACACGAAGAATGGCGAAGGCAAGATCACGAAGGGAACCAGCCCGGGGCTGCCCTGTCATTTCGGGGCCCATTCGTGACCTTCCCAAGCCCACAGGGCGTCTTCGTGTCCTTCGTGGAGGCTTTTCCGGGTAGAGGCGCCCGCTTCACGCTGCGCTGGCCCGCTTCAGAAGCTCCTCGAAGCGCTCGAAAAGGTGTGCCCGGGGGCCCTTGGGCTGGCGTTTGAGGATCATGCCGGCCTGGTCCGGCGTGCGGCCGCCCTTGATCTGATTGCACGAAAGACAGCAGCCCACCAGGTTCTGCCAGGTGGTGGATCCGCCCTGACAGAGAGGCACCACATGGTCCACGGTGGTGGCCTTCCGCTGGCAGCCTTCGTACTGGCAGAGGTAGTGGTCGCGGCGCATCACGCGGCGTTCCAGGCGGCCGATCAGCAGCTTGGAATCGCTGCAGGCCTGGGCGTGGGGGAAGATGATGAGTTCGAGGCTCCCGTCCAGGTTCCGGTGCCGCTCGAAAGTGGCCGGGTTGAGCACATGGGCGCGCCCTGCCACCACGGCGCAGAGGGCGCGCCTTCGGCTCACTTCCTGCATGGGGACGTAGTTCCGGTCGACGGCGATCACCTCGCCCGCCCCGTGACGTTCCCGACCCTTCAGCATCACTCCCCCGGATTGGCCCGTATCCTAAGGCATTCCGGCGATTTGTGAAGTGAATTATTCAATCAAATTGGATAAAACAGGCATCGACTGATCGCCAATTTCACCGGGCAGGCCCGCCGAGCCGACTTCTGAAGCCACCTCCACACCCGCCAATTTCTTTTCCATCTGATCCCGCCGGGCCGAGACATCCCCCAGCTTGCCGCTGGCCTCCTCCAGCTTCTTCTGCACCGCAGCCAGGGCCGTGCCGAAGCGCCCGAATTCCGCCTTCACATGGCCCAGCACCTTCCAGACCTCGCCGGTCTGCCGGCTGATGGCCAAGGTCTTGAAGCCCACCTGGAGGCTGTTGAGGAAGGCCGTGAGGGTGGTGGGGCCCACCAGCGTGACCCGGCAGTCCCGCTGGAGGCGCTCCAGCAGGCCCGGCCGTCTCAGCGCTTCGGCGTACAGCCCCTCGAAGGGCAGGAAGAGCAGGGCGAAGTCCGTGCTGTGGGGCGGCGCGATGTATTTGTCGCGAATGTCGCGCCCCTGGGAGAGCAGGCGGCTCTCCATGGCCTTCCCTGCGGCTTCCACGGCCGTCAGATCCCCGCTTTCATAGGCATCCATGAGCCGCTGATAGTCCTCCAGGGGGAACTTGGCGTCGATGGGCAGCCAGACGGTGCTGCCTTCGTCGGGGCCGGGCAGCTTCACCGCGAACTCGACCACCTCGGGGGACCGGGGCCGCACATGGACGTTGGCCTGGTACTGCCCGGGCGCCAGGAACTGCTCCAGCAGGGCCCCCAGCTGGGCCTCACCCATGACCCCCCGGGCCTTCACATTCGTCAGCGCCCGCTTGAGGCCGCCCACATCCTGGGCCAGCCCCTGCATCTCGCCCAGGCCCCGCTGCACCTGTTCGAGGCGCTCGGCCACCAAGCTGAAACTTTCCCCCAGGCGTTTCTCCAGGGCCTCGTGCAGTTTCTCGTCCACCGTACGGCGTATCTCTTCAAGCTTCGCTTCGTTCGAAACCTGGATGGCACCGAGCCGCTGCTGCACCTGCTGCTGGACCAGATCGAGCTGCGCGGCCTGCTCCGAACGCGAAGCCCGGAGCGCCTCCTGGACCGCGGTGGTGAGCTGCCGGAAACCTTCCGCCAGCTTCTCAACCTGGGCCACGCGCAGTTGGCCCAGCTCGGCAGTCAGCGGCCGGACCTGGGCCGCGAGCGCCTGATGGGATTCAGAGCGGTTCCGCGAGGCCAGCTCCTCGGCATGGCGCCGCAGGGCCTCGAAGGGCGCCGGGTCCACCGGGCTCCTCCGCAAGGCCGCCCAGAGAGCCAGCATCGCCACGAAACCTGCGAAGAGAGAAACAATCAGCGGGAGGCTCATGCCCCATCATCGCCCAGTGGATTCGTCAGGCAGTGTCCATTCGGCCCGCCGCCCCCCACCTTCGGGAGCCAGCGACAGCTCGGCCACCCAGTCCGAAGGCCAGGGCCCGTCCTGGCCCGCCCACTCCACCACCAGCCGGTCCCCGGGTCCGATGGTCTCCTCCAGCCCCAGGGCCCAGGCGCCCTCCGGGCCCGGGCGGTAGAGATCCAGGTGGAAGAGGCGGCCCGCCGGCGACTCGTAGCGGTGGAGGACAGCGTAGGTGGGCGAAGCCACTTCGTCCGGGTCCCCGCCCAGGCCCCGCAGGAACCCCCGGGTCCAGGTGGTCTTGCCCGCCCCCAGTTCCCCGCGCAGCAGCCAGGTGCCGCCGGGCGGCGTCACCCGGGCCAGGGCTTCACCCAGGGCCTCGGTGGCGATGTCATCGGCCAGGAACCGCTCAGCCACGCAGCAGCTCCGGGAGCTGGTCCGCCAGATCCCGCGGCAGCAGGCCGGCGCCGGGGAGACGATCGGCCGCGGCTCCGTGGAACCACGTCGCGGCCGCCACCGCCTCGCGCATGGGCAGGCCCTGGGCGCGGAAGCCGGCCACCATGCCCGCCAGCAGATCGCCGCTCCCGCCCGTGGCCAGCCCCGGATGGCCCGTGGGGTTGATCCACAGATCTTCACGGGCGCCGCCAGCCAGGACGCTCTGAGCTCCCTTGAGCAGCAGGACGCCGGGTTTCCCAGCGGCCACCTGCCGGGCCTGGGCCAGCCGCTCGTCCATCAGCATGGGGCGGGGCAGCCGGAACAGCCGGGCGAACTCGCCGGGGTGGGGCGTGATGGCCGTGCCGGGGCGCTCCATCCAGCGGTTTCCTTCGCCTTCCTTCAGGGCCGAGGCATCCAGCACCAGGGGGCCCTCCCAGTCGGGCACCTGGGAGATGCCACCGGGGCCCACCAGGAGCACGTCCGCCTCGACGGATACGGAACCCTGCCAGGGCCGCACCATGGCCTCGGGCACCTGGGCGGCCACTTCGGCGCGGACCTCGGGATCGGTCAGCACGGTCACGAGGCCCGCGCCCACCCGCAGGGCGCCCAGGGCCGCCAGCACGGCGGCACCGCTCATGCCCAGGCTGCCGGCCCGGATGGCCACATGTCCGAAGCTGCCCTTATGCGCATCCCAGGGCCTCGGGGTCAGGATCGGGCGCTCCAGGAGCTGCAGGGCGGCCCGGGGAACCTGATCCAGCGGAATGGGGACCACGGCGATCTCGCCGCAGGCCTCCCGGGCGGGCATCAGGCCGTGGCAGACCTTGCGGAGCCCGAAGCAGGCTGTCCGGGTGGCGAGGACCGCCTCGCCCGGGATTTCGGCAGAGCTGGGGTCCAGGCCGGAGGGCAGGTCGAGGGCCAGCACGGGCAGACCAGAAGCGTTCAGGGCCCGCACCCAGGCCAGGGCCGCACCCTCCAGGGGCCGCGTGGTGCCCAGGCCGAAGAGCCCATCCACCACCCAGCCCCGCCAGGCCGCCATGACCTCCACCGGGGTCGCGGACGTCCGGATCTCCCCGCCCAGGCCCTTCCAGAGCCGGGCCTGATGAGCCGCATCACCAGCCCACCTGGGCTGGGCGGAGGGCGACCAGACGGAAACCTCACGCCCCTCCAGGCGGCCGAGCCGCGCCAGGGCCAGGGCATCGCCCCCGTTGTTGCCAGGGCCCGCCAGCACGTGCAGCGGCTCCCCGCGGGGGATGAGGGCCAGCGCACCGAGCGCCGCATGTTCCTGGAGCACCAGGGACGGGATGCCCCAGCCCTCGATGGCCTGGCGCTCCGCAGCCCGCATCTCGTCGGCAGTGAGGAGTGGGATCACGCGGCACCTCCTGTGCCGCGCCCTCCGGGCTTCGGCTTCGCCAAAGTGGCACTCCGCTCCTGCTTCATGCTCATGGCAAGAGTTTAAGGTATGCCGCCAGGGCCCTCGGGTACAGCTCCATCTCCGCGGCGTAGACCCGCTTCTGCAGGTCCTCGGGGGTATCGCCGGGAAGCACCGGAACCCGCAGCTGGTCCACGATCCGGCCGTGGTCGTACTCGGCGTCCACCAGGTGCACTGTGGCGCCGGATTCCGCTTCGCCGGCCGCCAGCACGGCGCGGTGGACGTGCATGCCGTACATGCCGGGCCCGCCGAACTGGGGCAGCAGGCCGGGATGGATGTTGAGGATGCGGCCCTCCCACCGGCGGGGCACGGCCAGTTTCTTCAGCCACCCGCAGAGGCAGATGACCTCGGCGCCCGCAGCTTCGGCGGCCTGGTAGCAGGCCTCTGAGAACGCCTCGTCCGATTCAAAGTCCTTCCGGACCACCGCCACGGTGGGCAGGCCCTCCGCCTCAAGCCGGGGGATGCCGCCGGCCTTGGCGGTGGAGGCCAGGCCCAGCACCGGGAGGGCGGGCACCTGGCCCTCCTGGCAGGCCCGGAACAGGTTCAGGGCGTTGCCGCCGGTGCCGGAGATGAAGAGGGCGATCCGCTTCACTGGAGGGCCGTCAGGACCACCGTGTCGGCGATGTCCTGGGGGCTGCAGCCGCGGCTCAGGTCGTTGGCGGGCTTGGCCAGGCCCTGGAGGAAGGGTCCGATGGCGGCGCAGCCGCCCATGCGCTCGGCGATCTTGTAGGAGATGTTCCCGGCGTCGAGGTCCGGGAAGACCAGCACGTTGGCCCGGCCGGCCACCGCGGAGCCAGGAGCCTTCTTCTGGCCCACGGAGGGCAGCAGGGAGGCGTCGGCCTGCAGCTCGCCGTCGACCGCCAGGTCGGGGCGGCGCTCCTTGACGATGGCCAGGGCCGCGCGGACCTTGTCCACGCAGGGGTGCTCCGCGGAGCCACGGGTGGAGAAGCTGAGCAGGGCCACGCGGGGCTCCACGCCCATGACGCTGCGGGCGTTCTCGGCGGCGGCGATGGCGATGTCCGCCAGCTGCTCGGGGGTGGGATCCGGCACCACGGCGCAGTCCGAGAAGATCACCGCGCCCTGCTCACCGAAGGCGGTGTCTGGATGGATCATCAGGAAGAAGCTGGAGACCGTCTTGATGCCCTTGGCGGGGCCGATGGCCTGCAGGCAGGCCCGCACCGTCTCCGCGGTGGTGTTGAGGGCGCCGGCGACCATGCCGTCGCAGTGGCCGTTCTGCACCAGCATGGCGCCGAACCAGAGGGGGTTGTTCACCGCCTCCAGGGCCTGGGCCTCGGTGATGCCCTTGGCCTTGCGGCGCTCGAAGTAGGCCCCAGCCAGTTCCGGCAGCAGGGCGCTCTTGGAGGGATCCACCAGCTGGGCCCCCTTCAGGGACAAGCCCAGGGCCACGCCCCGATCCGCCATGCCGGCGGGATCGCCCAGCAGGGTGAGCCGGCAGAGGCCCTGATCCAGCAGCAGCTGGGCGGCCTGGAGGGACCGATCCTCCCGGCCCTCGGGCAGGACGATGTGGCGGTCCAGGACCTTGGCGCGGTCACGAAAACGTGCCATCCAGCTGGTGTGATTGGCGTGGCTCATGGATTCCTCCGGTGTCGGGGCGAAAAGGTGGATGGGGGAGGATCTGCCAGAAAGGTGTGGGGATCCTGGCCCGTGTGGTCGATGAAGGTCTCCGCGAGGCTGGGAGCGCCGGAGCTGGGCTCGTCGAGGTACACGGTCTCGACCCGGTGCATGGGCAGAAAGCGGGTGCTGAGGGAAATCTGGTCAGTCTGGCCCGTGCGCACCAGGGTCAGGACCTCGGTCCAGGGGGCGAGGTCCACACCCCGGACGGCGATGCCGGATGCCTCCAGCCCGAGGATCCGGCCCCACAGGCGCTCTCTCGGAGAATGGAGCACCACCACCACGAGGTCGCCGGAATGGAAGGGCATGGATAAAGTCATCGGTCGGCTCCAGCTCGATTCTTACAGGGCAGGACCTTCGACGATGAGGCGGCCTTCCGTGAAGCCCTCCATCGCCCACCGGGGGCCTTCGAAGCCGTTGCCGCTGGCCCGCACGCCGCCGAAGGGGGCCGCGTCCAGCCGGAAGGTGGGCGGCAGGTTGAGCAGCACGCCTCCGGCGCGGAGCTTCGATTCGGCCTGCCGCAGGTGCCGCTGGTCCCGGCTGTAGGCGCTGGCCCGCAGCCCGAAGCGCGTGGCAGCGGCCCGGTCGAGGCCCTCCTCGAAGCTATCCACGGGTGTCAGCACCGTGATGGGCGAGAAGGCTTCCTCGCACTGGAAGGGATCGTCGTCGGGCAGTCCGGCGAGGATGGCAGGCGGCAGGAGTGCCCCCTGCCGGGGCCCGCGCAGCAGGACCTCAGCGCCAGCGGCCACAGCGCGATCCAGGTCCTCGTCCTTGCGGCGGGCCGTGGCTTCATCGATGAGGGGACCGACCACGGTGGCGGGATCCATGGGATCGCCCACCGGCAGGGCCTTCACGGCGGCCACGAAGGCCGGGGCGAAGGCATCCCAGAGGGCCCGGTGCACATAGATCCGCTGGGCCTTGGAGCAGCTCTGCCCCGCCCCGGCCACGGCGGCGGGGGCCAGGTGGCGGGCCACGGCCGCCGCGTCCACGCCCTCGTCCACCACCACGGCCCCGTTGCCGCCCAGCTCCAGCAGCAGCCGCTTGCCCGCCAGCACCTGCTCCAGGTGCCGCCCCACCCGCTCGGAACCAGTGAAGCTCACGGCGGCAATGCGGGGATCCTTGGCCAATGCCTCGGCGGCAACCGGGTCCGGCGAAACCAGTTGGAGCAGGTTCTCCGGTGCTCCCACCTGCAACCGGGCGGCTTCGAAACTGTCCCAGAGGAGCTTCGAGGTCCGCGGCGCCTGGGGACATGGCTTCCAGAGGACGCTGCACCCGGCGGCCAGAGCGGGACCGAGCTTGTGGATCGCCAGGTTCACCGGAAAGTTGAAGGGCGTGATGGCCAGCACCGGACCCACGGGGAAGCGCCGGAGGACCGCTCGGCAGCCCTCTGCCCCCGCCATCAGGTCATAGGGGACGGTCTCTTCTCCGAAGGCGGCGACCGCCTCGGCCGTCGCCCGCAGGGTGGCCTCGGCCCGGCCCACTTCGCCCCGCGCCAGGGTGATGGGCTTCCCGGTCTCCCCGGTGACGAGGCCCGCCAGTTCCTCCCGCACCAGGCCCAGCTGGTCCAGCCAGGCTTCGATGAGCCGGCGCCGGGTCAGGCGCGAAGCCCCCCCCCACGCCTCGAAGGACCGGACTGCCGCTTCCACCTCGCCCCCCCGCACCAGATCCGCCATGTTCCATCCTCCACCGGGGAGCTTCACGGATGCCCCCGGATGCCCATCCAGCCTACTCACCAAGCCAGTCGAAAGGCGTCACATCCGATAATCAACCTCACCATCCGGTGGACGATACAGAGGGTATTCCAGTCCCGGGGAAGGTCGCTTCATGAGTCTTTCGCTGCACCAGGATTCCCAGACCTCCAGCCTGCGCCTGGAAGGCAGGTTCATGTTCGAAGCGCACACCCATTTCAGGAACGCCACCCAGAACCTGCTGGACGCCACCACGGCCAGACAGATCACGCTGGAGCTTTCGGGGCTCAGCTACATGGACTCTTCCGCCCTGGGCATGCTGCTGCTGCTGCGGGAGAAAGCCGAGGCCAAGGACATCAAGGTGGTCCTGGCAAACCCCTCGCCGGCCGTGATGGAGATCCTCAAGATCGTGCAATTCGGAAAACTCTTCGACATCCGGGAAGGATGAAGGGGGCTTTGGGAATGCTGTTCCGCCGCCTTCAGGTCGAGGACGGGAGCCCTCTGGACGCACGGCCATGAGCCGCCGTCCCTTCGGCATCCAGCGGAGGATCTTCTTCGTCTTCGGGCTCTTTTTCTCGATGGTCGTAGCCGGTGGCGGATGGGGTGTCGCCCGGTACTTCACCGCCATTTCGCGGAGCCAGATCGAACAGCGCCAGTTCGATGAGGTGTCCCTGCTGGCCAGGGCCATGGACGACAACGTCGTTTTTTACCTTCAGATCCTGGAAGGGGCGGCTCGGGAGGTCCCGCGCCGGGTGCTCATGGATCCCCGATCCGCAACCATCTGGCTCAAGGGGCGCACGGGCATCCGCGCAACCTTCGAGAACGGGGTCTTTCTCCTCGAACCCAAAGGCCGGGTTCTGGCCGAGGCTTCCAGCGTCCGGATGGGGGCGCGGATACCCGGACATCTCCAGCCGTTCTTCGATGCGGCGGTGAAACACCGGAGTGCTGCGGTGTCCCCTCCCTACCTTTCGGAAACGACCAAAGGTCCCGCCGTCATGATGGCGGCCCCCCTTCTGGCGAAGGATGGCCGCGTCCTCGCCGTCCTCGCGGGAGGCATCGACCTTCTCCACAGTGATTTCCTCGGAGAGATGTTCCGGTACCGGCTGGCCAATATCGGCTACTTCCAGCTATTCGACTCAAAACGGAGAATGCTGATCCATCCGGATCCGGCCAGGCTCATGAAGCCAATAGGCCCGGCAGAGTCCTACAAGCTCTACGACCGTGCCATCCAGGGGTTCGAGGGCACCGGTGAGCGGACCAATTCGGCTGGCGTGGCGACCATCTCCTCATTCAAGCGCCTCCAGGCCATTGATGGGATCCTGGTTGCCAACATTCCCATTTCTGAGGCCCTCCATCCCATCGAGCGGTTCAGGCCCTATCTCAAGCTCGCCGTGGCCTCCACTGTGCTGCTCACCCTCTGCCTGACCTGGCTGATCTCCCACCAGCTGGCGGACAACCTGGAGGATGTCACCAACCAGATCCGGGTCCTGGGTGACTTCCCTGCGGGCGAACGGATCATCCAGACCAAGGGCCACGACGAAGTCAGCGTCCTGGCGGAATCCTTCAACAGCATGATGCAACGCCTGGACGCCCATGAGCAGCAGCTCACTCAGGCCAAAGCCGAGTCTGACGAAGAACTTGCCCTCACCAAGCACATCCTCCAGCGGCTGGTGGAGCCGGGCCTGCTCGCATTGCCGCCCCATCTCCACATGGAAACCCTCCAGACCCAGCGCATCAACGGAGATGCCTGTGCCTACCGCCAGGGGCTTCCCGGTGTCCATTTCGGGCTCATCTGCGATGCGACGGGCCACGGACTCACCGCCGGAGTCTCAACCATTCCCGCCGTCCACGCGTTCCTCAGCATGTCGAACCGGGACATCCCCCTGGACCTGATCTACCGGAACATCAATTCACGTCTCCACCAGATGCTGCCCGCAGGCAGGTTTGTGTGCCTGATGCTCATGAGGCTGGACGGCCAGAATGCCGTCATTTCCATCCTGAACGCGGGCCTGCCGGATGCGATCCTGCTGCCCAGCCACGGCGCGCCGCGCACTATCCGGTCGCGCAACCTGCCTGCCGGCATCGTGGGTGAACTCGACAACCCGGAGGTGGAGCACATCGCCGTCTCAGAGGGTGATCGGTTCTTTGCCGCCACGGATGGCCTCCAGGACATCCTGGGTGACCGCATCCAGGCCATCCTGGCCCGCCAGCCGGATCTGCCGTTCGATCAGTGCGAGCAAGCCATTCGGGCAGCCCTTGAAATGGGCGGCCAGGATCAAGAACAGCAGGACGATGTCAGCTGGGCACTTTGGGAAGTCCCCCCGATGAACCAACCCTGAGCACCCGACCTCATCCGCCCCTTCAGTCACACCGGCAGGGGCCTGGGAAGGTCATCCCGTGCACCTCGCCCTGCGGTTGAGCCCCATCGGCGGTAGAATGCAGGAAGGAGCACCATCATGACCAAGCCTCTCGTCCCCGCCGATTTTCTGAAGAACCTCCAGGCTGCGGACAAACCGGCTGCCGGCACCAGCGCGGAGAAACCAAAGGCCACCTCCCACCCCAAGCCCATGGTCAAGGCTTCCACCAAGCCCCAGGGGAAGACCGGCGTCGCCCACACCCGCATGAGCAACCGCGGGAAGTAGTCCCTAAGAGGGTGTAGCCGAATAATCAAATCACACCAAATCGGTGAATCAGGATTGCGACGAGGGCCAATCGGACCCAGGCGAGGGAACTCGCAGGGCTCTGCTCATAGTCCTTGCTGAGCCGCCGATAGCGCCCAAGCCA
>DASXVC010000058.1:0-126101 GCA_036504495.1 Geothrix sp.
CCATCCGACGGAAGGGGTGATCCACGTGGACGGAATCGACCTCTACGCCCTCGGAACCGAGAAACTCGCGGATTTCAGGCGGGAGTACCTTGGATTCGTGTTCCAGAGCTTCAACCTCGTTCCCTACCTCACGGCCCTGGAGAACGTCATGCTGCCTCTGGCCGTCAAGTCCATGCCGAAGGCCCACAAGCGGAGCCGGGCCATGGAGGTGCTCGCGCGCGTGGGCCTGACCGACCGGGGCGGGCACTTGCCCAGCCAGCTTTCCGGAGGCGAGCAGGAGCGGGTCGCCATCGCCCGGGCCCTGGTCAACCACCCCCCCCTGCTTCTGGCGGACGAGCCCACGGGAAGCCTTGACACCGCGACCTCGGCGGCCACCATGGCCCTCCTCAGGGACCTCAACGACCAGGGCCAGACCATCGTCATGGTGACGCACAACATCGAGAACCAGGCTTTCTTCCACCGCACCCTGGTCCTCCGGGACGGACTTCCCTTCCCAGCCCAGGAGGCTGGAGCAGCCCCTTGGCGCGCGAGCCCGGGGACAGGCGCCCCGGCCCATGAGTGCGCGAACGCGGATTGATCTGCGGCCGGGGAATGCGGATGGCCTTCCACCGCTGCTAGACTCGGGATTCTGTCCGGAGGTTCCATGCTCCACGCCGCCCTGCTCAGCCTCGCCGTCCTGTCCGCTCCCGCGGTGGGGAAAGCCAAGCCCGCCACCAATTCCATTGATCCGGTCTGCAGGATGACCGTGGACGCCAAGTCCGCGACCGTCGAGGTCCGCGGCCAGGATTACCGGGTGTGCAGCAAGCACTGTGGCGTCTCGCTCCAGAAGGACCCGGACAAATATCTCGAAAAGGACGGGACGGCGAAGGCCGCCAAGAAGAAATAGCGCAGGCCCCTTAGGTTCCGGTCCGGCGGCTCCTGCGGGAGCCGCCGGCATGTTCTGGGGTGATTGGGGTTGGAACGGGGCGCGGCCTTCAAAGGCTGAAGCCGAAAAATTAACATTCCTTAACAGTCCGTGGGCCGATTTCAGGCCTAGATTGGAACCGGCACTCTGCCCAGGCTACCGGAGGTTCCATGCGACTGACGCTCCCCCTCCTCCTTCCCGCCCTCCTGCAGGCCGCCCCGCCGGATCAGGCCCGGACCGAGGCCCTGTTCCGGGAGGCCAGGGGCCATCTGATGGCGCGGACCTACCAGATGGGCCTTGGCGCCCACGCCGGATTCACTTTCAAGAACCACCACGCCGATGCCTTCGGCGAGGACCATGTCCGCCTGAACCAGACCTACAAGGGCGTGCCTGTGCTGGACGGCGAGGTCGTCGTCCACTTCAGGAACGGCCGGGTGCGGGCCGTCACCGACGACCTGGCGCGGGGGATGGCCCTCCGCGTGGAGCCCTCGATCGGCCGCTCCGAAGCCCTGGTGGCCGCCCACGGGGCACTCGCCCCGCGCGGGACCTACGCCTACGAACCCACGGCGGAACTGGTCGTAGCGGGCCTCGAATCCGAGGGCCAGGGCAGGGGGCCGGCCCGGCAGGTCCTGGCCTACCACGTCCACACGGAACTGGAGAATGGCGCCCAGGAGACGAAGCATACGGACTTCCTGGTGGACGCCCACACGGGCGCCATCCTTGAATCCTGGGACACCCTCCGGACGGCGGGCACCACCGGTACCGGCGCGTCCCAGTGGTACGGCACGGTGTCCCTCAGCACCAACAGCACGGGCTCCGGCTATGAGCTGCGGGATATGAGCCGGGGCACCGGCGGCACCTTCGGGAATAATGTCACCACCAACCTCCTCAACGGCACATCGGGCACCGGCGCCATCTTCACGGATGCCGACAACGCCTGGGGCGACGGGCTCCAGTACAGTGGCACTCCCGGCACGGGCGCCAATGCCCAGACCGCCGGTGTGGACGGCCATCGCGGCATGCAGGCGACGTGGGATTTCTACGGGAGCGTGTTCGGCAGGAATGGCATCGACAACGCTGGCAAGGCCACCTTCAGCCGCATGCACTACAGCAGCCAGTACGACAACGCCTTCTGGTCCGACAGCTGCTTCTGCATGACCTACGGCGATGGCCAGGTGGGTGGTTCCGTGGGTGAGGCGGACCTCGACACCGCCGGCCACGAGATGAGCCATGGCGTCTGCGCCGCCACCGCCAACCTCGTCTACCGTAAGGAGTCCGGGGGCCTCAACGAAGCCAACTCCGATATTTTCGGAACCCTGGTGGAGTTCTACACCTTGAACGGCGGCACGGGCAGCTTCATTCCCAGCACGCCGGGCCCCGGCCCCATCACCGCCAACTACAAGATGTTCGAGAACAGCTGGGGCCACGCCTACCCCAATGAGGCCCTGCGCTGGATGTACAAGCCCAGCCGCGATGGCCGCAGCCCCGACTTCTACAGCAGCACCATCGGGCGGCTGGACGTGCACTACAGTTCCGGCGTGGCCAACCACTTCTTCTTCCTGCTGGCCCATGGGAGCGTGGTGGATGGCCTCTGCGACAACATCCCCTCGCCCATGACCAACGGCGTCACCAGCATCACGGGCATCGGTAACGACAAGGCGGGCCGCATCTGGTACCAGGCCCTCACCGCCTACATGACGAAGCGCACGGACTACGCCGGCGCCCGGGTCGCCACGCTGAACGCCGCCGCCCAGCTCTACGGGGCGGGTTCCACCGAGTACGCCACGGTGAACACCGCTTGGCTCGCGGTGAATGTGAAGTAGTCGCGCTCTCACGCACTGCGGCGGCCGGAAGGCCGCCACAGCTTGTTGTCCGCTGGATCACGCTCAGGAGACAGCCAGCCCCAGGGTCCCCATCAGGGCCATCAGGGCCTGGAAGGCAGGGCTGTCGGGGTTTCCCTCATCCGCAACGATGAGGGTGCGTGGGGGCTGCCCGGATTCCCGCACCTCCACTTCATAGTGGAACTGGTCGGCACCGGGCCCGGCGGACCCGGACGCCAGCCGGTCCAGCGCCTTCACCTGGGCGGCGAGGGCACGCTGGGCCGCGCCGTCCAGGTGGGCAGAATCCACGGTGCCGAGGGACTCCCGGATGCCGGCAAAGCCGCCGGTTCGTCGGAGGGTGAGGATCATGGCTGGAATCCCCGGCTCACTTGAAGCTCTTTGCCAAGGCCTTCAGCTCGGGGGCGAGGACATCATCGTCGGTCAGGCCGATGCCCGTTTCCATGAGCTTGGGATCGTTCAGCATGTACTCGGGCATCTGCATGGTTCCGCAGCAGGTGCTGCGGTTCTGGACCGCCCGGTCCGCCGCATGGTGGTGGGCCTCCAGCTTCAGGATGTCCTTGCCTTCCACGAAGTTCGGATCGTCCCAGTTCATGCTGCCCTCGTGCACAGCCTTGAGGGGGACTGCCGGGACGACGATTTCGCGGAGGGCGAACTGATTGCGGATGAAGGTCCGGTAGATCGGCGGATCGCCCTGGGCATGCGAGATGGAGAGCATCTTGTTCACCACGTCGGCATAGGTGGCGCCGATGCCGGGGGCGGCCTTGATCGCCTGGAGGAGGAGCTTGCACAGGTTGGCGCTCACTTCGTAGAGGACGGCGGCCGGGTCCTTGGTGGCCGCCTGCCGGTTCTTCTCGAACGCGAAGATGTCCGCCAGCACGTCATAGATGGCGCCGGTGAAGACCTGGGAAATGGCGTGCACCTCGTTGCCCACCTGGCTCAGCTTCAGGTTGTTGTCCGCATTCCGGAGCCCCTGCGGGAAGCCCAGGGCCATGCCGAACTGTTCCGCGATCGCGGCGATGAAGAGCGACTTGTCATGAAGATTGGCCTTGGAGAGGGCGATGGCGGCAGCCACCTGGTCGAACATGGACAGGGCCAGGAAGACGGCGGTGAGGTCGCCGAAGGATTCATGCAGGCCGCCGGTCTGGGGTGGATTGCCCCCGCTGAGCCAGCCCGGTTTCAGGCCATCCAGGATGGCGTGGCCGGTTTCGTGGGCCACGATGTCGAGGGACCGGCAGGTGTAGACCGGCGCGGTCGCGCCCGAGGGGGTGAAGTAGAAGAACTTCAAGGCCTTCTGGCTGCGGCTGTAGTAGGCGTTGGGCGTGACGCCCGCCCGGGGGGAGACCGTGACCGGATCGGTGATTCCGCCGGTATTCCAGGCCCAGGGGATGCTGGCACCGCCCAGCATGCGCTGGTACATGTTGAGGGTCATCCGGGTCACGCAGAAGGTCTGCGCACAGTCGAATTCGGGTGTCCCGTACGGGAAGGTGAAGTCACCCTGGACGTTCTTGTGCACCGGCGTGATGCTCGGAAGGTCCGTGGTGATCCGCGCATCCCGGGGGCCGTCGAAGACGAAGCCGGGCAGGTAGATGAGGTGGAGTCCGGGTTCCCCCACTGAGGGGTCCTGCATCCAGATGCGGAATCGCGACCCGGACAGGATCGGCCACGGGATGGGGATGGGAGAGGGAACGGGGAGGGCTTGCATCCTCCGGTTTTGCGCCGCCTCCTTGGTTTCGAGGTGGGGTTCCAGCACGGCGGTCTTCATGGCGGTTCCTCCGGAATGAGAGATGGAAGGGATGAGGGGCGGGCCAAGCCTTTGGCATGCCCCGGGGATCTCGGGACCCCGGCCGGGATCCCGAGGACAGGGACGCGTAACCTGAGCGCCACGAACCACCAGGGCGGCTCGCGCAGGCCTGCCATCCACCCACGCGGAGGCCCGGGCCATCCGTGACATCAAGATCGGGTGATCTGCCTTCCGGCCCGTCTCCTGATCGCCACGGCACGCTCGTGGGGCATGCGCATCCGGGGGGCACCGCTGCCGTCCATCGCGCCATGCCCAGAAGAGGCACGAAACGCACACTCTGGCCATAGGCCGGGACGACAATGTAGGTCTGAGGTCGGGGAGTGTCAATTGACCTGAACCCACTCCCCTGGCTGGTTTTCTACAAATCCAATCGAGTCAGACCGGACCCCATCCGCCGGATTCGCCGCAGGCGCTCAGCACATCCAGCCACGCTTTCAGGATGAAGGCCGTGGCGCCCCAGAGGGGGGCCTGGGGCAGTTCGAGCCTTGGCACATCCAGGATCAGGCCGTGGCGCTCCAGGCGTTCGATGGTCCAGGGCGCCGTCATGAGTGGGGCCAGGGGAAGCAGGAGCACCTGCTCCAGCTCGTGGTCCAGGTGGAACCGCGGTTCGGGGTGTTCCCAGCGGAAGAACACCGGGGTGAAGCGGACGCGGGCTTTCGCCACGCCATCGGGGAAGCAGCCCAGCTCCCAGAGGCCCTCGGTCACACCGATCTCCTCGGCCACTTCGCGGCGGGCAGTGGCGGGCAGGTCCCGGTCACGGGGCTCCACCATGCCGCCGGGAAAGGCGATCTCGCCCGGGTGGTGGGGGGCACCGTAGCCACGCTGGGCCACCACCACTTTGCGGGCGCCCGCGGCATCGCCCCACAGGATCACACCCACCGCAGCGCGGCGCGGGTCCTCGGGGATGCGGGCGCTGAGCTTGTGGGGATTCGGCCCGAGCTGGGGCCGCCGCAGGCTTTCCGCGATGCGCGGCCAGGGCACCGGCGGGGCCTCGTCGGGGGGGCGCCAGGCGCTCATGCTTCGTTCTTCCCTGAAACGGCCTCCACGAAGAACACGAAGGGGTTCAAAGGGCACGAAGAAATGCCTGTGTCCGAAGGGGAATGGCCCTTCCTCCTGGTGCTCTCTTCGTGTCCTTCCATCTTCATTCGTGTCCTTGGTGGAGATCCTTGAAGCCTGGGATGGGAGCGGCTCATTTCACCTTCCCGAACACGGACCCCTTCACGCGCTCCACGGTATAGACGCCGCGGATGCGGCGGAGGCCGGCCATGAGCTCCACGAGGTGGGCCCGGTCGCGCACGCGGAGGGCGATGTGGAAGAGCCCGGCGCCTTCCTCCGTGGCCGAGCCGTGGAAGCGCTGGACGTTGATGCCCACGCGCTGGATGCCCTCGGAGATGGCGGCCACCATGCCGGGGCGGTCCTCGGTGGTGAGGGCGATCTCCGTGTCGTAGAGCTCCGTGCCGTGCTTGCCCCAGGCCATGTTCACGCGGCGCTCGGGATGCAGGGTGGCGGTGGTGAGCTGGGGACAGTCCGCCCGGTGGATGGCCGTGCCGCGGGTGCGGGTGATGTAGCCCACCACCTCGTCGCCCCAGATGGGCTTGCAGCAGGCGGCCAAGGCGTAGAGGATGCCCGCGGTGTCGCCCACCACCACCGAATCCAGGAGGTTCGAGGTGTTCTCCTTGGGCCGGGCCCGCTCGGGCTCGGGGATCAGGGGCTCGATGAGCTTGTGGACGGTGAGGCGGCCGAAACCCAGGGCCGCGTGGGCGGCGTCCCAATTGGCGAGCTTTAGCTCGATGAGGCGGGCGTTGAGCTTGGCGTGGGCCTCCGGATCGTCCAGGTGGACGCCCATGTTGCGGGCCTCGCGCTCCAGGCGTTCGCGGCCCAGGGTGATGGCGTGGGCGCGTTCCTCCTCGCGGATGAAGGCCTGGATGCGGCTCTTGGCGCCCGCGGATTTGACGAAGCCCAGCCAATCCCTGCTGGGCTTGTGGTCGGGCCGGGTGAGGATCTCCACGCGATCCCCGTTCTGGAGGGTGTGCTTGAGGGGCACCATGCGCCCGTTGACCTTGGCGCCCACACAGCGGTGGCCCACCTGGGTGTGGATGGCGTAGGCGAAGTCCACGGGGGTGCTGTTCTCCACGAGGCTGCGGAGGTCGCCCTTGGGGGTGAAGACCTGGATGCGGTTGAAGGTCAGCTCGCCGCGCAGGTTGGCCACCAGATCGCGGCTGTCCTGGGCGTCCTGGTGCAGCTCCACCATGCGGCGGAGGAAGGCCACCTGGTTGATCTCCAGGCGGTTGGCGATGCGGCCGTCCTTGTAGGTCCAGTGGCTGGCGATGCCGGCCTCGGCGTGCAGGTGCATCTCCTCCGTGCGGATCTGCACCTCGAAGATGTCCCCCGAGCTCATCAGCACCGTGGTGTGGATGCTCTGGTAGCCGTTCTCCTTGGGCAGGCTGATGTAGTCCTTGAACTTGCCGGGAACGGGCCGGTAGAGGCCGTGCACGAGGCCCAGGGCCGTGTAGCAGCTGGCGCGGTCGGGGCAGATGATGCGGTAGGCCAGCCAGTCGTGGATGTCCTCGAACCCTTTGGCCTGGGCCCCCATCTTCTTCCAGATGCCGTAGAGGTGTTTGATGCGGCCGGTGACATGGGCGTTGATGCCCTGCTGGCGCAGGATGGCCTGGAGCGAGCCATGGATCTCCTGGATGGTGCCGGAGAGCTTGGCGCGCTTGGCTTCCACGGCATCCCGCAGCTCCCCGTACTGCTCGGGCTCCAGCTGGCGGAAGGCCAGGTCCTCCAGCTCCAGGCGCACGACGCCCATGCCCAGGCGGTTGGCCAGGGGCGCGTAGAGCTCCAGCGTCTCGCGGGAGATGCGGCGGCGCTTCTCCTCCTCCATGACGCCCAGGGTCTTCATGTTGTGCAGGCGGTCCGCCAGCTTCACCAGCAGCACGCGCACATCCTTGCCCATGGCCACCAGCAGCTTGCGGACGTTCTCGGCGTTGAGCAGGTGCTTGTCCGTGAAGGCCAGCTTGCTCATCTTGGTGAGGCCGTCCACGATCTCGCCGATCTCATCCCCGAACTGGGTCTTCACCTGGGGCAGGGTCATGAGGGTGTCTTCCACCACGTCGTGGAGGAGGCCGCAGGCCACACTGGCCGCATCCAGGCGCCAGTCCGCCAGGCTCTGGGCCACGGCCAGGGGGTGGAAGAAGTAGGGCTCCCCGCTTCTCCGGAGCTGGGTGGCATGCATGTCCCGGCCCACGGTGAAGGCCCGGCGGAGCAGGGCCACATCCCCATTGGGGTGGTGCTGGAGGAAGGCCGCCTTCACCCGCTCGAAGGCCCCGTCCAGGGTCAGGCAGGCATCCCCCTCGCAAGCTGAACCTTCCCCCTCGCGGAGGATGGGCTCCAAGGCTTTCCCAGGCAGGGCCATGGTTGAGTGTCGCGCAGCCACTGTCCAGACGCCAGATGGAAGTGCGGGAAACAGGGGGGAAGCCTCGATCTGCCACACTTGTCGGATGCCGCGCCGCTCCGCATCCGACGATTCTTCCGCCTATAAGGGCTGGACACGCCCCGGCCCTGTGCCGCCGGGTGGCGTGGATCTGGAGCCGGGCGAGACCCTCGATGGCCTGTGTGGGCACTGGCGGATTTTCCAGTTGGCGAAGGGCAACCGCTTCAGCGTGGATGACCTGGTGACGGCCTGGTACGGCACCACCTGGTGCCCGAGCCCCGGCCGCATCGCGGACCTGGGCTCGGGCATCGGCAGCGTGGCCCTCATGGCCGCCTGGCGCTGCCCCGGTGCCGTGGTGCATACGGTGGAGGCCCAGGAACAGAGCCTGCGGCTGGCCCTCAAGAGCATCCGCTACAACGGCCAGGAGGGGCGGGTCTTCCCCCGCCTGGGGGATCTGCGCGATCCGGACCTCTTCGCTGCGGAGGCCCCCTTCGATCTGGTGACGGGCACGCCCCCCTACTGGCCTGAGGGCCACCGCCTGCCCGCCGCCCACTCCCAATCGGTGCCGGCGCGGCTCGAGTTGCGCGGCAGCATCGCGGACTACGCGAAGGCTGCTGCCCGGATCCTGGCTCCAGGCGGAATCTTTGCTTGCGTCTTTCCCAATGACCAGCGGGACCGGGCCCTTGCCGCCCTCCGGGAGGCTGGCCTGCTCTGCCTCCATCGCCGCGAGATCGTCTTCAAGGCAGGCGAACCCTACGGCCTGGATGTCTTCGCCGCCGGCCGGCGCCAGGACTATCCGGAGGATTTCGAGGCCCACGCCGAGTGCCCCGAGGTCGAGCCCCCGGTCCTCATCCGCCGCACCGATGGCAGCGTCGACCCCGGCATCGCCCGCGTGAGGCTTGCTGTGGGCTTTCCGCCAGGCCTGTGAGCGTGTCCGGGTTCAGGCCTTCAGCGCGGCCAGCAGTTCGTCCAGGGAAACGCTTGCGATGGCGGTGGCCCGGTCGCTCATGGCGAAGGGGAGAATGAGCTCCCGGCCATGGATGAGGGCCCCACAGCTGTAGACCACGTTGGGCACGTAGCCCTCCCGGCCGATGCCTTCTGGCGACAGCAGAGGTTCACGCAGGCGGCCGATGACCTTCGTCGGGTCATGCAGATCCAGCAGGGCCGCCCCGATGCAGTACTTGCGCATGGGACCCACGCCGTGGGTAAGCACCAGCCAGCCCGCTTCGGTCTCAAGGGGCGAGCCGCAGTTGCCGATTTTCACGGATTCCCACATTTCCGCAGGACGCAGGAGCAGCTGCGAGTCGCACCAATGGTGGGGGTTGTCCGAGAACATGATGAAGAGGTTCTCGTCATCCTGCCGGGAGAGCATCGCGTAGCTGCCGTCGATCCGCCGGGGGAAGAGCGCCATGCCCTTGTTCTGCACAGCGGTTCCGCTGAGGGTGAGCACGCGGAAATGGAGGAAATCCTGGGTTTCGATAAGCTGGGGCAGGATGGCGTGTCCGTTGTAGGCCGTGTAGGTGGCGTAGTACATCACGGAGCCATCGTCCTCCATGAACCGGACGAAGCGCGCGTCTTCGATGCCGTTGCTCTCGTTGGTCGAGACCGGGAAGATGATGCGCTCGCTCATGGCGAGCTTCGGCGAGAAATTCATTTCGTAGTTCGAGTCGGCGAGCCACTGGATGCAACGGAGCGCGCTGTTGAGGTCCTGGGTGAGAGGCCGTGTCTCGCGCCGGATGCGCTGCACGCTCCGGTTCAGATCGCTGCGGGTGAAACGGTCTCCGAGCGATTCCATCACGGAGGAGGTATGGCCGTTGTCGAAGCCCATCTCGTGCAGCTTGATGATGAAGGCCGTCTTCTTGTAGCTGGGATTTGGCGCGATGTCCGGCACGGTGACGAAGCGGGAGACCGGATCCAGATGGATGCCGCCGTCTGGGGCGGCGAGGCCGGTCCGGAACTCGATGGAGGAGATGTGCCCTTCACCTGTGGCCCGCAGGCTCATGATGAATCGCAGGGCGCCCTCGGGCACGCCCTCCTGATCCGGATGGGAGACGATGGAGGGATTGAAGAGCGCCGCGGATTCCAGCGCGTACTCGCCGGAAAACAGGGCGCCGATGAGGAGCTTCTGCGCGCGGGAGAGGGTGCGGTGCGTGAAGATGTGGGGAACCACCTTCTCGTAGTTCGCAAGCAGGGGCGATTCGATATCGAGGTGCCGGGAGTCGAAATCCTTGAGCAAGGCTTCCAGGTCGCGCACGGCTTCTTCCTCGCTCAGGGCAAGGGCGCGGCCGATGATGGTGGTGACGCGATGGACGTTGGACGGAATGAAGGGACGGATGATGACGCGGGCGCTCTGGGGAGCGAGCGTTGTTTCGTGGCGGCGGAGGGTGATGGGCGTCATAAGGCATTGTTCGCAGGGGATTCGATCATATGCTCGGCAAAGTTCATCTCTGCGAGGGAAAGGTGGAAGGCCAGGGTCGATTCCGCGCCCTGGTTCTCGTTGACCCGGTCCTGGTGCAGCCCATCGCCGCATCCGCCGGTGCTGGAATCGTAGAGCGGCAGGCCCAGGTCGTTGCGGCCGAGAAACCACTCGAAAGCCCGTTTCGCCTCGCGCAACCAGGCGCTGTCCTGGGTGGCCCGGAAGGCTTCGAGGCTCGCTGAGATCATCGACAGCGCCTCCACTGGCTGCTGGTCGAAGTAGGCGTGGGCCCCATCCCTCTCGTAGAAACCGTTGCTGCCGATGGGCCGGAAATGCCCCGCCTGGGTCTTCTGCACGGAGGCCAGCCAGCCCAGGGACTTGAGGCCGATGTCCAGCGCTTCCGGGTGGGACATCGACTGGCCGCTGAGGATGAGGGCCTGGGACAGGCGCGCGTTGTCATAGGCGGCGATGGATTCAAACCACGGCCAGTTTTCGGTGGCGCAATCGTGCCACAGCTGGACGAGCTTGAGCGTCAGGGCCTCCCGGGAGGCTGTCGCCGCCGGATGGCCGGGAAAGGCGAGCAGGTACTGGTGGATGCCCAGGAGCGTGAAGGCCCACGCGCGGGGCGACGTGAAGGCCTCCACCGCGGATAGGCCGCGTTCGAAGAGTTGTGAGGACAACCTCCGGTGGCCGTCATTGCGGGAACGGGAGGCGCCGCTGGCTGCGGCCCAGAGCGCCCGGGCATGGCTGTCCTCGCTGCCCGATTCCTCCAGCCATTGCCGCCCATGGCTCATGAAATTGCGGAAGCGCCCGGTCTCCCGGTTCATGGCGGCGGACAGGAATGCGAGGTAGCTCGTGGCCAGGCGGTCGAGGTTCTCCGCCGGGGGGTGGCCGCCGAGCTCATCCAGCAGGTTGCACAGGATGAAGGCCCGCGCGTTATCGTCCGTGCAGTAGCCTTCGTGGAAGTTCGGCACGTTAAACATGGCGTGCTGGAGGATGCCGGTGCCGTCGCTCATGCGCACGATGTGATCGAGCCGGAGCGGCGGAAGGTCGTAGGGCCGGCTGGCCAGGGTCCACCCGGCAAAGGCCGAGCGCGGCCTGGCCCGCCGTTCCGTCCGGGCCCGCTGGAAGGATTCGATGTAGCGCTGCGCCACCGCGGGCCAGACCATCTCCCGCCCGAGGTGGTGGGCCTTTTCCCGCGTCCGCTGCAGGCGGGCTGGATCGTCGAGGAAGGCGCAGACACCCTCGGCCACGGCATGAGGGGCGCGGAACGGCACCAGAATGCCCCGGCCATCGGCAAGCAGTTCCTGCGCATGCCAGTAGGGCGTGGAGACCACGGCCTTGCCGGCTCCAAAGACATAGGCCAGCGTGCCGGAGGTGATCTGGGCCGCGTTGAGATAAGGGGTGAGGTAGATGTCCGTGGCGCCGATGAATTCCTTGAGGTCCTCCAGCGACACGAAGCGGTCGTAGAAGATCACGTGTTCCTTCACCCCGCGGTCCTCGGCCAGCCGCTCCAGGCCCAGGCGGTAGCTTTCGCCGTCACGCGCGACGAGGTGGGGATGGGTGGCCCCCAGCACGAGGTAAACCACGTTCGGATGCCGCTTCACGATCTCCGGCAGCGCTTCGATGGCGTACTCGATGCCCTTGCCCGGCCCGAGCAGGCCGAAGGTGAGCAGCACCGTGCGGCCCTCCACGCCGAACTGCGCCTTGTAGAAGCTCGAATCCATGAAGGGCATGTCCGGGATGCCGTGGGGGATGATGTCCACCTTGGCATCGGGAACCCCGTACGTGTCCCGCAGGATCTCCGCGCCCTTGCGCGCCATCACCACCAGGCGGTCGCTTCGCCGGAGCAGCTCGTCCATCACCTTCTTCTGCGCGGCATTGGGCTCGCTCAGGATGGTGTGCAGCGTGGTCACCACCGGCATCCGGACTTCCTTGAGCAGGGCCAGCAGGTGGCTCCCGGCCGGCCCGCCGTAAATGCCGAATTCGTGCTGCACGCACAGCACATCCGCATTGTTGAAGTTCAGGAAATCCGCCGCGCGGCGGTAGGAATCGAGATCCTTTTCAGCCAGCTCAAAGCGGACCCGGGGCGGGTAGGCGTGGCCCTCGATGCGGTCATTCATCGCGCCGGCATAGCAATCCGACCAGGGGGCCGCGGTGGCCACCGCTTCACAAAGGTCATGCGTAAACGTGGCGATTCCGCAGAGCCGCGGAAGGTAGCCGCCCAGAAAGGCGATGCGGTCAGGCAGAGTGGAGTCCATGAAGCCGTTCCTCTCGTTCGCTGTACACGTCACAGCGCGCCCAGTTGTATAGAACAGAGGTTAACACCCCGTAGATAGGCTGGATTTCATAGCCGCTGGACCACCTTGCCGGAGCGCGCCACGGGTCCGGAACTCTTCAAAGGCCCCGCTGTCTGCGGTTTTGAAATCAGGGCTGAGGTGGTCGCAACGCGCGCATGCTCCAGTCGGTCGGGGCCATTTCCGGGTAGACCAGCAGCGCTTTGACACCCAAGGCTCCCCCTCTCGAGGACAGCCATCTCGAAAGGTACGCCCTGCCCAGACCCGCAGCCACCCTCGTCAAGCGAAGGGACTGATGCACTGAGATGCCTGGAGCTTTGGGGCTGCCCGTCCCAAATTGAGGTGGGTTGGCTTCCCATCCGATAAGCCACCCGAGGGGCGAACCATGGATCGAGGCAGTTTTCTGGGGGTGTTGCTGGGGGTGCTCCTGCTGGCCGTGGCCATCGGGATGGGGCCGAACCCGCGGATCTTCTTCCATCCGGCCAGCGTGATCGTGGTGGTGGGCGGGGTGGTCGCCGCGACGCTGATCCGCTTTCCGTTGGAACATGTGAGTTATGCCTTCTCCATCGCCAGCCGCGCCTTCTTCACCCGGGCGCCGGAGACCCAGGCTCTGGTGGGCCAGGTCGTGGGCCTCTCCCAGCGGGCGCGCCGCGAGGGCCTGTTGAACATGGAGAAGTACATGGATGTGGAGGGCTTCCTGGCCAAAGGGCTGCGCATGGTGGTGGACCGGGCCGACCGGGCCCACATCCATGCCGTGCTGGCGGCGGAGCTGCGGGCCACCGAGGAGCGGCACCACCAGGGCCAGGAGATCTTCCGTTTCATCGCCCTGAGCGCCCCCTCGTTTGGCATGGTCGGCACGCTCATCGGCATGGTGCAGCTCTTCGCCAGCATCAAGGATCCGTCCAACATCGGCGGCGCCATGGCCCTGTCGCTGCTCTCCACGCTCTATGGCGCGGTCATCGCCTACCTGCTGGCCATCCCCATCGCCGGGAAGCTCGAGTTGCGCAGCAAGGAGGAACTGCAGCTCAAGCAGATCATGATGGAGGGTGTGCTGGGCATCGAAGGGGAGATGCATCCCGCTGCGCTGGAAGCCCAGCTGAGCGCGTTCCTCGCTCCCAAGGAACGGGGCGCGGACCGGGGATCCCGTGGCTAACCAGGCTCCCTTCCGCTTCGCCCGCCGCAAGGCGGATCTGGAAGGGCTCTGGCTCATCACCTTCGCGGATCTGATGGTCCAGCTCATGGCCTTCTTCGCGCTGCTGTACTCGTTCTCGGTGCATGACCAGGCCAAGCTGCAGCAGGCGGTGACCTCCATCCAGAAGGCCCTGGGCGTGCAGAGCCAGATGCCACCGCCCGCGGGAGATGGCATCCTGCCGGGCTCCACAGGCCTGGATCCCTCGAAGGCATCAGACCTGGAGAAGCTGCTCAACGCCGTCCAGGCCAATGAGGGTCCGGACGTGGGCACGCGGCTGCGTTTCGTGAGCTTCCGCGGGGCCCTGCTCTTCGAGGAGGGCAGCTCGGCCCTCACCCCGGGCGGCGATGTCCTGCTGGCCCGCCTGTCCCAGCTGGCCATGCGCTACGAGGGTTTCACGCTGGTGTGCGAGGGCCACGCCGCGCCGGGGGAGAAGGGGCGGGGCGGGGCCGATGCCCTGGACCTCAGCTCCCAGCGCGCCCAGTCGGCCCAGCGGTTCCTGGCCCGGCTGGGCCTTGCGCCCGCGCGGATCACGTCCGAAGCCCGGGGCGACAGCCAACCCGAAGGCGATGGCAGCACCCCCGAAGGCCGCGCCCTCCAGCGCCGCGTGATGTTCCGGTTCCAGCGGGTGGCGGAGCGGTAGGCCTACTGGAACCGCACCTCCGACTGCGCCAGGGCATAGGCGAGGCTGGCCAGCGCGGCGGCGTTGTAGGCCAGGTCGTCCTTCTCCACCTTGTCGAAGGTGTCGGCGTGGGTGTGGTGGATGTCGAAGTAGTGGGTGCCCGCGTGGCTCACGCCGATGCCGGGTACGCCCTCGGCCACCATGGGACCCACGTCTGCGCCGGAGCCGCCCAGGCGGAGTTCGATGGGGCCGAAGGGTTCAAGCACGCGCTCCAGGCTTTTCAACGAGGCCAAAGCGCCAGCTTTGGCCTCCGGCGCAGCCTTGCGCAGGTCCAGGCTGAACGCCTTGATGCGCTCACTGCCGGAATCGGACTCGAAGGCGGCCACGATGTTCTTGAACTCGGCCCGGTGGGCGTCCCGGTAGCCCAGGCCGCCCCGCAGGCCGTTCTCCTCGTTGGTGTAGAGCACCACCCGGAGGGTGCGGCGGGGCTTGAGCCCCAGCGACTGGATGAGCCGCGCGGCCTCCAGGGAGATGACCGTGCCCGCGCCATCGTCCTGGGCGCCCTGGCCCACATCCCAGCTGTCCAGGTGGCCGCTGAGGATGACGACTTCGTCGGGTTTCTCTGTGCCGCGGATCTCCCCCACCACATTGGCGGAAGGGGCATCCGGCAGGGTCTTCGCGCCCATGTCGAGCTTCACGCGGATGCGCTCGCTGCGGGCCTGCATACGCCGCATCTGGGTGGAGGCCTCGAGGGTGACGGAGGCCGTGGGGATCTTCGGGCAGGCGGGATCGTAGTCCATGACGCCCGTGTGGGGGGTGTCCAGGCTCAAGGGGCCCACGGAGCGCACCAGGGCCGCCACGGCGCCGTACTTAGCTGCTTTCGCCGCGCCGTCGTGCCGGTAGGCCACCGTGTGGCCATAGCCCTTGAAGGGCACGTCGAAGAGGACGATCTTCCCTTTCACGGTCTGGCCCAGCTGATCCAGTTCGTCGAAGGAGCCCACCACGACCACATCTGCCGTGAGGCCGCCCTCGGGCGTGCCCACGCTGCCCCCGAGGCCCAGGATGTTCAGGCGGTGGGGGGTGGGAAGCAGCAGTTCGGCGGATTCCCGGCCGCGCACCCAGTGGGGCACCATGACGGGTTCCGCGTGGACGTTGGTGAGGCCCGCGGCCTTCATGCGGTCCTGGGCCCAGGCGATGGCCTGGTCCAGCTGGGGGGAACCCGCCAGCCGGGCCCCGATGCGATCGCAAAGCCACGCCAGGTCCGTGTAGGCGCCATGGGTGCGGAAGGCTTCGGCGCGAATGCGCTCGGAAGCGGCGGGGAGTGCCTTAGGTGAGGCTTGGGCGCCGAGGGTGGCGGCGGCGAGGCAGAAGAGGAGGCAGCGGCTTGGGTTCATACCTCATCTTACTTGGCGGTTTCGATGATTCAGGGTTTTTTTGCCAGAGCGGCGATCTGGGCCTGTACCGCCTTCATCAGGGCATTGGGGATGGGGACGCTCAGGTTGTACTGCTGGATCTGCCAGCGGTCCCTCTCCCGGGTGAGCACCCCTGTGCCGCGGCTGGGACCGAGGTTCGGTGTGTCGAGATCCTCGTCGAACCAGGCTGTGGCGCCATCTTTCGACAGCGTGACCACCCGCCGCGTGGCCTTGAAGGACCAGGCCTTCCCGCGCAGGAAGATGGGGTGGGCCCAGGTCTGGAAGGCCTGCTTGGACCAGCGTTCCGTGGCATCCGTGCCCAGGAACACGGCGCCTTCCGCCAAATGCCCGAAGTAGCGGGCCTCATCCGCCTGCGTGGCCGCCAAGTGCCAATCATCCAGCACCGCGGCCACGGCGTGCTCGGCAGGGGATTGCGCGGCGACCGTGAGGGTGGCGCACAGGATCAGGGCAAGGCGCATAGAGGCTCCGGAAAAGGGCGGTCAGGGGCGCTTCAGGAGGATCCGCACCCGCATCCGGCCTCTGGCATCGGTTTCCAGCACTTCCCAGGAGAGGGGTCCGCTGCGGCCCTTGGGATTCTCGCCGGGGCCCAGGTTGAAGGCGGCGTCGTCCAGCTCCCAGCGCCCGCAGGGGAAGCGGGGCTTGGGCGGCTCGGGGCTGCCGGGATGGGCGTCCATCACGCGCACGGGGCCCTTGGGGTCGCTGTAGGTCAGCAGGCTGGGATCGATGCGGGCCACGATGAGGCCTTCGTGGCCGGGGCCGAAGCGCCCCCCCACTCGGCCCCGCTCGAAACCCCAGGGGCGGCGGACCTCCAGGCTGAAGAAGCGGCCCTTCCTGCGTGGGTCGGGCAGCGTCACCCACTGGGGATCGGCGCCCGGAGCGCGGGAGACGGGGGCGATCCAGCCCTCCCAGGTGCGGCCCTTCACGGCGAGGCGGGTGATGGTGGAACGGAACTGCCCGCGGTACCAGAGCTCAGAACGCACCCAGGCCGTGGGGTGGGAGGGGCTGTAGCCCGTATCCTCCACCCAGGGTCCCTCTTCGGGATGGGAGCGGTCCCAGCCGCGGTACTGGCCAGCGTCCATGAGGTCCCAGATGCCCGCGGTGAGGGGGTCGCCGCAGCCCAGGTAGAGGTCGTCCACCCGATGCTCGCCCATGGCGTGGAAGGCCTCGTGGACGATGTTGCCGAGGGGCACTTCTTCGGTCATGAAGAGCAGGGGCCAGCGCCGGGAGCGGTCCCAGGGCAGGGGCATGAGCAGGCTCACGGCCTTGAGGTGGGATTCATCCGCGGTGAGGGACTGGGGGGCGCCGGGTGTGATGATCCAGAGGTGGTCGGGCTTTGCGTCGGGTTTCAACTCGCCCGTGCGGTTGTTGATGCGGTCGCAGGCGCCGAGGCCCTCGCCCTGGAGGCGTTCCAGCACCCACTGGGCCATGGCCTGCTTGTGATCGTCGGTCCGCGGGGCAGGATGCTCGGCGCTGCGCAGCTTGAGGAATCGTCCCTCGACCAGGGACAGGGCGCCTTTGCTGACTTCGTACAGGTAGTTGGCCGCGCTGGCCACGCCGGGGCGGCGGGAGAAGATCAGCTCGCGCAGGGCGCCATCCGGCAGCTTGGAGGGCTCGTCCGTGAAGTCGAGGCGAACGATGAAGACGGATTCCGTGCGATGCCTGGGTTCGGGCTTCAGGGTGATGTCCCCGCGCCATTCGGCCGCGGGCACCAGATCGCGGCGCCAGCCGTCCTTTTCGACGGCGAGCACGGCGTCTCCGGGATCCAGGTCCAGGCGGAAGCGGCCCTCGCCGTCGGTCACGACCAAGGGCGGGTCGGCGGCGGGAGAGATCCGGGGCAGCCGGTCCGGGTAGACGCGCACGCCCGGCAGCCCCCGGTGGCCGTCGGTGACGCGGCCCTCCATGGGGGCGGCGGGGGAGGCGAGCGCCGCCAGGAGCCCGAGGGTCGCTCCGAGCCTGCGGTTGATGCGGAGGGTCATGCCTGGCCGACGAGCTTCTGCAGGTGGGCCAGCCGGGCCAGCAGGGCCACCCGGCGGCGGGTCTCCGGCGCCACCAGGGGCTTTTCCAGCGCATCGGCCACGGGCTCCTGCAGGCGTGACCAGGTCTCCAACTCGCCAGGGCTGTGCAGGAGGAGGATGGGCATGTCCTTCAGCTCCTCGGCCTGGTGTATGGCCACGGCCAGGGCCTGGGCGCTGCCCTCCAGCAGGTCCGTGTCCAGCACGAGCACATCGGGCCGGTGGGCGAGGATCTGGGCCCGGGCCTGCCCTTCGCCCTGGGCCTCGAGGAAGGTCGCCTGGTCCTTGCCGAAGTGGTTCTGCACCTGGGCGCGCACCAGGGAGCTGGCGGATACCACCAGCACCTTGGGCCGGGCGGGCGCCAGCGGGCCCGTGCGGCGCGACAGGGCATGGATGCGGAGGTGGGTCTGCACGCGGACCTGGAGCAGCAGGGTGTTGGCAGGCTTGCGGATGAAATCGTCGGCGCCCGCGGCGTAGCTGCGGTCCTTGGCATCCCGGCTCAGGGCGGTCAGCACCAGCACGGGGATATCGGCCGTGGCGGGGTCCGATTTGATGGCTTCGCAGGCTTTGAACCCGTCCATGGAGGGCATGACGGCATCCATGATCACGAGGTCGGGCGCGCCTTCGCCACTCTTAACGCGCACCAGCGCCTCCTGGCCATTGGCCGCGGCCAGAATGCGGTGGCCCAGAGGCTGGAGCTGCGCCTCGATCTGCCGGCGCTGCAGTGCGTTGTCCTCCACCATCAGAATGGTCATGGGAGACGCGAAGTGGGACAAGCGGGCTCCTTACTCTCGTGATCTGAGGGTAGAGGCCCTATCGGTTCAGATCAACCGCTGGATGAAGATGGTGTTGGTAAAACTCCGCAGACGGCAGACCTTTCCAACGATACAATGGCGGGTTCGAGGGTTCTCCGTGCCGCATCCCAGTCTCATCCGCAATTTTTCCATCGTCGCTCATATCGACCACGGCAAGTCCACTTTGGCGGACCGCCTGCTCGAGCTGACCAAGACCGTGGC
Organism: Geothrix sp.; assembly: GCA_036504495.1. GTDB lineage: Bacteria > Acidobacteriota > Holophagae > Holophagales > Holophagaceae > Geothrix. Next base: position 18,965 of record DASXVC010000058.1, read on the forward strand.
CGGCCGGGATATGCAGGCCCAGATCCTCGATGACATGGACCTGGAGCGCGAGCGCGGCATCACCATCAAGGCCCATGCGGTGACGCTGAAATACCCCGCCAAGGACGGCCTGACCTACACCCTGAACCTCATCGACACCCCAGGCCATGTGGACTTCACCTACGAGGTGAGCCGCAGCCTGGCCGCCTGCGAGGGCGCCATCCTGGTGGTGGACGCCACCCAGGGCGTGGAGGCTCAGACCCTGGCCAATACCTACCTGGCCCTCGAGAACGGGCTGGAGGTCTTTCCGGTCCTGAACAAGACCGACCTGCCCAGCGCCGATCCCGAGCGCGTGCTGGAGCAGATCGACACCGTCATCGGCCTGGTGGACACGGCCCACGCGGTGAACGTGAGCGCCAAGACCGGCGAGAACTGCGACCAGGTGCTGGAGCAGATCGTCAAGTGCATCCCGGCGCCCCAGGGCGACCCCAATGCGCCGCTCCAGGCGCTGGTTTTCGATTGCTACTACGATGCCTACCGCGGCGTGGTGAACCTCATCCGGGTGATGAACGGCACCCTGAAGGCCGGAGAGCAGATCCGCTTCATGTCCACGGGCAGCGAGCACCGGGTGGACGAGATCGGCATCTTCGATCCCAAGATGGACAAGCAGGAGTCCCTGTCGGTGGGTGAGGTGGGCTACCTGGTGGCCAACATCCGGCAGCTGGTGGATGTGAAGGTCGGCGATACCGTCACTCATGCGGTGACGCTCACGACCAAGCCCGCCACCGAGATGCTGAAGGGCTTCAAGGAGATCCAGCCCGTGGTGTTCGCCGGCATCTTCCCCACGTCCAGCGACGACTACGAGAACCTGCGCAACGCCATGGACAAGCTGCGGCTCAACGACAGCAGCTTCACCTACGAACCCGAAACCTCCACGGCGCTCGGCTTCGGCTTCCGCTGCGGCTTCCTGGGCCTTCTGCACATGGAGATCGTGCAGGAGCGGCTGGAACGGGAATTCGACCTGGACCTCATCACCACGGCCCCCAGCGTGCGCTACCACGTGCACCTGACGGACGGCACCGAGACCTCCGTGGACAACCCTTCGAAACTGCCGCCCCTCCCGAAGATCGCGAAGATCGAGGAGCCCATCATCGAGGCGACGATCCTCACGCGCACCGATTTCGTGGGTGGCCTGATCAAGCTCTGCGAGGAGCGCCGGGGCATCCAGCAGAAGATCGAGTACGTGAGCCAGGATCGCGTGATGCTGATCTACGAGCTGCCCCTGAATGAGGTGGTGCTCGACTTCTACGACAAGCTGAAGTCCCTGTCGAAGGGCTATGCCAGCTTCGACTACCACATGAAGCACTACATCGAATCGGACCTGGTGAAGATGGACATCCTGGTCAATTCCGAGCCGGTGGACGCCCTTTCCCTCCTGGTCCATCGCAGCAAGAGCCAGGCCCTGGGTCTCGCGCTCTGCCAGAAGATGAAGGAAGTCATCCACCAGCAGATGTTCGACGTGGCCATCCAGGCCGCCATCGGCAGCAAGATCATCGCCCGCACCAACGTGAAGGCCCGCCGCAAGGACGTGCTCGCCAAGTGCTACGGCGGCGACATCTCCCGCAAGAAGAAGCTCCTCAACAAACAGAAAGAAGGCAAGAAGCGGATGAAGTCCATCGGCAACGTGGAAATCCCGCAGGAGGCCTTCCTGGCGATCCTGAAAGTCGACGGCTGAACCCCATCACGGCCCCGATGGACCGCCACCCCGATGAGGCCGAAGCAGGAGCGTAGGCCCACCGTGCGCGAAGCGCATGACCCCGAAGGGGCGCGGCCCAGGACGGGCCGCGTGAAGTCCATCGGCAACGTGGAAATCCCGCAGGAGGCCTTCCTGGCGATCCTGAAAGTCGACGGCTAGCCGGTCTTGTCGTTGTCCTTGATCGCGCCGGACTCGATGAGGTTGACGAGCAGGCGCTGGAGTTCATCCTCTCCGACCACGCCGCGGCGCTGAAGAAGACGGATCAGACCGAGCACCAGGGTGCGGGTCTGGTAGGCCTCCAGGCGGGGCATGGCCTCACTGATGGTGCGGCTCAGGACCAGGTCGGCCGACGGGGCGGGGCGGGGCGTCTCGGCGGGCTCGAAAAACCGGAAGGGATCGATGTTCACCGGCTGGGTCGGGCTGCCCGGACCGCCGAAGAAAGGATCCGGCGGAAAACTGGATGCCAGGTCCGCTGCGGTGGGCACGGCGGGAGTGGGCATGGGCAGCGGTTCGAAGGCGAACGTGACGGGAAGGGCATCGTCCTGGTCCAGTCTGGAACCCACCTCCACCGTGCGTGGCACGGAGGGGATGGCCTCGTTGATCTGCCGGTACAGGTCTCCGATGGTCTTGCGAAGGGCGCTGTGGGAGGCCACCACGGGCTGGATGTGCAGGCCCGAGGCGAACCGGGCGCTGTCGACCGCATTCAGATCCGAGGGGTCGGACATGGCCAGCACCAGCGATTTGGGCTCCTTGACGGAAATCGGCAGCACCGTGAACTGGTCCGCCAGGCGGTAGGGCACGAGCTTCAAAACGTCTGGCGGCACTTCAATGTTTCTCACATCCAATTGGGGCACGCCGGTCTGATGGCTGAGGAAATCCATGAGGACCTCCTCGGTGATGTAGCCGAGGGCCACCAGGTTGCTCCCCAGGCGGCCCCGGGCGATCTTCTGGTGCGTGATGGCGCTCTGGAGCTGGGCCGGCGAGATGAGGCCGGATTCCACGAGCAGTTCGCCTAGCCGCTTGATGGGTTGCTGCATGTTGGGACCCCGGGGCCTTCAGATGATGCACCGAGGGTCGCCCTCAAGGTAACTTCATTCAAGGCTTTTGTGGGCCTGGGGGGGGCATGGATTCCGAGGATCTCTGGCGGGCAGCCTTGCATGATTTCAACAACCTGATGGCCGGGCTCCAGGGTGTGGTCGATCTGAGTGACCCGACCCATCCCTTCGACGCGCGCAACCACGCGCGGCTGGGAACGATCCTCGAGGATGGGAAGACCCTCATCGCCATGGCGCGGGCCATGGCCCTGGGCCGTCTGCCCGGGGCCGGATCAATCCCCTGGGTCGACTGGGAGTCCGGGATGCGGGAGCGCCTGGATCCCCTGGGCAGCCTTTTCGGTTGCCCCATCGACCTGGCGGATGTGGGGGCCGGAAGGGCGTCCTGGCCCGCGCCCCTGCTCCAGGACTGGGCCGCGGCTTTCACCCGGCAGATCCTTCCCTGGGCGGCACCGGGACCGCTGCGGCTGGAGGTCAAGGCCGTTCCCGAAGCCTGGATTCTGCGCTGGATCACGGACGCGCCCCTGCCACCCGCCCTGCAGGCCGGGGCCTCGCCGGGCACACCGAGGAGCCTGCCCTCCATCTGGTTGCAGGCCATGGCGGTTCACATGGGCATCGAGGTTGATGCCGCAGCTGGGTGCCTTGAAGCCCACGTGCCCCGGCCTGCCGCCGGGGCCGCTCTCTCACAGGGATCCTGATGTTCCAGCCTCCTCCTTCCGTTCCACCCGCAGCCGTGGTGGAGGTCACCGCCACCCGCTTTCCGGAGGACCCGGCGAAGGTGCCTGCCTCCATCACGGTTCTCACCGCCAGGGACCTGGCAGAGCGTGGCGCCACGGACTTGCGCGGCGCCCTGGGCCTCCTGGCCGGCGTCTCCATCGCCCCCGGCGGCGATGGCGGTCCGGCCGGGGCGGTGCCGGAATTCTGGGGCCTCAAGGAGTTCGACGCCTTCCTGCTCGTGGTGGACGGTGTGCCCTGGGGTGGCGCCTTCAACCCGGCCCTCTCCACCCTGAGCCTCGAAGGGGTGGAACGCATCGAAGTCCAGCGGGGCGCGGCCCCGGTGATGTACGGCGCCACCTCGTTCGTCGGCGTCATCCAGGTCATCCGCGGCCTGCCGGCGGATGCGAAGGGCTCCGCCCGCCTGTCCGCGGGAAGCCATGGGAGCTTTGGCGGGGCGGTCTCGCTCAGGCTTCCGGGCGGAGCCGCCACGGACAGCACCCTGACCGTGGATCACGACACCCAGGGCTTCGAGGATTCCCGCACCGGCTTCAAGCGCACCCACCTCCTGTGGCGGAACCGCGTGCAGGCCCTCGACGGCGTGTTCCGCTTCGATCTGGAGGGCACGGCCACGGACCAGCAGCCCGCCAGCCCCTTCCCCCGCGTGGGAAGGGTCCTGACGAACCAAGTGCCCCTCGACACCAACCACAATCCCGCCGGGGCCTTCCTCAACGACCGGCGGTCCACGCTCACCACGGGCTACGACCGAACGCTGGATCCCGCCATGCTCTGGTCCACCACCCTGTCTGTGTCCCGGGCCCGGCAGGACGCCTTCCGCGGCTTCCTCACGGACGTGAGTTCCGTGGATCCCAACGCCCACGGCTTCCGCGAACGCATCGACCTCACGGACGTCTACTTCGACACGCACCTCACCTGGACGGCGGGGTCCGCCCTCAAGGTGGTGGCGGGCCTGGACCACCTCCACGGCCAGGGCCGTGGCCGGGGTGGGGATTTCGACTACTTCGTGAACCTGGACGGATCAGGCGCCCCCGGGGCTGCCGCGCTCCCCAGCCAGGCGGACGTCCGCATCGACGACCGCCGGGATTTTTCGGGTCTCTACGCCTTTGCCCAGTGGCAGGTTGCGCCTCGCCTGGTGGTCGAAGCGGGGCTGCGCCTCACCCGCGCGGAAGAAACCCGCCGCACGTCCACGCTGGATTTCGGAAGCGGAGCCCTGGAGCAGGGTTCGGATGCCCGGACCACCACGCGGCTGGGCGGTAGCGCGGGGGCCACCTGGACCGCCTGGCAGCGCGGCGAGGATCGCGTGAACCTCTACGCGGGCCTCCGCAGCACCTTCAAGCCCGCAGCCATCGACTTCGGGTTGGACAGCGGGGCGCAGATCCTGAAGCCCGAGACCGCCACCAGCTACGACCTCGGCCTCAAGGCCGACCTCCTGGGCCGCAGACTCGTCCTGGAGCTCAGCGCCTTCCTCATGGACTTCGAGAACCTGGTGGTGCCCCAGTCCGTGGCCGGTTCGCCGGTGCTCGTGAACGCGGGCACGGAGCGGTTCCAGGGCGTGGAGGCCAGCGCGGCCTGGCGCTTCACACACGACCTGGCAGCCCGCCTCGCCTACAGCTACCACGACGCCCGGTTCCGCGATTATGCGAAGGATTTCGGGGATGGCACCCTGACGCAGCTGGCCGGGAAGCGCCTCGAAATGTCGCCCTACCACCTCGGTGGCCTGGGGCTCGCCTATGCGCCCGCCCAGGGCCTGATGGCCACGATCGAGCTGGACTATGTGGGGGCCGTGTTCCTCAACCAGCGCAACACCGCGCCGGCCGGGGGTTACGCCACCTGGGCCGCCAGCCTGGGCTGGCGGGGCAGGGGCTGGGAGGTCCGCCTGGACGGCCGCAACCTCACGGACCGCCGCAAACCCGTGGCCGAAAGCGAATTGGGGGACGCCCAGTACTACCTGCTGCCCGGCCGCCAGGCCTCCCTGAGTGCGCGCTGCCGGTTCTGAACCGTCGGAACCCTGAAAAGCTTGGACAGGATTAACAGGATGAAAAACAGGATTAACAGGATTCATGTTCTTGGTTTGAATCCTGTTAATCCAAAGAAATCCTGTTAATCCTGTCCCAGCCTTTTTCTCAGTACACTCAAGGGTTTGGGCGGTGCGATGAAGTTCCACATCCAGACCTGGGGCTGCCAGATGAACGACCACGACGGCGAGAAGCTGTCGGGTCTGCTGGCAGCGGAAGGCTTCGAGGCGGTGGATTCGGCCGAGGAGGCGGAGCTGGTGCTGCTGAACACCTGCTCCATCCGCGAAAAGGCCGTGCACAAGGTCTATTCGGAGCTGGGCCGCCTGCGGGAGGAGAAGGAGCGGCGGCCGCTGCTGGTGGGCGTCACGGGCTGTCTGGCCCAGCAGGAGCAAGCCGCCTTGTTCAAGCGGGCGCCCCACATTGATTTCGTCCTCGGCACCATGGCCCTGAAGCAGCTGCCTCGATTGGTGGCGGAGGCCCAGGCGGGCAAGGCTCGGGTGATGGACACCGGCGAGTACCCGGACAACCACCTGTTCCCGCCCTCGGTCACGCGCCGCCGCGACACCGCCAAGGCCCTGGTGACGATCACGGAAGGCTGCAACCACGCCTGCACCTACTGCATCGTCCCCACCACCCGCGGCGCGGAGCGCCACAGGCCGTACGCGGATGTGCTGGCCGAGGTGCGGAGCCTGGTGGCGCGCGGCTATCGCGAGGTGGAACTGCTGGGCCAGAACGTGAACAGCTATGCCGGCGGCTGCACCTTCGCGGATCTGCTGGAGCGCGTGTCCGAGATCGAAGGCCTGGAGTGGATCCGCTTCACCACCAGCCACCCCATGAACTTCACGAAGGACCTGGCGCGAGTGCTGGTGACGAATCCCAAGGTGGTGCCCTTCCTCCACCTGCCCCTGCAAAGCGGCAGCGACCGGGTGCTGAAGCGCATGCTGCGCGAGTACACCGTGGCCGAATACCTGGAGCGCCTGGGCTACCTGGGCGAAGGCCGCGCGAAGATGACCCTCAGCACGGACTTCATCGTGGGCTTCCCCGGGGAGACCGACGAGGACTTCGAGGACACCCTGCGGGTGCTGGATGAAGTGGCTTTCGACGGTTCCTTCAGTTTCGTCTACTCGCCGCGGCCCGGAACGCCCTCGCTGCGCCTCCGGGACGACCTGCCCATGGCGGAGAAGTCCGCCCGGCTGATGCGCCTCCAGCAGCGCCAGACCGAGCTGACCCGTGCCAGCAACGAACGGTTCGTGGGCCGCGAGATCCCCGTGCGCGTCGAAGATCACGGCCCCAACGAGCACGGCTGGTGGCTGGCCCACAGCGGCGAGTGGAAGACGGTGCACCTGGTGGCGGAGCCCGGCCGCGAGCTGCCCTTCGGTGAGCTGGTGCAGGCGAGGATCACCCTGGCCAGCCCCCATTTCCTGGGCGCGGAGCTGGTCTAGGAGACATCCGTTTTCAGCCTTCGACGGTGATGGTCAAGGACCAGCGGCGGGTGGCGGCGGGCGGCAGCAGGAAGCTCCCCGGCTTGTGGGAGAACTCGCCGTCCCAGCCTTCGGGGTCGGCATGGCCTTCCCAGGGCTCGATGCAGAGGAAGGCGGGGCCGGGATCAGGCTTGGTCCACAGCCCCAGGTGGGGAAAACCTTCCCAGCGCAACGCCAACGTGGGGCCGTTCTGGGCCTCGAATCGGAGACTCCGGTTCCGTGGTTCCAGGAAGATCAGCGCGTCTTCCTCGAAGAGGCCCTCATGCAGCGGCAGCACTCGATTCTGAATGGGCGTGGGGAGGAGGGCTGGATCCAGCAGACCTTCGGCATTCAGGCGCCGGAGGGGGCCGGGCTCGTCGTTCCCGAAGACCAGGCGGTGGGAGGCCTTTGGGATCTCCGGCGCCAGGGGCCAGCGGAAGGCCGGGTGCAGCCCCAGGCTGGCGGGCAGGGGTTCCGGGCCGGGGTTGTGGAGGCTCAGGTCCATGCGCAGGGACTCCGCGGCCAGGGTGTAGGCCACCCGCAGCACGAAGGGAAACGGGTAGCCGGCGCGGCTGGCGTCGTCGTCGCGAAGTTCGGCGGTGCAGGTGGTGGCGGTCCGTTCCAGCCAGGTGAAGTCCCGGCCCCGGGCGAACCCGTGCCGCGGCATGGAGAAGGTCCGGCCCTGGTGCCGGAGGGTGTCGTCCTTCAGGCCGCCGACGATGGGGAAGAGCAGGGGGGAATGCCGGGGCCACAGCGGACCGGCATCCCAGAGCAGGTCACGCCCGCCCAGCCGCAAAGCCTGGAGTTCGGCCCCGGCGGTGGCGATGGCGGCCTCGGCCCGGCCTGCATGCAATTGGTGGATGTCCATGCACGCCAGATTACCTGACCGTGGTAGATTGGCCCGCCTAGCCCTCCGGGAGCCTGCCATGCCCTTCACGGCGGACGTCATCGCGACGACCCTTCACGCGCCCCAGGCGAACGTGGAGAAGAATTGGCCCCTGGTGGTGGAGGCCATGGCCGCCCTCAAGATCCTGGACCCGGCCACAGAGGTCGCTGCCATCGCCACCATCGGCGCGGAGAGCTACCTCTTCGCGCCGGAAAAGGAACAGGGCAGCGAGGCCTACTTCCGGCGCATGTACGCGTTCAAGCGGGCCCTGGGCAACACGGAACCCGGAGATGGCGCCAGATACTGCGGCCGGGGGTTCATCCCCGTGCTGGGCCGGGCGGAATACGCGCGCTTCGGAAAACTCGTGGGTGCCGATCTGCTGGAGGATCCCGACCGGGCGTTGGATCCCGCCATCGCCGCGCGGATCCTGGCCTACGACTTCATGCTGAAGGAAGTGCCCAAGGCCGCCAATGAGGGCGACTGGGTGAAAGTCCACCGCCTCGTCCGCGGCGACCTTGCCGGCTGGAAGCGGTTCAACGGAATCCTCATTCCGCTGCTGAAGGTGATGGCGGAGCAGGCCTGAGAACCCAGCTTTGGTGCGCCCGACCAGACTCGAACTGGTACTCCGTTTCCGGAAGCGGATTTTAAGTCCGCAGCGTCTGCCATTCCGCCACGGGCGCGCTGCTCCAGCCTAGCGGCTCTGGGTGGCCAACAGAACCCGGCGATGCTGCTTCGCCCGTGGTAGCGTCGATCCATGGGGCCCCGTTCTGCTGCGCTGTTGCTGGTCATCCTGCACGTTTCCCTGTCCGCCCAGGGCCGGGACCTCCGGGCGTTCTACCGGGAGCGCTGCGCCGTCTGCCACGGGGCCGAGGGCACTGGGCGGGGGGCCAATGGCCAGCGCCTGGGCGGGCGGATGCTCATGGAAGGCCGCTGGCTGGCCCGCCAGGAGGATGCGGACCTCGTGACCTCGATCCTCAAGGGCCGGGGCGCCATGCCGGGATTCGCCCGGCAGCTCACGGAGCCGGAGGCGAGGCGCCTGCTGGCCGAGGTGCTGCATCCGATGGCGGCCAAGAAAAAACCCTGACGGAGCCTTGCATGGAAGCCGGCCGGGCTCATGCTGTCCAGGTGTTTCAACATTCATCGAGGCGGCCATGCGGATGGTGTTATTCCTTCCTTTTCTTCTTGCCGCCGGTGCGCTGGGGGCGCAGGTGCCTCCGGCGAAGACCGTGAACGACCTGAAGGCCTTCTTCGCCCAGAACTGCGTGAAATGCCACGGAGCCGACGGCTCGGCCCTGGGGCCCGAGGGGAAGAAGCTGGGCGGACGGGATTTCACGGACGCCAGGAAGATGGCCAAGGACCAGGATGCCGACCTGGTCAAGACCATCCGCAAGGGCATCTTCTTCGGGATGGTCATGCCCTCCTTCAAGGGCCAGCTCTCAGAGGCGGATGCCACGTTGCTGGTCCGGGAGGTCCTGCGAAAAGCCGAGAAGGGAAAGGCCATCGTCCCCGAGGGCTAGATGGCCCGATAGGATGAAGGGATGCCCGATGTGCCCCTTCACCCGTCCGATCACCCCCTGCTCCGCAACCTGAACGCCCCCCAGCGGGAGGCCGTCCAGCACGCCCGCGGGCCCCTGCTCATCCTGGCCGGCGCAGGCTCCGGCAAGACTACGGTGATCACGCGCCGCATCGCCTGGCTCATCGAGGAGGAGGGCGCCCATCCGGGTTCCATCCTGGCCATGACCTTCACGAACAAGGCGGCCGAGGAGATGCGCGAGCGCGTCCAGCGGCTCGTCTCCGTGCCTGCCGAGCAGATGTGGGTGAGCACCTTCCACAGCTTCTGCACCCGCATCCTGCGCCGCGAAGGAGAGCGCACCCCCGTGGGCCGCGACTTCGTCATCTTCGATCCCTCGGACCAGAAGAGCCTCATGAAGCAGGTCCTCGCGGAACTGAAGCTCCCGGAGAAGCAGTTCCATCCGAAGAAGGTCCTGGAACTCATCAGCGACTTCAAGAACCGCTGCCTGCTGCCGGAAGAGGCCCGGGAGGAGGGGCTGGATCCCTGGACCCGCAAGGTGCTGGATGCCTACGACCTCTACCAGAAGGGCCTGAAGAACCACCGCGCCTGCGACTTCGACGACCTGCTGCTCTACACCGAGCGCCTCTTCCGCGACCCCGTGGTCCAGGCCCAGTACGGAGAGCGTTTCAAGTTCATCCTCGTGGACGAGTACCAGGACACCAACCGCGCCCAGTACCTCCTCGTGCAGCACCTGGCCCGGCGGCACCACAACCTGTGCGTGGTCGGCGACGAAGACCAGTCGATCTATGGGTGGAGAGGTGCCGACATCCGCAACATCCTCGACTTCCAGCAGGACTTCCCCGAGGCCGTGCGCATCGAGCTGCTGCAGAACTACCGGTCCACGAAGAAGATCCTGGATGCGGCCTCGGAGGTCATCGCCAACAACTCCCAGCGCGTGGAGGGCAAGGGCGCCCTGAAGACCGAGCTCGGCGAGGGCGAGTCCCTTGTCTTCAAGCTCGCGGACGAAGGGCGGCAGGAGGCGGAGTGGGTGGCGCAGCGCATCCAGGAGCTGCGATACCGGGAACCCGAGGCCAAGGTTGCCGTGCTCTATCGCGCCAACTGGCAGTCCCGGCAGATGGAAGAGGCCCTGCGCGCCCAGAACATGCCCTACCGGCTGGTGGGCGGCGTGAAGTTCTATGAGCGCCAGGAAGTGAAGGACCTCATCTCGTACCTGCGGCTCATCTCGAACCCCTTCGACCTGGTGAGCTTCCGCCGCTGTGTGAACGCGCCCTCCCGCGGTGTGGGACCCACGACGCTGGGGAAGATCGAGGGCGCCATGCCTGAAGGTGGAACGCCGCTGGAAGGCCTGGCCCTGCTGCTGCGGGCCGCCGAGTTGAAGGGCCGCGCCCAGCGGGAGCTGGGCAAGTTCCTCGAGCTCTTCCACCGTGCGGCGGCGGAGCGGGAGGCCCAGGGGCTGGCGGGCCTGGTGAAGTGGGTGCTCCAGGAGAGCGGCTACCTCCAGGTTCTGGAGGACGAGGCCACGCTGGAGGCCGAGGGCCGCATCCGCAACCTGGAGGAATTCCTCAGCGCCGCCGCCGAATCCGAATCGCTGGGTCTGCGCCTCTCAGAATTCCTGGACCGCATCACCCTCGCCTCGGACACGGACCAGCTGGAAGAGGCCGCCCACCTCAGCCTCATGACCATCCACTGCGCCAAGGGGCTGGAATTCCCCTTCGTCTTCGTCATCGGCATGGAAGAAGATGTCTTCCCCAACCGCAACGCCCGGGAGACGCCGGAGGGCCTGGAGGAGGAGCGGCGCCTCTTCTACGTGGCCATCACCCGCGCCCAGCGGCGCCTCACGCTGAGCGCCGCGCGCCGGCGGCGCATCATGGGCACCGAAATGCTCTCCATGCCCAGTCGCTTCCTGCGGGAACTCCCTGCGGAAGTCCTGACCGCCCCCATCCGCTGGGGCACCGAGATCTACCAGTCGGGCGAGGGCGTGCGCCCCGGCAGCTCCTTCACCCGAGGGGCCGGTGGCGCCTCCGTGGCGACGGAGCTCCAGCGCATCCGAGGCTTCTTCGACCGCGTCAAAGAGGTTCCGCCACCGGACTCGGAAGGCGGCAGGTTCACCGAACCTGCCGAAGCGAAAGATCCGACTGCTTTCGAGGCAGGAACCCGGGTGAAGAGCGCGCGGTTCGGTGCGGGCACCGTGCTTGCGGCCACGGGGCAGGGCCCGGGTCTCACCTACACCGTGCGGTTCGACCAGGGCGGCGACAAGCGCATCATGGCGCGATTCGGAGGCCTGGAGCGGGTGTGACTCCCGTGTCATCTCGTACCCCGCATGGCCAAACATTGAATTGACCGGGGAATAAACAGGCATATGATGACTCGGCCATCTTCTTTTGCGGCCGGAGCTGGTGGCCATTCCCCAGGCCGGGAAAGGCAGGACCCTTATGAATCTCGCTTTGATTGCCTCCCGTGCCAGGCACGCCGCAGCCACTGTCGGGCTGTTCCTGTCGTCCATGTTTGTGTCCGTCCCCGCCATCGCCCAGGAACGGGATGTTCCGCCCGGAGAGGTGAAAGTGGCGATGTACGAGCTGCTCCGGACCGTTGAGAGGGCAGGAATGCTCGGCTCGTCGGCCTCGGAGAGATTCTGGAACAGCGACCCGGGCATCTTCACTGGGTGGTCCCAGGGCAGCAAAGTGAAATTTGTAGAGGCCGTGAAGGTTATCCGGGCTCAGAGCGAGGCCGCGATGAGCAGGCCCAGGATGCCCCTCGCAGCTCCGCAGGCACTGGCCGTAAGCGCCTTTGGCAGCGTGCCCTTCGAACCCAACTACCCCAGCACCTCCACCACCCTCGACTACGACATCATCCTGGGCCTGGGCTGGGTGGCAGGTCCGACGGAGCGGCCCCACGGGGATGCCTACGACTATTACGTGCTCGCCATGACCACGGCCAAAGAGGAACTCGACATCCTCTCCCTGGCCTGCACGGTGGCGGGCTGCGATCCCACCGGAATCGTCTGCGCCGGCGTTTGCGGTGGTGTCAATGCCACCATGGCTGCCTACATGCTGGCATCGGTTCCCCTGCGGGCGGCCAACCGCTGGAGCGCGGCCATCGACCAGGCTGAGCTTCAGGCCGCGTACCGGAACGCGGTCCTGGTCCTGGCCGACCTGTCCGCCCATGACGCCCATCTGGGACGGAATCATTCGGAAATCAAGCAACTGCTCTCCGACATGTTCACGACGCTCACGGCGAACCAGCAGCAGATCATCAAGCTGCTGTTGACCCCGGATGGACGGCGCCCGGGTTGGGGGAAGGCTGGCTACTGAGTGGTGGAAAGCGCCTCCGCTATCCGGTCCAAGGCTGAGACAGCGGACCTTTACAGCAGATCCTCCAGGGCTGATGCGGCGGTGGGGAAGCGGAACCGGAAGCCCAGGGCCTGGGCGCGGGCTGGGATCACCAGGGCCCCCTGGAGCAGCAGGGCCTCGGCCATCTCCCCCAGCAGCACCTTCAAGGCGGCGGTGGTGAGGAAGCCGGGCACGGGCAGCAGGGGACGGTGGAGCCGCTGGGCCAGGAGGCGGGTGAAGGCTTCGTTGCTGAGGGGGGCCGGCGCCGTGGCATTGAAGGGGCCCTCCCAGGCCGGATTCCGGGCGGCTTCCAGGAGCATGGCCACCAGATCGTCCACGTGGATCCAGCTGAGCCCTTGCCGTCCTGAGCCCAGCTTGCAGCCCGCGTAGGCCTTCACGGGCAGGGCCATCTTCCTCAGGGCGCCGCCCTCCCGGGCCAGCACCACGCCGATGCGGATGCGGGCCACGCGGATGCCCATGGGGGCGGCCGCCAGGGCCTCTCTTTCCCAAGCCCGGCATACCTCGGAGAGGAATCCCAGGCCCGAGTCGGCCGCTTCATCGATGGGGGTCTGGTCTCTCGAACCGTAGAAGCCCACGGCGGAGGCGTTCACCAGGGCCGCAGGGGGTTTGGCGCAGGTCCGCATGGCCGCCACCAGCCTGGCGGTGGACTGAACCCGGCTGTCGAGGATGGCGGCCTTCCTCGCAGTGCTCCAGCGGCGGTCCGCGATGCCTTCGCCCGCCAGGTTGAACACGGCGTCGACCCCTTCCAGAACAGCGGGCAGATCACTCCAGTCATGGGCCGTCGCCCCGGCGGGCAGGTTGAGGTTGGAGGGCTGAGCCTTCCGGGTCAGCACAGTCACGGGGCTGCCCTGGTCGAGCAGAGCCCGGACCAGGGCTCGGCCCACCAGGCCCGTCCCTCCGGCCACCACCACCTGGCTCAGCTTCAAGGTCCCCATGGCGCCACCGCCTCCCAGAAAGATAATCCGAGATCGACCCCGTCGCGTGTTCTGAAACCCGACTTCATCCTCGGGTGCGAGGGGAGTAAGCTTCGCCACCGACCCGAAAGGAGGCCGCCATGCCAGAACCCCAGTTCGCCCCCCTCGGACATTTCTGCTGGCCCGAGCTTGCCACCACGGATCTCGCCGCCGCGAAGGCCTACTACGGGGCCCTGTGCGGGTGGTCTTCCGAGGACGTGCCCTCGGCCATGGGGTCCTACACCCTCTTCCGGGCCGAGGGCCTGGACGCCGCGGCCGGATACCAGATGCGCCCCGATCAGACCGCCCCGCCCCATTGGAATTCCTACGTGGCCGTGGAAAGCGCCGACCGGAGCTGTGCCAAGGCGGAAGGTCTGGGGGCCCAGGTCCTGATGCCCCCCTTCGACATTCCGAATGTCGGGCGCATGGCCTTCATCCGCGATCCGGAGGGGGCGACCCTCGCCCTGTGGCAGTCCGGCGCGCACCGTGGCGCGGGCCTCCTCAACCGGCCCGGGGGCCTGTGCTGGACCGAGCTCTACACCCGCGACACGGCTCGATCCGAAGCCTTCTACACCGCTCTCTTCGGCTGGAAGGCCACCACCAAGCACGACTTCGGGATGGCCTATACGGAGTTCCACGTCGGGGACGCGCCCGTGGGCGGCATGATAGGGATGGCCGGACCGGAGTGGGAAGGCGTCCCCTGCGCATGGATGCCCTACGTCGCCGTGGCCGATGTCGAGGCCGTGGCTGCCGCGGCGACCCGCCTGGGGGGCACCTGGCTGGTTCCTCCCACGGACATTCCCACCGTCGGCCGCTTCGTGGTGGCCAAGGATCCCCAGGGTGCGGTGATCGCCTTCATCAAACTCCTGGAACGCTGATCTCCTGGAGGTGTCGCGAGGCGCCACCGAGTCAGGCCAGGCGCTCTATACTGGACCTCTGGCCTTGAGTCCCGTGGACTCCTTCCGCCGAGGCGACCATGCGCTACCTGCTCTCCAACCTGCCGTTGAACCTGGGAGAGGAGGCGCTGGATCTGGCGGTGCCCCTGGCCCACGCCCTGGGCGGTGCCCCGAAGGACTACCGGGCCGTGACCCTGGAACGCCGCAGCCTGGACGCCCGGCACAAGGGCGCCATCCGCTTCCTGACCGCCCTCAGCTTCGACACGGACCGGCCCCTGGAACTGGGTCCCCATCCCGGTGGACTCAAACTGGACCTGGCGCCGCCTGCGGCGCCCTACGCGGTGGCCGCGCCACCGCGCAAACCCCGAGTCGTGGTGGTGGGCAGCGGCCCCGCCGGGACCTTCTGCGCCCTGCGCCTGCTGGACTACGGCATCGAACCCGTGGTGCTGGAGCGCGGGCCGGCCATGGGGGAGCGGGTCCAGGCCATCGCGGGCCTGTGGAAGGACGCGGTGCTGGACCCCGAGGCCAACGCCCAGTTCGGCGAGGGTGGCGCGGGCACCTTCAGCGACGGCAAGCTCACCACCCGCATCGGCCATCCCGCCACCCGCTACGTCATGGAGACCTTCGTTCGCTTCGGCGCGAACCCCCGCATCCTCTACCTCGCCAAGCCCCACGTGGGCACCGATGTCATCCGCCGCTGCGCGGTGCTCATCCGCAAGGATGCGGAGGGCCGGGGGGCGCAGTATCGCTTCCGGGCGCGGCTGGCGGATGTGCGATTCGATGGCCAGGGCCGCGTCCGCGCCGCCGTGCTGGCCAGCGGCGAGGAGATCCCCTGCGAGGCCCTGGTGCTGGCCCCGGGGCACAGTGCCCGGGACACCTCCGAGATGCTCCACGGCCACGGCGTGGCCATGCGCCAGAAGCCCTTCGCCATGGGCGTGCGGGTGGAGCATCCCCAGGACCTCATCGACCGCTCGCAGTACGGTCCCAGCGCGGGGCATCCATCCCTGCCCGCCGCCGATTACAAACTAGTCTGCAACTTCGGCCTGAACCGCGCCGCCTACAGCTTCTGCATGTGCCCTGGCGGCGAGGTCATCCAGTGCAGCAGCGAGCCGGGCGGTGTCGTGGTGAATGGCATGAGCAACGAGAAGCGCGACTCGGGCTTCGCCAACTCCGGCCTGGTGGCCAAGGTGAACACCGCCGATTTCGGCAGCGACCACCTTCTGGGGGGCATGTACTTCCAGCGCAAATGGGAACAGGCCGCCTTCCGCGCCGCCGGCGAGACCTATGGCGCCCCCGCCATGGCGGTGCAGGACTTCCTCAAGGGCCGTGCCACGGGCCGCCTGCCGCGCACCAGCTTCAAGCCCTTCGCCGTGGCGGCGGACCTGCGCACCTGCCTGCCCGACTTCGTGCGGGAGCAGCTGGCGGGGGCCCTGCCTACCTTCGACCAGAAGATCCACGGCTTCGCCAGCAGCCAGGCCATCCTCCTGGCCATCGAGAGCCGCACCAGCAGCCCCATCCAGCTGCTGCGGGGCGAGGATGGACAGTCCGTGTCCCATCCCGGCCTCTATCCCTGCGGGGAAGGCGCCGGTTTCGCGGGCGGCATCACCTCCGCGGCCGTGGACGGCATTCGCGTGGCCGAATGGATCGCCCAGACCGCCGGTGCCCCTGTGTTCCAGCCCTTCGAAAAGCAGGTGCGGGCGGGGGACCTGGCGAACGACTACTGATATTTAGTCGCCTTCAAAAATAAGGAACACCACCAAGACACCAAGGCACCAAGAAAAGAAAAATGTTTTGCAGTTCTTGGTGTCTTGGTGCCTTGGTGGTGAGAAGTTTTTCCTATTGAACGCCCACTGGGTTGGGCCTAGGCCGAGGTTTCCGGGATCTGGATGATGCGCCAGTCCTCTCCGAACTGCTCCAGGAAGCCCAGGGAGTAGCAGCGGAAGAAGACAAAGATGGGCAGGAAGGCCACGGAGCTGAGGTAGGGGAGGACTGCCACGCAGCAGGTGAGGCAGCAGCCCACCAGGATGAGGAGAAACGCGGGGATCCAGAGTAGAAAGGTCAGCAGGTAGAACCCCACGAACCGCCAGCCGTTTCCCGGCAGGAGTTCCCGGCGCAGGACGGCCCAGGCTTCTGAAACGCCCAGGTTCCGGCAGTACATGACGGGCACCACGAAGTCGCGCAGGAACATGCCGGCGAAGCTGAGGAGGAGCAGGCCCAGGACCAGGAAGCCTCCGGCGGCGAGGACAGCGAGGAGGGCCGAGGCGCCGAAGGTGCGGGCATGGATGTCCGGCATGGCGATGAGGAGGCCCAGCCCGCCACAGATGAGGAGGAGCGCCAGCGCGGCGAGGAGCAGCAGCAGGCGGAAGCGGAACAGGCGGTTCCCCAGATCCTGCAAGCGGGTCCAGGGTTCCACGATCTCGGCCCGGTCCCGGGCCACGCCATCCAGGAACATGAATGTGCCCCGGCTGCCCAGCCACTGGAACAGCACCGTCAGCGCCAGGATCATGACGAAGAGCACCACGCCCAGGGCGATCACCAGGGGCAGGTGGGCGGAGATCCACTCGGTCACAGGGCTGAAGTCGGGAGTGCCGCCCTGGTTCGGACCGTTGAAGGCGTTGCCGGGGTTGAATGTGCCCCCGCCTCCCAGCTGGGCCAGGAAGGCCGAGAACCCCAGCACGAACCATTTGCGGGCGCTGAAGGGCTCGAAGAGGATGCGCCGGGTGTGGGCCAACGCGGGCTGGATGGGATCGGTAATGGAAATCATGATGGCCCCATCATTCCATGGACTGGATCGGGCATAGAATCTCCCATCGCCCTCCTGCACCCGGAATAGAGAGCGCACGTCCCGGAGGAACCATGTTCGAATCCGCGGAACTCGGCCACAGGATCGAAAAGGAAGTCTGGGACCGGGAGGTGCCCGCCCTCCGGGAAGCGCTGCTGGATGCCCAGTACGATCTGGCCGCGGCGAAATGTTCCGTGATCATCCTGGTGGCGGGCGTGGATGGGGCGGGCAAGAGCGAGACCGTGAACACCCTCAACGAGTGGATGGATCCGCGCCACATCCAGACCCACGGCCTGGCCGAGCCTTCGGATGAGGAGCGCGAGCGGCCCCACATGTGGCGCTACTGGCGCATGCTGCCGCCCAAGGGGAAGATCGGCATCTTCGATGGCTCCTGGTACACCTGGCCCATCCTGGAGCGGGTCAGCGGCCGCACCAAGACATCGGATCTGGACCAGGACATGGCCCGGGTGGCGCGCTTCGAGCAGATGCTCATCCACGAGGGCGCCCTGGTGCTGAAGTTCTGGATGCACCTGGGCAAGGACGTGCAGAAGAAGCGCCTGAAGGGGCTGGAGAAGGATCCCAAGACCCGCTGGCGGGTGACCCCCCGGGACTGGAAGCACTTCGAGATGTACGACACCTTCCGGCAGGTGTCCGAGCGGGCCCTGCGCGCCACCAGCACGGGGGAGGCGCCCTGGATCGTGGTGGAGGCCACGGACCCCCGCTACCAGCGCCTCACCGTGGGCAAGATCCTGCTGGAACGGCTCCGGGCCCGGCTGGACCACCCCGCGCCAGTGGCGCCGGTGCTCCCCGCCCATCCGCCGCAGCCCTCCCTGGACGGGGTGAACATCCTCAAGGCCCTGGACCTCACGAAGCGCATGGACAAGAAGGACTACGAGGAGGAGCTGCTCACCCTCCAGGGGAAGCTGAACCTGCTCACCCGGCACCGGAACTTCAAGAAGCATGCGGTTCTGCTCACGTTCGAGGGGGTGGATGCCGCCGGCAAGGGCGGGGCAATCCGCCGCATCACCCAGGCCCTCGATGCCCGCCTCTATCACATCCACCCCATCGCCGCGCCCACAGAGGAGGAACGGGCCCAGCCCTACCTCTGGCGCTTCTGGCGGAACCTTCCGCGCCGGGGCCGGGTGGCCATTTTCGACCGCAGCTGGTACGGCCGGGTGCTGGTGGAGCGTGTGGAGGGCTTTTGCCCCGAGGCCGACTGGCAGCGGGCCTACAGCGAGATCAACGAGTTCGAGGATCAGATCGTGCGCAGCCGGAGCATCCTCCTGAAGTTCTGGCTGTCCATCAGCCAGGAGGAGCAGCTGCGGCGCTTCGAGGAGCGCCAGACGACGCCCTTCAAGCGCTTCAAGATCACCGAGGAGGACTGGCGCAACCGCGAGAAGTGGCCCGCCTACGAGGCCGCCATCTGCGACATGCTCGACCGCACCAGCACCGAGATCGCCCCCTGGACCCTCGTGGAGAGCGAGGACAAGTACTTCGGGCGGATCAAGATCCTGAAGACCATTGTCCAGCGGCTGGAGGACGAGCTGTAAGGAAGGAAGCAGTCTGGAGTCTGGAGTCTGGAGTCCGGAGGTACGGATTCTTGAGGCGCCGCCACGCGTCGTGTGGATGGTTCGATTCGGCGCCGACCCGTCTGAGCGGCCCCAAGGTGAACATGAACCCGGCCCGCAGGGCCGGTCAGGAAGCGGTGCCTCCGGTCTCCAGACTCCGGTCGCTTGCCTTGCTAGACCGCCCGTTCCTTGCCGAACACGCGATCCAGCACGAGGCCGGCGGTCTCCTCGATGCTGCGGCCGGTCACGTCGAGGACGGGCCAGCGCCGGTGCTGCTTGAAGACTTCGTCGGCGTAGAGCAGCTCGTCGAGGATGCGCCCCAGGTCGCTGTAGCTGTCGGCGCTGCCCACAGCACCCAGGCGCTTGAGGCGGTAGGCGCGGATCTCCTGCAGGCGGTCGGGCTGGATGGTGAGGCCCACGATGCGGCCCTGGGGGATGGTCTCCAGCTCCGGCGGCAGGGCCACGCCGGGCACCAGGGGCACGTTCAGGACCTTGTAGCCCTCCATGGCGAGATACATGGACAGGGGCGTCTTGCTGGTGCGGCTGATGCCCACCAGCACGATGTCGGCGTCGGGCAGGCCGCTCATGTCGATGCCGTCATCGAACTTCAGGGCGAACTCGATGGCCTCGATCCGGCGGAAGTACTTGTCGCCCACCGCATGGAAGCTGCCGGGGCGCTCCTCGGGGCGCTCCCGCAGGTAGAGGGCCAGGGTGTCCAGCAGGTTGCCGAAGAGGTCCACTTCGGTCAGCCGCAGCTCCGCGCAGCGGTCCGCCAGGTAGAAGCGCATCTCCCGGGAGACGGTGGTGTGGATGATCACGGCCCGCTTTTCCGCGGCCATCTGGAGCACCCGGTCCATGTCCTCCTGGGAGCGGACATTCTGGAACCGCCGAACCAGGGCGGAGCTTTCGCCCTTGGAGAACTGGGTCAGAGCCGCCTGGACCATGCGCTGGGCGGTCTCGCCTGAGCCGCCGGACACCACGTAGATGGGCTGTCTGTCCATGGGAATGAGCATACCCTGGGGTGATGCAACCGCTCTCCCCTACCATCGTCTGGCTGGCGATGGCCCTCCCCGCCGGGGTGGCCATTGGTGGGGTGGCCGTGCTGCTTGCCCGCTGGATGCGGCTGCGGCGCCAGGCCAAGGCGGACCCCGAGGCCCTGCTGCTGTCCGCGGTATCCGGCAGCCTGCGGGAGCGGGGCGAGCTGGCGGCCTCCCTGGGGGAGCTGCGCACGGTCCACGAGCGGCTGCTGGACGCCCTGCCCACGGGGCTGCTCTGGGTGGATCAGCGCCTGCGCCTGGCGGCCCTGAACCAGCGCGGGCGCGACCTCCTGGGTGTGCGGCCCGGCGTGGTGGGGCTGGAGGCGGCCTTCGTGCTGGAACCCTTCCCCTGGCTGCGGGAGGCCCTGGCCCGCGATCCCGGACCGGCCTGGCGCTGCGCCGTCGATGGTCGCCGCTGGCAGCTCCAGCGCATCCAGGCCCCGGACCGGATCGGCGCCCTGGTGCAGTTCGAGGATGTCACCGAGGCGGAGCAGGAGGAGCGCCGCCGCCAGCTGCGGGAGCGGTTCGCGGAGCTGGGTGAGATGACGGCGGGGGTGGCCCACCAGCTGAAGAACGGCCTGGCGGTGCTCAAGGGGCGGGGGCAGATGCTGAAGCGCGGTGGCCATGGTGAGGCGGCCGAGGCCCTGCTGGAGGAGACCGAGGACTTGGAGCGCCTTGTCCAGCGCTTCCTCCAGTGGGCGAAGCCGCTGGATCCGGCGTCGGAGCCGCTTGATCTGGGGGAGGCCGCAGCCCAGGCCCTGGCGGAACTGAAGCGTCGGCCGGTGAGCCTCGGCCGCCAGCTGGCGGCCGAGGGGGAGGGCGGTGCCACCGGCGATCCGTTGCTGCTCCATCAGGCCCTGGTGAACCTGCTGGAGAACGCCTGCCAGGCCACGCCCCTGGGCGGGCGGGTCCTGGTGAAAGTTGCCGAAGGGCGGGTGGACATCCTCGATGAGGGGCCGGGGCTGTCGGAGGATACGGTCATCCGCATGCTGCGGCCCTTCGAGAGCGGACGTCCGGATGGCACGGGCCTGGGCCTTCCCCTGGCCCTGAAGTGGCTCAACGCCCAGGGGGCCGACCTGCGCCTGGCTCCCCGTCCGGAGGGTGGCACCTGCGCGGAGATCCGCTGGTAAGTTGTTTCCATGCGCATTGCCCTGCTCCAGCTCAACGCCCGCCTCGGCGATCCCGAGGGCAATGGCCGCAGGGTGGAGGCGGCCTACGGGGAGGCCGTGGCCGCCGGCGCGGAGCTGGTCCTGGCGCCGGAACTCGCGATTCCGGGCTACCTCGCGGAGGACCGCCTCTGGGAACAGGGACTGCGGCGGCGCATCGAGCTGGAATCGCGCCGCCTGGCGGCCCTGTCCGGCGCGGTGCCGCTGGTTTTCGGCACCGCCCGGCCCGCCCCCTCGGGACGGCTGTGGAACGAGCTGTGGTGGTGCGAGGGCGGCACCCTGCGCGCCTGCGCGCACAAGCGGGTGCTCCCCAGCTACGACGTGTTCGACGAGCACCGGTACTTCGAGCCGGATCCCGCGCCCCAGCCCCTGGTGGCCTTCCGCGGCCACCGCATCGGCCTGTCCATTTGCGAGGATCTCTGGGCTGATCCGCAGCTGGGGAATGCCCCGGTGGGCTACGGCATGGATCCCATCGCGGACCTGGCGGCGGCGGGGGCCACCCTGATCCTCAATGCCAGCGCCAGCCCCAGCGGTCTGGGCAGCTATCTGCCGCCGGGACGCAGCGCCCCCTGGGCGATCCCCTCGAAGGATGCCCAGCGCCGCCGTCTGCTGCCGGGGCTGGCCCAGAAACACGGAGTCCCCGTCGCCTACGCCAGCCGCGTGGGCGCCGAGAGCTGGCTGCTCTTCGATGGCGGCTCGGGCCTGGCGCTGCCGGATGGGCGCTGGCAGGGCTGCGAGCCGTTCCATGAGGGCCTCCTCATGGTGGACACCGGCCTGCCGGGGGAAGCCTGGCGGCCGGTGGACGACGGATCCTGGCTGCGGACCGCCTTGGTGGCGGGCATTCGCGACAACCTGGCCAAGCAGGGCCTGGAGGCGATGGTACTGGGGCTATCCGGCGGCATCGACAGCGCCGTGGCCGCCGCCCTGGCCGTGGAAGCCCTGGGCCCGGACCGCGTGCTGGGCGTGGCCCTGCCCACGCGGTTCAGCAGCAGGGAGAGTTCCGCCCTCGCGGAGCAGCAGGCCCGGCACCTCGGCTTGGGCTACCTGCACATCAACGTGGACGAGCCGTTCGCGGGGTTCACCGCCGCGCTGGAGCAGGCGCTCCCGGGCCGCGCCTTCAGCCTCACGGATGAGAACCTCCAGAGCCGCTGCCGGGGCAGCCTGCTCATGGCGCTCACCACGGAGCCGGAGGTCCACCGGAGGCTCGGGTCCACTCGCGTGGCCGTCCTGAACACCGGCAACAAGAGCGAGGCCGCCACGGGCTACTTCACCCTCTACGGCGACGGCATCGGCGCCTTCGCCCCCCTGGGGGACTGCCTGAAGGCCCGGGTCTACGCCCTGGCCCGGAACCTGGGTGATGCCGTCCCCCCCGGCGTGGTGGAGCGCCCCCCCACGGCGGAACTGCGCCCGGACCAGACCGACGAGGCCAGCCTGCTGCCCTATGCCCAGCTGGATGCCATCCTGGGCGCGGCCGTCGAGGCGCAGCGGCCCGAGGAGGGGCTCGCGGATGATCTGGCCCTGCTGCTGGAGGGGGAGGCCCTGGCGCAGGCTTGCGGGGCCTTGCCGCGCATTCTGGGTCTCCTCCGCCGTACGGAGTTCAAGCGGCGCCAGCTGCCTTTCGCCTTCAAGGTGAGCCCCAAGGCCTTCGGTTCCGGCCGGAGGATCCCCCTCACAAGCCTATGAAAACCCGCATGGCTGCGATATCCTGGCCCTTCTGGCCGGTGTGGCGAAATGGCAGACGCGACGGACTCAAAATCCGTTTCCCTCTAAAGGAGTGTCGGTTCGAGTCCGACCACCGGTACCAACACTTACAAATAACCAGATGCAATTCACTTGATCGGCGGGTCCGAAAACTCTACATTCGGCTGTCAGCTCACTTTTTGAAGGCTCGTCCAGGGGATCGCTTGCCGATGCGGCCCCGGATCGGATTTCTTGGCTATAGTTGCCGCAAAGGACTCAGACCATGGATGTCGTTTGGAATACCCGCTACAACACGGGGATCCAGATTATTGATGAACAGCACAAGGAACTCTTCGAGACGGTGGAGCGCCTGAGAGGGTCCGTCCAGGCCGGGGGGGGGCGGGAGGAAATCGAAAAGCTCCTGGCCGATCTGGTCCGGTTCTCCGAACGCCACTTTGCCTCCGAGGAATCCTTCATGGCGCGGTACGGGTATCCGGACCTGACGCAGCACATGGCCGAGCACGCCT
The DNA here is from genome assembly GCA_036504495.1 of Geothrix sp. Taxonomy (GTDB): domain Bacteria; phylum Acidobacteriota; class Holophagae; order Holophagales; family Holophagaceae; genus Geothrix. The sequence goes on from DASXVC010000058.1 coordinate 42,341, forward strand.
CCATGCTCACCAGCCTCCATGAGCTGCTCAGCAAGTTCCGGGAGAGCCACCACGCCTTGGCCCTGATGGTTCCGACCTTCATGGAAGGCTGGCTGAAGCATCACATCAGCGATGGGGACTTCGGATTCGTGACCTTCCTGAAATCGAGGAATCTGGCCTGAGCGGCCGGTCCGGATTGTGACAATCCGACGACAGATATCGAAAATTTACGGAAACTTTTCGGACGAAAAAGGCACTTGAGCCGTTCGGCAGGAATCGGGGATCCTTGGGGCTTCCCCTGTCACGGACATCCGAGGTTCATCCGCCCCGGAGCCCGATTTGATGTCGGCCAGGAATGGCCTAGGAGCGACGCATGAACCGACGCTGGACGACCCTTACCTTGACGGCCATGGCTTGCGCCATGGTCGCCTCTGCCCAGACCTCCTCCACCGCCGGCGCAGTGCGCGGATCGGTCAAGGACAAGGGCGGGAAACCCGTGGCCGGCGCGGCCCTGTCCCTGCGGAACCGCGAGACAGGGCTTTCCCGGAGTGCCGCCTCCAATGCCCAGGGCGAGTACCAGATCGGCCTCCTCCCCGTGGGCTCCTACGAACTCACGGTGGCCGCCCCGGGCATGCGGACCCTCAAGGATGCCAACGTCACCGTCTACCTGGGCCAGGCGACCATCGCCAACTTCAATCTGGACAAGGCCGAGGCCGAGGCCATGGTTGAGATCGTCGGTGTCGCCGGCGGCGTGGACGCCAAGGAAGTCAACGTCATGACCAGCGTGGATGCCGCGGTGATCGAGGCGGTCCCTCTGGTGAGCCGCAATTTCACGGACGTGGCCAAGCTGTCGCCCGGGGTGGTGTCCGGCAGCAACAACCGCCTCACGGTCGAGGGCGGCCGCCAGATCTTCAATGCCATCCAGATCGACGGCGCGAGCACGAACTCGGCCTTCTTCAATGAGCAGCGAGGTGGCGTATACACGCCCTTCATCTTCGGCGCGGACACGATCAAGGAACTGCAGATCGTCACCAACGGCTATGACGTCCAGTACGGCCAAGCCGGAGCCACCATCAACGCGGTGACCAAGACCGGAACCAATGAATTCTTCGGGAGCGCCCTCTACCAGATCCGGCGGACCAGCTGGAGCGCGAAGCCCAAGGCGGTGCCCTTCGATCCGAACGGGACCTTCAACACACCGACGAACCTCCAGAGGTTCAACGATTCCACCAACGTGAACTTCAACGTGGGCGGCGCCATCGTGAAGGACAAGCTCTGGTACTTCGTCGGGGTGGAGCGCTACAAGAAGAGCATCACCGCCAACCCGAACCCGACCACCATCAGCGCCAATGCAGGCATGACCCAGGTCGATTTCAACAGGCTGGTGGCAAGCCCCCTGGGGGGTGTGCAGACCAACCAGAGTGGCCTCACCCTGGCCCAGGAACTCGGCAATCCCGGCACGGGCATCCCTCCCCATGCCTACCCCATGGAGAACACCAACACGGTCTACTTCGGGCGGCTCGACTACGCCCTGAACGAGAACCACCGCTTCGTCATGCGGATGAACTACCAGACGATGACGGACACGCTGGCCAATACCAGCGCCAATCCGAACAACGCCGAAAGCAACAACATCCCCACCAAGACCAACTCCATCAGCTGGGTGCTCGAGGCCAATGACATCTGGTCCAACGAGCTGTTCACTGAGAGCCGCCTGCAGATCGCCCGGGAGGCCCGGCCCATGCGGAACAACGCCGTGGCCGGTGTCCCCTCGCTTGAGGTTCCCACCAGCGCCAGCTTCATGGCCTTCGGAACCAAGACCTCCACGCCCCGCGAGAGCAACGAGAACACCCTCCAGTTCTTCAGCGCCACGACCTGGAACCACGGCGACCTCCAGGTGAAGGGCGGGCTCGACCTCATGAAGGTCGACGTGGACAACCAGTTCTTCCAGAACAATGCCGGCCGGTTCCAGTTCGGCACCTATGCCTCTGCGGCCGACTGGGCGAACGGGACGCTGCTCGCCGCGCCCAACACCGGATCCATCACCTACTCGGGGGCGGTCAGTCCCTACAACGGCCGGATCCAGATGTGGACCAGGACCAACAGCTTCTTCGGCCAGGCCCAGTACTCCGGCCTCTTCGACCGGCGCCTGACCCTGACGGCGGGCCTCCGCACCATCAACCAGACCTTCTCCAACAACCCCGCTCCCAATCCCAACTTCCAGGGCCTGGATAGGGCTTCCAGCGCCAACAATGTGGACCCCCGCTTCGCCTTCAGCTTCGATCTGGATGGCAAGGGCAAGACCGTGATCCGCGGCGGGTACGGGTCCTTCAGCAGCCCCACCCCGCTGCTCCTCCACTCGAACACCATGACCGGCAACGGCCAGATCATCACCAACTACGGCTTCTCCCTGAACCGGGCCAACGCGGCCAACCTGGCGCTCTTCAACAGCGGCCTGCTGAGCGCCTCCAACCTGATCAGCGGCAGCGCCATGCGGAAGCTGACGGACGCGGAACTGGCTTCCGTCGCCAGCTCCGGCATCTTCACTTCGGGCGCCTCCTCCACCTCCTTGTGGGACCCGGACAACAAGCTCTCCCGGTCCAAGAAGGCGAGCCTCGGCGTGGAACGGGACCTCGGCAACAACCTGGTGGTCGGCCTGGCAGCCACCTACGTGAAGTACGAGAACCTCCAGCGCTTCGAGAACATCAACCTGGGACAGGTCGGCGGCCAGGCCTACAACGACGGATATGCCCCTGGCATTGATGCCTGGAGCACCGCGGCGCGCCCGAACTATGCGGTCGTCCGTGGCCATCGGGTGGATTTCAACAAGGCCTCCATCACGCCCGGGAACCCCGTGGGCGGCTTCAGCGACGTCTACCTGGTCAAGACGGACGGGTGGGCCCACTACCGCGGCCTGAGCGTTTCGGCCAAGAAGACCTGGAACGAAAAGACCGGCCTGATCGCCAACGTGACCTATGCCAAGGCGAAGGACACCGGTTCCTTCGAGCGCGGGACCTACACCTCCGCCAATTCGAATTTCAGCAGTGAGCTGGGCGCCTCCCTGACGCCGAACCCGCAGGATCCCGCCTCCAACTACGGGTTCGGGGACAGCGACCGCAGGTGGGTGGTCAATGTGGTGGCCTACTTCCCGATCATCTGGGATATCGAGGGGTCGGTCCGCGGCCTGTACCAGAGCGGCCTTCCCTATTCCGCCTACTACTCCGGGGACCTTAACGGCGATGGCATGGCCAACCACTTCGCCCTGGGCCACACCCGCGGCGATCTGCGCCAGCCGGGCTATTCGCAGATCGACCTCCGCCTGAGCCGGAACTTCAAGATCTACGGGAAGCTCCAGGTCGAGGGCATCATCGACATCTACAACCTGCTCAACAAGGCCGATTTCAGCGTCCGTTCCCCCAACGGCTACATCATCACCAATGCCGAATTCGGACAACTCGGCACGGTGGCCAAGGACAAGACCCGCGAGGTTCAGCTCGGCGTCCGCGTCAAGTTCTGATCCGTCCGGTCTCAAAGGAAAGGCCCCGCACTTGCGGGGCCTTTCCTTTGCTGGGAGCTGGGATCAGATCCTGAAGCGGGCCACCAGGGCATTGAGCTGCTCGGCCAGATGGCTGAGCTCGTCCACCGTGCGGGTGGATTCCTTGATGGTGGCGGCCATCTCCTCCATGGCGGCGGCATTCTGCTCGGCGATGGCGGTGAGGCTGCCCATGGCGGACACCACGGACTGGCTGTCCTGGCTCTGGGTCTGGCTCTGGGCGCCAATGGTCTTCATGCGTCCGGCGGAGTCGGTGATGGCGCTCTGGATGCTGTTCAGCGCCTCGCCTGCGGTGTTCACCATCTTGGTGCCATCGGTGATGGCCCGGTTGGAGGTCTGGATGAGGGCGGTGATCTCCTTGGCGGCCGTGGCGCTGCGCTCGGCCAGCTTGCGGACCTCTTCCGCCACCACCGCGAAACCCTTGCCGTGTTCGCCGGCCTTGGCGGCCTCGATGGCGGCATTCAGGGAGAGCAGGTTGGTCTGGTTGGCGATCTCGGTGATCACGGTGAGGATGTTGCCGATCTGCTTCGAGTTCTGGTTGATGGCCTGCATGCCGGAGATGGCGCTGCCCACCGCCGTGCCGCCCTTGCCTGCGGCCTGCTGAGCCTGCTCAAAGACCTGGAGGGCGTCCGTCACGTTCGTATTGACCACGTGGGAGGCCCCGGCGATGCCTTGAACGCTGCTGGTGGTGGTCGAAACGCTGGACTTCTGGTTCTCGGCGGCCTGGGCGATGCTCTGGGCCGTGCTGTGCATCTCGGACATGCCGGCGGACATCTGCAGCGAACCCGAGGCGATGTTGGTGGAAATGGCCATCACCTGCTGGACGATCCCGTGGATGTTCTCCACGAAGCGGTTGAAATGGCCGGCCAGGGCGGCGATCTCGTCGTTGCCGTTCACATCGAGGCGGGCCGTGAGGTCGCCCTCGCCCTCGGAAATGTCCCGCATGCGGCGCTGGATGTTCTCCAGGGGCGTGACGATGGCATTGCCCAGGAACCAGGCCGCCGCGACACCCGCGCCCAGCATGAGGAGCCCCAGCACGGCCATGCCCAGCAGGGCGCCCAGCTGGTCCTTGCGCAGGCGGTCGCGGTTGGCCAGCAGCATGAGGTAGGACTTGGTCGCCGCGCCCTCGATCTTCACGAGGGAGCCGACCACCAGGTAGCCGCCCTTCTCGAAGCTCAGGTTCTCCTTGGACAGGTCCTTCTTGGCGGCTTCGGCAATGAAGGCCTCGGCGAAGGGAGCCAGATCGATCTGGGAGGCCTTGGCCTTGGATTTGGTCGCCACCTTGGCGGCCTTGGTGGCGGGATCCTGGGTGACCAGGGCCGCCTGGGTGATGTCCTGGTCGTCCTTCATCCCGTCCAGGCCGCGCTCCACCAGGCCCAGGTCCTCGAACTGGACCCCGGACTGGATGCCGTCCGAGACCAGGGAGGCCAGGCTGCTGGCCTTGAGCTTGAGCCCGTCGTTGAGGGCGCTGTTGAGGCGCCACAGCGAGAAGATCGTCGCGGCCGCACCCAGCACCATCGCCAGGGCGAGGATGGAGTACAGCAGCTTCTTGCGGACGTTGAGGTTGTTCCAGAATGCCATGGGCGCCCCTGAAGAGGTCTGCCCTCCGGATCGGGCGGCCCCTCTCCCAGGTTGAATTTTGGGGGGTTAGCGCAAGGTGATGAGGGTGGCCCCGGCCCCGCCTTGGTTCTGCGGGGCATCCTCCACCCGGGAGATGCCGGGGTGGCCGCGCAGGGCTTCCCTGACAGCGGCTTTCAATTTTCCGGTGCCGTGGCCGTGGACGATGCGGATGAAGCGGCGGCCGGCGGCCAGGGCCTCCTCCACGAAGCGGTAGATCTCGCTGTCCACATCGTCGCTGGCCCGGCCGATGAGGTTGATCTCGGATTCGATGTCCTGGACCTCGGCCCGGACCCGCACCTTGCCGGAAGGTTTCGGCGCCGCCTCCCGGGCCCCGATGGGTTCCAGCTCGCCCAGGCGGCACTCCAGGCGGCGCCCTTGGGGTGTTTCGAGGGTGACCCTGTCGCCCTTGAGCGAGGCGACCCGGCCCTCCACGCCCAGGCCGCGGTGCCGGGCATAGCCGCCCTCCCGGATTTCCTCTGGGGCCGAGGACCGGGCCTGGCCCCGCCGGGCCGGAAGTTCCGCCTCGGCCAGGCGGGTGAGCTGCCTGACCCGCTCGTGGGCCTCGGTGCCCAGGCGGTCGGCGTTGATGTCCGCGGCCTTCTGGCGCTCCTTCAGCTCTTTCACCAGCCGCTTGCCCTCGTGGTCCAGGAAGTCCAGCACCCGGGCCACTTTCTCTTTGGAGTCCTGGTGGAAGGTCTCCCGTTCAAGGCGCAGCTTCTCCTCCCGCTGGCGGAGGATCTCCCGGTCCTTTTCAGCCGCGGCCTGCTGCCGGCGCAGGGTCTCGGCCTCTTCGAGCAGGCGGGCGCGCTCGGCCTCCAGCTCCCGCAGGAAGTCGCGCCAGTCCTGCTCCCGCTTCCCCAGCACCTTGTCCGCGTGTTCCAGAACCTGCGCCGGCAGTCCCAGCTTGGCGGCGATGGTGAGGGCGCGGCTCTGGCCCGGCTGGCCTACCAGCAGGCGGTAGGTGGGGGCCAGGCGGTCCTCGTCGAACTGCACGGAAGCGTTCTGGAACCGGGCATGGCGCAGGGCCCACTGGCTGATCTCGCCTAGGTGGGTGGAGCAGAGGATCCAGCAGCGGCGCCGGGACAGGGTCTGGAGCAGGGCGATGCCCAGAGCGGCACCTTCCTTGGGATCCGTGCCCGTGCCCAGTTCGTCCAGCAGGACCAGACCGCCGTCGTGGCCGTTTTTCAGGATCTCTTTCAGATGCAGGATATGGCTGCTGAAGGTCGAGAGACTTCCCGTGATGGTCTGGTGATCCCCGATGTCCGCGTGGAGGCTGGGCAGGGCGGGGAAGCTGGAACCTTCCTTGGCGGGCACCGCACAACCGCTGGCCGCCAGGGCGGACAGCAGGCCCACGGTCTTGAGGACCACGGTCTTGCCCCCGGTGTTCGACCCGGAGATGACGAGCCCAGGCTTTCCGGCCTCCAGCACCAGGTTCAGGGGCACCACCGTGTGGGGCAGGGGCTCCAGGCCCATGGCCTCCCGCACGGCGGGCAGCAGCATGGGGTGGCGGGCCTCCAGGAGGCACAGGCGACCCTGCTTGGGATCCGCTTCGAGGTCGGGCAGGCGGCCGTCGCAGAGGGCCGCCCAGCGCAGGAGGGCGAGCCCCTGGTCCGCCTGGGCCTGAAGGTCGCGCCAACGGGTGAAGTCCTCCCGCCGGACCCGCAGATCCGCCAGCAGGTCCCGCAGGAAGGCCTGGACGGCCTGGGCGTAATCGCGGTCGGCCTCCACGAAGGCGTTGTTGAGGGGCACGGCCTCCATGGGCTCCACGAAGACCGTCGCGCCGCTGCCGCTGCGGTCCAGCACCAGCCCGGGCATGAGGCTGCGCCGCTCCTGGCGGACGGGCAGGCAGAAACGCCCGTTCCGCTCGACGACCATGGCCTCGTTGAAGGCGTCCGGAGTGGCCCGCAGCAGCTTCTGGAGCTTGGCCTGTACGGCCTGGAAGGCATCCTGCCGGTGCCGGTGGAGGCTGGCCAGGGCGGGGATCCGCAGGGGATCCAGCTGGCCGTCGATGTTGAAGCTCTTCGCCAGGCGCTCCGCCAAGGGGCCGGGATCCGGCAGCAGGGCCGCCGTCACCTGGAGCCGGTCGATGCCGAGGTGGGTGCCCGGCGGCGCCGGGCGCGAGTCGGGCCAGGGCAGGGCGGCCAGGCTCTGGAGCAGCCGGGAGAGGGCCTTCAGCCCGTCCCGCAGCTGCCGCCAATGCTCCGGCAGCAGCCAGCCCGCCGGGTTGAGCAGTTCCTCCAGGGCCTCGTCCATGGGCAGCACAGGCAGCCGATCCGGCGCCTGGGTCCAGACCTCCTGCAACTCCATCTGGTGGAGCCGCCGCCGCCCGGCCAGGCCGTCCCAGGGGTGCATGGCCCCCAGCTCCGTCCGGGCGGACGCCGTGCGGGCGCCGGCTTGGATGAGGCGGACCGCATCGGGGAATTCGAGGGCGAGGAGTTCTGGGTTCATGGGGGGCAGTCTTCAGTCCTCAGGTTTCAGTCTTCAGTAAAACAAAAAGGCCCGCTTCCGCGGGCCTTTTAAGAGAGGAAGCGAAGCTTCATCTCAACCGATCATGCGCCGTTCCTGAGCGAGGCGCTTCAGGGTCTTCTTACGGGCGGCGAGCATCTTGCGCTTGCGCTTGGTGCTGGGCTTCTCGTAGTGCTGACGCTTCTTCAGCTCGCTGAGGATGCCGGACTTTTCGCACTTCCGCTTGAAGCGGCGAAGGGCGAACTCGAACGTCTCGTCTTCTTTGACCTTGACCAAAGGCATATGGATGCACCTCCTTTCCCGTGGATTGGCCGGACTGACAGGCAGAACCGGACCGAATGGAAAGTCTACCTCAACAACGGGGTGATGGCGAGGTCGAATACCTCCCGCTACCCTGAACCCTCACTGCTTCTTCCGGATGACCATGCCGCGCCCCCTGCTTCTCATTGTGGATGGGGAGTCCCTTCGGACTCCCGGGCTGGTGTCTGCCATGGAGGGCGATGGATGGGCGGTCCGCTGGATTCAGGGCGCCGGGGCGGAGGATTTCCTCCGGACGGGCCTGATCCCGGACCTGCTGTTGCTGGATTCGGCTTCGCCCGGCGGTTCGGATCGCGAACTGGTGCGGAGCCTGCGGGAGCGGCGGCCCCAGCTGCCGGTGCTGGTGCTGACCGAGGGGCCCGAGAGCGAGGGCCCAGAAGAGGCCGGCGTCCAGGAATACCTGGAACGGACCCGCCCGGACGGTGAGATCGCCGCCGTCCTCCGCCGCTACCGTCCAGAGCCTCCCAAGCTCACCACCGACGACATCTTCGGCGATCTCCTTGCAGATCTGGAGGGGGTTCCGGAAGCCGCTTCCGCCGACAGCCTCCAGGACTCCACGGCCCAGCTGCCGCTCAGCGCCGGGGACATCTTCGGCCGGGTGATCGAGGAGGTGGGGATCCGCTCTGACCAGGACATGGCTCCCGATCGCGGGGACCAGCCTCCGGCGCCGGCTCTGGGCTTTGTGCCAGCGCTCGCCCCTGCCCCGGTGGAGCCCCTCGGCCCCTCGGACTTCACCCTCAGCGGCATTTCAGGCGTGAACGACCCCTTCGCCTGGGCGGGCAACCCCCCTGAAGCTCCCGGGCCGTCCCCTGCGCCGGAGCCGAAGCCTGCGGTGGCGGGAACACCGGAGATTCTGGAAGAGTACGGGAACTACTTCCTGCTGGAGAAGATCGCCATCGGCGGCATGGCCGAGCTCTTCAAGGCCCAGCAGCGCGGCGTGCAGGGCTTCCAGAAGATCGTCGCCATCAAGCGCATCCTGCCGCACTTCAGCGACAACGAGGACTTCGTCACGATGTTCATCGACGAGGCCAAGCTGGCGGCCCAGCTGACCCACCCGAACATCGTGCAGATCTTCGACCTGGGGAAGGCGGGCAGTTCCTACTACATCGCCATGGAATACGTGAATGGCCGCGACCTCCGCACGCTGCTGCGGAAGGTGCGGGAGTACAGCCTGCCCTTCCCGGAACAGGCGGCGGCCTTCGTGGTGATGAAGGTGGCCGCGGCCCTCGACTACGCGCACCGCAAGCGCGGTTTCGATGACCGGGAGCTGAAGCTCGTGCACCGGGACATCAGCCCTCAGAACGTGATCCTCTCCACCGAAGGCGCCGTCAAGCTCGTGGACTTCGGCATCGCCAAGGCGGCCAGCAAGGCCAGCCACACCGTGGCGGGGGCCCTCAAGGGGAAGCTGCTCTACATGAGCCCCGAACAGGCCACGGGCCAGCCCCTGGACAACCGCTCGGACCTGTATTCCCTGGGTCTGGTGCTGTTCGAGCTGCTCACCGGCGAGCGCTGCTTCCAGGCGGATTCCGAGCTTGGCGTGCTGGAGAAGGTGCGGCTGGGGCGGATCTCCGACCTGCACATGCTGAATCCGAACGTGTCCAAGGAAATGGGGGCCATCGTGAACCGGGCCCTCCAGAAGAGCGTGGACCACCGCTACCCTTCCGCCCGCTTCATGGAGCGGGATCTGCGCGACTACCTCCAGCGGCAGGGTGCGCCCATCGCCGAACACGACATGGCGGAGTACATGAACGCCCTGCTCCATGGCACCCGCGAGAACCTGGAGCTTCTGATGGCCTCCCGGTTTCCCCCGCCCACGGGCCTCACCAACCTCACCAGTGGCACCCACCGTGTTCTGGGGGCCCGTCCCGAGACAGCCGCGAGCATGGCTCCCGCGTTCAAGTCCGTGTCAGAGCAGGATGCCGAGTTCATACCTGAGCAGGAACCTGTCGCCGTCCCCGTGAACCGCCCCCGCTGGCTCCTGCCGGTGATTCTCGGCATCGCCGCGGTCCTTGTGACCCTGCTGGCCATCGCCCGGTGGTCCTGAGACGGGAATCTGGATAAAATCAGCTTTTCCGAATCATTTCTCCATCCCCCCGGGAGTTTCCATGGATCTGAGCCAGGACCAGAAGGCCTTTTATGAGGCCACCCGCGAGCGTTGCCGCTCCGAGGTGTCCCAGATCAACAACACCATTGCCTCCGAAGTGCAGCGCGTGAAGGATCTGCTCACCAGCCTGAGCAACCGCAAGACCGCCGTGCTCCAGATGTACGGCGCCGCCTGCGAAGTGCTGGGCGAAGAGAACGACCTCGCCGAAGAATCCATCGATATCGAGTTCTGACCGACCCGCTGGGTCACACCCTCTGGCTATTCATGAATCCGCATCAGGGGCGCGGCGCATTTCTGGCAGTTGCTCTGGTGCGGGGGGTTCTTCTTCCCACAGTGGCTGCACACAAGGATGTGGGTCTGCTTGCGGCGCCAGATCCGCAGGTAGAGGATGCCGAGCAGCAGGACCAGCAGGCCGCCCTTCTGCCAGGGCTGGAGAATGACCCCCGTGGGGCTCTCCGGCTTGGCCGCCGCGGGCTGTTCTTCGAGGCTGAGGGTGGGCTGGGTCAAGGTTCGGCCTCTTCAACAGGCAGGTCCTCGAGAACGGGCAGATCCTCGGGAACGGGCAGGTCCTCGGTGATCATGGCGCCTCCACCGAAGAGCCCGTCCTCGGGCATGGGCGGTTCCAGGGCGGCCAGGGCCTGGGCCTCCAGGCGGCCTTCGCCGAAATCCTCCAGCTGGGGCAGGTCGTGGAGGTTCTTCAGGCCGAAGTGCAGCAGGAAGGCCTGGGTGGTGGCGTAGGTCATGGGGCGTCCCACCACGGGCTTGCGGCCTGCGGGGATGATCAGCTGGCGCTCCAGGAGGCTCTTCACCTGGTTGGCGCTGCTGGTGACGCCGCGGATGGCGTTCAGCTCGGTGATGGTGACGGGCTGGCGGTAGGCGATGATGGCCAGCGCTTCGATCTGCGCGGGGGTGAGCTTGCCGCTACGCGTCGTCGTCACCAGCCGCGAAACCATTTCTTTGTAGAGGGGGCTCGTGGCCATGCGCCAGCCCCCGCCCACCTCGAGCAGGCGCAGGCCGCTGGCGCCGCTCAGGCGCTCCTGGAGCTTCTCGATGCCCTGCTGGAGGGCGCCATCTCCCAGGCCCGTCAGCTCGCGCAGGCGGGCCATCTCCAGCACCTCGCCCGCAGCGGTGAAGAGGGCCTCCAGGGCGCCGGGCAGGTCGCCGCCCTCCTCCCAGAGTGGATCCTGATGGAAGATCTCGGAATCGTTCACCGGTACGCCCCCAGCCGCTGCCCCACCTTCACGCCGCCTTCGGTCCGGAGCGGGGCCCAGTCCCCGGCCCTGGGACCGCCGATGAGAAGGACCACGGTGGAGCCGAATTCAAAGGTGCCCAGGTCATCGCCCGGGGAGCAGGGGAGCTGATCCACGGTGAAGCCGCCGTCAATGGGAAGGCTGCGCCCCCCGAGCCAGCGCCCGTCAATCACCACCCCGCCCACATGCGTGGCGCCCACCAGCACCGCGGCCACCTCCAGCCCTTCGCAGGAGCCCGTGCCCAGGGCGATCCAGCTCGCGCGGCGGTTGCGCTCGTAGAGACGCGGGACGCTGCCGGTGCTGGCGTCGTTGACGGGCCAGAGCTCGCCTTCCACGTGGCTGACGGCGGTGACCTTGCCTTCCAGCGGCACGTGGATGCGGTGATAGTCCTTGGGGGACAGGTAGAGCGTGAGGTAGTGGCCACCCTCGAAACGCTCCGCGCCTCGCTCATGCTTCAGGAGTTCGGAGATGCGGTAGGGCAGGCCCTTGGCCTGGATGGCCGTGTCCGACTCGATGCGTCCGCTGGCGATGATGCGGGCATCCACGGGGCTGTTCAGCCCGCCGGGCATGGGTGTGTCCTGAGGCCGCAGGCCCGCCTGGAGGCGGCGGGTGAAGAGGGCCTGGAGGCTCGGGTACTCCACCAGGGGGAATTCGGCCTCGGCCAGGTCGATGCCGTAGTGGCCCGCAAAGCGCCCCAGCAGAGGCTCGCGCCAGGCGTGCGGAAGGGGGCAGGTGGCCACCCATCCCACCACCCGCGAGCCCAGCTTTTTGGGGTAGAGGCCCAGCATCCTCAACGACAAAGGGCCCGGTGTCCAGACCAGCACATAGACCACCCAGAGCAGGGCGAGGACAAGCGCGACACGCGCTGGCGGGGGCCAGGAGAGGTTCATTTCACCAGGATACCGTGTCCGCTGACCGGCCGTCGCCACGGGGATGGCTGGTTCGCGGGCGGGCTCCAGCCAAAGGGCACCGCTCTGATCCAGCGCGCCCTTGGAGGATTATCGGCGCCCTGCCACCAGAACCTGCCACTTCATGATGGATGGGACCTTTGTGATGGGGAGGCGCAGCCAGGGGACTACCACGCATGGCGAGGCCTGGGCATGCTAGGCTCCCGTCCAGCATCCAACCACCATCCAACACCCAAGGAGTCAGCATGAAGCTGAGAATCCTCGCGTCCCTGGCGGCCTTCGGGCTTGTCCTCCAGGCCCAGGCGCCCCTGAAAATCGGTGTCATCAACTGTGCGACGGGCACCCAGGCGCCCATTGGCGAATACATGAGCAACGGCTACAAGCTGGCGCTGGAGGACCTCCAGAAGAAGGGCATCAAGGTCGAACTGGTCACTGAGGACGACACGGGCAAGCCCCAGGTGTCCATGTCGGCCATGGAGAAGCTGGTGACCCGCGACCGCGTGGCGGCCGTGGTGGGGCCCTACAGCTCCGCCTGTGCCAACGCCGTGTCCAAGCTGGCCGAGAAGTACAAGGTGCCCCTGCTGGTGCCCGTGGCCTCCAAGGAGGACATCACCCGCCAGAACCAGAAGTTCGTCTTCCGCCTCAGCGCCACCACGGAGGACTACGCCTCCATCCTGATTTCCATGGCCCAGAAGCTGGGCAAGCCGAAGACCATGGCGATCCTGAACGAGAACACGGATTTCGGAACTTCCGGCGCAAGGTCCGCCAAGGCCTATGCCGCCCAGGTGGGGATCCAGGTGGTCTCGGAAGAGGCCTACGCCTCGGGTTCGCCCGACTACCGCTCCACCCTGGCCAAGATCAAGGCTCTGAAGCCCGACCTCGTCTTCATGGTGTCCTACGTGGCCGACGGCATCCTGCTCATGCGGCAAGCCCGGGAAGTGGGGCTCCAGCCCCAGGCTTTCCTTGGCGCGGGCGCAGGGTTCGCCTCCTCCGAATTCGCCCGGGAACAGGCGATCTCCAACAATGTGTTCTCCAGCACCCAGTGGACGACGGATGTGAACTGGCCCGGCGCGAAAGAGTTCGGCAAGCGCTACAAGGCCAAGTTCGGCAAGGACGAAGTCCCCTACCATGCCGCCAATGCCTATGCCTCGATGATGGTCATGGCGGAAGCCGCCGCGAAGGTGGGCGGGGACCGCGAGAAGCTCCGCGCGGAGCTGCGTGGCGGGCGGTGGAACGGCATCATGGGCGAGGTCCGGTTCGCGGACTACAACGGCTACACGAACCAGAACCGGCACCAGATGCTGGTGGAACAGATCCAGAACGGCAAGCACGAAACCGTTTGGCCGCCGGAGTACGGCACGAAGAAACCGGTGTTCCCCTTCAAGTGGAAGTAGCGGCCTTTTGATGGGCCGGTGAGCCTGTCATCTTGGATGGCATGAACATCGGACACGCAATCACTGTCATGGCTGCGGCCTTCCTCGCCGGGGCCATCAATTCCATCGCGGGGGGCGGCACGCTGGTGTCGTTTCCCGCGCTGCTGGGCATCGGCCTCACCGGCCAGCAGGCCAATGTCACCAGCACGCTGGCCCTGTGGCCGGGGTCTATCGGGGGCTTCTGGGGGCACCGCGATGACCTCGTGGGTATCAAGGAATTCGCCCTGCGCCTGATGCCGCCCTCGCTCCTCGGCGGCGCCCTGGGCGCGTGGCTCATGCTCGTCACGCCCCAGAAGGTCTTCGACCAGCTGGTGCCCTGGCTCATCCTGGTGGCCACGATCCTCCTGGCGGCCAACGATCCCGTCAACAAGCTGCTGAAGAAGATGGGCAGCCACGACCGCACGCCGGGCTGGTGGATCGGCGCCATGATCTTCCAGTTCATCGTGGGCATCTACGGCGGCTACTTCGGCGCGGGCATCGGCATCCTCATGCTGGCCGCCCTGAGCCTCCTGGGCCTCACGGACATCCACCAGATGAACGGGCTGAAAAACCTGCTGGCCCTCTGCATCAACGGCATCGCCATCTTCGCCTTCATGGCCATGGAACTCCTGCGGCATCCCGGCAATGCGAAGTGGGTCCTGATCCTTCCCATGGCCGTCGCCGCGGGCCTGGGCGGCCTCTTCGGCTCCCACATGGCGCACCGCGTGGGCCGCAAGACGGTGCGTATCGGCGTCGTCAGCATCGGCTTCGTCCTGTCGGCCTGGTACTTCTATAAGCACTACGCCGTCTGAGTTCCGATCGTCGAAACGGCTGGGGCTTCAGCCCTGCCGTTCCTTGTAGACGATGTCGATGGCCAGCGCGAGGCCCAGCAGCAGCGGCAGCTGCTCGGGGCGCTCGGATCGGACCAGGTACTGGTCGGCGCTGGTGAAAACTTCCTTCAGGACTCCGGCCCACTTCTTGGTCACGATGCCGACGGGCTGGCCGTGGACGGTGGCTGCGTAGTCCCAGCCCTTCCAGTCGCCCTTCAGCTGTCCGATCTCCTGCCCCGAGGGATCGAAGATCATGAACGCGCCGCCGAGCGAGAACAGCTTGCTGCGGAGCCGGGCGAGGATCTGCCCCTGCCCATCGAATACCGCCAGGTTGGTGCGGAGGAAGCCGGGGTGCTTCTTGACGCTCAGCACCGGCCGGGGATTGCTGCCCGAGTAGACATTGAGGGTGGTGGGCAGAAGCACTTTCTTGACCACCAGCCGCAGCCACTTGGCCCAGGTGGCCGGCTCATCCTTGGCCTGTCCCAGCACCATCTGGCTGTCCGGGTCGAGCAGGTCGTAGGTGTCCCGCAACTTCATCAATGCGACCTGCTCCCGCACGAAAATCGACACACGCTGACCAAACATGACTGCTCCTGGGGGAATTCCCCAGCGTATAGGAACCGGCCAGCGATTGAAAAGTGCGCAGAAGTGGAATGGGTCGGCCAGCTCCGGCCCGCCGGGATGCCGGTGCCGTTCTAAGGAAAGGGGCCCGTTGCACCGAAGAAGAGATTCTCCTGATCCCTTCTGGAAGCCCATGATCCGATCTGTGCTCCAAGTCATCTGCGCGCTCCTGCTGGCCGTCTCGGCCCTGCCTGCCCAGACCTTGTTCGACCTGGCCCGGCCCGCCCTCCGGACCTACGAGATGGGCGATGGCCTTCCCAGCGGCACCATCTACTGCTTCGCCCGGGACTCCAAGGGGCGGCTGTGGGCTGGTTCTGTGGACGGCGCCGCCTATTACACCGGCCGTGGATGGGTGCCGGTCCGGATGCCCCGGGAAAGCCCCTCCCAGTACATCCGGGCCATCCTGGCATCCCGGGACGGAAGCCTCTGGTTCGCCACCCAGGATGGCGGCCTCTGGCGCCTCCATGAGGACCGGTGGGCCCACTTCCGGGCAGGGCGGGACCTGCCCTCCGATCACGTGTTCTCCCTGGCGGAAACCCAGGACGCCCAGGGCAGGCTCACCCGCTGGATTGGCACGGCCGACCGGGGGATCACTGCCCTGTCCGGCGATCAATGGCGGGCCTGGGGGCCCAAGGAGGGGTTGCCTGGAGGCACGGTCTGGAGGATCCGGGAGATCCAGGCGCCCGACGGCACCAGGCGGATGTGGGCGGCCACGGAGAAGGGGCTCTGCATCCTGGAAGGGGACCATTGGCGTGTGCTGGGCACCCAGGACGGTTTCCTCAGTGGGGATGCCAACGACGTGATGGACGTCCCGGAGGCGGATGGCAGCCGCAGCGTCTGGGTCTCCATGTTCAACCTGGGACTCGCGCGCTGGGATGGCCGCGTCTGGACGTACTATGCGGCCGGGAAGGATTTCCCCGCGCGCTCGCCCACTTCGAGTCTGTGCGTTTCGCGGGATCCCTCGGGTCGGACCATCCTGTGGATCGGGACCCTGAACCAGGGGCTGTGGTGGTACCGGGATGGCCGCTGGCAGTCGCTCGGAAAGAGCCAGGGCTTCCTGACCGCCGGCATCCTGAGCCTCATGCCGGTCCCCGAAGGCAAACCCACCCTCTGGATCGGCACCCGCGGGGGTGGCGTGGCCAGCCTCGACCTGGGTGGATGGCGCACCCTGGACGAATCCCTCGGCCTTCCGGGCATGGAGGTGACCTGCTTCGCGGAGACGGCGCAGAAACCCGGCGAAGGGGCCTTCTGGGTGGGAACCTCCAACGGCCTGGTCTGCTTCCGTCCCGGCAGGCCCGCGGAACGGGTGGATTCCGCCTCGCTCCCCAGCGACTACATCATCGCGCTCCTTCCCACGGGCAGCGAGCTCTGGGTCGCGACCCTCAAAGGGCTGGCCCGCAGGGATGCCTCCGGCTGGCATCGGGTGGACGGGAATGGCGTTCCCCCCGAGGGCATGGTGATCTGTCTTCTGGAAACCCGATCGAGGAAGGGGGGGCGGACCTTGTGGGTCGGGACCCCGAACGGGCTCGCCTGCCTCGAACAGGGCCGCTGGCGCCTGATGACCCGGCGGGATGGCCTGCCCCAGGACTTCATCTCCTCCCTGTATGCCGTTCCCGGAACCGACGGCGAACCCGTGCTCTGGGTGGGCACCCGCGGTGGCGGGGTCTGCCGCTTCGAGCGCGGGGTCTGGACGGCCTTCGGCGCCGATGCGGGCATTCCCAATGGCAACGTCTACGCCCTCCACGCCACCGCGGGCCCCACAGGCCATCGCTGGCTCTGGGCCGGCACGCTGGGCGGCGGGATGGCCCGCCTGGACCTCCAGGCTCCCTCCCGGTGGGAGGTCTTCACCCGGGAGAGCCTGCCGGGACTCACCAGCAACTACATCCAGCGCATCGAGGAGGACGTGCAGGGGCGGCTCTACCTGTCCACCTCCACGGGGGTCACCCGGCTCCACCTCGACTGGGCCGGTGGCACGCCCCGGCCTGCACGGCTGGACTCCTTCACCCTCGGGGACGGCCTGCCCAGCCAGAACGGGAGCCTGGGCGCCTCCTACGTCGATACCAAGGGCCGGGTCTGGATCGGAACCTCCCGGGGCGCCACCGTGCTGGATCCCGCCCAGGAGACCTTTCCGCCCACACCACCCCCTCCTGTGCTGGAACGGGTCACCGTGGCCAACCCGGAACGGACCGTGGCTTCGGGGCAGCGGCTGGGTTTCCGGGACCAGTACCTCCGCTTCGAATTCTCCCTGCCGGTCTTCCACCGCAAAGAGGACACCCGCTATCAGACCCAGTTGATGGGACTCGAACCGGAGCCTCGACCCTGGCACCCAGAGGCCTGGCGGGAGTTCGCGACCCTGCCCTCCGGCAGCTACACCCTCCGGATCTGGGCGCGCACGTTCGACGGGAAAGTCTCCGGCCCCGTGGAATTCCCCTTCCAGGTGGCGCCTGCGCCCTGGCTCCATCCCCTGGCCTTCGCCATCTACGCCCTGGCGCTGGTGGGAGGAATTTTGGGCTTCCTCCGCCTCCGCACCAGGGTTCTCCAGGAACGGACGGTGGCGCTGGGACAGGCTGTGAGGGACCGGACCCAGATCATCGAGCAGCAGTCGCGCGCGCTTGGAGCCTCCAACCTGGACCTGCAGCAAGCGAACCTCGAGCTCACGCGGCTTTCCTCGGTCGATGCCCTGACTCAGATCTACAACCGGATGAAGCTCGATGCCGTGCTGCTGGAGGAGATGACCCGCGCCACCCGGTACCGGTCCGTATTCTCGGTCATCCTGCTGGACATCGACCATTTCAAGAAGGTCAACGACACCTACGGCCACCTCGTCGGGGATGCGGTGCTGGTGCGTGTCGCCAGCATCCTCAGCGAAAACATCCGCAAGTCCGACACCCTGGGACGCTGGGGCGGTGAGGAATTTCTGCTGGTGCTGCCCGAAACGGATCTCGACAAGGCCTGTCTGCTCGCCGAAAAGCTGCGCCAGGCCATCGCGGCGGAAACCTTCCCGGCGGTCGGCCACAAGACGGGCAGCTTCGGCGTTGCGGCCTACGATCCGGAAGACACCGTGGCCAGCCTGGTCGAGCGGGCCGACCAGGCCCTCTACGAGGCCAAGAATACCGGACGGGACAGGGTCCAAAGTCGTTGAGGACACGGTGATGCAACTTGCTCAACAATCTGATCTAGGATAGGAATAAGGCGCCATGGGCTGACGTTCCATTGAGGGAAGAATCCACATGCCAAACATCGCATCCATCCTGAAGGAAGAGATTCTCCGGTTGGCCCGGAAGGAAGTTCGCGGCGAGCTGGAGGGGCTCCGGAAGGCCTCGGCGCAGCACCGGTCGGACATTGCCGAGTTGAAACGGCGCGTGGCCAGTCTCGAAAAGCAGGTGTCCCATGTTGAGAAAAAGGCCTCGAGGAAGGTGACGCCAGAGGCGGCCATGGATGAGGCCGGCCGCGTCCGCTTCAGCGCGAAGGGCCTGGCCACCCACCGGCAGCGGCTGGGATTATCCGCTGCCGAAACCGGGGCCCTTCTTGGCGTGTCAGCGCAGAGCGTCTACCACTGGGAATCCGGGAAGTCCAAACCTCGCCAGCAGCAGCTGGCCGCCATCGCCGCCTTGAGGAAGATGGGGAAGAGAGCGGCGAAGGCCGAGCTGGCCAAGTTGAATCCTTGATGGGGCGCGGCTCACTGGCCTGAGCCGTGCATCAAAAAGAGGCCCCCATTTCTGGGGGCCTCTTTTTGATGCTGTGTCTGGCGGAGAGTGGGGGATTCGAACCCCCGGTAAGCTTTTGACCTACACACACTTTCCAGGCGTGCTCCTTAAACCACTCGGACAACTCTCCAGGGCTTCCACACCAAGGCGGAAGCAACAAGGTTATCATGGCCCCGGGCTTCGGCCAAGGGCTGTGATCGGAAGGGCTACACGGTTTCCAGGACGGCCACCAGGAGCTTCCAGAAGTTGCCGACGGAGGGCACGCTCACGTGCTCGTCGGGGGTGTGGACGTCCCACATGCTGGGGCCGAAGGACACCATTTCCATGCCGGCGTATTTCTCGCCGATGAGGCCGCACTCCAGGCCCGCGTGGATGGCCATGATCTCCAGCGGCTTGCCGAAGGTCTTCTGGTTGGCGTCGTTGACGATGCGGACCAGGGAGGCATCGGGTTCCGGCTTCCAGCCGGGGTAGCCGCCGCTGGTGTGGGATTCGAACCCGCCCAGGGCGCAGATGGCGGCGATGCGCTCGGTGAGGGCGACCTTGGAGGCATCGATGGAACTGCGGGTGAGCAGGTTCACCTCGACCTGGTCTTCGCCCGTTTCGATCACGCCCATGTTCGTGGAGGTCTGGACGAGGCCCTTGATGTCGGGGCTCATGGCCTCGACGCCGTGGGGCAGGGACAGCAGCAGCTGGATGAGCGCGTTGGTATCGGCGGCGGACATGGGCCGGGCGGCTTCGCCGGGCTCGAGGGCCAGGTGCAGGCCCGGATCGAAGGCGCCCAGGGCGGCGCGCCAGTGGGCTTCGTGTTCGACCAGGGCCGCCTTGAAGGCAGCCTCCTTCGCGGGATCCAGGAAGATCATCGCGGAGGCCTCGCGGGGGATGGCGTTGCGCTTGTTGCCGCCCTTGATGGACGCGAGGGCGAGGCCGAAGGTGGGCTTCACCGCCTCGAGGACCTGGGCCAGCAGACGGATGGCGTTGCCGCGGCCCGAGTGGATGTCGATGCCGGAGTGTCCGCCCTTGAGGCCGAACACCTTCAGGCGGTAGGCGTGGCTGCCCGCGGGTGGCGCGGTGCGGGTGAGCTTCCGGGTGACGATGGTGTCCACACCGCCGGCGCAGCCGATGGTCAGGAAACCCTCTTCCTCGCTGTCGAGGTTGAGGAGGAACTTGGCCTTGAGGCGGCCGGGCTGGAGGCCGTTGGCGCCGGTGAGACCCGTTTCCTCATCAATGGTGATCAGGGCCTCGATGGGGCCGTGGGCGATGTCCTTGCTGGCCAGGGCCGCCAGGGCCGCGGCCACGCCGATGCCATTGTCGGCGCCCAGGGTGGTGCCCTTGGCGCGGAGGAGGTCGCCGTCCTTCCAGACCTGGATGGGATCCTTGGTGAAGTCGTGGTCGGTGCCTTCGTTCTTCTCGCAGACCATGTCCACATGGGCCTGGAGGCAGACGGTCGGATGGCCTTCCTTCCCGGCCGTGGCCTTCTTCCGGATGATCACGTTCCCGACATCGTCCCGCTCCACGTCGCAACCCAGGGCCTTGGCCTGGTCGGCCACCCAGGCCGCGGCCGCGGCCTCGCTCTTGGATCCACGGGGGATCTTCGACAGTTCCAGGAAGTAGGACCAGATGGCCTTCGGTTCGAGGGATTCGAGCAGAGCGTTCACAGAGCCTCCAAAGGACACCAGGCCGGTCCAGGAACTGGAGCGGACCATCCAGAGTACCGGCGCCGTTCCGGGGCTGGCGTGACGGGGATCACGATGGCCGCAATGTCTATTGTCCGGGACACCTCTTGAATCCAGGCGCCCCCTTGTTTCATACCAATTTGCTTTCAAAAGATAAGGAACACCACCAAGACACCAAGGCACCAAGAAAAGAAAAACCAATGCCCTTGCAGTTCTTCTCGGTATCCGCGATGCGGATACACGAGGCAAACAGAAACTTGGTGGTCTTGGTGCCTTGGTGGTGAAAACCCTTTCCTTTCGTAATGAACGCCTGCCGGTATCAGCGGGCGTCCTCCAGGCCGTTCACTTCGCAGCCTCCGGCGAGGGCGCCTCATCAAGGGCCTGCTGGAGCGCGACCAGGAAGCGCTCCGGGGCTTCCTGCTGGGGGACGTGGCCGCAGCGGTCAATGGGGATGAGCTTGGCATCGGGGAGCGCCGCCAGCATGCGCTGGGCATAGGCCAGGGGCATCAGCCCGTCAGAAACGCCCCAGACCAGCCGGACGGGGACCCGGAGTGTGCCCAGCTGCGCTTCATCGAGCGTCCAGGGCTCCATGGTGGCGGCGGTCGCCATGAAGCGGGAAAAGGGACCGGTCCTGGAACGCCGCACCAGGTCATCCAGGACATGGTCGGGGATGGCCGGACTGCTCGCATCCCGCAGCCGGGCCATGGTGTCCCGGGCTTCCTGCCGCGTGGCGGGCAGCATCCGCACATCCGCAGCCGCGCCCTTCAGGGGACCGCCATTCACGGCGATGACGCGCTCCACCCAGTCGGGATGCCGCACCGCCAGGACCGTCGCCATCCAGGCGCCCAGCGAGTTGCCCACGAGGGTCACGCGCCGCCCTTGAGTCTGGCTGGAGACCACAGCTTCCAGCCCATGGAAGATCTCGGAAGCCTGGATGGGCCCGGTGGCTGGCGCGCTGTCGCCATGCCCAGCAAGGTCCGGGATCACCAGGGTGTAGCGCTTGGCGAGGGGCTTGGCCACCTGCATCCAGGCGCCCGCCTGGTGGCCGGCGCCGTGCAGCAACACCAGCACAGGGCCCGATCCCCCCACGAAGACAGCCTGCGGGCCCACCGGGGATTGGACGACGACCTTTTTCAGGCCAGCCCTGGCCAGCGACCGCCGCGTTCCCCAGTCCCATACCTCAAGGGGCCGCTTGAGCATCAGCCAGCCCAGGACGAGGCAGCCGATGATGAACGAGGCCAGCACCACGGTTCCGATGATCCACCCCTTGGACATGCAAGCTCCTCACTCTGAATACGGGCCCCACTGGATGGTGGTGGCGGCCCAGACGAACCCGAGGCCTGCGCCTACGAACACGATGCGGGAGCCATCCTGGATCTTCCCATCGCGGAGCCCCAGCTCGAGGGAAAGCACCTGGTCGTTCTGCCCCAGGTGGCCGTACTCGTCGAGGTAGGTGCTCTGCTCGGGCCTGAGGCCAAGTTCCGCGAGCACGGCATCGTGGGCGCTGCGCTTGAAATGGAGGATGGCGAGGTAGTCGAGGTCCTGTTCCGTCAGGCCGGACAGCTTCATGGACTCGCGGATCACGGCGTAGAAATTGGGCATGGTCACCTCGCCCAGCTTCGCCTTGAAGGCCTGCTCGTCAGGCACCACGAAATGGGCCCGCGCCAGATCCCCCGCGGCGGGTGGCCAGGCCTTCGACCCCAGGGCGGGCACGATGCACATCTCGGACAGGGAGCCATCGCCCCGGAAGGCCGAGGCGAGGATGGCGTTCCGGCCCGCATTCTTCTTCAGCACCAGGGCCGAACCCCCGGAGCCGATGTCCAGCATGAACCGGGTCTCGGGGACGGAAGGGTCGATGAGGTCGTTGTTGCGGTATCCCGAGACGAGGAGGACGGTCTCCAGCTCGGGGTGCGTGGTCATGAGCGCCTTGGCCACATCCAGGGCGGCCATCATCGAGCCGCACATGGCCTCCATGTCGAAGCTCCAGGCCCGCTTGGCCCCGATCTGGTTAGCCACATACAGGCCCGCGAGCCAGCAGGGATAGTCCTTGTGCTGGGCGCCGCACCAGACCACCAGGTCCACCGCGCCGCCCTCGATGCCGGCCTGGGCCAGGGCCTTGTTGGCGGCGGCCAATCCCATGAAAGCTGTGGTCTCGCCAGGCCCGGCGATGGGCTTGCCCTTCACGCCGAACTTCAGGGCGATGACGTCCTCGGGGATACCGGTCGCGGCGGCCAGATCCGCAGCCGTCACCCGGCCTGAGGGGATCCAGTTTCCGTGGCCAATGATGCCTACATGCATGGCTTGCTCCCGGGAGGAAAAGGGGTGTCCGCCAGCGGCGGAATCATAGGTAGTCGAGCTTCCGGGCCTGCTCGGTGAGCTCGGCGCGGAAGTCGGGATGGGCGATGCTGATGAGCTCCCGGGTCCGCTCGCGGACCGTCCGGCCCCGGAGGCGCGCGACGCCGTACTCCGTGACGACGTGGTCCACATGGGAGCGGTGCAGGGTCACGGCCGAGCCCAGGGGGAGCGTGGGGGTGAGGGTCGACACCGTGCCGTTCTTCGCCGTGCTGTAGCAGGCGATGATGCTCTTGCCGAGGCCATCGAAGCCGGCCACGGCCCCCTGGGCGGTGTCCGACTGGCCGCCGGTGCCCGAGTACTGGCTGGTGCCGATGGATTCGCTGGCGACCTGGCCGGTGAAATCGACCGAGATGCAGGTGTTGACCGAGACCATCCTGGAGTTCTGCGCGACGATGGCGGGGTTGTTGACCCAGCTGCCGCGCTGGAACTCGACGGCCACATTGTCGTCGAGCCAGTCGTAGAACTTCCTCGAGCCCATGGCGAAGGTCGTGAGGAACTTGCCGGGCTTCAGGGCCTTCCGGGCGTTCGTGATGACGCCCATCTGGTAGAGCTCCATCATGGAATCCACGAGCATCTCCGTGTGGACACCGAGGTCCTTCTTGCCCTTGAGGGCGAGAGCCGCGGCGTTGGGAATGCCGCCGATGCCGAGCTGGAGGGTGGAGCCATCCTCCACGAGATCCGCGATGTAGGCGCCGATCTGGAGGTCGGTCGCGTTGGGCACGGGGGCGGGCAGGGAGGGTACTTCCTGGTCGTGCTCGACGAAGTAGTCCACCTCGGACACATGCACCTGGGTGTCGCCGAAGGTCCGCGGCAGGCGTGGATTCACCTCGAGGATGACCAGGCAGGCGTGGTCCATGATGTCCTTCTCGTAGGTGATGCCGAGCGAGAGGGAGACGAAGCCGTGCTTGTCGGGCGGCGTGCAGGTGCCGAAGAAGATGTCGGGCCGGTGGGCGTGGATGCGATCCGTGGCCGCGCGGTGGAGCATGTTGGGCACGTAGGTGACGGTGCCCGCGCCGGCCTTGAGGGCGGCGCGCGAGCCCGGAGCGTGGAACCACGAGGCCAACTCGAAGTGGCCCTTCATCTCCTTCTTCATGTAGAAGTCGTATTCCTTGAGAGTCAGCACCGAGAACACGCGGACGTTCTGCACGCGGTCCCCGACGATGTGGAAGCGCGACATGCAACCCTGAGGCTCCGAGGCGCACTGGGCGACGATCACGTCGTTGTCGCTCTTGATGTTGGAGACGGCGTCATCGATGGCGATCAGCTTGCTGCGGTAGATGTCGTGGGCATTCATGGCAACTCCTGAAAGGGCCTGGGGCATGCAGAGACCCTCACAGGGGGTGCTTGGCCAGGAATCCGAGAATGATGGTGTTGACCTCCGCCGCCCGTTCCAGAACGGCGACGTGGCCGGCTCCTGGAATCAGGTGGAACTCGGAGCCGGCGATGGCCTGGTGCATGATCTCCCCGTATTTCCGGGGCTTGAGGAGGTCCAACTCAGCCGAGGCGATGCAGGTCGGCACCTGGATGCGGCCCAGGTCGGCAGTGACGTCGAAGCGCTGGAAGCTCTCGAGCAGACGCACCGCGGCGGGCAGGTCCAGGCGGGCGTACCGCTGCTCGGCCATGGGGATCAGGTCGGGCCGCTGGACAAGGAACTCTTCCGAGTAGGTGTCGGCATAAATCAGGCGGAAAAACTGCGGCCCGCTGCCGAGCTTGGCCGCCAGCCGCCAGCGCTCGATCATGGCCGCCAGCAGGGGATCACTGTGCGAGACGGAAGCAATGATCACCAGGGTGCGGCACCGCTCTGGATGCCGGAGGCCCATCAGCAGGTTCAATTCGCCGCCATAGGACGTGCCGACCATGTGGGCCTTGTCGAGCCTCAGACCGTCCATCAGGGCCACGAGGTCATCCGCATGCAGGTCGAGCGAGTAGTCACCGTCGGGATGGCTGCTCTGCCCTTGTCCCCGCATGTCGTAGGTGAGCACCCGGTACCGCTTCGCAAGGTCGGGAAGCTGGAAGGCCCATGAGGCCGTGTTCATGAACACGCCGTTGTTGAGGATGAGCAGCTCACCCTCTTCAGGACCGTGGAACTCGAAATAGAGGTCAACGCCGTTGACGCGCAGATGGGGCATGGTGGATCACCTCCAGGAGATCCGCAGAGTCGGCTCAGGAATGTCCGCGGGCCTTGGTCCGGAGCTTGCCGACAATGCCGGTGGGGAAGCGGTAGACGCTGAGGACGAACAGGATGCCCAGCCACAGCAGCCAGCGATCCGGGTGCAGCAGGTCCCGCAGCAACGGGATTTTGCCCATCCCTTCACTCGCGAGCTTCATCAAATCCTGCAGGTAGTTCTGCACGATGATGAAGAGGGTGGCGCCGATCACCGATCCGTACAACGTGCCCATGCCCCCGATCACCACCATGAGCAGGATGTCGATCATGATCTCGAACGAAAGGGAGGTGTCCGGGCCGTTGTAGCGCAGCCACAAGGCCAGCAGGGCACCTGCCAGGGTCGCGAAGGCGGCGGAGAGGACGTTGGACCAGGTGCGGTACAGCACGGTCTGGTAACCCAGGGCCTCCGCGCGGAAGGCGTTTTCCCGGATGGCCTGCAGCACCCGCCCGAACGGCGAGTTGACGATGCGCAGCATGAGGAGGAAGAGCACCACGGTGACAGTGACGAGCAGGTAGAAGGAGATCAGCCGCCCATCCAGGGACACCCCCAGGAATGGGTGCTCGGAGAGGGAGAAGCCCGGCGACAGCAGCTCCGGAACCTTGAAGGTCAGACCATCTTCCCCCCCGGTGAGGTCGGAGAGCTGCGACGCCAGCGTCTGAAAGGCGGTGGCCACGGCCAGGGTGATCATGGCGTAGAACATCGCCTTCACCCTCAGGCTGAAGAGTCCGATCACCAGGGACAGCCCCAGTGACAGGAGGAGGGCCGCGCCCACGCCCACGGCCACACCTGCCCAGGACGGGCCCATGCGGTTCAGGGCGATGGCGACGCCATAGGCGCCGATGCCGAAGAACATGGTGTGGGCGAACGAGACGATGCCGGTGTAGCCCAGCAGCAGGTCGAAGCTCGCCACCAGCACGATGAAGATGCAGATCTTGGCGGCGACATTCAGCGCCTTGGCCCCCGGGAAGGCGAAGGGGGTGAGGGCCAGCCCGGCCAGAATGGCGATCAGGAGCACCATCAGCACGCGGCTGCGGGGCAGGTCGCCCGAAAGAAGGCGGCTGAAGATCATCGCTTGCCCACCGGATAGAGTCCCTCGGGACGCCACATCAGGACGATCACCATCAGGAGGATGTTGGAGAAGAGGGCCACCTTGGGCGCGAGGAAGCCGGCGTAGTTCGCCACCAGTCCCACGAGCAGGGAGCCGATGAAACAGCCGCCGACGGAGCCCATGCCGCCGATGATGATGACGATGAACAACAGGACATTGACCTGGCCACCCATTTCCGGGGTGATGGTCTGCTGGTACAGGCCCCACATGACGCCGCCCAGGCCCGCCAGGGCCGACCCCGCCACGAACACGCCCACGAAGAGCCTGCCGATGCGGTAGCCGAGGCTCTCCACCATCTCGCGGTCCTGGACACCAGCCCGGATGAGAAGGCCGACCTTGGTGCGGCTCAGCACCCAGAACATCACGGTGAACACGCCCAGCCCGACGACCACGGAGATCAGCCGGTACTTCTCCACGGCCGCCTCGCCGAACAGCAGGGAGCCACGGAAGGCCGTGGGCAGGGGCAGGGGGATGGCCTGCGCGCCCCAGAGGACCTTGATCAATTCCACGCCGACGATCATCCCGCCCATGGTGATCATGATCTGCTTCAAGGGCTGGCCGTAGACCGGGCGGATGATCAGGCGCTCGAAGGCGAAGCCCACGGCCCCGGCGACGGCCATGGCCGCCAGCATGGCCGGCACCATGGCCATGAGGTTGCGGACCAGGGATTCGCTTTCGGTCCAGCCCGTCATCCGGCCCAGGACCGACGTCGCAAGGAAGGCCCCGAGCGTGATGAACACGCCGTGGCCGAAATTGAGCACGTCCATCAGGCCGAAGACCAGGGTGAGGCCGGAGGCGATGATGAAGATGATCATGCCCATCGCGAGGCCGGCGAAGGTGAGCGTGACCCAGGTGGAGAGCGATCCCGTGAGGGGAAGCGCGGCGAGCGCCAGCACGGGCAGCAGCAGCAGCGGGATCCGGTCCAGCTTGACCTGGGGCAGCGCGTCCTGGACGGGGGTTGTGGGAGTGGAGGCGTTCATCTGCGGTCCCTCATCATTGATGGGCCGCCAGCGACAGGCCCAGCAGCCGCTGCTGCAGGTCCTCGTCGTTGGCGAGTTCGGCCATGGTGCCCGCATGCACGATGCGACCGCCGTCCATCACGGCCACCTTGTCCCCAAGCTGGCGCGCGAAATTGAAATTCTGTTCCACGAGCAGGATGGTGGTATCGGTCTGCTTCAGCTCGCGGAAGGCCGAGATCATGTTCTGGATGATGGCGGGCGCCAGGCCTTTGCTCGGCTCGTCGATCAGCAGCAGCTTCCGCGGCTCGATGATCGCCCGCGCCACAGCCAGCATCTGCTTCTGGCCGCCGGAGAGCAGCCCGGCCGGATGCTGCCAGAAGCGCTTGAGCGCCGGGAACAGGCCGAAGATCCAGTCCAGGCGCGCAGCATCGATATCCTCAATGCGTTTGGCGCCCCGGGCGGCGAGGAGCATGTTCTCGCGCACGGTGAGATCGCCGAAGATCCCCATGTTCTCCGGAACATAGGAAATCCCCTGGTGGGCGATCTCCGGGGTGGTGCAGGCCGTGAGATCCCCGCCATCAAACCGGACGGAGCCGGACGAGGCCTGCCAGAGGCCCATGATGGTGCGCAGGGTGGTCGTCTTGCCGGCGCCATTGCGGCCGAGCAGCACCGTGAGCTCGCCCCGCATGACCTGGAGGTCCACTCCGTGCAGGATGTGATAGGCGCCGATATGGGTGTGCACCCCTTCGAGTTGCAGCAGTGGCGTACTCATCTGGGGCGCGCTCATTTGGCCACCTCGATGCCCAGGTAGGCTTCCTGGACGATGGGCGAGGCGATCACCTCCGCCGGTTCGCCGTCGGCCACCAGGGCGCCGTTGTGCAGCACGATGATGCGGTCCGCCAGTTCCCGGACCACGTCCATCTTGTGCTCGACCAGCAGGATGGTCTTGTCGCGGCGGTTCTTGAGCGAACGGATCAGGTCCAGGATCACGGGCACCTCGTCCACGCTCATGCCGGCGGTGGGCTCATCGAACATGAACACGTCGGGTTCGAGGGCCATGAGGATGGCCACCTCCAGCTTGCGCTGGTCCCCGTGGGGCAGCGCGGCGGCGGCGAGGTCGCGCTTGGCCGTCAGGGCGACGGTTTCCAGCACCTCTTCGGCGCGTCCGATGAGCTCGCGATGGCTGCTCCAGATGCTCCAGAGGTTGAGGCCCAGCCTGGCCCGCGATTGCACGGCGAGGCGGATGTTCTCCAGCACGGTCAGGTTCGGGAAGAGGTTGGTCAGCTGGAAGGCCCGGCCGATGCCCCGCTGGCTGCGCTGGGGCGCGGAACTGGCGCTGATGTCCTCGCCGTGGAGGAACACGCGCCCCGCGGTTGCCCGGAGCTGCCCGGAAATCAGATTGAAATAGGTGGTCTTGCCCGCGCCGTTGGGGCCGACGATGGCGGTCAGGGTGCCGGGCTCGAAGGCGCACGACACGGCGTCCACCGCGACATGGCCGCCGAAGCGGATGGTGAGTTCTTGCGTTTCCAGGGCGAAAGTCATTGTCACTCGAGAAGGGGACGGAGGTCGGCGGTGCTGCCAGGCCCCGGCCGCGCATCCGCCGGGGCGGATGCGCGGTCGGTTCCCGCAGGCTTCAGCGCTTGTTGGTGATCGGGATCTTCATGTCCTCGATCTTGATTTCACGCACCAGTTCAGGAATGGCCCAGGCCACCTTGGGATCGACCTTGATCTTGAAGTGGTACATGGACTGCATGGCCTGGTGGTCTTCCTTGCGGAAGGTCATCTTGCCCTTCGGCGTTTCGAAGGACATGCCCTCCATGGCGGCGATCAGGGGTTCCGTGGCGGCATTGCCCTTGGTCTTCTTGAGGGCTTCCACCACCGCGAGGCCAGCCGACATGCCGCCGGCCGTGAAGAAGTCGGGCGGCGTGTTGAAGCGCTTGAGGTGCTCCTTCACCAGCCAGTCGTTGATCTTGTTCTTGGGGATTTCGTAGTAGTAGTAGGCCGCGCCCTCCAGGCCGGGGAAGGCCTTGTAGGCCGCCAGCGCCGGCAGGATGTTGCCGCCGGTGGCGATCTCGATGCCGAACCGCTTGGGATCCAGGTCGGCGATCTTGAACGGATTGCCGCCGCCGGCCCAGTTGATGAAGATGATCTTGCGGCCGGGCAGGCCCTTGAGCTTGTCGAAGAGCCGCTGCGCGCCGGCGGTGAAATCGGTGGTGGTGGCGGGCAGGTATTCCTCGTGGACCAGCTTGGCGTGCTTGAGCGCGCCGCGGAAGGCCTTCACGAAGTCCTTGCCGAAGGCGTAGTCCTGGGCGAGCGTGGCGATGGAGACGCCGTCCTTGTCCAGGGCGACGGCGTTGGAGATCGCATCCTGGGAGGAATTGCGGCCGGTGCGGAAGATGAAGCGGTTCCACTTGTCGCCGGTGATGGAATCGGCCACGGCCGGCTCCACCAGCAGGATCTTCTTGTACTCCTCGGCCACGGGGAGCATGGCCAGAGCGGCGCCAGAGCTGGTGGGCCCGATGGCGAAGGCAGCCTTGTCATCGGCATAGGCCGAAGCCAGCTGGGACTTGGCGACGTCCGGCTTGCCCTGAGTGTCCTTCTCGATGACGACCAGCTTGTGGCCGTTGACCATCATCGTGCCGCCGGTGCCGTACTCCAGGCCCATCATCAGGCCGGCGTGGGTCTGCTTGGCATAGGCTTCCAGCACGCCCGTCTTGTCATAGACGTGGGCGATCTTGATGTCCTGGGCCACGGCCAGGCCCGTGCAGAGCAGCGCCAGAGCGAAGCCCGTCATGAGTTTCCGTCTGAGTTGCATGATGCCTCCTTGTGTGTCGGGGGAAATGGGACGCCGGCCCCCCCGGGCCGACGTCCCGCGGTCCAGCCTGGGAATGGTCGGGTGCCTGGATCGATCCCAGGTCACCCGCCGCCGGGGCTAGAACCAGTAGTTGAGGTTGATGCCGACCTGGCGCCAGTTCTCGCCGGTCACGGAGTTGGCCGTGCCACCGAGCGAGGAACCTGCGAGGAAGGGCGTGTAGTGGGCCTTCGCCTCGTTCTTGATGGCCGTGTAGAAGACGCCCACGAAGGCGCGCTTGGTCATGGCGTAGTCGTAGCCGAGGTTCAGCTGGGTGGCGCCCGTATCGGTGCGGGAGGAGGTATTCCCGGCCTTGGAGTAGGTCACATAGGCCGCGTGGTCGCCCCAGGCGTAGGAGATGGGCACTTCAAAGACGGAACGCTTGGCCGCTTCGGACGTCGCCACCGTGCCGATCACCGCGTTGTCGATGGAGGTGTTGTCGTAGACGATGCCCACCTTCAGGTTGAAGGGGAACTTGTAGGACGCGCCGGCGCGAACGGCCTGGAGGTCCTGGGGGCCGGCGTAGCCAGCCGCGGTGATGCCTCCGTTGATCTTCTTGTCCAGGTAGCTCAGCGAAGCGGAGATGGGGCCCTTGTTGTAGCGGGCGCCAGCGTAGATGGTGCCGCCCGAGTTGTAGGACCGCGTGAGGTAGCCGGCGGTCCCGGGGACGGCCGTCGGCGCGTTGACCGTGTACTTCAGCTCATCGCCATCGGGGTTCTTGCTGTAGGCCAGGGAGAAATCAAAGCCGCTGTAGTTGATCGAATTGAAGCGGACCACATTCCTGGAGCGGGTGTTGCCCAGGGTGAAGCTGCTGCCCACGGCGGCCCCGGTGGCCTTGTTGATGGGGGTGACCTGATCCAGCATGTTGAAGGTGCCCAGGCCGTTGTCATCCCAGATCCGGTAGCTCTCGCCGGGAGCCTCGAGGGAGGGGGCCAGGTATCCGACGGAAATGGTGTCGGTGTAGTACAGGGTCGATTTGCCGAACACGAGGGAGCCGTAGGGGGAGGAGACGCCGCCCCAGGTATCGCCGTCCGCCCAGCCCGTGATGTTGCCGCTGTACAGGGTGGTCCCGGGGAAAGCCGGATCCACGGGGCGCACGTCGGCCTGGAACCGGCTCTCAATGCGGAAGATCACGTTCCAGCCTTCGGTGATCTTGGAGGTGCTGGCGATGATGAGGCGGGAAGTGTTGTCATCCAGGCGCACCTCGGAGCCCATCCCCGGCCGCGCGGTGTGGGTGACTTCGCTCTGCTTCACGCCAACGGCGAGCAGGCCCGAGAGATTGATGCTGGTGGCGGACCCGACCTGGAACCCCTGGCCCCAACTGGGCAGAGAGGCGAAGGCCGAGGCGGCTGCGACGACAGCGAAACGGATGTTCATGGCCTATCCTTTATGTGAGTGATGGACGGGGCTGGGCCCACGATCCAAGGGGTTTGGGGGAAGAACAGCGGATGGGTGGGGGCCTATTTGGCGATTCCCTTGGGATGGCACAAGCCACCGGTGATTTCGATGGTTGTGGCATTCAAGGCCTGGTTTTCGACGCAATAACCGATCAGGGAGGCGATCTCCTCGGGCGCCACCAGGCGGCCCAGATGGACGTCCTCGAGGATGGCCTTCAAGGCATCCTGGTTCATCCCGGTGAGCATGGGCGTCGCGGTGTAGCCGGGCGCGATGGCCACGCAGCGGATGTTGCGGATGCCCCGCATCAGGAATTCGCCCACGATGATCTTCGGCATCAGGGCGTCGGCGACCTTCGCCGAGGAGTAGTTGATCTGGCCGACCTGGCCGATCTTGTTCACGGAGGAGATCGGCACCAGGAGGCCTTCCCAGCCGCCATTCACCATGGCCTCGGCCGCATCCCGCATGGTGAGGAAGGTGCCGGTGAGGTTGGTGTCAATGACGGCCTGCCACTTGTCGAGCCCCAGCTTCTTGGAGACCTTGCCGGTCTCCTTGTCGAGGCTCAACATCGTGCCGTCCCGGATGATGCCGGCGCAGGACACGGCGATGTTCAGCTGCCCGAAGGCTTCGAGCGTCCCCTTGATGTACCGGGCGGTATCGGCTTCGCTGGTGACGTTGGCCTGGATTCCAACGGCTTCGCCGCCCATGTCCCGGATGTCCTTGACCACGCGGTCGATGTTCTTCTGCACCATATCGACCACGGCCACCTTGGCGCCGTGCTTGGCGAGATGTTTTACCACGGCTTCACCGATGCCGTTCCCGCCGCCTGTCACAAGGGCTACGCTTCCTTTGATTTCCATGGTTGATTCCTCTGTTTGATGACGTGAATCGGATTCGAGTCGGAAGCCTGATCCCAAGGATCAGAGCTCCCTGGGGCACGAGGCGCTGTCCTTGTTCCAGTAGATGAAGGTGGAGTGGGTGACATCCGGGCCCACGATCTTCAGGTCGCCGATGGTGTTCGGATGGCTGACATCGGGACCGACCGACTTGATCCCGACCGGAAAGACCGTCTTGATCAGCGCGAGCGCGCGCGTCACCGCTTCGCCTTCCGGCAGGCCCGGGAAAAGGCCGGCCCCCGCGAACGCGCAGGCGCCGTTCGGCGCGGTGAAGGTGATGTCCCAGCCATCACCCCTCGGCTCGACCGAGAACTGCATGTCGTTGTAGGAGATGCTTTGCATGATCGTCCTTTCGGTCGCAGCTACAGCTTTTTCAGGACAGTGACGCAGTTGGTGACGGCGGAGCCGCCGACGTTGAAGGCCACGCCGATATCGGCCTTCTTGGCCTTCACGCCGATGGGTTCCCCGATCAGCTGCTTGTAGATCAGGGCGTGCATGGACGCCCCGGTGGCGCCCACCGGATGGCCCTTGGACTTCAGGCCGCCGGAGAGGTTGATGGCCACCTGGTCATCCCGGGTGAACCGGCCATCCAGGTAGTCGTAGCCGCCGCGCCCATCCAGGGAGAGGCCGAGCGCCTCGGTCGACAGGATCTGGTTGATGGTGAAGCAGTCATGCACCTCCGCCAGGTCGATATCGGCGGCGGTGATTCCGGCTTCCTTGAAGGCCTTGGCCACGGCGTTCTTGCCGGCCATCAGCTCGTGCATGTTGGGGCGCACGTTTTCCGGCAGGCGCTCGGCCGAGTGGCCAATGCCCGCGATCTCCACCGCACGGGCCCGGTTGCTGACATTGGAGGTCTGCGTGATGACCAGGGCCGCCGCGCCATCCGTCACCAGCGAGCAGTCGTGCAGACGCAGGGGGGCGGCGATCATCATGTTCTTGCACTTGCCCTTGGCGTCCAGCTCGTTGAGTTTCATGATGGCCTCCACGGTGGCGGGGCCGTTCTGGACGTGGGCCAGCGGGTTCTCGGCGCCGTTCTTGTAGCAGAGCGCGCCGGCCGTCCACAGCATCTTCTCGAGTTCCTCGGTGGGGATCTTGTAGTGCGCCTGGTAGCCCTTGGCGTATTCGGCGAACAACATCGGGAAGGACATGCCGCGGGAGCCTTCGGTGGGCCAGTGGGATGAGCAAGCCAGCACGTGAGTCATCTGCGGCGTCGGCAGCAGGTTCATCTTCTCCACGCCGATCACCAGGACGTGTTTCGCGCGGCCGGCCTCGATGGCGTAGACAGCGTCATACAGCGCCACCGAGCTCGACGCGCAGGCGCACTCGCAGCGGGTCATCGGCTTGAAGCGGAGGTCGGGATGGATTTCCGCGGCGAGCGGGGCGACATGCTCCTGGTTGATGAAGGACCCCGGCGAGCAGGACCCGACATAGATGGCGTCGATGTCCTTCGCCTCCAGCCCGGCATCGGCAATGGCGCCCCGGCCCGCCTCGATCAGGAGGTCGTAGTAGGTCTTGGTGTCGGTCACCAGGCCGGTGGCCTTGTCCTTCTTGATGAAGGCGCCGAATTCGGTGTTGTAGGCACCGATGATGCTCGCTTTGCTCATGGGTGGTTTCCTTTCAGAAGGAGGGTTGGCCTGATGTCCAAGCGCATGGAATCAGGGCATGACGAATGCGACGGCCGCCTGGTTGTATCCCACTCCCGAGCCGACCAGTACGACCCGGTCACCCGGGTGGACCATCTTCTTGGCGAGGGCATCATCCAGGGCCATGGGGAGGCAGGCCGAGCCGGTGTAGCCCCAGGCTTCCATGATGGTGTGGGTCTTCTCCATGGGCAGGCCGAGGTCGGCCATCACCAGGTCGATGGAGGGCTTCCGGACCTGGGTGAAGAGGATGAAGTCAATGTCCGTGAGCGAGAATCCGCTTCCGGCCGCCAGCTTGCGCACCAGCCTTGGCCAGCCCTCGTGATTGATCTCGGGGGGATAGCGCTCGAGCATCTTCACCGTGGTCCGGCTCGCGGCCACCGAGGCCAGGGTCGCCGGCTCATAGGTCCCGCCGGAGAAAATACCCCAGTGCTTGTGGTAGGCGCCGCCCGCCTGGGCAGCCGCCCCGATGAAACCGGGACGGTCGGAGGCCACCAGCACGGCCGCTCCGGCGCCATCCCCATAGAAGAAGCCCATGGGATCCTCGGGCGAAGCCAGCTTGTGCATCAGGTACACGCCGACTACCAGCACCGTGTTGATGGTCGGGTTGGTGGCGATCCAGCCGGCGCCCGAGGCCAGGGCCGTGGGAAAAGAGGCGCAGGCGCAGCCGACATCAAAGGTTCCGGCGTTGACCGCCCCAAGCTTGTGCTGCAGCACCACCGAGGTCGCTGGTGTGATGTAGTCCGGCGAATCCGTGCCGAGGATGATCAGGTCCACATCTTCGGGGCGGAGGCCTGCGCGATCCAGCGCCTGCTTCGCCGCCGGCAGGGCCAGGTCGGAGGTGGCCCAGTCTTCGGGAGCGTGCCAGCGGCAGCGGATGCCTGAGGAGGCCTCCATCAGGTCCACGAAGTCGGGGAGGTGGGCGAAGCGCCGGCGAAGTTCGTCGTTGTTCACCTCGATCTCGGGCAGGTAGCAGCCCGTGGATGCGATCGTTGCGAATCGGTTCATGGTTCCTCGGCGGGACAGGAGCACGGGCAGGGGTACGCAGGGTGGGTGGGGTCAGATTGAAAAGCGAACGGTTGGTCGGTTTTTCAAAAGGTTCCACTGCGGCCATGACCCTGTCAACGGGAAACATGAAAATGGATCCATGCTGTGATCCAGGTCTCATTTGTCGTCCGTGCCTGCGTGAATGCACAGACAAAACCCCATGCCAGCCTGTAGATGGCTGGTCATTGGTGATGAGAACTTGGCCCTGGTGCCGGTTATTTCGGGGGCTCTGAAGGCCTCATGAAGCCACGGCGAAGGATTCGGGAGACTTCCTTCAAGGCGGCTGGCGTGTCCCTGCCCAGCTGATTCGGAACTCCGAACAGGATTTCCACCGCGAAATACTGGAGGAAGATCCGGCTGGCCAGCATGAGGGCCGTGGTTGGATCCAAGCCTGGCGCCAGCTGGTCTTTCAGCGTGCTGTCGGGAAAGCGCTTGCTCATGAAGGAGGCGAACCGGTCCGACATTCCCGAATAGAACTTGCGGATGTGGGTGCCATCGAATTCGACCACGTCCACGTAGATCAAGGCCACGTGGCGGCGGTAGGTCGCGACGCTCTCCCGGGCGGCCTCGGCGAGGGCCTCCAGATCATTCGGGAAGGCCCCGGCCGCGAGAGCCTTGTTGAACGGGAACTCCGGAGTGTCGATGGCTTCCCAGTACTGGTCGAGGAGCGTCCTGAACAGGGCCTCTTTGTCTGGGAAATGATGATAGACATTGCCTGTGGAGACCCCAGCTTCCTCAGCGATTTCGCGGATGCTCGTGCCCCGGTAGCCCTGCTTCGAGAAAAGCTGGAGAGCCGCCTCCAGGATCGCGCCACGGCTTCGTTCCGACTTTTCTCCTTGGGTCAATTTCAACTCAGGGCTCCTGTGGCGAGGTTACGGGTGGGGTGAGGCGCGGTCAAGTTTGAGGTGAAAGGGAAAATGGTTAAGCCTATAAATATCAATTTTAAAATACATTCAAGTGAGATGCGGCTCTCACGGCAGGCGGCACGAAATTTTCCTTCTTCACCCCCTGGGCCGAATAGGCGAGGGAAGGAGGCGTCAGTGACTCAGGTTCAGGCTTTTGGAAACGATCACTACTCTGAGTTGGGCCAAGAGGCCATCCACGCCCTCAAGCTGGAGGAAGCCGCCAAGGTCGTGCTTCGCGAAACCCATCTCTCACCGGCTGACCGGGCGGTGCTGGAGAACGCCGTGCGCATCGCCCGGACCCTCCAGAAGGCTTTGAAACTGGCAGGCTGAGGGTCCATTGCTGCGAGCGCCATCCCGGATGGGTGATGCCATCGACTGGATCGGGCATCAGAAATAAGCCCCTGATCATCAAGGGCTTAGATGTAATGTTGGCGGAGAGAGAGGGATTCGAACCCCCGAACAGGTTTCCCCGTCTCCGCATTTCGAGTGCGGTGCCATCAACCACTCGGCCATCTCTCCGGGACGCTCATTCTAGCAAACCGCCCGCTAGAATCCAGCCTTCGGGAGGCCTTATGGCGTGGGCGAGGCGGATGCTGGTGGGGCTGGCGGCCATCACGGCCGGGCAAGCGCAGCAGGCGGACCCGCTGCTGGCGGATGCGGCGGCGGACCGCTTCGCCGCGCTGGCGCTCAAGTGCGTGCGGCAGGAATACCCGAACAAACTGGATCACGTGATGAACAGCGCCGAGGAGGTGAAACCGCCGAAAACGCTCCATCCAGCCTTCTACGGCTGCTTCGACTGGCATTCCTCGGTTCACGGCCACTGGATGCTGGCGCGGCTGTTGCGGACGCATCCCGGCATGGCGAGGGCCGGAGACATCCGTGCGGCGCTGGATGAAAACCTGGCGCCGGAGCGCATCGCGGCCGAGGTGGCCTACTTCAACCAGCCCGGGCGCCGGAGCTTCGAGCGCACCTACGGCTGGGCCTGGCTGCTCAAGCTGGCGGCCGAGCTGAAGATCTGGGACGCGCCCGAGGCCGGCCGCTGGTCCGTGGCGCTGCAGCCGCTGGCGGATCGTGTGGCCGTGGCCTACCTGGAGTTCCTGCCGAAGCAGACCTATCCCATCCGCACGGGCGTGCATCCCAACTCGGCCTTCAGCCTGGACCTGGCCCTGGACTACGCCCGGGCCGCGAAGGACACGAAGCTGGAGGCGGTGGTCCTGGAACGCGCCCGTACCTGGTTCGGCAAGGACCGCCAGGGCCCCCTCGCCTGGGAGCCGGGCGGGGAGGACTTCCTGTCGCCCTGCCTCGAAGAGGCCTCCCTCATGGCGAAGGTGCTGCCCAAGGACCGCTTCGCCCGCTGGCTGGATGGGTTCCTGCCGGGCCTGCCCGGGACCTTGGCCCCTGCAGTGGTCTCGGATCGCACGGATCCCAAGATCGTCCACCTGGATGGCCTGAACCTGAGCCGCGCCAGGGCCCTCTACGACCTGGCCAGGACCTTTGATGTGAAGGACCCGCGGCGCACGGCCCTGACCCGTTCCGCTGACCGCCATGCCCACGCCTCGCTTCCCCACCTGGCCTCCGGCAGCTATGAGGGCGAGCACTGGCTCGCCACCTTCGCCGTGCGGACGCTGGAGGCGCGCTCAGCCCGCTGAACCCGGGCCTTCCACCTTCATCAAATGGCTGAAGTAGTTCCGATCCTCGGTGAGCAGGTGGCCCTTGACGAGGTCTGTGGCCAGGTACGTGACCAGCTTCCCGAAATCCACCAGCCCCACCTTCAGGTCGTCCTGAAGGTGGCGGGCTGTGGCTACAAGGCCGGCATGGATGCGCCGGTGTTCCGGCAGGTCCGGATAGCCCGCCCGCTCCAGCAGGCGCTCTTCATCGCGGAAATGCTTTTCGGCATGGACGAGGAGGGCATCCAGGCGCCCCTCGATCTCGGGTGCGGGCCGGCCTTCCAGGAGCGCTGAAAAGAGGGCGTTCGACAGATCGAACAGCAGGATGTGCTGCTCATCGATGACGCGATGGCCGCTGCCATAGGCGTCCTCCCATACCAGCTCGAGGAGGCTGGATCCCGGCGAGGCGGCGCTGGCAGTACGCTCGGGGCTGGCGGCCACCTGGTTCCGTCCTCCGGCCTTGGCCTGGTAGAGGGCCTTATCGGCCCGCCCCACCCAGGCCTCCACGGATTCGCCCTCCATGTAATCTGCCACGCCCGCGCTGAGGGTGACGGGCTCGGCGGCGGGGAAGACCGCGGCTTCGAGGGCGATCCGCAGGCGCTCGGCGAGGCGGTGGGCCCCCTCCAGGCTGGTGGCCGGCGAGAGGACCATGAATTCCTCACCGCCCCAGCGCACCAGGACATCCGAGGCGCGCAGCACCGGCCGGAAGGCCGCCACGGCCCCGGCAAGCACCGTGTCCCCCGCCGGGTGGCCATAGACATCATTGATCCGCTTGAAGTGGTCGAGGTCGAGAAGGATGAGGGACAGGGGGGCCCGGCGGCGGCGCGCCAAGCTCGTTTCGGCGGCCACCACCGTTTCGAAATGGCGCCGGTTCCAGGCCCCGGTGAGGCGGTCATGGCTGGCCGCCTCCTCCATCCTCGCCAGGGCCGCTTCAAGGTTTCTCACCCGGACCGCCGAACGCCACCAGCCCAGGCTTGCGGCGGCCGCCAGGGCAGGACCAAGGGGCGAGGCCAGGGATTCCATCGTGATCACTACGGCTCCAGTTTCCCCGTCATCGGTGGGGCTGGTGGGAGCATGAGAACTCGCCGGGAGCCCCTTTGGAATTTGTCGAGATGACGTTTGACACACTATCTCCCTTGATCGGATAGCGGGCAGTTATTTCCGCGTTCCCCGTGTTCCCCGTGTTCCCCGGGGCTCAGGAGCGTCGCCGCCGGAAGAAGGCCTGGATCTGCGCCCGGCATTCCGGTTCCAGCAGACCGCCCTCGAAGGCGAAGCGGTGATTCAGGGCCGCGCCATCCAGGGTGTCCAGCCAGCGGCTGACGCCCACCTTGGGGTCGGTGGCGCCGAATACCACGCGCCCCACCCGGGCGTGGATGAGGGCGCCGAAGCACATGAGACAGGGCTCCAGCGTCACGTAGAGCGTGGCGCCCGTGAGCCGGTAGTTCCTGGCCCAGGCTCCCGCGCTGCGCAGGGCCAGGACCTCCGCGTGGGCCGTGGGGTCGTTCAGCTTCACCGGGTGGTTGTGGCCCCGGCCCAGCAGCGCGCCTTCAGACACCAGCACGGCCCCCACGGGCACCTCGTCCAGACGGTCCGCCTTCTCGGCCTCTTCGAGGGCGAGCTTCATGAAGTAGATGTCATCACCGCTCCACATGGCATCCAGTGTGGCTGAAACATCGGCGTGTACATCAGGAACAAAGGAGCAGTATGGCTGATTTCTCCTAGAACAAAAAGGCTGATCCTGAGATTTACGCTTCGCTACACTCACTTTTGGTCCTAAAGGACCGAGTCATTCTCACGACCCCGCGACGGCCCGGCCCTCGCGGGGTTTTTGCAGAGCCACCATGCTGGGGGAGGCACATGCGCGCGCACCTGATCCTGAAGGACGGGACCATCTTCCGGGGGCGGGCGCCGTTGGGTTTCGGCGGGGGCGGCGAGGCGGTGTTCACCACGGCCATGGCGGGCTACCAGGAGATCCTCACGGACCCGAGCTTCGCGGGGCAGATGGTCTGCATGACCTTCCCCGAACAGGGCATCTACGGCATCCATGCCGACCTCAACGAAGGCACGCGGCCCTGGGCCACGGGCCTGCTCTGCCGCCGCCTGACCTTCACCCCCGACCACACCCGGTCCGAAGGGGACCTGCCGGGCTGGCTCAAGCGCCACCACATCCCCGTGATGACGGACCTCGATACGCGCGCCCTCACCCAGCACCTGCGCGACCAGGGCGCCCAGCCCTCGCTCATCTGGACCGAGCTGGACGGCAGCCTGGAAGCGGGCGTGGCCAAGGCGAAAGCCCTGCCTGACATGACCGGCCAGGCCCTCTGCGCCGACGTGAGCTGCAAGGACCGCTACGAGTTGAACCCCGGCGGCGCCTTCCGCGTGGCGGTGCTGGACGGCGGCATCAAGCTCAGCATCCTGAGGCAACTGGAGGCCGTGGGCCTGCACCTGGAGGTCTTCCCCTGGGACACGCTGGCCACGGAACTGGCGGACAAGCGCTTCCATGGCCTCTTCCTCAGCAACGGTCCCGGCGATCCCGCCGCGCTGCCCGGCATGCAGAAGGAGGTGGAAGCCTGCATCGGCAAGCTGCCCATCTTCGGCATCTGCCTGGGCAACCAGCTGCTGGGCCAGGCCTTCGGAGGCCGCACTTTCAAGCTCAAGTTCGGCCACCGCGGCGCCAACCAGCCCGTGCACGACCTGATGACGGGCCGCATCGAGATCACGGCCCAGAATCACGGCTTCGCCGTGGACGAGGCCAGCCTGCCCAACGAGATCGAGGTCACCCACAAGCACCTCAGCGACGGCACCGTCGAGGGCCTGCGCCACACCAAGCTGCCGATCTTCTCGCTCCAGCACCATCCCGAGGCATCACCCGGCCCCCACGACGCCCACCCGGCGTTCCAGCGCTTCGTCAAGCTGATGGAAAAGAATCCAAGATGATCAACCGCAGAGGATACAGAGGGCACAGAGAAAGCAGGTGCTCTCGGCTTTCCCTCTGCGCCCTCTG
The DNA here is from genome assembly GCA_036504495.1 of Geothrix sp. Classification (GTDB taxonomy): domain Bacteria; phylum Acidobacteriota; class Holophagae; order Holophagales; family Holophagaceae; genus Geothrix. Next base: position 82,777 of record DASXVC010000058.1, read on the forward strand.
CGATCTCTGCGGTTAAACAAAGAGGATGGGTGATGCCTAAGCGAACGGATCTGAAGAGTGTGCTGGTGCTGGGCTCGGGGCCCATCCAGATCGGGCAGGCCTGCGAGTTCGACTATTCGGGGACGCAGGCGCTGAAGGCCCTGCGGGAGGAGGGCATCCGGACCATTCTTCTCAATTCGAATCCGGCGTCGATCATGACGGACCCGGGCCGGGCGGACGCCACCTACATCGAGCCCCTCACCCTGGCGGTGTTGGAGAAGGTCCTCGAGGCGGAAAAGCCCGACGCCATCCTGCCCACCGTGGGCGGCCAGACGGCCCTGAACCTCGCCATGGAGGCCCACGAAAGCGGCCTGCTGGAGCGCACGGGCGTCATGCTCATCGGCGCCCAGCCCGAGGCCATCAACCGCGGCGAGGACCGCCAGCTCTTCAAGGCCCTCATGGACGATCTGGGCCTGGAGACCTGCCGGGGCGGCTTCGCCCACAACATGGGCGAGGCCCGCGACCTGCTCAAGCTCACGGGCTTCCCCGCCATCATCCGGCCCAGCTTCACCCTGGGCGGCAGCGGTGGCGGCATCGCCTACAACGTGGATGAGTTCGAGACCATCGTGACCCGGGGGCTGGACCTGAGCCCCACCAAGCAGGTGCTCATCGAGGAGAGCATCCTGGGCTGGAAGGAGTTCGAGCTGGAGGTGGTGCGCGACCTGGACGACAACGTCGAGGTCATCTGCTCCATCGAGAACTTCGACCCCATGGGGGTCCACACCGGCGACAGCATCACGGTGGCGCCCGCCCTCACGCTCACGGACCCCGAGTACCAGCGCATGCGCGATGCGTCCATCGCCGTCATCCGCGCCGTGGGCGTGGAAACAGGTGGCTCCAACATCCAGTTCGCCCTGGACCCCGAAACCAGCCGCATCATCGTCATCGAGATGAACCCCCGCGTGAGCCGCAGCTCCGCGCTGGCCTCCAAGGCCACCGGGTTCCCCATCGCCTGGGTGGCCACGAAGCTGGCGCTCGGATACCGGCTCTGGGAACTGCCCAACGCCATCACCCGCATGACCAAGGCGGCCTTCGAGCCCGTGCTGGACTACGTGGTGGTGAAGATCCCCCGCTTCACCTTCGAGAAGTTCCCCCAGGCCGACAAGGTGCTGGGCACGCAGATGAAGAGCGTGGGCGAGGTCATGAGCATCGGCCGCAGCTTCCAGGAGGCGCTGCAGAAGGCTGTGCGCTCCCTGGAGGAAGGCCACCGCGGCATCTCCGGCGCCCTGGAGGGCAAGCTGGACCTGGGCCGCCTCAAGGAGCACCTGCTCATCCCCGGCCCCCAGCGCATCTTCTGGGTCTACCACGCGCTCAAGGCTGGCCACAGCGTCGAGGAACTGCACCGCCTCACGAAGATCACACCCTGGTTCCTGCGCGAGATCGAGGAGATCGTGGTGCTGGAGGGCCGCCTGCGCAGCTTCGCCGTGGACCGGCTCCCCGTGGAGCTGCTGGAGAAGGCCAAGCGCGCCGGGTTCGCCGACGACCAGATCTCGGTGTTCTGCTCGGGCACGGAAGCCGAGGTCGCCGCGCGGCGGGAAGCCCTGGGTCTGCGTCCCGCCTACAAGCGGGTGGATACCTGCGCCGGCGAGTTCAAGGCGGAAACGCCCTACCTCTACGGTACCTGGGAGGATTACAGCGAGGCCGAGCCCACGGACCGTTCCAAGGCCATCGTGCTGGGCAGCGGCCCCAACCGCATCGGCCAGGGTGTGGAGTTCGACTGCTGCTGCGTGCAGGCCGTGGAGGCCATCCGCGCCAGCGGTGTGGAGGCCATCCTCATCAACTGCAACCCCGAGACCGTGAGCACGGACTTCGACACCAGCGACCGCCTCTACTTCGAGCCGCTCACCTATGAGCACGTGAAGGCTGTGGTGGACCGCGAAGCCGCCGGCGGCAAGCTCCTGGGGGTCTTCGCCCAGTTCGGCGGGCAGACGCCCCTCAAGCTGGCCGGCCCCCTGCACGCCTCGGGTGTGAAGCTGCTGGGCACGCCCCTGAACGCGATCCTCGATGCCGAAGACCGCGAGCGCTTCGGCCAGGCCCTCTCGCGCCTGGACATCCCCGCCCCCGCCTGGGGCATGGCCACCAGTTTCGAGCAGGCCAAGGAGATCGCCCACCGGTTGGCGTATCCCGTGATGGTGCGGCCCAGCTTCGTGCTGGGCGGCCGGGCCATGGCCGTGGTCTTCGACGATGCCGGCATGGAGAAGTACATGCGCGAGGCCGTGGCCGTGAGCAACGACCAGCCGGTCCTGCTGGACCGCTTCCTGGACGGCGCGCAGGAGCTGGACATCGACGTGGTCTGCGACGGCGAGCAGGTGGTCATCGCGGGGCTGCTGGCCCACATCGAGGAGGCAGGCATCCACAGCGGGGACAGCTACGCGGTGATCCCGGCCCTGGGCGTGCCCGAGGACATCCTGGAGACGGTGAAGGGCTACGCCCGGAAGCTGGCCCTGGACCTGGGTGTGCGTGGCCTCATGAACCTGCAGTTCGCCGTGAAGGACGGCATCGCCTACTGCCTGGAGGCCAACCCCCGGGCCAGCCGCACGGTGCCTTTCGTGAGCAAGGCCACGGGTGTGGACTGGGCCGGCGTGGCCGCGCGCATCGGCCTGGGCCAGAGCCTGAAGGCGCAGGGGATCACGGATGGCGTGCCCCGGGCCGTGTCGGTGAAGGGCGTCGTCTTCCCCTTCGCCAAGTTCCCGGGCGTGGACCCGGTGCTGGGCCCCGAGATGAAGAGCACGGGCGAGGTCATGGGCATCGGCGACACCTTCGGCGAGGCCTATGCCAAGGCCCTGCTGGCCGCGGGCATCCCCCTGCCACTGTCGGGCACGGTGTTCCTCACCGTGAATGACGCGGACAAGGCCCGCCTGCCGGAGCTGGCCCAGAAGCTCGTGGCCCTCGGCTTCGGCCTCTGCGCCACCGAGGGCACGGCCCGCACGCTGGAAACCTCGGGCCTCAAGGTGCGCAAGATCTTCAAGGTGAACGAAGGCCGGCCCAACGCTGTGGATCTCCTCAAGAACGGCGAGGTGCAGTGGGTCATCAACACCCCCCTGGGCCGCGACGCGTTCTTCGACGAGAGCTCCATCCGCAAGGAGGCCCTGCGCCTGAAGATCCCCTGCCTCACCAACCTCAGCGCCGCCCTCGCCGCCTGCGAAGCCGTCGAGACCCTGCGCGGCGAGATGAAGGTGCGGGCGATCCAGGGACTGGGATAGAGGCCGCCCGCGCCATGGCTGGCGCGTGGTGGGGCGCTTCGCGCATGAACCAATTTGACAAGCCCAGGCCTCAAGGAGATATGAGTAAATAGACTTTAGGAGGCCAACGGTGGATCAAACATGGTTTGAGATGCCGGACATCCTTGCGAAGAGAAGGACGGAGGGCGTTTGGGTGCCTCTGCATTGCCAACTGACGAAGCGGACTGAGGGAGGAGAGGGGCAAATCGGTAGAGTCGAAGAATTTATCGGTATCGCCACTCTCGCCGTTCCGAAGCAGTACATGCCTCAAGCGCTCAAAATGGAGTGGGATTCGCTCTGGGGGCGTGAATTTGGTCCGATCGTGGAAGGGGCGAAATATACTCCTACCGGAGTAAATCGCCGCTCGTACGGTAGGCCATGCGGAGTGAGTTTGGTGCTGGTTCAGAGGATCCCAGGCGAGAGGGACTCAATTTGGAATCTTGACCAAGACTTGGTATTCGCTTTGGGCCTCAAACGCGAAGGGAATACTTGGGTCCGCCCTTCTGAAGATTACCGAGAGGCTGTCCGATTGCGCGTTGACTCCGATGAGCGCCCATGGTCGATAGAGATTAGGCAAGAGTTCTTGAAGGATTATCTCTGTGCTCGATGTATGGGCCTATGCCTGATTTCCTACCAGGAACGAGCTGAAATCCAAGGAGATGCGAAGGGGGTTGATTGGTCATCCCTTCCAAGCAAAAAGAGCTTTGTCGATGGGCAATGGCGAGGGAATGTTTCAGCCATTGATGCGATGGGGATGCCGGTTGGGAGCGTTTCGGTGCTTCACATCACGCGCCCAGATGCGGATCCCCAGGAAGATGTCCCATCAGTCAGTCATACCGATCGAATGAAAACTGAGAGTCGCACATTCACTCGAGATACAGCCGCATACCGTGTTTCAGGTGAGGCTTGGCGAACTGAATGGCTTGATCCTGGATCGACCAGCTACCGGGTGAGAGGTGATCGTGAACCACCTGTTGATTTTTTGATCGATGCAGCTGGATCTCGGGAATCGAGTGTCAGTCTCGCTACCAGTGGTAGATGGATTTGGTTTCGGCCTGAGGTCATCCCAGCCCTAGTCAATAGGCGGGGTGGAGAGCTTGCGTGGCACACCAGAGAAATGGGCAGCGTAAGTTGCTCCCCCGATTGCGAGGTCACTTTCGGTTTGAATACCGTCGGATTGGTGACCGTGTACGCGAAAGACATTGCGTATTTACCTCAATGGCAGCAGCGAATTTGGGCTGGGTTTAATGTCAGTCCTGAGGGGGGACTTTCTGGTGAAATGCATCAAGCCCAGGTTGTCGGAGAACCCTCGGACACACATGCTCCCGAAGAGATTTTTACGAAAGCGATCGATTGGGCCGAACATTCCTTTCAACAGAAGGTGGGTAGCAATTTGTTCCTGGAGCACGACCAACGGCTACTACTTCTGAGAGGGATCAGCCGTTTTTCAGGCTGCGATTGGCCAGGGCTGCTGCGGCTAGCGAAGGATATTACTCGTCTGACAGCCGATAGCCTGAACAAAGAAGTGTTGCGATCTCTTGTTGAAAAGCCCGGTGATCTTGGGTCTTTGAAATTGCTCGAGAAGTATCTATCAACAATGATTCCAGAAGCACGCGCTAAGGCGATGATGACTCCGCTGTTCTGTGTTTACGATCTAAGATTGGCAGATGCTCATCTTCCCCCAAGCAACAATGAGAAGAGACTTGCCGACATGGGTGTGAAAGTGGATCAACCCTACGTCTGGCAGAGTGCTCACATGCTAAATATCTGCGCAAATGCTATCGGGAGGATAGGAAATGTCATCAAAGACATTTCAGTACCTACTTGAGTTTAATTTTCTATTGATACTTTTGGGGGATTAGATGTCCATCACCGAACGCATCCAGTCCTTCCTCGCCTCGGGACCCTTCGCGGTGGTGGGGGCCAGCACGGACCGCTCGAAGTACGGCAACAAGGTGCTGCGCTGCTACCAGCAGCACGGGAAAGAGGTCTATCCCATCAATCCCAAGGCGCCCGAGGTGGAGGGCCTGAAGGCCTATCCGTCCCTGGCGGCGCTGCCCGTGAAGGTGGCGGCCATTTCGGTGATCACGCCGCCCGCGGCCACGGAGCAGGTGGTGCGGGAGGCGGCCGCGTCAGGGGTGACGCACATCTGGATGCAGCCCGGCGCCGAGAGCGATGCGGCCGTCCGGGCCGCGGAGTCGCTCGGCTTGAACGTCATCGCCGGAGGCCCTTGCCTGCTTGTGGTGATGGGCTATCACGAGTGAATCCGCTGCGCGGATTCCCATGAGCATTCGCTACGCGAATGCAGAAATGCAGTTCCTATCTGAATTCGCGCAGCGAATTCAGTCTAGGCGAGACCCAGGTTCTTCCGAACCTCCAGCCTGTGGTCCTCGTGGGCCTGGATCACCTTCGGAACCTCGCTCCGCCACAGCGTCGAAAAAGCGGCGAAGGAGATGGTCGGCTTCGCTTCGGCGCCAGGGATCGAGGGTTCGGTTGAGTCCGGCGAGGACATCTCGCGGGTACCAGGCTTGGGGGTCATGGGCGGGTTTCCTTAGTAGAGAAAGGTAAGCGGTCTGGATCTGGTAGGCAACCACGGATTCGGCGGCTTTCGGCTTGGCGCGCACGCTGGCCAGGGCGTCCGGCCCCTCGGTCATGCGGCCCGGCCCTTCCTCATCCACGCGCACGTGGTAGAGCTGCAGGGCGCGGCCCACCCTCGGGGCCAGGCCGAGGAAGGTGAAGGGGGCCCAGGCGTGGGCGCGGGCCATGCGGTCCAGGGGCACGTAGCGGCCCTCGCGCTCGGAGCGGGCCAGCATGGCCTGGAGGGCGCCATCGGGGTCCCGGTCCGTGTAGGCGAGGTGGACTTCGCCGCAGCCTGCCCGGCGGATGCGGCCCAGGAGGAAGGCGACGCCCTCGGGATCCGTGTGGGGCGCGTCGAACACGGCGCCGAAGGCGGGCCCCAGGGCCATGGCGCCCGTGGTCTTCCCCGTGGCCTGCCCACCCATGAAGATGATCACCGGTTCACCGTGGGCCCGGTCGAGGGCCCGGTCGCGCAGGCGCTTGCCCAGGGCGTTCAGGTGCACGGCGGCCCGTCCCGCCGGGTCCTCCAGGGCTTCGTAGCCCTGGGTGGGATTCCGCCGCAGGCTGGGCAGCAGGGTGGCGAGCACATCGCCATTCACCAGCTGGCCGTCGAGGGTATCGGGGCGGGCGGCGTAGTCGTCGAGGGCCGCGTCGGAGCGGCGGGCCAGATCGGCCGCCTCGGCCTCCAGGGCGCTCCGCAGGCCCCTCCGCTCGGGCTCGGCCAGCTCCCAGTAGGAGCGGCGTTCATGCCAGGGAACCTGCTGCCAGGGCGGCGGAACCGGAAGGGGGTGGGGGGACATGGCCCCCAGCCTACTGGAAGCGGGGCACGCCGACACCCTATGCTCGGAGTCATGCCCGAGCCCGCCACCACCCTCCTCTTTCCCGGCCAGGGCACCGAGGCCGTCGGCATGTCCCAGGGCTGGGAAGTCCACGAGGCTTGGTGGCGCACCGTGGCGGCGGCGGAGGTCCGGACGGGGTACCGGCTCCTGCGCTTCATGGCGGAGGGGCCGGCTGAAGCCCTGAGGCAGCAGCGCCATGCGCCGTGCGCGGTGCTGGCCCATTCCGTGGGCATGTTCCGGGCCTGGCGCGCCGCGGGGATGGTCCAGCCCGTGGCCGCCGCAGGCCACAGCATGGGCTTCTATTCGGCCCTGGTGGCCGCCGGTGTGGTGCCGCTGGAGGCAGCGCTGGACCTCATCTCCGCCGTGGAGGACCTCAGCGAGGCGGCCTTCGGGGAAGGGGCCATGGGCATGGCCTTCCTCATCGGCGTGCCGGAAATCGAGGTGCGGCAGGCCCTGGTGGGCCATCCCGACCTGGTGCTGTCCAACCGCAACGGCCAGGCCCAGTTCACGGCGTCCGGGCCGCTGCGCTCCCTGGAGGCCCTGGTGGAGACGCTGCGCCCTTCGGCCCTGAAGGCGGGGCTGCTGCCGGTGAAGCATCCCCTGCACGGCCCCCACATGGCACCGCTGCTGCCCGCCATCACCCGGCGGCTGGGGGCCGTGAAACCCGCGGATCCGGCTTTCCCGTTGATCTCCCACTTCGATGGCCGCCTGCTCACCACCGGTGGAGCGGCCTGGGATGAGGGCATCGCCTCCGTGGCCCTCCCCGTGGATTGGCTGGCCGTGGTAGGGCGGCTGAAGGCCCTCGGGGCGCCTCTGGCGGAGTGCGGCCATGGCCGGCAGCTGGCGGGCCTCACCCGCTGGGCGGAGCGCGACCTGCTGGTGGCCTCCCTTCAGCGCCCGCCAGACACGGCTGGCCCAGCTTCCCAACAGAGGACGTAAAAAAACGCCCAAGCATCCAGGTGTGCCTCTAGATCTGCCGCCTGTGGCTCTGCCATGATGGGCACCCGAGTCCCTCGGACTGGATGCGCCCCATGCCGGTTTCCCCCCTCATCCTCAGCGAAGCGCTGGCGAACCGGTGCTCGCAGGTGCTCTACCGCTGCATGGAAGAGGTGGGCAGCACGAAAGGGGCCCTCTACTTGCGCGTGCCGGGCCAGGGCGCTTTCGAGGTCGTGAGCTTCTATGGCTGGCCCCGCGGCACGCGGCCGCCGGTATCCATCCCGGAGGGCCACCCCCTGCTGCTGACGACCCAGCGGGCCCGCCGGACCTACGTGGTGAACGATGCTTCGGAATCGCCGGAGCTGGCGGCCTTCGGCCAGGGTGGGGAGTGGCCCCGGTACCTCATCACGCCGGTCTACCTCCAGGGCGAGTGGGTGGGCTTGCTGATCCAGCGCGACCGCATCAAGGGCGGCACCTTCGAGGTGGAGCGCGATGAACCGCCCACGCTCGCCATCTGCGGAGACCTGGTCGCGGCCTTGAAGGAACTCCACTTCGGAGGCGGCACCCGGCCCGCCACGGTGCCGCATCCCATCGCACCCGGAGTGGTGCCCGAGGGGTTGCCCACGGCGTCGGACCTCATCGCCGAAATGGCCCCCGTGCCTGAGCGCCTCCTGCCCCCGGCTTCGTCTGCGGTGCCGGCCATGCACGCTCCCAGTCCCGGCATTCCTTCTTCTGGCCCCGCGCGCCAGGAACGGCTCTACGGGTTCCCCGGCGGCAAGGACGCGTACACTGCCCTGCCCTGGGAAGCGGATCGCACCCTCAGCGGGTGGGTGGCCCCCGCCCCGGTGAATCCCGACCGCCAGCGGGGCATGGTGCCCCCGGAACAACGGGCCTTCTTCTGGGAGATCGCCGGTCTCATCAGCCAGATCCTGCCGACCACCGCCGTGGCGCTCTGGATTGAGGATCCCGAGGAGATCCGCCCCATTCTGGCATTCAGCACCCTGCCGCTGTCCCCTGACCTGCAGCAGCAGATCCTGGCGCACGCCACCTTCCACCTGCCGACGGTCCGGGAGCCGGACCTGCGCCTCATCAGCCGCACGGAGATGCCGGAGGTGCCGCCCCTGACGGGCGCCTTCGCGACCTACATGCCCCTGCTCCTCAACGAGACGGCCCACAGCCATGACCTGCTGCTGGTGTTCCGCCTGGAGGACCACTCCTTCTCCATCTCCGAGATCGAGGCCATCCAGCAGCTCAGCCGGATCCTGGCGGCGCACCTCCAGGAGGCGCGGCTCCACGAGCGCTACCACCACGCCTTCCTGTCCGTGAGCCACCGCATCCTGCAGTCCGGCGAAGGCCGGGTGCCGAGCCTGCGCCCCCACAGCCTGGCGACCGCCCGCCTGGCCCGGAACCTGGCCCTGATGCTGGACCTGCCCACCGAGGAGGTGGAGGCCGTGAGCATTGCCGCCATCCTGCACGATGTGGGCCTGTTGCTGCTGGATCCCCAGATGCTCGCCAAGCCCGCCTTGAGCGAGGAGGAGATGAAGAAGGTCCGGGACCATCCGGAGCTGGCGGCGGTCTTTCTCAAGGACCTCCGCTTTCCCTTCGATGTGGTGCGGATCATCCGCCACCACCACGAGCGCTGGGATGGCCGGGGCTACCCCGAGGGCCTGAAGGAAACATCCATCCCCATGGGCAGCCGCATCATCGGGCTCATCGAGGCCTACGAGGTGATGACCAGCGGGAAGGGCTACCGCCGCCCCCAGGGGTTCCGGCAGGTACTGGCGGAGCTTCAGAACGAGTCGGGATCCCAGTTCGATCCCGCGGTGGTGGAAGCTTTTTCCGAGCTCATGACACGGAAGGATGAACGGGCCTGATAATGATGGATGGGCCCAAGACGTCAGGCCCGGGAGCCTCCATGCGGTCCACCCCCTCATCCCATGCCGAGCGCGGCTTCACCATGGCCCTGGCGCTGGCCATGGCCGTGGTCATGGGTGTGCTGTTGATGAAGATGGGGCCCCGGCTGAGCGCCGAGGTCCAGCGGGAGAACGAGGCGGAGCTGATCTTCCGGGGGGAGGCCATCGCCGGTGCGCTCAGGGTCTACTTCGCCAAGTCCGGGCGCTATCCCACGGACCTCGATGAGGTGATGAAGGTCCGGCCCCGGATCCTGCGCCAGAAGTACCGGGATCCCATGACCACCTCCGGCGAGTGGGAACTGGTCACCCAGGTGCAGCCCGGCGCCTCCGGGAACACCCAGGGGCTGCCCATCGTGGGAGTGCGGAGCCGGTCGGAGAAGGACAGCATCCATGCCTACCAGAACAAGACCCTGGTCAAGGAGTGGCTGTTCTCGGCGGACCCGAACCTGCTTGGAGCGGGGGCCGTCACGGAGGATGAGCGGATCCGGCGCGGCCGCCGGGGAACCGTGCCCACCCTCCCGAAACCCTGAGGTTCCATGCGACCGGCCTGCCTGACCGCTCTCTTGCTGCTGGCTGCCCTCCCACTGGAGGCCCAGCCCTTCCGGACCTGGGTGCGGGGACTGGAGGCCCGCGGCGTCACCGTCTCCGCCGGGATCTGGGACGCGGGCACAGGCAAGGCCCTGGAGCGCCACCAGGAGGATCTGGCCCTGGTGCCGGCCAGCACCACCAAGGTGGTCAGCACCTATGCGCTGCTGAAGACGCTGAAGCCGGACGCCACCATCGAGACCGAGGTGTGGGGCGATCTGAAGGATGGGGTGGTGCAGGGGGACCTCACCTTCAAGGGCGACGGTGACCCGCTGCTCACGAGCGAGCGCATCTGGTCGCTGGCCCAGTCACTGAAGAAACAGGGCATCCAGCGGGTCACGGGAAGCATCCACCTTGATCAGAGCGCCTTCGATGCCCAGCGGGAGCCCCAGGGCTGGGAGAACACCACGGTGGACACCCTGCCGCACGTGCGGGCCCTGTCCGTGGACTTCAACCGGGGCGAGAACGGGCGCATCGTGGCCGACCCCGAGCGCCAGGCCCGGGAGACGATCCAGCGGATCCTCCAGGAGACTGGGATTGTGGTGGAGGGCCGGGGTAATGTCCCCGGCCAAGCCAGCGGCCAAGTCAGTGGCAACGGCCAGGGCATCCCGCGCAAGCTGGCCACCTGGACCTCGCCGCCCCTGCGGGCCCTGGTGCAGGACATCAACAAGTGGTCGAACAATTTCATGATCGAGATGCTGGTGCGCCGGTTTGGCGCCGGATCCTGGCCTCGCGGAATCCAGCGGGTGCAGGCCTTCTACCGCACGGCCTTCAACCTGGGGCCGGAGGCGCTCCAGATCACGGACGGATCCGGCCTCAGCAAGGACAACCGCCTGTCGGCCCGAACCCTCGCCATCGTCCTCCGGGGGGCCTACCATGACTTCGAAGTGGGGCCCGAGTTCGTCTCCTCGTTGAAGATCATCGGGGGCGAACCCTGGAAGCTGAAGGTGAAGGATGCCAACCTCACCCGCCGGGTGCGGGTGAAGACCGGCCACCTGGATCGGGTCACGAGCCTTTGCGGCTACCTCCAGACTCTGGACGGCCAGGTGCGGGTCTTCGCCATCCTGCTGAACGGACCCGCGGGCGATGAGGACGTCTGGGACCAGGTCTCCCGGTGGGCGAACTAGTCAAAATCCAGCTTGGCGGATGATTCCGGAGAGGTATCGGTACAATTGTTGAGGCATGGGTCGTAGACGACGATGATGTGCTCAGGAGCTTCCATGCCTCGCATCGCCATCGTGGATGACAGCCGACTGGTCCGATCCTTCCTCGCGGGGGTCATGCGGGCCAAGGGCCACGAGACGGTGGAGGTGGAACCAGCCTCCCTGTTCGAGGTGCTCAAGGTGCTGCGGGAGTCCCCCGTGGATCTGCTCATGGCGGATTACCTCATGCCCGATTGCCCCGGTGAAAGCCTGGTGCGGGCCTGCCGGGAGGATGAGATGCTCCGCGATCTGCCCATCCTCATGGTCTCCGCCCACCGCGATGATGACTGCCTGATCCGGCTGCAGAAGCTGGGCATCTCGGGTTTCCTGCTGAAGCCGGTGGACGCCGCCCTCCTCGCCGACAAAGTGGCCGAGGCCCTTGCGGGCTGATCCATCCGGCGGCGATGCTGGATCCATGGACGAAGCGCAAACGCCGGAGACAAGGGGCCTGGCGGCCCTGATCCTGGGGGCCTCGCTCCTGGGGTTCGCGGCCATGCTCGTGCGCTGGTCCGCCCCGGCAGGTCCGCTGGCGGTGGGGTTCTACCGCATGGCCATCGCCCTGCCGCCCGTGGCCTGGCTGGCCTGGCGGGCCCGGGGAACCGCGCGGCCCCGCATCGGGCGCTCCCGGCTCTGGGCTGGCGTGGCCGGCCTCTGCTTCGTGGGGGACCTGTGGATGTGGCATTCGTCCCTCCACCACACGAGCGCTGCCAACGCCACCCTGCTGGTGACGCTGGCCCCCATCTGGGTGGCCGTGGTCTCGGTGGCCTGGCTGGGGGCCCGGCTGCGCCGCCGCTTCTGGGCGGGCGTGATGCTCGCGCTGGCCGGCGCCCTCGTGCTGGGCCTGGCCAAGGGCGCCCGCTGGGGCACGGGGCTGGGTGAGCTGCTGGGGGCCCTGGCCTCCCTGGCCTACGGGGCCTTCACCCTGGCCCTGGGCCGCGCCCGCCAGGAGCTCAGCGCCCCGGAGGCCCTGTTCTGGGTCGTCCTCTGCTGCACGGCGGGGTTCGGGGCCCTGGGGCTCGCGCAGGGCGAGGTGTTCACCGGCTATCCGCCCCGCGCCTGGTGGGCCCTGGCGGGCCTGGGCCTGGGCGTGCAGGTGGTGGCCTGGTGGCTCATCACCTGGGGCATGGGCCACGTGTCCACGAACGTGGGCGCCATGGGGCTCATGACCCAGCCCGTGGCCACGGTCATCCTGGGCTGGTTGCTGCTGGGGGAATCCGTGCGGCCCGTCCAGGGCGTGGGCACGCTCCTGGTGCTTGCAGGCATCGCTGCCTGCGCCTTCAGTCCCCCCGTGGCCGAGAAGAAGCCTACTCCGGCGTGAGGACGCCCCGTTCCTCACGGTAGGCGAAGAGTTCACCGAAACGGCCCCACGCGACGATGGTCTCGAAGGTCGCTTCGGGATCCTCCATGGGCAGGCGGGTGGCGATCTCCTGGAGCAGGGCCTCCTTGGGCAGTTCTCCCTCCTCCAGGTGCAGCATCTCCTTGACCACGCGGAACAGCCTCAATTCCAGGAGCTGGGCCCGCCACAGGTCCTTGCGGTCATCCATGTTGGCGTTCACGAAGCGCTTGCCCAGGGAGGTGAGCAGCACGCTGCGCTTGGGCGTGTCCACCAGGTCCAGCATCTCGGCGGCCTTCACCGTGGTGAGCACCCGCTCGAAGGGCACATGGGTGTGCGAAGCCACCTGGAAGAGGTCGCTGGTGCCGCCCTGGGCCTCCAGGAATTCCAGCAGGCCCAGGATGTCCGCGCTCTGGACCATGGGCAGGGGCTCCACCTGGTCCTCCTCCCGGGAGGCGCTGGGCACGGGCACCGTGACCTGGACATCCGGCAGCTCGGCGCTGGTGATGATGTCGTGCAGGTGGTCCACCAGCTTCATGAACTCGGGCGAGCGGCTGTCCCGGGGCCGGGGCAGGGGCACGTCCACGATGGTCCGCAGGGTGCCGGGGCTGCCGGAGAGCACGGCCACGCGGTCGGCCATGAGCAGGGCCTCGCGGATGGACTGGCTCACCATCACGATGGCCGAGGGGTTGCGCTCCTTGTCGGCCCAGATGTCCATGATCTCGGCGCGCAACGCTTCCGCGGTGAGGGCGTCCACCTGGCTGAAGGGCTCGTCCATGACCAGAATCTCGGGATCCACGGCCAGAGCCCGGGCCACGCCCACCCGCTGCTTGGTGCCGCGGGAAAGCTCCCGGGGGAAGGCTTCCTCGAAGCCTTCGAGGCCGACCTTGCGGATGGCCTGGTGGGCCCGCTCGCGGACCTCGCCTTCGGGCAGGTCGCGGGCGCGGAGCACCACGCGGACGTTCTCCTCCACGGTCATCCAGGGGTAGAGGGCGAAGCTCTGGAACACCATGGCCACGCCGGGATTCAGCCCGTCCAGCTTCTCGCCGTGGTGGCGCACCTCGCCCTGGGTGGGCGGCATGAGGCCGGCGAGCAGCCTCAGGAGGGTGGACTTGCCGGAACCGTTATGGCCGATGATGCAGAGGATCTCGTCCGGCCGCACGTCGAGGCGGATGTCCTCCAGCACGCGCTGCACCTTGCCCCTGAGGCCGGGGAAGCGCATCTGGACGCCGCGGAGTTCGCAGATGGGGGAGGTGTGGGGCTGCTGCATATCCACCTCAGCGGTTGAGCGCGTAGCGGGTCTCGGCCAGGCGGTAGAGGGGCACCCAGACGAGACGGTTGAAGAGGACGACCAGGGCCGCCATGAGCAGGGCGCTGGCGGCCAGGTGCGGCATGGAGCCCTGCTCGGTGGCCAGCACCACCTCGGCACCCAGGCCGAAGGTCCGGAGCGTGTGCTGCCTGGTGGTGACGATCTCGGTGATGATGCTCGCGTTCCAGGCGCCGCCGGTGGCGGTCACCCAACCGGTGACGAGGAAGGGGAACACCGCGGGGAAGTAGAGGTTCCAGCAGCGCTTCCACAGGGACATCCGGTAGGCCGTGGAGGCCTCGCGCAGGTCCGCGGGGATGGCCTGGGCTCCCGCGATGATGTTGAAGAGCAGGTACCACTGGGTGGACAGCACCATCAGCAGCACGCAGCTCACGCCGAGCCCGATGCCCAGGGAGCTGAACACCAGGATGAGCGACGCGAAGATCAGGGAGGAGGGGAAGGACGCCGCCACCTGCACCACAGACTGGAGGCGCCGGGACCACTTCGGCGACATGCCGATCCACAGGCCCACGGGCAGGGTCCAGAGGGTGGCCAGGAACGTGGAGAGGAGCACCCGCGCCAGGGAGGCCCCGCCGGCCTTGAGCAGGACCAGCCACTTCGCGCCGCTCACCTCGGCCAGCAGCCGGATGACGGAGATCCCTCCCAGCGACAGGAGCCCGAGGATGCCCACCATGGCCGAGGTGGCCACCCAGGATCCAAGCCGGCCGGGGCGCTGGAATTCCTCTTGGGCCTTGCGGATGAGGGCCGGGCGGGGGGCCCGGCGGTGCAGGCGCTGGTTGCGCCGGTGCTCCAGCCACTTCAGGAGGCGCGAGCGGCGGAAGAGGCGGAGCAGCCAATTCTCGCCGGGATCCACCTCGCCGCCCTCGTCCACCTGGAAGCGCTGGGACCAGGCCACCACGGGCCGCCAGACCAGCTGGTCCAGCAGGACCACCAGCACCAGCATGGTGAGGATGGCGTAGATCTGGGCGCGGGTGTTGCCCTGCTCCACGGCGGTGTTCATGTACGATCCCAGCCCCGGGAGCTGGAAGTTCTTGTTGCCCGCGTGGAAGGCCTCGGCGGACATGAGGAAGAACCAGCTGTTCGCCACGCTCACCATGGAGTTCCACACCAGGCCCGGCGTGGCGAAGGGGATCTCCACCCAGCGGAGCTTCTGGAGCCAGGTGAACCCGTAGAGGCTGGAGGTCTCCTCCAGCTCCTTGGGCAGGGTCTTCAGGGACTGGTAGAAGCTGAAGGCCATGTTCCAGGCCTGGCAGGTGACGATGAGCAGGATCGCCGACAGCTCCAGCCCGATGTTGCTGCGGGGGAAGAGTGTGAGCATGAGCAGCAGCACGGGCGGGAGGAAGGCCAGCAGCGGCACGCTCTGGAGGATGTCGAGGATGGGCACCAGCACCCGCTCGGCCCGCGGGTCCTTGGCGGCCCAGTAGGCCACCACCAGCGTGAAGGCCAGCGACACCACGTAGGCCGCGATGGCCCGGATCAGGGACAGGAGGAGGTACTTGGGCAGGGCCCAGGCGCTGAGGGCGATCTCCACCGTGGGCCGCTGGACGGCGGTCCATTCCTTCCCCACCAGCCAGAGCGCCGCCAGCGTGCCCACGAGGGCCGCCAGCACAAGGAGGTCGATCCAGCGGCGGTGCCGGATGGGCGCCGTCAGCAGGTTCATCGCCTGGCCCCAGACTGTGTCGAGGAAGCGGTGGATCATGGCCGGTCCGGAGGAGCGGATGCAGCGCGGCGGTGCGCGCCATCATCCCGTTCAGGGGGCGGAATCGGGGGAGCCGGAAGAGCAGCTGCTGGCCGCCTCAGCGGGCGGCGCCACACGACGGAGGTTCGGAGAGGTCGGCTTGTCGTCCCATCGAACCTCCTTTCCGGCGCCAGGGCCAGGGCCAGTCTGACCCCGGGACTGGCCCCGGTCAACACGGGAAGAGCTTCACCTGCGGCCTCAATGGGGGCACCATGAACGGTTCATCGAGGAGCGGAATCGTGCGGAACGGCAGCCATGGCGACCGCTGAGGAGCGGGTGCTGGCCCTGGCCGTGGCCCGCGGATTCCTCGAGCCCGTCGACATCAGCGGCCAGCTGGATGCCCTGGTGGCCTCCGGGCGACTGGACCAGGGCGATCGCCGCATGCTGGAACAGGAACTGGCCGACCTGGAGGCCGCGGAGGCGGACCACTGGTCCGTGGAGATCACAGCGCAGGGGCCCAGGGTGTCCGATGGCCCGGCCACGGGAGAGGGGACCGGGTCCCCGGGGCCGGGCCCGGAGGCGTCCATCCCTCCGGCCGGGCTCCGGCAGAGCGGGATCTTCAGGGCCCGGACCCTCGAACGGTGGGGGCGGTTCGAGGCCCTGGAACTGCTCGGCGAAGGGGGCATGGGGCGGGTCTTCCGGGCCACGGATTCCCGCCTCCACCGCGTGGTGGCGCTCAAGCTCCTCCGGCGGGACGATCCTGCGCTCTTGCAGAGGTTCGTCCAGGAGGCTCAGCTCCAGGCCCGGATCGACCACCCGAACGTCTGCCGCGTGCATGAGGTGGGCGAGTGGCGCGGCCAGCCCTACATCGTCATGCAGTTCATCAACGGCGAGACGCTCTTGAAGGCCGCGTCCACGCTGTCGCTGGAGGCGCTGCTGCGGCTCATGACGGAGGTCTGCGAAGGCGTCCATGCGGCCCACCGCGTGGGTCTCATCCATCGCGACCTGAACCCGGCGAACCTCATGATGGAGCGGCTCGAGGACGGGTCCACCCGGGCCTGTGTGCTCGACTTCGGGCTGGCCCGGGGCCTGGAGGGCGGCCGGTTCACGGAAACCGGGCAGGTGATGGGCACCGTCAGCTACATGTCCCCCGAGCAGGCGCGGGGGAAGGCGGGCCTCCTGGACCGCCGGTCGGACATTTATTCCCTGGGCGCCACCCTCTATGAGCTGCTGTCCGGGGACCCGCCCTTCGGGGGGGACGGGCTCGATTGCATGGCGCGCATCGTGAAGGACGACCCGGTGCCGCTCCGGGTGCGGGTGCCCACGATTCCGGCGGACCTCGACACCCTGGTGCTCACCTGCCTGCAGAAGGATCCCCGCCGCCGCTATGCCTCCGCCCGGGCCCTGGGGGAGGATCTCCAGTGCATCCTGGATGGCGAGCCCATCCAGGCGCGCACGGCCACGCTGGTGGAGCGGGTGGTCCACTGGGCCCGGAAGCGCAAGGCCCTGGTGGCGGCCACCGCTGCGGCGTGCCTCTCCATCGCAGTCTTCGGCGGGCTTGCCCTGCGGGAGCGGCTGCGGGCCCAGACCCAGGCCACCCACGCCCAGCGGTTCGCCCAGGCCGCCGAACGCATCGAGGCCCTGGCCCGGTACCTGCGGATCCAGCCAGCACGGGATCTGACCCGCGACCAGGCGGACCTCAGGGCCCGGGTCGAGGCACTGACCCAGGAAGTCCTGGCCGCAGGGCCGCTGGCGGAGGCGCCGGGCGCCTACGCGCTGGGGCGGGCCCGCCTCGCCCTGGACGATCCCTCCGGAGCCCGGACCCAGCTGGAACGGGCCTGGGGCCTGGGGTTCCGGACACCCGAGGCCGCCCACGCCCAGGGCCGGGCCCTGGCCGCGATCTACCAGATCGAACAGGGGAAGGCCTACGCGCTGCCCGACCCAGACCTGAGGCAGCGCCGGCTCGATGAGCTGAAGGAGACGTTGCGGGTGCCTGCCGCCGACTGGCTACGGCGGGGCGCCCAGGCCAGCCTGGAGCCCCCGCCTTTCCGCACGGGGCTGCTCATGCTGATGGAAGGGCACCCGCAGGAGGCGGTGCGGCTGGCGCGGGAGGCCCAGGCCCAGGCTCCGTGGTTCTACGAGGCGCTGCGGCTGGAGGCCGAGGCCTGGCTGACCCAGGCGCGCTTTGCCCAGGAAGCGCAGGTCGCCCAGCCAGCTCTGGAGACGGCGGGCCGAATCCTTGTGCAGGCCGAACTCCAGGCCCCCTGCGATGTGGATCTCCTCCGCCTGGACGTACGGCGCTGGCAGGAGGCCGTGGCGCGGGGCTGGGAATCGGGGGCGGATCCCAAAGCTCCGGTCCTTGCCCAGGTGGCCGTGGCCGACCGCTGGGCCCAACTGGAACCCTCCGCCGCCGAGCCCCTGGCCTGGCGGGCCCGGGCGCGGGGGGAGATGGCGCGGTATCTGACTTATCGGGAAACTGAACCCGGGGTCTGGTTGGCCCAGGCGAAGGTGGATGCCAGCGAGGCCATTCGACGGGACCCCTCCGAAGTCGAGGCGTATGCAGCCCAAGCCTCAGTCCTCCGCACGGAGGGCTATCGCATGCTGAGCCGGGGGGAAGACCCTTCGCCGCGGCTGAAGGAGGCCATGGCCTCCACCGATCGGGGCCTCCGCCTCGACCCAGGCCACCTCGTCCTGCTGAACATCCGTAATTCCGCTCTGCTCGCCTGGATCGACACGACTCGCATGCGAGGGACTTACGACCGGGCCACCGTGGAGTCCTACCTCCAGGAAGCTCGGGCTGCCGCGAAAGCTCACCCCAATGAGACGTATTTCCAGGCGAGCCTGGGAGGCGTGGCTCTGGCATTGGCAAGAGCGGAAGAATCCTCTGGAGGGAATCCTTCGATTGAGGTGGAGGAGACGGTCCGGGCCTATGAGCTGAGCCTAGTCACCCAACCGCGTCATGTGGCTTACCACCGAGGGATTCTCCTCGCCCGCGCGACTCAGGTCAGGGCTCTCGTCAGGGATGGGCGCGACCCCGAGGCCGAAGTGGATCTGGCACGAACCGCATTTGAACGTGCCCGAGATGCTCAGGTACCCCTTTCAACCTTGGTACCTTTCTTCATGGATGCCATCCTTTCCGCCGCTACGTACGCCAGGACTCACGGACGGGAGCCAATCGGTTACCTGGAAGAGGCGGGCAGATTGCCGATCCAATTGGACAGCAGTTTGGAAGACCCTGTGGAACCTGGCGGGATCCGGCTCCGGTACCTCGCTCTCATGCTGCGTGTGGGTCACCAGCCCCAGGCTGAGAACCTCCGGAAGACGGGGGAAGCCCTCGCCCGGTCCCTGGTTCGGCTCAAGCCTGTGGATCCGGAATTTTGGTACTCACTCGCAGCCTTTCATGATGCTTTGGGCCGGAGAGACCTTGCGGAGAAGGAACGCAAACAAGCCCGGCGCCTCAATCCGGCGTGGATCGAAGCACCGGGAGGCTGAATTCCATCACCCGTTGACGGGGTTCATCATGCTCTTGACCAAGAAAGCAGGCGTAACGCCTGCACTCTTCGGATGATTCCAGATTGCGTTGATCCACTCCGGGGTGATGAGGACCTCTTGTTGATCTCCAATCAATACGCCGGCATTTGGAAAGAACGTGAGGATGTCTTCCCTGCGCATCCGCTTGCCTTCGGCGGGCCCACCCGGGGCATAGAACGAGCCCAAAACCGCGATGGATCGGTCACTCCAACTGAGGGCATCAGAGAGAGCGTCAATGGTGTGGATGCGCTGGTGGCCGTTGGGATAGGACATGGCAAGCACCATTCCGGTCAACTTTGGCCGCATGCCGTATTGAGCCCCACCCATGGTTACGGGACGATCGGACAGGACACGGGACTCAATCAACTCGGCATTGGAAGAGCCGCCAGTTGTAAGGAAGGCCGGAAGGTAGCCGTCAGCTCCAATTGAATTCCATGATCTTCTGACGGTGTCAGCATCCAGGCTGGAATCGGGTTTTCCAGTGCCGTAATAGGAGGCCAGAACCTCGACTGAGCGGTCACTCCAGTAGATGGCGTCCGTCTTGGCTGGGTCGAGGCCATGGCTAGTGGTACTCCCATCGGGCAAGGACAGGTACAACGTCAGGGAGGATATTTGCGCGCGCTGGACCTCCGGGGTACTCGGTCCCGAGGTAGGTTGGGGCGGAAGGGAAGATGGAGCAGCCATTCCCGCCTGAGGAGCGAGGGCCGCGATGGATGTCAGGGCTGCAGTGAGGTGACGGCTCAAGAAGGCCTCCAGGTTGGTGATGAGGTGATGGGAAATGGTTAGGAAACCATGAGTTGGAAGAGCTGATTGTCAAGGCCTACTCGAGAGCACGGCAGGATGCCCTCGAACGTTCAGTGGAAACCACAACATGGGCGGTTCCGGAAGCACGAAACATCTCACCCACCCGCCAACAGGCGTCTACACGCCGAGTCGGGAGAGGCATCTCTAAATTCCAGAGGATGGTGATTTTAACCGTTTGTCGGGTTGTAAATGCTCTTCGAAAGGTAGGCCGGCGCGGTCCCGTCCTCCTTGGGGTGGTTCCAGATCTGGTTCACCACGGCCGGGGTCATGGGGAGGTGCGGCTGGTCGCCGATGATCGGCCCGCCATGCGGGAAATGATGGAGGAAATCCTCCCGGCTCATCTGCTTGCCCTCGGCGGGACCGCCCTTGTCGTAGAACTTGCCGAAGACCTCCACGGCCCGGTCGCTCCACACGAGCGCGTCGCAGATCTTCGGATCGATGGTGTGGACCCGTGTGGTGCCGTCGGGCATGAGGAGATTCACGGTGATGCCGGTGATCCGGGGGCGGGGGGGAGTGGCCATGGAGGGTCTCCTGTGGCGTGAGGTTCAGGGCCGCGGCACGGCCTGGAGCAGCTGCGCGATGACCTGATCCGTGGTGGCGCCGTCGGCCTCGCTTTCGAACGTGAGCAGCAGGCGGTGGCGCATCACATCGGGCGCCAGATCCACCACGTCCTGGGGCAGCACATGATCCCGGCCCTGGAGGTAGGCCAGGGCCCGGGTGGCCGCCTGGAGCGAAAGCGAGGCCCGGGGGCTGGCCCCGCAGCGGAGCAGCTCTTTGCCCTTCCAGGCCTTGCCGTGGCCGGGTCGCGTGGCCTGCACCAGCCGCACGATGTAGGTCCGGATGGCGTCGTCCAGGCGCACCTTCTGGGCCTCGCGGCCCGCGGCCAGGAGGCTGGCGGCGTCCACCACGGGATTCACTTCATCGCCGTTCAGGTGGGCCCGGCGCAGGACCTCCACCTCCTCCTCCTGCTTGGGATAGTCCACCCGCAGCTTGAAGAGGAAGCGGTCCATCTGCGCCTCGGGCAGGGGGAAGGTGCCCTCCTGCTCCAGGGGGTTCTGCGTGGCCAGCACCAGGAAGGGATCCGGCAGGGGGAAGCTCTCGTCGCCCAGCGTCACCTGGCGTTCTTCCATGGCTTCCAGCAGGGCGGCCTGCACCTTGGAGGGGGCCCGGTTGATCTCGTCCGCCAGCAGCAGGTTCGTGAAGATGGGTCCGCGCTTGGGCGTGAAGGTGAGCTGCCGGGGGTCGAAGATCAGGGTGCCCACAACGTCGCTGGGCAGCAGGTCCGGCGTGAACTGGATGCGTCGGAAACCGGTGTGGCTGGCGGCGGCCAGCGTCTTGATGGTGCGTGTCTTCGCCAGGCCCGGCAGGCCTTCCAGCAGCACATGGCCGCGGCAGAGCAGCGCCACCAGCAGCCGGTTGAGCAGCAGGGGCTGGCCCACGATCACCTTGCGGCATTCGGCGAGCAGGGGTTCCAGGGAGTGGGCTGAAGTCGGGGTCATGGGGCGTCCGGAAGATCCCCCCATCTTGACTGGAATGGGGCGCCACCGGAACGGCGCGTTGACCCGTGGTAGGCGCTGCATGACCCACGGTAAGTGCTTACGGGCCCCGCAGCGGGTGCTAGGCTCACCCGAAACCCAGATCCCCAGTCACTTCCCCATCGGAGGACCCATGCGATCCGCAGTCATCGTCGAAGCCAAGCGCACCCCCATCGGCCGAGGCGTCAAGGGCGCCTACGCCGCCACCCGCCCCGAGCAGCTGGGCTCAGTGGTCATCGAGGCCCTCAAGCCCCTGCTGAAGGACTGGTCGGGCCTCGAAGACGTGCTGGTGGGCTGCGCCATGCCCGAGGGCGAACAGGGCATGAACATGGCCCGGCTGATCAGCTTCCGCGCGGGCCTGCCCATCACGGCGGGGGCCGCCACCATCAACCGCTTCTGCGGCAGCAGCCAGGAGACCATGCTCATGGCCGCCCGGGCCATCATGGCGAACCAGGGCGACCTCTTCCTCGCCGGCGGCGTGGAGAGCATGTCCAAGGTGCAGATGATGGGCTTCAACCCCAGCGTGGATCCCTTCATCGCCGAGACCTATCCCCAGGCCTACTGCTCCATGGGCATCACGGCCGAGAACCTCGCCAAGGAATACAAGATCAGCCGGCGCGACCAGGATGAGTTCGCCTACGAGAGCCACCAGAAGGCGGCCGCCGCCTGGAAGGCCGGGAAGTTCGAGAAGGAGGTCGTCCGCTTCGAGGCCAAGGGCCTGGACGGCAAGCCCGTCACCCTCCAGCAGGACGAGTGCATCCGCGCTGAAACCACCCTCGAGAAGCTGGGTGAGCTGAAGCCCGCCTTCCTGGTGGATGGCTGCGTCACCGCCGGCAACAGCTCCCCCATCACGGACGGCGCCGCCTTCCTGCTGGTGATGGAGGAAGGCCTGGCCAAGTCCCTGGGCCTGAAGCCCCGCGCCCGCATCCTCGGCGGCGCCGTGGCCGGCGTGGAGCCGGAGCGCATGGGCATCGGCCCCGTGCCCGCCGTGAAGAAGGCCCTGGATCGCTTCGGCCTCAAGCTCGACCAGATCGACGCCATGGAGCTCAACGAGGCCTTCGCGGCCCAGAGCCTGGCGGTCATCCGCGAAGGCGGCTACGACCCCAAGAAGGTGAACGCCTGGGGCGGCGCCATCGCCGTGGGCCACCCCCTCGGCGCCAGCGGCGCGCGCATCCTGACGACCCTGCTCAACCGCCTCGAAACCGATGGCGGCAAGTACGGCATCGCCACCATGTGCATCGGCGGCGGCCAGGGCATCGCGTCCATCATCGAGAAGATCTGATCCAACCACGCGAATCGATATCAGGAGGTTGGACATGAACATCAAGAAGATCGGAGTCCTCGGTTCCGGCGTGATGGGCTCGGGCATCGCGGCGCATGTGGCGTCGGCGGGCTGCCAAGTGGAGCTGCTGGACATCGTCATCGACGAGGCGGCGCCGGACAAGCTGGCGGAAGGCGCCCTGGCGGCGCTGGCCAAGTCCAAGCCGGCCCTGGCCATGCACCCCTCGTTCCTCAAGAAGATTCGGCCGGGCAACCTGCGGGACCACCTGGACCGCCTGTCGGATTGCGACTGGGTGGTGGAAGTGGTCAAGGAGGACCTGGCCATCAAGCGCGAGCTGTACACGCGCCTGGAGCCGAAGCTCAAGGCCGGCGCCTGGATCAGCTCGAACACCTCGGGCATCCCCCTGAAGCTGCTGGTGGAGGGCCGCAGCGACGCCTTCCGGAAGCACTTCGTCATCACGCACTTCTTCAATCCCGTCCGCTACCTTCGCCTGCTGGAATTCGTGAAGGGTCCCGAGGTCGATGACGCGGAGGCCCTGGCCTTCCGCACCTGGCTCGAGGAAAGCCTCGGCAAGGAAGTGGTGCCCGCCTACGACAGCCCCACCTTCATCGGCAACCGCATCGGCATCCACGGCATCATGGCCACCCTGCACATGGCCCTGGCCGAGAAGATCCCCTTCGAAGTGCTCGACATGGTGCTGGGTGATGCGGCGGCCCGGGCCAAGAGCGCGGCCTTCCGCACGGCGGATCTCGCGGGCGTGGACATCCTCGCGGCCACCGCGAAGAACGTTTACGACCTCTGCCCGAACGATGAGGTGCGGGACGTCTTCAAGTTCCCCGAGTTCCTCCAGTACATGCTGGACAACAAGCTGTTCGGCAACAAGGTGAAGCAGGGCTTCTTCAAGAAGGGCCCCAAGGATGCCAAGGGGAAGAAGACCTTCCTGGCCCTGGATCCCGCCACCCGCGAGTACATCCCGCAGGTGCGGAAGGACTGGCCGATCCTGAAGGAACTGAAGGGCCTCGATGACCCCGCCGAGAAGGTGAAGACCCTCCTCACCAGCGACACGGAAGCGGGTCGCCTGGCCTGGCGCTGCATCGCGCCGAACCTCACCTACGCTGTGAACCGGCTGGGCGAGGTCACGGACGGCCCCCTGAACGTGGACCGGGCCATCAAGAACGGCTTCGCCTTCGATCTGGGCCCCTTCGAGACCTGGGACACCCTGGGGGTCGAGCGGGTCGTGGCCCGCATGCGCTTCGAAGAGCTGCCCATCGCACCACTCGTGGAGCAGATGCTCGCCAAGGGTGTCACCAGCTTCTACCGCTGGGAGCATGGCGTCCCCGTGGCCCAGCTGAACCCCAAGACCCTGGCCTACGATCCCATCCTGGAAGACCGGCGCGTGATCATCCTCAAGCGCGAGGAGGGCCGTGGCAAGGTGGTGGCCGAGAACGGCAGCGCCCAGCTCATCGACCTGGGCGACGACGTGGCCTGCCTCAGCTTCCGCAGCAAGATGAACGCCCTGGACGACGGCATCATCGGCCTCATGGAAGACACCATCCAGAAGCACATCCCCGGCCGCTTCAAGGGCCTGGTGGTGGGCAACCAGGGCCAGCATTTCAGCGCCGGGGCCAACCTAGTGATGGTGGTGAACGCCGCCAAGGACAAAAAGTTCGACCTGATCGAGGAAGTCGCCCGGCGCCTGCAGTACGCGGCCCGCATGCTCACCTACGCGCCGTTCCCCACGGTGGCCGCGCCCTTCAACCTGGCCCTCGGCGGTGGTTGCGAAGTCACCATGGCCTGCCAGCGGGCCGTGGGCCATGCCGAGCTCTACATCGGCCTGGTGGAAGTGGGTGTGGGCGTCATTCCCGCCGGCGGCGGCTGCCTCCAGATGCTGCTGCGCATGGAAGAGGCCATGACCGCCAAGGGCGAGCTAGGTCCCATGCCCAAGGTGAAGGCCGCCTTCCAGTTCATCGGCACGGCGAACGTCAACACCAGCTTCGATGAGGCCCAGCGCAACGGCTACCTGCGGCGCACGGACCGCCGCGTGATGAACAAGGCCTTCTTGCTGCACGAGGCCAAGCAGGAAGTGCTCAAGATGGCCGCGGACTTCCAGCCCGTGAAGGAGCGCACCCTGCGCCTGCCGGGCCGGGGCGGCAGCGAGGCCCTCAAGATGGCCGTCCGGGACTTCCAGCTGCAGGGGCTGGCTTCCGAACACGACGCCGTCATCATGGGCGAGCTGGCCAACATCCTCTGCGGCGGCGACGTGAGCCTTGTCCAGGAGGTCACGGAGGAACGGATCCTCGAACTCGAACGGGAAGCCTTCGCCCGCCTTTGCAGCTACGAGAAGACCCAGGCCCGCATGGACGCCATCCTCAAAACGGGGAAGCCCCTGAGGAACTAGTAGAGAGGCAACCGCAGAGGGTGCAGAGGAAGGAGGGGGGAATCCCGATTTTCTCTGTGTCCTCTGTGCCCTCTGTGGTTTAAAAAAGCCTTGGGCGGGTCGCGATGCTCGCCTGATTTGTGACCTAAGCCGCCTTTTTCGAGGCGGCATTTTTTTGGGTTGCCAGCGGATAGGCAGGTCGGAACACTTGGGGCGGTCGATATCTGAACCACAATCAGGAGGCACTGTGAGCGGCAATTCTCAGTCAACTCCACGCGTAGCGGCCATCGTGGGTCCCTACCTCTCCGGAAAGACCTCCTTGATGGAGAGCCTTCTCTACGTGGCAGGCGCCCTGCCGCGCAAGGGCTCCGTCAAGGAGGGGAACACCGTCGGCGACGCTTCCATGGAGGCCAAGGCCCGCCAGATGAGTGTGGAGGCCAGTCTTGCCGCCTGCACCTACGAAGGCGAGAACTGGACGCTCATCGATTGCCCGGGGTCCGTCGAGTTCCGCCAGGAAACGGTCCACGCCCTCATGGCCGCGGACATCGCGGTGGTGGTGTGCGATCCCGACCCGGCTCGCGCGTTGATGGCCGCGCCCGCCTTGAAGTTCCTCGACGACCACAAGATCCCCCACGTGATGTTCATCAACAAGATGGAGGCCGCTGGGACCGCCGGACGGCTCAAGGATGTGCTCAACGCCCTGCAGGTGGTTTCCGAGCGGCCGCTGGTGCTGGTGGAGATCCCCATCCGCGACGGCGACCAGATCACCGGCTACGTGGATCTCATCAGCGAGCATGCCTATGCCTATGAGGCTGGCAGGGACGCGGATCTGAAGCAGCTGCCCGACGCGGTGCTGCCGGAGGAACGCGAAGCCCGCCAGGTCATGCTGGAAAAGCTCGCGGACTTCGATGACCACCTCATGGAGGAGCTGCTGGGGGATGTGGCGCCCTCGCTGGAGGAGGTCTCCGAGGACCTGGCCAAGGACGTGCGGGACGACCTGCTGGTGCCGGTCTTCTTCGGTTCCGCCGACAAGGATGCCGGTGTGCGGCGCCTCTTCCAGGCCCTCTGCGACGAGGCGCCCCGGGTGGAGGCCACGGCCGCGCGCCTGGGCATCCCCGAGGGGAAGGACACCCTGGTGCAGGTGTTCAAGACGGTCCATGCCCAGCATGTGGGCAAGCTGAGCATCAGCCGGGTCTGGCGTGGCGAGGTGGCCGATGGCGCCTCCCTGGCCGGCAACCGGATCAGCGGGATCAACAAGCTTTTCGGCGCCCAGCAGATCAAGCAGCAGAAGGCCACCGCCGGTGAAGTCGTCGCCCTGGGCCGCATGGACGAGGTGCGTACCAGCGAGGGGCTCTCGCCTTCCGTCAGGGTGGAACTGGCTTGGCCCGAGCCCCTCCAGCCCATGCTGGCCCTCAGCCTGCACACCGCCAAGAGTGGCGACGACGTGAAGCTGTCCATGTCGCTGCAGAAACTCTGCGAGGAGGATGCCTCCCTCCAGGTGGAGCAGAACGCCGAGACCCAGGAGCGCATCCTGTGGGGGCAGGGTGAGGTCCACCTCAAGTGCGCCCTGGACCGCCTCAAGAGCCGCTTCGGCCTGGATATCCAGCAGCACCCGCCCCTGGTCCCCTACCGGGAGACCTTCACGAAGGCCGCCAAGGTGCACGGCCGCCACAAGCACCAGACCGGCGGCCACGGCCAGTTCGGCGACGTGTGGCTGGAGATCAAGCCCCTCCCGCGCGGCGCAGGCTTCGAGTTCGAAGAGCGGATCGTGGGGGGCGTGGTACCCAAGAATTTCTTCGGCGCCGTCGAGCACGGCGTGGTGGATTGGATGAAGCGCGGCCCCCTGGGCTTCCCCGTGGTGGATATCCACGTGGCCCTGGTGGATGGCAGCTACCACACCGTGGACAGCTCGGACATGGCCTTCAAGACCGCGGCCCGCATCGGCATGACCGAGGCCGCGCCCGTCTGCCATCCGGTGCTGCTGGAGCCCATCTCCGAGGTCCACATCAGCGTCCCCAGCGAGTTCACACCCAAGGCCCAGCGCCTGGTGACGGGCCGCCGCGGTGGCCAGGTGCTCGGCTTCGACGCCAAGCCGGGCTGGAACGGCTGGGACATTGTTTCCGCCTACATCCCCCAGGCCGAGATGAGCGATGTGGTGGTCGAGCTGCGCAGCCTCACCATGGGCGTCGGCTCCTTCACCTGGGCCTTCCACCACCTTCAGGAGCTGGTGGGGCGGGATGCAGACAAGGTGGTGGAGGCAAGGAAGGCGGCGAAGACAACGGCCTGAGGCTGAGTGCGGCTCCAGCCCGAGCGGGCTGGAGATAGGAAAAGCCATTCTTCCTTCAAAATGAGACAATCTATCTCCGGATTCCCGCAGGGGATCCGGAGTATGGAGCGTCCATTGGCCCAAAAAGGCGTCCAGATCATCGCGGTGGAACCCGGCAGTCTGGCTGAAGAGGCGGGTCTGCGCCCCGGCGACACGCTGCTGGAGATCCACGGCGAGGCGGTGCTGGACCAGCTGAACTACCAGTTCCTCATCACCCGGGAGGACGAGGCGGAACTGCGGGTGCAGCGGCCGGATGGCAGCACCTTCGAAGCCTACGTGGAGAACGGGGGCGAGGGCATCGGGGTGGATCTGGCCCAGGATGAGGTGAAGGTCTGCAAGCAGAACTGCGTGTTCTGCTTCGTGCACCAGATGCCCAAGGGCTTCCGGAAGTCGCTCTACCTCAAGGACGAGGACATCCGCCTGTCCTTCCTTTACGGCCACTTCACGACGCTCTCCAGCAGCGACGACGCAGAGCTGGACCGCATCATCCGCGAACGCCTGAGCCCCATCCACGTCTCGGTCCACGCCACGGACCCCATGGCCCGGATCAAGGTGGTGGGCAACCCCCGCGAAGGCGACATCCTCCGCAAGATCGACCGCCTGCTGGCGGGAGGCATCGATGTCCATACCCAGGCGGTGGTGGCGCCGGGGCTCAACGATGGCGCCATCTGGCAGCAGACCGTGGACGACCTCTGGGCGCGCCGGAAGGAGGGCAGGGGCAGCGTCCTCAGCCTCTCCTGCGTGCCCGTGGGGCTCACGGCCCACCGCGAGCACCTGCCTTCGGTGCAGGACGTGGACACGGCTTTCGCCCGGGACTGGGTGGCCCGCTGGACGCCGGAGGTGCGGAAGTACGCCAAGGCCAGCGATGGCGAACCCTGGCTGCTGCTGGCGGATGAATGGTTCACCCGGGCGGGCATCGAGGTGCCGGGCCGGGCCTTCTATTCCCGCTCCTGGGCCCAGCTGGAGAACGGCGTGGGCCTGGTGCGCCGCTTCCTGGAGCACAGCCGCCGCTTCATCAAGAGCCCCCGGGCCCAGGGTTTCACCGGACGGCGGGTGCTGCTGCTGACTGGGTCGAGCTTCGCGCCCACCCTCTCCCGCGTGGTGGCGGAGCTGAACCGGGCCGTGGGAAGCCACCTGCGTGTGATGCCCGCCCGGAACTTCAGCTTCGGCGAGAGTGTCACCGTGGCGGGGCTGCTCTGCGGCGAGGACCTGAAGTATGCGGCCCACGCCGACCGTGAGGACAAGGGGGGGCGTCCTGACTGGGTCGATGCCGTGGTCGTGCCCTCCTCCAGCCTGCGCACGCACACCGGCCCCACCGACCAGTACACCTTGCGGGGCGTGGTGGTGCGGGAGGAGGGCACCTTCCTGGACGACCTCACGCTGCCCCAGCTGGCCACAGACCTGGGCGTGCCCGCGGTGCCCAGCGGAGCCAACCTTTCCCACCTGCTGGACCACCTGGAGGCCGCCGATTGCGGGGCCTTCCGGGGCGGGGCCCTGACCTCGGCCTTCCACACGGCGGGCCTGAACCTGCCGCAGGGGGCGTACAACCCGTGATTGGTCTCTTCTCTTCAAAGAAAAAGGAATGAATGAAAGCGGAGGGCAGTAGAGGAGCGGAGGATCGCTGAGAAAGAAAAATGCTGTTCTCCGCTTTCCTCGGCGACTCCGCTTCCTCCGCTTATCAGATTTTTTATTGTCCAGCCTTGGATGACTCGAGAATGACCGCTTCCATTCCCGCCCAGTCCCGCCGCCGCATGGTGGCCCGCGTGGAACTGGCCGGTTCCGCGGTGTGCTTCGGCCTGATGGCCATCCTGGCGCGGAAGCTCACCCTGCCGGGCATGGGGTTCACGGCGGGCCACCTGGCCGTGCTGCGCTTCGTGGTGGGCGCCCTGCTGAGCCTCGTGGCCTTCGGCCTCATCCCGGGGCTCTACCGGCCCAGCAACTACCGGCTGCTGGTGACGCGGGGCCTCTCCGGCGGCGCGGTGGTGGTGCTCTACTTCTACGCCCTGGCCCACATTCCGGCGGGGGAGGCGGGCATCCTCTACAACGTGTTCCCGGTCATCGCCGTGGCCATGTCCCTGGTGATCTTCAAGGAGCGGCCCACGGTCCATCTCTGGCTGGCCATTCTGGCGGCTTCCCTGGGTGTGGTGCTGGTGCTCCGCCAGGGCCACCTGGGATTCGGCTTTGGGCGGGGGGATCTGGCGGCCCTGGCCGCAGCGGTCTTCGCCGCCACCAGCGCCAACGCCATCCGCGCCGTTCGCCACACGGACAACGCCGCCACGATCTTCTTCTTCTTCTGCGTGGCAGGACTGCCCGTGGTGCTGCCCTTCGCCCTGTCCCCCTGGCCCAGCCTCTTCCACGGGGGCCTCGGCGCCTGGGGCCTGGCGGTGCTCATGAGCCTGCTGGCCTTCGGGGGCCAGATGCTGATGTCCCAGGCCTACGGGACCTTGGCCGTATCCGAAGCCGCGGTCTGGCTCCAGCTGCTGCCCATCATCCAGTACCTGCTGGCGGTGCCCCTGCTGGGGGAGCGCGCCACGGCCTTCGGTGTGGCCGGTGTCCTGATCACTGTGGCCGGTGTGGCCTACGGCACCGTGATGGGGCATGGGAAGCAGGCATGAAAAAGGGCCCCGGGATGGGGCCCTTTTCCTTCTGAGCTTGCAGTGCCTAGCTGACAGGCGCCGCCACGAGGCGCCGCTTCAGGGACACGGCCACCTTCACATCGCCACCGTCCTGGCCCTGGAACTTGTCCAGCTGTTCGACGGACTTCTTCTTGGCTGTTTCCGAGGCCACGCGGATGGCGTCGAGCACATCCACCATGACCTGGAACCTGACGTCCTCATCCACCTTCAGGAAGACCTTCCGGTAGTTGAGGGGCTGCAGCATCACGGCATCGGGCAGCTTGGCCTTGATGCCATCGGCGTCGATCTTGTCCTGCTGGAGCGTCATCGTGCCGTCCTGCTCCACCTGGATCAGGATGTTGTTCGGATCGGGCTTGGGCGGGGTGGAGGTCACCTGGACCTGGGGTACCACCACCTTCATGGCCTTGCTGAGGCCGGGCACCATGACGATGAACACGATCAGAAGCACCAGCACGATGTCGATCAGCGGGGTGACGTTGATATCGGATTTCTGTTTGCCCTTGGGGCCGCCGGCATCCATCAGTTACCCCCTTCCTTCTTGTCCTTGTCTTCGCTGGTGACGATGGACGCCTCGTCGGCGCCACCCTTCCGGCAGACCTGGAACAGTTCGTTGATGTACTTGAAGGGGAGGTCGGCATCGGCCTTCACGAACACCCGCTTGTCGTTCAGCTGGGAGACGTTGCGGTTGATGTAGTCCTCGAGCTTCTGGCGCTGCCCTTCATCGTTGATGAAGAAGCGCTCGTCCTTGGCGTCCTTGTCGTCGATGAGGATGGCGCCGGGCCCAGTCACTTCATACTTGTCATTGCGCTTGGAGGTCAGCATGAGGGTCAGGTACTTCTGACCCGCGTCCTGCTGCTGCTCCACCTTCGGGGCATGCTTGGCCAGCGGCAACTTCACGGCGTTGTTCACGGCGGGCGTGATCACGATGAAGATGATCAGCAGCACCAGCACGATATCCACAAGCGGCGTGACGTTGATGTCAGCCTTCATTCCACCCTTGGAACCACCTGCATCCATGGTGTGTTCTCCTTAGAAAATCGCCCGGGAGCTCGCGCCCCCGGGCGGGGGTGGAAAGTCTTAGCCCTGGCTCTCGCGACGGATGAACTCGTCGATCATCTGGGAAGCGGCATTGTTGATGTTGGTGACGACCACGTCCTGCTTGTTGGTGAGCAGGTTGTAGACCCACACGGCCGGAATGGCCACGATCAGGCCGAGCGCGGTGGTGGCCAGGGCCTCGCCGATGGAGCCGGCCAGGGCGTTGATGTCGCCAGCGCCCTTGGTCTTCAGGTCGGAGAAGACCTTGATGATGCCGATCACGGTGCCGAGCAGGCCGATGAAGGGGGCCAGCGCGCCGATGGTGGCGAGGCCGCTCATGCCCTTCTTGAGGAGCTCGACCACTTCGGCGGTGCCGCGCTGGATGGCGCGCTCGACGGGCTGGATGGCGTCGTGGTTGGGGTTCATGGTCTTGAGCTGCTTCTCGTACTGGAAGATGTCCAGGCCGTGCTTGAGCACCAGGGCGATGTGGCTCTTGTTGTGGGTGGTCGCGGCGCGCTTGGCGGCCTCGAAGTCACCACGGCGGAGGGTGTCCATGAAGAGCTTGAGGAACTTGTCGGAGGCCTGGTTGCTCTGCGCGTAGGTCACGAAGCGCTCGATGGCCACGTAGATCTGGTAGGCCAGCAGCACGAACAGGATGACGATGATGAACTTGTTGGCGATGGAGGCTGCGCGCCAGATCTCGGCAGCCGAGAAGCTGTCGTGGCCGCCTTCGGCAAGACCGAGCATCAGGGGGGTGGAAAGCAGGTTCATTGGAGTTCCTTATGGAATGGAAGAGGGGATGGACGTAGGAAAGGGCTCGGTCTACTTCAGCCGGAACGGCATCGTCAACTTGAAGCGTGCGTACTGCGGGGCGCCGTTCAGGAGAGCCGGCTCGAACTTCCACTGCATGGCGTAGGCTTCAGCCGTGGGACGCAGCTGGGGCGGCCCTTCCTTGGCGACGGCCGAGGTGGGCACACCGTCGGGACCGACCACGATCTCCACCACCACCGTGCCCTGGATCTTGGCGATCTTGGCGAGGGGCGGGTAGGGCGGGGCGGGGGGCTGGTACTTCACCTTGATCTGGCTGAAGTCGAAGTCCACCACCTTGCCGGTGCCGCCGACGACGCCACCGACCACACCGCCGACCACGCCGCCGATGACGCCGCCGGGAACACCGCCGGGGACACCACCGGGAACGCCGCCAAGCGAATGATCCTGCTTCGGAAGCTCCTTCGGCGCCTGCTCAGGCACCACTTCCTGGCGCGGGTCGATGGGCGTCGAGTCCACCTTGGAGGCGGACACGGCCATCGGCGGCGGAGGCGGCGGCGGAGGCGGCGGAGGAGGCGGGGGCGGCGGGGGAGCGGCCTCGGCCTGTTCGGCGAGGTCGATGCCCACGGTCTTGATGACCTTCTTACCTGCCTCAGTCTGCTTTGCCAGCTGGAAAGCCACGAAAGCGAACAGCGCGTACATGGCCACCGTCGTGGGGATGGTGACCATGGGGTTCCCCCGCTTGATGGCGTCGTTCCCGGCGGAGAGGGAGGTCCGGTAAACGGCATCCTCCAGCGTCTCCACAGGAGCGGCCGGCTTGGCAGGGGTTGGTTTCTTGGGATCTTTGCTCATGCGACTCCCGTGAAAGATCCAGGGAAAAAAACAGCAAGCCGAACCGACGGGAACATCGATCCGGCTACGAAGATTGGGATAAAGAACTGGGGCAAGCCCAACGGCTAAGATGGCAAAGGCGGGACGGATGGTCAAGCTGGAATAACGGGCGCAAGCCCCCATGAACAGGGCATTCACCGTTTTTTACTGAGTTTCGCAACACCCGTCTGTGTTTCAAAAGGATGGCATTGTTAATTTTTGTTAAGAAAGTCGAAACCCCCCATGCCGAAGATCACAAGTCCTAATTTTTCCTTTACCAGGACCTCCTCAGGGGCTCCCGGACCGGCCAGAGCCGGGAGCTTCCATACCTCGCATGGTGAGGTGGCAACTCCGGCCTTCATGCCAGTGGGTACCCAAGGCACCGTGAAGGGCATCACCCCAGCCCAGCTCCGGGACATCGTCCCGCAGGTGGTCCTGGGGAACACCTATCATCTGGGCCTCCGCCCCGGCGACGCCCTGATCGCGCAGCATGGCGGCCTGCACCGGTTCATGGGCTGGGACGGCCCCATTCTGACGGATTCGGGGGGGTTCCAGGTCTTCTCCCTTGCTTCTCTGCGGAAGATGACGGAGGACGGTGTCACCTTCCAGAGCCACCTGGACGGCAGCCCCCAGTTCCTGTCGCCGGAACGCAGCCTGGAAATCCAGCGGAACCTGGGGTCCGACATCTGCATGGCCCTGGACGAGTGCCCGCCGGGCAGTCTGGAGCGGTCCAAGCTCGAGATCAGCATGGCCCGCACCACCCGTTGGCTGGCCCGCAGCCGGGCCGTGCCCCTCCAGCCCCACCAGGGCCTTTTCGCCATCAACCAGGGCGGCACCCACCTGGACCTCCGGCGCCGCCACCTAGCGGAGGCCCTGGAACTGGACGCGAAGACCCCCTTCCAGGGCTTTGCGGTGGGCGGCCTGAGTGTGGGGGAGCCCAAGCCGGAGATGAACGCCGTGCTGGCGGAGTTCGTGAAGGAGCTGCCGGAGGACCGGCCCCGCTACCTCATGGGCGTGGGCACGCCGGAGGATCTGCTCTTCGGCATCGAGCAGGGGGTGGACCTCTTCGATTGCGTCCTGCCCAGCCGCGAAGCCCGGCACGGCCGGATCCTCACCAGCCGCGGCAAGCTCAACCTCAAGAACGCCCGGCACCGGGAGACGGACCTGCCCCTGGATCCCGACTGCGGCTGCTACACCTGCAGGACCTTCAGCCGGGCCTACCTGCACCATCTCTTCCGCTGCGGCGAACTCCTGGCCTTCACGCTGAACACGATCCACAACCTGAGCTACACTGTCGGACTCACCCGCGCCGCGCGGCAGGCCCTCCTGGAAAACCGCTTTCCAGCCTTCGCCCAGTCCACGCGCGCCGGATGGCAGACCGAGGAGCCTTGAATGATGTACGCCTTCCTTCAGCAGCCCGCGACCGGCGGCGGCCCGGCTTGGATCCAGTTCGTGTTCATCGGCGGCATGGCCCTGATGTTCTACTTCCTCCTCATCCGGCCCCAGAGCAAGGCCCGCAAGGAGATGGAAGCCCGCCTCTCCAAGTTGAAGGCCGGCGACGAGGTCGTGCTGACCTCTGGCCTCTACGCCACCATCGACCGCGTCGAGGACAAGCACATCTGGCTGAAGCTCGGCGGCTCCGTGGTCAAGGCCCGGCGCGCGGCCGTGGCCTCGCTGGCCACCGAACCTGAAGCCCAGAACTGACCCTCTTACCTCCCGGGCCGGCGCCAATGCTCGATTCTTCAGGCCGGCCCGCTTTCTGTTAGGAGCGCCCCGTGACCAAGCGGAGCCTCTGGCGTCTCGCCATCGTCCTTGCCGTAGTGTTCGGCTGTGGATACTTCTTCACGCCCCTGTCCAAGGTGAAACTGGGCCTTGATCTCCGGGGTGGCGTCCACTTCGAGCTGGAGGTCCAGGGCCAGGAGGCCCTAGCCGCCGATCTGCGCGACAGCAAGGACCGCCTCATCGCCCGGCTCAAGGAAAAGGGGCTCCCCGGCGCCACGGTCCGTGTCGACGGCGACGCGCTCCGTGTGGACGGGGTGGGGGCCGACCAGAAGGCCACCGTGGAGAAGGTCGCCAAGGACTTCTTCCCCGGCTATGCCTTTGCGGCCGAAGGCGACGTGTTCCGGCTCACGCAGAAGGCCGACTACCAGAAGAGCCTCAAGGACGACGCCAACAAGCGGGCCCTGGAGGTCATCGAGAAGCGCATCCGCGACATCGACCCCGCCAACGTGCTCGAGCCCGAGATCACCGCCAGCGGCGCCGAAGGCAACCGCATCGTGGTGGAGATCCCCGGCATCGAGGAAGGTGACCGGGAGCGCATCAAGATGCTGCTGGCCACCCCGGGCCACCTGGAGCAGCGCCTGCTGGCCAAGGCGCCCCAGCTCTACTTCGGTTCCAAGGAGGAGGCCCTGGCCTTCTTCAAGGGCGCCATCCCCCCCGAGTTCGAGCTGCTGCCCGAGATCGAGAGCGAGCGGCAGGCCAAGCGCGCCGGCCAGCCGGTGGTCAAGGCCAAGCCCGGCGAAGAGAAGATCAGCCGGTGGATCCTCCTGGAAAGCCGCGTGGCAGTGGACGGCGCCGACATCATCGACTCGCACCGGGCCTCCAATTCGCAGACCGAGGCCAACGAAGTCAACTTCACCCTCAACAAGAAGGGGGATGACGACTTCGCGCGGCTTACGGGCACCGCCTCTGAAGAGAACCGCCTCATCGCCATCGTGCTCGATCGCAAGATCGTCACCACGCTGACCGCCAAGGAGAAGATCATCGGCGGCGCCGTCCGCATCAGCGGCAGCTTCAGCGCCCAGGAAGCCGACGACCTCGCCAGCCAGCTCCGCAGCGGCGCCCTCCGCGCGCCCATGAAGTTCCTGGAAGAGCGCGTCGTGGGCCCCGGCCTGGGCCGCGATTCCATCCACGCCGGCGTGCGCGCCGCGGTCCTCGGCTTCGTCGTCATCATCGGCTTCATGGTGGTCTTCTACCACTGGTCCGGCGTGAACGCGATCGTGGCCCTCACCGTGAACGTGATCGTGATGATGGGCCTGCTGGGCTCCTTCCGGGCCACGCTCACCCTGCCGGGCATTGCGGGCTTCGTGCTCACCCTGGGCATGGCCGTGGACGCCAACATCCTCATCTTCGAGCGCATCAAGGAGGAGCTGGGCCTCGGCAAGAGCGTGCCTGGCGCCATCGACGCGGGGTTCGACCGGGTGTTCTGGACCATCGTGGACAGCCACGTGACCCAGCTCTTCGCGGCCCTCCTGCTCTTCATCTTCGGCACAGGGCCCGTGAAGGGCTTCGCCGTGACCCTCACCGTGGGCGTCGTGGCCTCGCTGTTCACCAGCATCTACATCAGCCGCTACATCTACGACTGGGTGCTGGAGCACCACCCCGGAACCAAGACGCTTTCCGTGGGCACCCACACGTTCTTCAAGGGCTCGTCCTACGACTTCATGAAGTACAAGGGCACGGCCATCGCCATCACCTGGAGCCTCATCCTGCTCTGCATCCTCTGGGTGAAGCCTTGGAACCTGACCCACAACAACCGCATCCAGCTGGGCATGCAGTTCGTGGGCGGCAACGACATGACCGTGCGCTTCCGCGGCGCCATGGAGCCCGAAACCATCCGGGCCGCCCTGGCCAAGAACGGCTTCACCGACACCACCGTGGTGGCCTACGAAAATGCCGACAAGACCATCCGGGACTTCTCCGTGAAGGTGAAGGCCAAGAAGGAAGGCGATCAGAAGGACAGCACCATCCAGGCGAACGCGCTGCGGGCCATCTTCAAGCAGATGGATCCCGAGGTCGCGGGCAGCCCGCTTCCGGCCCTCAACCTGGAAGGCTCCAAGACTCTGGCCGACACCCTGGTCAAGGCCAATCCCGTCGGCCTGGCTGGCGATGATGCGGCCCTGGCTGCGGCCTACGCCCCCCTGGCGGAGAAGATCATCGCCGGCCGCGACCGGTTGCCCTCGGGCCTCTACCAGCGTTTCACCGACCTGCCGCAGGACCTTCCCCAGGCCGTGCGGGACACGGTCCAGAAGACCTACCGGCTGGGCGCGGTGGGCATCCTCAAAGACGAGAGCTTCTCCCCCAGCATCTCCGGCGAGTGGACCCGCAAGACTCTCACCGCCGTGGCGTGGGCCCTGGGCGCCATCCTGGTCTATGTGATGTTCCGGTTCACGGCCAGCTTCGCCGTGGGCGGCATCGTGGCGCTGATCCACGACATGCTCATGGCCCTGGCGCTCTTCGCGGCCTTCGGCTACGAGTTCAACGTGCCCGTGGTGGCCAGCTTCCTCACCCTCATGGGCTACTCCATGGCCGATACCATCGTGGTGTTTGATCGAATCCGCGAGAACAGCCACCGGCCCGAATACCGCCGGGCCACGGTCACGAAGCTGGTGAACGACTCCATCAACCAGACCCTGGGCCGGACGATCCTCACCTCCCTGTCCGTGCTCTTCGTCAGCGTCTGCCTCTGGCTCTTCGGCGGCCCGGCCCTCAAGGACCTGGCCTTCCCGCTGGTCATCGGCGTCATCACCGGCACCTACTCGTCCATCTACATCGCCAGCCCCGTGGTGGTGTACTGGGACCAGTGGTTCGGCGGCAAGGACAAGCTCAAGCAACATGCGTAAGCAGTTCCACCTGCGAAAATCGTGGCCCATTCGGGCCACGATTTTCGTATGCGACTACTTCAAATGCTTTTCGAGGAACGCGTAGATTTCCTTGCGGGATTCCTGGGCCACCGTCGTGTCGATGCGGTTGAAGCTGTGGCCGCCGGGGGCGTCCTGGTAGATCCTGCTTTCGAAGGTCTTGCCGGCGGCCTTGAGGGCGTTGATGAGCTGCTCGACCTCGACTACGTTGACGTCCCGGTCGTTGGTGTTGGTGTGGATGAGCAGGGGGGTGCGGAGCTTCTGGACGTTCCACACGGGGCTGCGACGGCGGTATTCCTCCACGGCGTCCTTGGGCTCCTTGCCGATGTGGAACTTGGCGGAGAACTCGGCCACGTAGTCCTGCCCGACGTAGCCCAGGCGCGTGATGAGGTCGGACACGGGCACGCCGGCGTAGGAGGCTGCGAACTTCTCGGGATGGTCGAAGACGGCCATGAGCGCGATGAGGCCGCCGTGGCTCCAGCCCACGATGGCGCAGCGCTTCGGGTCCACGGGCAGGTGCTCCACCGCCCAGTCCCGGCCTGCCACCACGTCATCGATCTCCAGGCCGCCGTAGTCGATGGCTTCGTAGAAGCCCTTGCCGTAGCCCGTGGAGCCCCGGTAGTCAGGGGCGATCACGATGTAGCCGCGCTCGATCATTTCCCGCACGATGTGCACGTGGTAGGTGCCGAAGTCGCCGTGGACGCCGCCGTGGGGCAGCACGATGAGAGGCAGCTTGCGGCCCTTCTCCGCCTTGCGGGGCACAAAGACATACTGCTGGATCTTCAGCGGGTGCCGCTGGTTCTTGATGCCATAGGTCTCTTCCCCCTTGGGGTTGGGCGGGCCCGTGTAGGTCACCTTGTCCACCACGGCCACATCCGACAGCCGCAGGAACCAGAGCTGGTCGTCCGCGGCCTTCCGCACGGCGTCCAGTTCCCAGTTGAGCCCATTCACCCGGGTCTCCACCCGCTTGAGGCGGGCCTCCTCGGGGGCCTGGGCTGCCAGGGGCGGAAGGGCCAGGGCACAGAGCAGGAACGGAGCGGGTAGGCGCATGGGATCCTCGATGGGGTTGCCCCGAGGTTACCCCAATAGCCCTCGTCTCGCGATGTTTCGCGAGAACTCAGCCTTCCCAGCTCACCCAACCGGCCCGGCCCGGGATCTCCCGGCGGGAGACCGCCTTGGCGGGCGGGTTGGCGGCCTTCAGCTCCGGTAGCCAATCGGCGTGGGTCCGGGCCTGGACGCCGCGTTCCCGCAGGCCGCCCAGGAAGGCGTCGAAGGTCTCGAACAGCGCGCCGCCCTCGACCTCCGTATGCAGGGCGTAGACGTTCAGGGCGTCCTCCCGCACCAGGTCCCAGACCTCGCGGTTCACCTGGTCCGGTGTGCGGCCGTCCAGGCCCAGCAGTTCATCCAAGGTGGGCAGCGTGGTGGGGATCTGGAGGGTGCTGAGCGTTCGCCCCTTCACGATGGGGTAGAAGGGTGCGAAACCCCGGCAGTCGCCGGCGTAGGCCAAGCCGTAGGCCTCCTGCAGCTCCAGCGTGGTGTCGTTGCAGCGCCAGGCGGGGCTCACGGCGCCCAGGGGCTTCTCCCCGAAGACGGTGCCGAAGGCCTCGTGGGCGTTCGCGTACCAGTCCGACAGCCACCGCCGTGATTTCCGGTCCAGCAGGTCGTGGTACTGCACGTGGTCCCAGGCGTGGATGCCCACCTCGTGGCCCGCAGCCTTCGCCGCCTGCATCTCGGCGGCGGCCCGCTTCCAGATGATGGGCGCGGGGATGAGCACGCCGTACATCATGGTCTTGAAGCCGTAGAGCTTCGTGGCGTTCGTGCGCCGCATCTTGGCCAGGAAGCCTTTGCGGAAGATGCGGCGGATGGCCTTGCCGCTGTTGTCGGGCCCGAAGCTGAAATAGAAGCTGGCCCGCATCTGGTGCTTGTCCAGCAGA
The DNA here is from genome assembly GCA_036504495.1 of Geothrix sp. Taxonomy (GTDB): domain Bacteria; phylum Acidobacteriota; class Holophagae; order Holophagales; family Holophagaceae; genus Geothrix. The sequence continues at coordinate 122,165 of DASXVC010000058.1, forward strand.
CGCAGCAGGGTGGGAATGCCCGTCACCGAGCCTTCCAGGGTGTCGACGTCCACGCGGAGGGAGATGGCTTTCATGGGAGGTTCCTTCCATTCCCATTCCACCCGCGAACCCAGGGGGAGGCAAGGTGTGGAAAAACGGGGAGTGGCCGGCCACCCAGACCAGCCAAATTCTCTGAGGCCGCCAGCGGCCGGAGGCGCGATAGAAAATACCCGCAAAGAACGCGGAATGGCTTCAACACTGCGTCACCGAGAGACCCCCGGCGCTCTTACCTGGCGAGATCGCCACAGGTATCCTGGGCCGACCCCCCCCTTATGCGAGGAAACCATGACTCAGAAACGTCTTGTGCGCTTGGCGGAGCTCACCCGCCTGAAGGCCGTCGCCAAGGGCCCCTGGGAGGGGCCCGCCGCGGTGGGATCCATGCAGGGATTCCCTGTTGCCGTGGCCTGGACCCGGATCGACGGCCAGATGCGGGTGTCCTTTCTGGTGCGCTTCGCCAAGGGCTCCTGGACCGCCGGCCCCGAAGGGCTCGCCACGTTCGCCAAGTCCTCGGAGGAACTGCGGGAGGCCACCGGCAAGAAGGCCGTTCCGAAGAACCTGCTGAAGTCGTTCCAGCTCATGGAGGATGGGATCCTCTGCCACTGGGCCTTCTCCTTGTTCGGGCCCAAACCGGAAGCCATCGCCGCCGTGCTGAAGGTTCTGGTGGGCTTGGCGGTGAAGGCCGCGAAGCCCGTGGCCGAGCAGTGCGAGGGCTGCGGCCGGGAGTCCCGCGAGGGGCTCTGGATGGCGGATGGCGTGCCCATGCGGATTTGCGCTCCGTGCCGCTCCTCCCAGGACGAGGAGGCGAGGAGGGCCCAGGAAGCCTACGACGGCCTCATGTCCAACCCTCTGGCCGGGCTTCTTTACGGCGCGGTTGCGGGGATCGTGCTGGCGACCCTGTGGGGCGGCATCGCGTACCTGATCAACCGGATCTTCCTCTGGGGGGCCATCGGCATCGGTGTGGCGCTGGCGTGGGCCATCAACCGGGGCATGGAGAAGGTGAACCTCTTCGGGCGGATGCTGACGGTGCTCATGACCCTGGCCACGGTCATCGTGGGGGACTACCTGTTCATCCTGTTCTCAGCGGCGAAGGAGGTGGAAGGCGGGCTGAGCCTCCGCCTCGCCGCCCTCGTGGCGCAGGACTTCTTCGAGGCGGATTTCAAGCATGGATCAGGCTACGTGAGCCTCCTGTTCGCGCTGGTCGGCGCGGGCTACATCCTTTACGTGAACCGTCCGCCGAAATTCCAGGTGAAGTACGAACCCCTGGGCTGAGCCGGTGAAGGCTTCTCGCCATGGCAGAAGCAGGGGCGAGTTCTAGATGAGATGGAGACTCTGAAGTGGAACGATGGTGGCCGCAGGCTGCCGCCCTGGCTGCGTTTGGCGGATCTGCTGACACAGCGGAAAAAGGGGTACGCCTGTGCCGGATAACGGGTCTATGATCGTGCCGCTCATCAGATCACAACCCGCACATCAACAGGAGGTTTCGCCATGCAGAAGTCCCTCCACCTCGATCCCAACAAGTGCACGGGCTGCCTCCAGTGCGAGATGGCCTGCGCCTGGGAGAACCACCGCAGCTTCACCATCGCGAAGTCGCGGATCAAGGTGTTCTCGTTCCACCGTGAGGGCCGCTTCGTCCCCTACACCTGCACGCAGTGCGACGAGGCCTGGTGCATGACCGCCTGCCCGGTGGACGCCATCCGGCTGGATCCCGTCACCGGTGCGAAGATCGTGCTGGAGCCCACCTGCGTCGGATGCAAGGTCTGCACGATCGCTTGCCCCTTCGGCACCATCAACTATGTGGCCTCCACCGGCAAGGTGCAGAAGTGCGACCTCTGCGGCGGCGAGCCGGCCTGCGCCAAGGCCTGCCCGACCGGCGCCATCACCTATGTGGACGCCGACTGGACGGGGCTCGGGAAGATGCGCCAGTGGGCCGGCAAGACCGACACCAACCCGGCGACGGTGTGAGGAGAAATCGCCATGGCATGGACCAAGAACGTTCTCCGCGTGAACCTTGAGGCCGGCACCTGCACGACCGAGCCGCTGAACATGGCCTGGACCCACGACTACCTGGGCCAGCGGGGCCTCGCCACCAAGTACCTCGTCTCGGAGATCGACCCCAAGGTCGATCCCTTCTCCCCCAAGAACAAGCTCATCTTCGTGACGGGACCGCTCACGGGCACCATGGCCGCCACGGGCGGTCGCTATTCCGTGGTGACCAAGGGACCGCTCACGGGGGCCATCGCCTGCTCCAATTCCGGCGGGTACTTCGGCGCCGAACTGAAGTTCGCGGGCTGGGACATGGTGATCTTCGAGGGGGCCTCGCCCAAGCCGGTCTACCTCCTCATCACCGATGGCAAGGCCGAGCTGGTGGATGCCTCCCACCTCTGGGGCAAGACCGTCTGGGAGACCGAAGAAACCATCAAGATCCAGCACCAGGACCCCCAGATCCGCGTGGCCGCCATCGGCCGGGCCGGGGAGAACCGCGTGCTCTACGCGGCCATCGTGAACGACCTGCACCGCGCCGCCGGGCGATCCGGAGTGGGCGCGGTCATGGGCTCGAAGAATCTGAAGGCCGTGGCCGTGCGAGGCACCCGCACCGACGCCTACCAGATGGCGAACCCCGAGGCCTTCTTCGCCGCCACCGAGGCGGGCAAGAAGGTGCTGGCGGCCAACGGCGTGACGGGACAGGGGCTCCCCACCTATGGCACCCAGGTGCTCATGAACGTCATCAACGAGCTGGGGGCGCTGCCCACCCGCAACCATCGGGAGGTGCAGTTCGAGGGCGCCCACGACATCTCCGGCGAGGCCATGCACGAGAAGCGGCCCACGGACGGCAAGGCCAACCTCGTCACCAATGGCGCCTGCTTCGGCTGCACCATCGCCTGCGGCCGCATTTCCCGCATGGATTCCGGCCACTTCAGCGTCAAGGACAAACCCCAGTACCACGGGGCTTCCGGCGGCGTGGAGTACGAGGCCGCCTGGGCCCTGGGTGCCGCCAACGGCGTCTCGGACCTGGAAGCCCTCACCTATGCCAACTTCCTCTGCAACGAGGACGGCTTCGACCCCATCTCCTTCGGGGCCACTGTCGGCGCCGCCATGGAGCTTTACGATCTGGGCATCCTCACGGAGAAAGAGACGGGCCTGAAGCTGCCCTTCGGCTCCACGGAGGCCCTGGTCAAACTGGCCGAATGGACCGCCACGGGGGTGGGCTTCGGCAAGGTCATCGGCCTGGGCTCCAAGCGGCTCTGCGCCAAATACGGCAAGCCCGAGCTGTCCATGACCGTCAAGGGCCAGGAGTTCCCGGCCTATGACGGGCGCGGCCTGCAGGGCATGGGCTTGGCCTACGCCACCAGCAACCGCGGCGCCTGCCACCTCCGCGGCTACATGGTGTCCCCCGAGGTGCTGGGCATCCCCGTGAGGATGGAGCCCCAGGCCACCGAAGGGAAACCCGCCATGCTCAAGGCCTTCCAGGACCTCACCGCCGTGGTGGATTCCGCCGGCATCTGCCTCTTCACCACCTTCGCCTGGGGGCTGTCGGACATCCAGCCCCAGCTCCAGGCCGCCTGCGAAGGCGATTGGTCCGAGGAACGGCTGCTGCTGGTGGGCGAACGCATCTGGAACCTGGAGCGCCAATTCAACCTGGCTGCCGGGCTCACCGGCAAGGACGATAACCTGCCGCCACGCCAGATGAAGGAGCCCGCCAAGACTGGCCCCCAGAAGGGCGCCGTGTCGAAGCTCGACATCATGCTGCCCGAGTACTACCAATTGCGTGGGTGGACTCCCGAAGGCGTTCCCACCGCCGAGACGCGTTCGCGTCTCGGCGTATGAACGAGCGCAGGTCTCCCATGAAGCACCTCATCATCGGTAGCGGACCCGCCGGCGTGGTCGCCGCGGAGACCCT
>DASXVC010000059.1:0-2957 GCA_036504495.1 Geothrix sp.
GACGACATCGAGGAGCTTCTCGGGGCTGAAGGGCTTCACGATCCAGCCCGTGGCCCCCGCCTCCTTGCCCTTCAACTTCATGTCCACGCCGGATTCCGTGGTGAGCACCAGGATCGGCGTGAACTTGAACTCCGGCAGGGACCGCAGCCGCTGCACCAGCGTCAGTCCGTCCATCCGGGGCATGTTCACGTCCGTGATGACGAGAGAGATCTGCTTCCCCGGCGCCACCTCCAGCGCCTCCACACCATCCCCGGCCTCGACCACCTCGAAATCCGCCCCCTTCAGGGTGAAGGTGATCATCTGCCGCATGGTGCTCGAATCGTCGACCGTCAGGATGCATTTGCCCATGAGTTCACGTCCCGCTAGAAAAGGTCCACATCGCCCGCGGCCAGGTCGCCCCGCTTCACGGCCTTGAACTGCACCCGCGCCGACTCCACCTCGGCCAGTGCCTCGCCCAGGACGGTGAACACTTCCGCCGCAGGTTCGCCGCCTTCGAGCCGGACCTCGCACTGCCGCCAGGCCAGGGCCTGCTGCTGGAGGTTGTCCAGTTCCTGCATGCAGGCCTGAAGCGTCTGGTGCACCAGGTCCTCGAACTGGAGGCTCCGCACCACGTGGCCCACCTGCGCTTCGATGGTCTTGGCATTCGCTTCGAGTTCCCCCACCAGGGCTTCCACCCGCTGGTTGCTCGCCTGGAGCGCCGCCACCAGCTCGCCGGACTTCCCCTTGGACTGGAGCGCCACGTTCGTATCCTTGCTGGCGATGGTCTGCACGTGGGCGTCCGTGCGCTCCAGGGCCTGCCGGGTTCCCGTGATCTGGTCCTGGATGGTGGCGCTCAGCGCCGTGCTGCGGTCCGCCAGCTTCGACACCTCGCCCGCTACCACCGCGAAGCCTGCGCCGAACTGCCGCGCGTGGGCCGCCTCGATGCTGGCATTGAGCGACAGCAGGTGCGTTCGGCCCGCGATCTCCGACAGCTCGCCCAGCATGTCCTCCATGCGCTCGGAGCGGCCCCGGATGTCCTCGATCTCGCCCACGAGCTGCATGGAGGATTTGGAGATCTCCAGCATGTGGCCCACGAATTCGTCCAGGGTGCCCATGATGGTGGCGCCCACCGAATCCATCCGCTCCCCGGCGGTCCCGCCCTCCAGCGTGATCTGCATGGCCACGTGGACTTCCCGGGCCAGGGCGTACTGCCGCTGCACGCGCTGGTCGAGGGTGCGCAGGGCCTGTTCGAGGGTCTTGGCGGCCTCGCCCACCAGGTCGTCCACCTGGCGCAGTTCGGTCCTCAGGAAATCCACCTGGCCTTCCAGCATCCGGGCCTCCCGGCCCGCCACTCCCAGCAGCGCCGCCGGAAGCGCCGGATCCGCCGGGGGCAGATCCAGCGCCACGGCCTCGGGGCCGGCGGCCTGCGGGCGGAACCAGCGCTTCATGAGGGCACGACAGTCATGGTGTCCTTTCGGCAGCAGATGGCGCGCATCCCTTCGGTCAGTGGTGGGCTTCCGGCTTCGGGGTATCCGCGCCCACCGGCGGAAGGAAGGTGACTTTCCCGGTCGTGAGATCGTAAACGGCCGGGACGACCTTCAGTTTTCCGCTGGCGCAGAGGTGCTGGACGATGCTGCTCCGGGCCATGACGACCCCGGCCTGGCGCACGGCATTGGCTTCCACCAGATGGGCCATGTGCTGGGCCTCGCTTTCCCCGGCCTTGCGGTGGACGCTGTCGAGCAGGCCCGCCATGGCGGACTGGAGGCTCCACAGGTTGCCCGGAAGCGCGGTGGAGCCGGATTCCTGGACGGCCTTCACGGCGCCGCAGGCATCATGGCCCATGACGACGACCACCTTGGAACCGAGGTGTTCCACTGCGTATTCTATGCTGGCCAGGCCTTGGATATCGGGGCAGTTCCCGGCTTCGCGGATGGTGAAGAGCCGCCCGAGTTCCTGGTCGAAGATGAAGTTGTCCGCGAGGCGGCTATCGCTGCACGTCACGATGACTGCGAAGGGCGCCTGTCCCTTGGCCAGGGCCTGCCGCAGGGCCGCATCGTTGAACCCCATCTGGCTGCGGGTCCGGGCTCCCGTGACGAAGCGTCCGTTTCCAGACACCAGCTCCGCGAGAGCTCCCTCGGGTGTGGCGGCTTCGGCGCCGGCCACGGGTGAGGCCGCCCCGCTCTTGGCCGCGAGTTCCTGGCGGAGCTGGAGGTTCTCTTTTTCAAGGGCCTTCAGCCGGGTTTCCGCTTCCCGGGAAGTCCCTGCCGCAGGAGCCGCCTGATGCCCTGTGGCCTTGGTTTTCTTGGCTTCTTCCTTCACCGCACTCTTTCGCGGTTCACCGTAGCGTTCGGAGGCCGCGGCCGGAACGAGCAGGGCCAGAGTCAGGAAGAGGGGCATGGTTCTCATGTGTCGTCTCCTTTCAGAATGGCCTGCGCCCCGTGAGGGGCGCAGGTTGAGCAGGTTCAGAAGGATTCCCAGGAGCCGTCACCCTCGCCCTTCGGCATGGCGACGGGCTGTTTGCCTGCGGCCAGTTCGGGCCGGGTCTGGTTCCGCTTCACGGCAGCCCGCGGGAGTTTGGCGGCGGGTGCGGCATGGGGGGCCGCATGATGCGTGACGCGGGTATCCGTGCGGCGCACTTCCACGCCGGTCTTGAAGCGGGCCACGATCTCGGTGAGCGCGTGGGCCTGGGCATCCATGGATTCGGCGGCGGCGGCGGATTCCTCCACCAGGGCGGCGTTCTGCTGCGTCATCTCATCCATCTGCACCACGGCCTTGTTGATCTCGTTCAGGCCCGTGCTCTGCTCCTGCGTGGCGCCGGCGATATCGCCCACGAGCGCGGTCACCCGCTGCACGTTGGCCACCACCTCCTGGATGGTCTCTCCCGCGTGGGCGGCGATCTTGTTGCCGTCCGTGGATTTGGCCACGCTCTCGCGGATGAGGACCTTGATCTCCTTGGCGGCATCGGCGCTGCGCTTGGC
>DASXVC010000060.1:0-2008 GCA_036504495.1 Geothrix sp.
GGTCCTGCCTCCCGGCGGCAAGCTGGTGAGCATCGTGGTGAAAGGTTGATCCCGTGACGAACTTCCTCCCTCCTGTCGTTGATACCGTCCTGGACCTGGTGGGGAACACGCCCCTGCTGCGCCTCACCCGCTTCGCACCGGAGCTCCAGCTCTTCTCGAAACTGGAGTACCTGAACCCCGGCGGCAGCGTGAAGGACCGCATCGGCGTGGGCATGATCCAGGCCGCCGAGGCCCTGGGCCAGATCAAGCCCGGCCTCAGCACCATCATCGAGCCCACGGCCGGCAACACGGGCGTGGGCCTGGCCATCGCGGCCAAGGCGCTCGGCTACCGCTGCATCCTCTGCGTGCCCACCAAGTACAGCCGCGAGAAGATGATGCTCATGAAGGCCCTGGGCGCCGAGCTGGTGCTGATCCCCAAGGAACAGGGCATGAAGGGCGCCATCGCCAAGTGCCAGGAGCTGGCGGCGAGCATCCCCCACGCCTTCGTACCCCAGCAGTTCGACAACCCCAGCAACCCCGACAGCCACTACGCCACCACGGGGCCGGAAATCTGGACCCAGATGGAGGGCCGCGTCGATGCCGTGGTGCTGGGCGCTGGCAGCGGCGGCACCTTCACCGGCATCGCCCGCTACCTGAAGGAGCAGAACCCGAAGATCCAGGCCGTGGTGGTGCAGCCCGTGGGTTCGGTGTACTGCGGCGCGCCCCTGGGCGAGTGGGTGGTGGAGGGGGTGGGCAACGGCTTCATTCCCGCCAGCCTCGACCTCTCCATCGCAGACCGGATCATCGATGTGGCCGATGCCGACAGCCTGGCCACGGCCCGGGAGCTCATCGCCACCGAGGGCTGCCTGGTGGGCGCCTCCAGCGGCGCCAATGCCTGGGCCGCCCGCGAGGTCGCCAAGGCCCTGCCCGCCGGGGCTCGGGTGGTGACGCTCTTCCCCGATGGGGCCGAGCGCTACATGTCCAAGCAGCCCGTGGCCGACCTGGAGCTGTGATGCCTCTGTCTCCCCGGGACCTTGCCGCCTGCCTGCTGGACGCGGGGGCCGTGCGCCTCCAGCCCCTGGAGCCCTTCACCTGGGCCAGCGGACTGAAATCCCCGATCTACTGCGACAACCGGCAGCTGCTGGGTTTCCCCGAAGCCCGGGGCCTGATCGTGGAGGCGCTGGTGGCCCGGACGGCCAGCTTCGCGCCCACGCTCATCGCGGGAGCCGCCACGGCCGGCGTGCCCTGGGCGGCCATGGTGGCCGATCGCATGGGCCTGCCCATGGCCTACGTGCGCCCCACGCCCAAGAACCACGGCATGGGCCGCCAGGTGGAGGGCCCCATGGCCAGGGGCCATCGCGCCGTACTCATCGAGGACCTGATCTCCACGGGCATGTCCAGCCTGAAGTGCGCGGATGCCCTCCGGGCCGAGGGCGCCGAGGTGCCCGCCGTGCTGGCTCTCTTCAGCTACGGCCTGCCCCAGGCGGAAAAGGCCTTCGCCTCCGCGCGCATCGGCTTCGAGGTGCTGGGTTCCTTCGAGGTGCTGTCGGACGAGGCGGAACACCGGGGAATTCTGGACGCCTCGGGATTGGCCGCGCTGAAGGATTGGCGATCCGATACCGTGGCCTGGAGCCGCGCCCGCGGCGGGGCGTAGGCGCCGCCCCACACCGGCGAAAGGCATGGACAGGATTAACAGAATGAAAAGATGGATTAACAGGATTAAAGAAGTAAAACGGGTTTGGTTCTGCTTCCGTCATTTGTTTTTGAATCCTGTTAATCCTTCAAAATCCTGTGGGTCTTAGGAAGCAAACAGGAGAGGTGAGACCATGAAAGCCGCGCCGATCCTATGGAAAACAAGTACTACACCCGTTCAAAGATTTCCGAGGCTAAATTCCGCCACCTCGTGAGGTGCTTTGCGCTCGATCTGACGGCTACGGAGACGGCCGTGATGACGGGGATCAGTTTGCGCTCCGTGAACGCGATCTACCTTCGCATCCGCGGGCGCATGGCTGAAGCCTGCGAGCGCCAG
>DASXVC010000061.1:0-1581 GCA_036504495.1 Geothrix sp.
GTAGACGCCGCTGGTGCCCACGAGGAGCTGCTTGAGGTCGAGGCCGGTGTTGTTCTTCCGCAGGTGGTTCATCACATCCACCACCGTACCGTCCGCCAGCACGGCCTCCGCGCCCTGGAGGTTGTGGCGCACGTCGCCGTACTTCAGGAGCCGGGTGCCGCCCGTGTTGGTGGCGATCATGCCGCCGATGGTGGGATCCGCCCCGAGGTCGATGGGGAACATGAGGCCGTGGGGCGAAAGCGCTTCGTTCAAGGTGCTGAGCAGCACGCCACCGTCCACCACAGCGGTGCGGTTGATGGGATCGATCTCCAGGCGCTTGTTCAGCCGCTCCAGGCTGAGTACGAGCATCTCACCGCTGGCATCAGGATTGGAGGCGCCGACCAGCCCCGTGTTGGCGCCCTGGGGCATCACCCGGATGCCCCGCTCGTGGCAGTAGGCCATGACTTCCGAAATCTGTCCGGTGGTTCCCGGCCGGACCATCAACAGGGCCTTGCCCTTTCCGTACCGCCAGCCCGACTCGTACTTGGCAAGATCCTCCGCCTCGGTCAGGACGGCATCCTGTCCCAACAGAGTTCTCAGGTCAGCAGCGATTCGGGTGGCGTCATGCATCGGGGCCTCCGGCGGATCGAAGGAACTTGGCGTCGGAAGGATCCAGGAGAGCCAGCCCCATCGAATAAAAACGATCTGCGGGTTATGTTATCAGAGCCAGGTCCGCACCAGCGCCTCGAAGCGCTCACCGCGCTGCTCGAAGTTGTCGAACTGGTCGAAGCTGGCGCAGGCAGGGCTGAGGAGCACCTGGTCGCCGGCCTGCGCCAGGGACAGGGCGGCGCGCACGGCGTCGTCGAAGGCCGGCACCACGTCATGGGGCAGATCGCCCAGGTCTCGGGTGAGTTGCGGAATCGCCTCGCCCAGGAAGATCAGCCGGCGCAGTTTGCCGTCCAGGGCCTGGCGCAGGGGCTCATAGCTGGCGCCCTTGTCCGTGCCCCCCAGCAGCAGCACGAGCGGTCCTGGCAGAGCTTTGATGGCCGTGAGGGTGGCATCCACGTTCGTGCCCTTGGAATCGTTGTAGGCGCGCACGCCGCCCTTCTCGCCGCAGAAAGCGATGCGGTGGGCCAGGCCGGGGTAGCTGCGCAGGCCCTCGCGGATGGCTTCCAGGTCCGCGCCGCCATGCCGGGCCAGAAGGGTCGCCGCCAGGGCATTCTCCACGTTGTGATCCCCCGGAATGCGCAGCTCATCGCGGTAGAGGAGCGCCTCGCCACGGAGGATCAGCCGGCCCTTGCCATCGCACCAGGCTTCGCCCTCGGACCACCCGAAACGGGCGTTCCGCCCAGCCCCCGGCGCGTCCTGCCACCACTCGGGGTGAGCTGCCGGCACCACGCGAAGATCCACCGCATCCTGCCGTTCGAAGATCCGCAGCTTGGCCCGGCGGTAGGCCTCGAAGGTGCCGTGGCGCGCCAGATGATCCGGCGTGAGGTTCAGGAAGGCCGCGCCCTCCGCGTGGAACCCTGCCACGGTCTCGAGCTGGTAGCTGCTCAGCTCCGCCACGTAGATCGATCCCGGTGCGCCCGCGGCCACGGCCTC
>DASXVC010000062.1:0-11699 GCA_036504495.1 Geothrix sp.
CCGGTGCGAAGCGGGTGAGGCGCAGCAGGGGCGTGTTCCCCACCAGGTCCAGGACGGTATCAACGACAGGAGGGAGGAAGTTCGTCACGGGATCAACCTTTCACCACGATGCTCACCAGCTTGCCGCCGGGAGGCAGGACCACTTTCACGATCTCCTTGCCCGCCAGGTGGGTCTGGGCCTCGGCACAGGCCAGGGCCGCCTCGCGGCGCTGGTTCTCATCCGCATGGGTCGGCACCGTGATGCGGCCGCGCACCTTGCCGTTCACCTGCACCACCACGAGTACCTCGTCGGCTTCCAGATACTGCGCATCTGCCTCGGGCCAGGCGGCCTGCATGCAGAGGCCCGGCTTCGCGAGCTGGTTCCAGAGCTGCTCGGCCAGGTGGGGCGCCACAGGGGACATCATCCGCACGAAGGCGTCGAGTGCGTGCTGCATGACCGCGCTGCGATGCGGCGCATTCGCCGGGAGATCACCCAGGGCGTTGGACAATTCCATGAGGCCGGACACCACCGTATTGAACTGGTAGCGGCGCTCCAGATCATCCGTGAGCCGGGCGATGGTCTGGTTGAGCTTGATGAGCAGCGCCTTCTCCTCGGCACTGAGCTGGTCCTTGGCGGGTAGCAACGCGCCAGTGACGGCGTGGTCTTCCACCATGCGGGTGACTCGCTTGAGGAAGCGGCTGGCCCCCTCGATGCCCTCGAAGCCGGTCCAGTCGATTTCCTTCTCGATGGGCGCGGCGAAGATCATGAAGAGCCTCAGGGCATCCGCGCCGTACTTCGAGATGACCTCATCGGGATCCACGATGTTGCCCTTGGACTTGCTCATTTTCGAGCCGTCCTTCAGCACCATGCCCTGGCAGATGAGCTTCTGAAAGGGTTCGGGGCCGGAGGCCAAGCCCAGGTCACGCAGCACCTTGTAGAAGAAGCGGGCGTAGATGAGGTGCATGGTGGCGTGCTCGATGCCGCCCACGTAGAGGTCCACGGGCATCCAGGCGTCGCTCTCGGCCTTGGCGAAGGGCAGCTCCGTGTTCTTCGGATCCAGGTACCGCAGCCAGTACCAGCTGCTGTCCACGAAGGTGTCCATGGTGTCGGTTTCACGCTTGGCGGGCTTGCCGCAGCTTGGACACCTCGTGTCCAGGAAGAAGGAAGAGGTGGTGAGGGGGGAGGGGCCGACGCCGGTGAAGGCCACGTCCTCGGGCAGACGCACGGGGAGGTTTTCGGCCTTTTCCGGCACCACGCCGCAGGCATCGCAATGCACGGTCGGAATGGGTGTGCCCCAATAGCGCTGGCGGCTGAGGCCCCAGTCCTTGAGCTTGTAGGTGGTGGTCTTCTCGGCGCGGCCACCGAGCTTTCCCACCATGGCCGTGACGGCATCCTCGCTCTTCATGCCCGTGAACTCGCCACTGTTCACCAGGGTGCCCAGGTCCCACTCGCTTTCCGATTCGATGACCTTGGGGATGGGGAGGCCGTACTTCAGGGCGAATTCGTGGTCGCGCTCATCGTGGGCGGGCACGCCCATGACAGCACCCGTGCCGTAGTCCATGAGCACGTAGTTGGCGGCGAAGACCGGCACCTTCTCCCCGGTGAAGGGGTGGATGGCCGAGATCGCCGCGCGATGCCCCAGCTTCACGTCGCTGGTGAGGCGCTCCTCGCGGCTGACGGCGGCCACCTGATCGCAGAAGGTTTTCAGCGCGGCATCGGTCTCGGCAGCCTTCTCGATGACGGGGTGTTCCGTGCTGAGGGCCATGAAGGTGACCCCGAAGAGCGTATCGAGACGGGTGGTGAAGACCTCGACCTTGTCGCCGTCCTCCAGGTCGAAGGCCAGGCGCGCACCCTCGGAGCGCCCGATCCAGTTGCGCTGCATGGTCTTCACATTGTCGGGCCAGTCCAGGCCGTCGAGGCAGTCCAGCAGTTCATCCGCGTACTTGGTGGTCTTGAAGAAGTACTGCTCCAGGGGCTTCTGGGTGACGGGGTGGCCCGTGCGCTCGTCCCTGCCGTCCACCACCTGCTCGTTGGCCAGCACGGTGCCCAGGGCCTCGCACCAGTTCACGGTGCGCATGGCGCGGAACACGTCGCCCGCCTCCCACATCTTCAGGAAGAGCCACTGGTTCCAGCGGTAGTAGTCGTCCTGGAAGCTGGCGATCTCGCGGTCCCAGTCGTAGCTGATGCCCATCTTCTGGATCTGCCCCTTCATCTCCTCGATGTTGGCGCGGGTCCAGATGGCGGGATGGATGCCGTGCTTGATGGCGGCGTTCTCGGCCGGCAGGCCGAAACTGTCCCAGCCCAGGGGATGCATGACCTCGTAGCCCCGCATCCGCCGGAAACGGGCTGTCACATCGCCCAGGGTGTAGTTGCGCACGTGGCCCATGTGGATGCGGCCGCTGGGGTAGGGCAGCATCACCAGCATGTAGAAGGTTTTGGAATCAGGCAGCAGCTCCCCGGACCGCTTGGCGCGGAAGGCGCCGGACTCGAGCCAGCGGCGCTGGATCTCGGGTTCCTGGGTCAGGGGCTGGAACGGCATGGCGAAACTCCGCTAGAACCCTTGATTCTACAAGGAAACCGGCTCTTCTCCAGCCTTGCGCTCCGGTCTCCGCTGGGCGCACCTGGTCAGAGCATGAAGACCCTATACCCGGCATGGGGCGAACTCCCGCCGGAGATCGCGGCTCCCGATCGTTCTGGGCATCCGACCACCTCCCCCTGTTGACCATCTGGATTAAGGAGAAAACCTCAATCTGCCGAGCCATCTGGTCTATGGCAAATGCTTCGGGGGATCCGATGTCGTCTACAGAACCAAGGCTGGAGGCCGGAGAATACGCCGTCCTGGTGGAGCAGGCTCCGATCCTCATCTGGAGGGCGGGGACCAGCGGGCTCTGCGACTACTTCAACCAACGCTGGCTGGACTTCACAGGGCGCAGCATGGCCCAGGAATACGGCAACGGGTGGGCGGAGGGCGTCCACCCCGAGGATCTCCAACGCTGCCTGGATATCTATACGGACCACTTCAACCGCCGCGCGCTGTTCGAGATGGAATACCGTCTCCGGCGCCATGACGGGGCCTGGCGCTGGATCTTCGACCGGGGAGCCCCGATGTACGGTCCAGACGGTGCATTCGCCGGTTTCATCGGAAGCTGCACCGACATCACCGACCGCGTGGAGACCCAGGCCGCCCTAGATGAGGCTCTGGCCTCGCAGATCCGGACCCTCCAGGGGCTGCTTCCCCTCTGCATGTTCTGCAAGAAGATCAAGAACGACGATGGCTATTGGGAGGCCCTCGAACACTATGTCCGGGAGCACTCCGACGCGGATTTCAGCCATGGGCTCTGTCCGGACTGCTTCCCCGCCTACATGGCCCAGATCCAGGCGGAAGCCGCGGATTCACAAAAAAACCGCCACTGAATCGAGCTCCGGCCGCAGGTTGAATCGAATACGAAGATTTTCGTTGACTACTACGAAACCTGTCGTATCTTTTCGGCATCCCCCTGTTGGAGCCCGACCCCATGCAACCTTCCCCCCGCCCCACCGACGCCGAACTCGCCATCCTGCGGGTGCTCTGGGAGCGGGGGCCCAGCACGGTGCGGCAGGTCTTCGAGGTGCTGGCCGCCGAGCGGGAGCTGGGCTACACCACCGTTCTGAAGATGCTCCAGATCATGCATGAGAAGGGTCTGGTGCAGCGCGACGTCACGGATCGCACCCATGTCTTCTCCACCACCCAGACCCAGGTCCAGACCCAGCGGAACATGCTCGACGACCTGCTGGACAAGGCCTTCGGGGGCTCCTCCCTGAACCTGGTCATGCAGGCCCTGGCCACCCGCAAGACCAGCCGCGAGGAGCTGGCGGAGATCCGGAAGATGCTCGACCTGGCCGAAGGAGGGAAGCGATGACCCAGCTGCTGTCGCTCGTCCGCGAGCCCTGGGCCCAGGCCCTGGGCTGGAGCCTGCTGCACTTCCTCTGGCAGGGCGCGGCCCTGGGCCTCCTGGCCTGGCTGCTGCTGGCCCTGTTGCGGGGCGCCGATGCCAGGGCCCGCTACGGGGTCGCCTGCGCCTTCCTCCTCCTGATGGTGGCGGTTCCCACGGCTACCTTCCTGATCCTCCAGCGGCAGGCCTCCGCTCTGGCGGAACCCCTGCGCCTGGCCGCGGAAGCCGCTGGACCTGCTATTGGAGACGCCCCGCTGACGCTGCGCATGAAGGCAGCCCTGGATCCCGCCCTGCCCTGGCTGCTGGGCACCTGGGCCCTGGGCGTGATTCTGCTGTCCGCGCGGTTCCTCGGCAGCTGGATCCGCGTGCAGCGCCTGCGCCGCCGCAGCGCCTCGCCGGTGCCCGCAGCCTGGCACCTGGTGCTCTCGCGGCTCTGCCGGGAGCTGAAGCTCTCCCGCACGGTGCGCCTGCTCCAGTCCGCCGCCGTGGAGGTGCCCACGGCCCTGGGCTGGCTGCGCCCCATCATCCTGCTGCCGGCCTGCGCCCTCACGGGCCTGGCGCCCCTCCAGCTGGAGGCCATCCTCGCCCATGAGCTGGCGCACATCCGCCGGGGCGACTTCCTGGTGAACCTCCTCCAGTCCCTGGTGGAGGTCCTGCTCTTCTACCACCCCGCCGTGTGGTGGCTCTCCGGCCGCATCCGCGCCGAGCGCGAGCTCTGCTGCGACGACGTGGCCGCCGCCCTCTGCGGCGATCCCCTGATCCTGGCCCGCGCCCTGACCGACCTGGAGGCTCTGCGCGAAGCCCTGCCGTCCTCATCCACCCACCTGGCGCTCGCTGCCAACGGAGGTTCCCTCATGCACCGCATCCGCCACCTGCTCCAGCCGGCCCTGCCCGCCTCCAGCGCCGCCCGCGCCACCGCCCTGGCCCTGCTGGCCGCCTCCCTCCTGGGCGCGGCGGGCGTGGCCTTCCAGGACAAGGAGAAGGAACCCGCACCCAAGCCGGACAAGGCCACCCGCATGAAGGTCATCGATGGTGAACGCCAGATGGATGTGCGCCTGAAGGGCGAGGTCATGCTCGACGCGACCGCCAAGGAGCCCGTGGCCGTGCCCGGCGACGGCAGCTTCCGCGTGGAGGAGACGAAGGGCGGGAAGGCCCGGACCTACGCCGCCACCAAGGACAAGCGCACCTACACCGTGGATGGCCAGGAGAAGCCCCTGGACGCCGAAGGCGAAGCCTGGCTGCGCGAGGTCGTGAAGGACGCCGCCAAGGCCCAGGCGGGACGCGACAAGGCCCGGAGGGTGGAGATCCGAACCCGGCACCTGGAGGACCAGACCCATGAGGTGGAGCTTCACGCCAAAGCGCTGGAAGCCCACGCCAAGGCGCTGGAGGCCCAGGGACTGAGCCCCGAGGAGCGGGCCCGCATCCAGGCTGAGCTGGAAAAGGCCAAGGCCGACATGGAGAAGGCCCAGGCCGACCACCGGCGGAAGCGCGTGGAAGTCCTGACAGAAGACATCGGCCCCGAGGCCATCGTGATCCGCGAAAAGGTGGACGGGAAGGACATCGTCGAGAAGCGCATCGCCATCTCCAAGAAGGCCGGCGAACCCGGGACCGTGGTGATCCGGCGCCATGAGGACGGCAAGGGCGTCGTCGAAAAACGGATGAAGGTCATTCAGCAGGGCGGTGATCCCAAGGATGGGGGCACCTGGGCCTTCATCGGGCCCGAGGCTTCCGACGAGGAGACCGTGATCATCGAGGGCATGGACAAGGAGATCCGCATCCCGCCCGTCCACATCCCCCAGATGCGCTTCAAGCACTCGGCTCCGGACCAGGAGGTCGATCCCCAGATGGAGATCCAGGCCCTGCAGTCGGCCATGAAGTCCATGCAGAAGCGCCTCGATCAGCTGCAGAAGCAGATGGCCACCGCACCGAAGGCACCGAAGGCCCCCAAGACGCCGAGACAGCCCCAGCCGGCGCCCCTGCCTCCACCGCCGCCCGCGCCGGAGGCCCCCCCGGCCCCGCCTGCGCCGCCCGTGGAACCCCACCACTGACCTGAATTATCTCTACCTGCGAAGGGGCCCGCGATGCGGGTCCCTTTCACAGCAGGCGCAAGAAGGTTTCGACCCGGTCCCAATCCCGCGTCACGGGAAAGGGCGGGAGGGCCGCGCGGACCTGGGCGGCGTAGCGTTTTCCGAGACGATCTTCGCTGGGCAGCATGAGGCGCGGATCGAGGACGGCCACCACGCCGCGGTCGTCGCGGGTGCGGATGAGGCGGCCGATGCCCTGCTTGAGCTTCAAGGTCATCTGCGGCACCTGGATGCCGATGAAGCCGAGGCCGTCCCGCTGGGCGTCCGCCTCGCGGATGCGGGCCTGGAGCACGGGATCATCGGGCGGGGCGAAGGGCAGGGCCGAGACCACCACCAGGCTCAGGGCATCGCCCGGCAGGTCCACGCCCTGCCAGAAGCTGGCCAGGCCCAGCAGGGCCGCCGATGGGGTGGCACGGAAGCGCTCCAGGAGCTGAGTGCGCGACAAGCCGTCGCCCTGCACGAAGAAGGTGAGTTCCGGCAGGGCAGCCTCCAGCCGGGGCCGGAAGGCCGCCAGCATCTTCCGGCTCGTGAACAGCAGCAGGGCCCGGCCCCGGCTGGCCCGCAGCATGCGCTCCATGGCCGAGAGCGAGGCTTCGACCCAGGCCGGGTCGCCGATCCCGCCGCCGCTGCCCGGGCGGCGCTCGGGCAGGCCCGGCGGCACGAAGAGCAGGCCCTGGGTTTCAAAGTCGAAGGGGCTCTCCACGTGCTCGGCCACCTCCACCTCTGGCTTCGTCAGGCCAAGACGCAGGCCCAGACCGTTGAAGCCGCGGCCGTCGCGCAGGGTGGCGCTGGTGAGGATCACGCTCTCGAAGCCCCGCCGCACGTGCTGGTGGAAGAAGGGCCGCACATCCACGGGATTCGACTTGAAATGGACGAGGTGGGGGCCCTCCCGGTTCACCGTGGACACCCAGCCATCGGGCTGGGCGAAGATCTGCTCCATGCGCGAAAACGCCGTGCCCACGCGCTCGGCGAGGCGCGTCCAGACCGGGTTTTCGGGATCAGCGGCACCCAGGCGTCGGGTCTCCATCCACAGGGGATGCCCCGCCTCCACCCAGGCCCCCACCGCGTCGGCCAGGGCCTTCATCTCAGGGCCGGGACTCAACAGGGGCAGCACGCCGCCTTCCAGGGGCACCCAGGTGAGGACATCCGCCCAGGCCCGTTCCCAGGGCTCCAGCAGGGCCGCCAGGCCGGCGCCGGAACCCTTGGCGGCATCGCGCAGGTCCGTGAAGAGCAGGTTCATGGCGCGGCTGGACCAGGCCTCGGCGCAGCTCTCCGTGAGCTGCTCCTCCAGGTCGTGGGCCTCGTCGAGAATGAGCACGGGCGCGTCCGGCAGCACCTGGCCGAAGGCGGATTCCCGCAGCACCCGGTCCGCCAGCAGCAAAGCATGATTGACGATGATGAGGTCGGCCTCGGCCACCTCCGCCCGCAGCTTCGTGAGGAAGCAGTCCTCGTAGCGGGGGCACTGGCGGCCCGTGCAGCGTTCGGCCCGGGCGTTGATCTTGTCCCACAGGGGCGACTCGCCCTCGCCGAAGCGACCCAGGCCCTCGCGGTCGCCATCCTGGGTCTCGCGGGTCCAGCGCTGGAGGGCCAGCCAGAGCTGCTGGTCCGCGCGGGTGAACTCCAGGTGCGCGTCCGTGGACACCGCCTCCCAGGCGGTCCGGCAGAGGTAGTTGGCGCGGCCCTTGGCCAGCACGGCCTTGATGGGACGGTCCAGGATGCCCGCGGCCCGGGGAACGTCCTCCTCCAGCAGCTGGCGCTGGAGCTGCTTGGTGCGGGTGGCCACCAGGATGGGGTGGCGGCCGGCGGCCAAGGCCGGCACCAGGTAGCCCAGGCTCTTACCCGTGCCCGTGCCCGCCTCCACGGCCTGGATGACGGCCCCGGGCCGGGCGTCGGATTCACCGCCACTGTCGCGCCACGCCTGGAACCGGGCCGTGCCGTCGACCACCGTGTTGTGCACCAGCTCCGCCATGCGCCGCTGGCCGGGCCGGTCCTCCGCGCCGGGGAAGCACGCAAAGATCCGGCCCTCCGGCGGGGCGAAGTAGCGGTCCATGGGATGCGCCATCCGTCCAGTGTCCCTCAAAGGCGGAAAAAGGGCGAACAACCTATTTGTGATAATCCTTCCCGCGGAGGATCGTGAAGGCCCGGTACAGCTGCTCCAGGAGCATCACGCGGCTCAGCTCGTGGGGGAAGGTCAGGGGCGACAGGCTCAGCTGCTCCCGGACTTCGGCCTTCAGACCGGGATCGAATCCGTGGCTGCTGCCCAGGGCGAAGGCCAAGCTGTCGCCCCGGTCCATGCGCTCGCCCAGCCACTGGGCCAGGGCTTCGCTGTCCCGGAGTTTCCCCTCCGGCGTGAGCAGGACCGGGCATTTCACCGCCTTGAGCTTCGGGCGCAGGCGCTCGGCCTCCTCCTTCAGCTGGCGGGCCGGGCCACCTTTACCCTCGGTCAGTTCCACCACGTCCATCCGGGCGTAGGGGCGGAGCATGTCGAGGTAGTGGCGCTCCAACCCCCGGCAGGGCTCCAAACGCAGGCGCCCGAAGGCGATCAGTCCGATCGGATACATGATCACATCATGATGAATTTCCCTTGGCAGCGCACCAGGATGGCTCCACCATCCTTTCATCCTGACCTTTTCGCTCTGGAGGTTTTCCCATGCGACGTACCCTGATGCTGCCCCTCGCCAGCCTGCTGCTCGTGCCCGCCTTCGTGGGCTGCGGCGGCGACGAGATCCCCACCACGGCGCCCGCTGCAGCGAAAGAACCCGCCGACATCCTCTACCACCTGCAGTACCTGGCCGTGCGCAAGGACTACAAGCACGCGGCCCTCATCGCGCCCATCACGCCGGACGTGGTCTACCCCTCCGCCATGCACTTCCACCGGCAGGCCAAGGAGCTGGGCATCACGCTCACGCCCGAGGAGATCAAGGGCCTGGGCATCGAGCACCTGGCCGCGCGCCTCGATTCGCTGCCGGGTGGGCCCACCGACGACTACCCGGTGAAGGACGCCCGTCTGGCCTTCAACGCGGGCCTGTACCGGCTGCTCAAGGGCTTCACCGACAAGTCCTGGGGCAAGATGCGCCACATGGGCATCACCGACAACACGGCCGCCCGCCAGTTCGGCTCCCAGACCGTCGTGAAGGACATGGCCCTGGGCTTCGACGGCACCAAGGTCCTCACCGTCAGCTGCCTCAAGAAGCCCGATGGCACCTATGGCGTGTCCTACCTGCGCTACGAGGTCTCCCTCAAGGGCCTGAAGCAGTAGGAAGCCTTCCCAAACGCGGCCCCGGCGTCCACGGATTCCGGGGCCGCGCTATGCTTGGGCCGGCCAAGCCACCGGCCAGGTGCGAGCGGGGGTTTTCATGACTGGGCACATGAACCTCTTCGACAACGTGAACCGCCAGTTCGACGAGGCCGCCGACATCCTCGGCCTCTCCCTGGAAATCCGGGAGCTGCTCAAGACGCCCTACCGGGAGATCACCGTCGCCATGCCCATCCGCATGGAGGACGGCAGCCTCCGCGTGTTCAAGGGCTACCGCGTCCAGCACAACGGCGTGCGGGGCCCCCAGAAGGGCGGCATCCGGTTCCACCCGGACGTGGATCTGGACGATGTGCGGGCCCTGGCCAGCCTCAACACCTGGAAGACCGCCGTGGTGAACATCCCCTTCGGCGGCGCCAAGGGCGCGATCCAGTGCGACCCTTCGAAGATGTCCCAGCACGAGCTGGAGATGCTCACCCGCCGCTACATCTCCAAGATCTCCATGGTGCTGGGCCCCACCCGCGATGTGCCCTCGCCAGACCTCAACACCAACGCCCAGACCATGGCCTGGGTCCTGGATGAGTACGGCCGCAAGAACGGCTACCAGCCCGCCTGCGTCACGGGAAAGCCCCTCGAACTGGGCGGCAGCCAGGGGCGCGAGGCCGCCACGGGCAAGGGCGTGGCCATCTGCGCGCGGGAGGCCTGGACGAAGGTGCTCGGCCGCGACCTGAAGGGCGCCCGGGTGGCGCTCCAGGGCTTCGGCAACGTGGGCAGCTTCGCCGCCAAGTTCCTCCATGAGCTGGGGGCCCGGGTGGTGGCCGTGGCCGACGAGGCCGGTGCCGTGCGCCGGGAGGAGGGCCTCGACGTCCCGGCCCTCTTCACCTATGTGCGCCAGAACAAGGGCACCGTGGCGGGTTTCCAAGGGGGCGAACCCTTCGAAGCCGCCACCGTGTGGGCCCAGCCCTGCGACATCCTGGTGCCCGCGGCCCTGGGTGGCGTGCTGACCCAGGCCACGGCTCCCGAGGTGAAGGCCAGCCTCATTCTGGAGGGCGCCAACGCCCCCACCACCCCCGAGGCGGACCGCATCTTCAGGGACCGGGGCATCCTCCTCATCCCCGATATCCTCGCCAACGCCGGCGGCGTCACCGTGTCCTATTTCGAGTGGGTGCAGAACCTCCAGCAGCTGTTCTGGAACGAGGCCGAGATCTTCGAGAAAGAGGAGAAGATCCTGCTCCAGGCTTTCCGGGACGTGGAGGAGAAGGTGAAGCTCCACGGCTGCACCTGGCGGACCGGCGCCCTCATCCTGGCCCTGGAGCGGGTAAAAAAGGCCAATGAACTGAGGGGTTGGTAGGCTTCAGGTCACAAGCAGCCCCCTCATGTCTTTTGTCGGTGGCTTTTCCTTCTGACGCCTGGGAAAATCACAAGTTGGGCTGGCGGGGGCGTCCCGAAACACCGGCCGCGGAGGATTCATGTCCACGAAGAACGTCGTCCATGTGGTCGGTACCGGCACCATCGGCGAGCCGCTGATCGGCCTGCTGACCGAGTACAAGAAGGAACTGGGCATCGACGAGGTCACGTTCCACAAGAACAGCGTCGCCGACCGGCCCAAGGTGAAGGCCCTCCTCAAGCGCGGCGCCAAGCTCGTGGTGGATGCGGACAAGGTCGAGGGCTTCAGGGCCTGGGGCATCGAGCCCGCCATGCTCCACGACCAGGCCCTGGAACAGGCCACCGTGGTCATCGACTGCAGCCCCAAGGGCATGGACATGAAGGAGAACCTCTACACGAAGTACGAGCACAACACCAAGGGCTTCATCGCCCAGGGCAGCGAGTTCGGCTTCGGCACCATGTATGCCCGCGGCATCAACGATGACGTGCTCAAGAAGAGCGGCCAGTACGTGCAGGTCGTGAGCTGCAACACCCACAACCTCTCCTGCATCATCGACACCCTGGCCCTGGCCGAGGGCACCGACAACCTCATCGAGGGCAGCTTTGTCTGCATGCGCCGCGCCAATGACATCAGCCAGGTGAAGGACTTCTGCCCCGCCCCCCAGGTGGGCACGCACAAGGATGGCAAGTTCGGCACCCACCACGCCCGCGACGCCTACCACTTGTTCCAGACCAGGGGCCTGGAGCTGAACCTCTTCAGCAGCGCCGTCAAGCTGCCCACCCAGTACATGCACAGCCTCTGGTTCGACCTGCGCCTGAAGCGCCCCACCACCCTGGAGGCCCTCAAGGTCCGCATCAAGGCCAATGACCGCATCGCCATCACCGACAAGAAGGACGCCAACACCGTGTTCTCCTTCGGCCGCGACCAGGGCCACTACGGCCGCATCCTCAACCAGACCGTGATCCCCCTCAGCACCCTCACCATGCCCAACGAGAACCGCGTGGTGGGCTTCTGCTTCACCCCCCAGGACGGCAACAGCCTGCTCTCCAGCGTGGCCGCCGCC
>DASXVC010000063.1:0-3939 GCA_036504495.1 Geothrix sp.
GCGGGTGGTGAGCACGGTGCCCTCGCCATCCACCTCCACGGAACCGCCTTCGAGGATCCAGGCGTGGTCGGTCCGCGGGGCGCCGCTGAGGGCCGCCACGCGGCCCGCCACCCGGTCGTCGTCGGGCAGCAGGTACTTCCGCCCCCAGCCATTGAAGCCGAAGCAGGCCGCGCGGAGGGTGCCGGCGCCATCCGTCACGAAGATCGGCGCCGTGTCCCGCAGCCAGATGTCCCCCACGGGCACATGGTGGAAGCGCACTTGGCCGAGCACGGGAGCCAGGGCGGCGCGGGCCTCGGCTTCGGCGGCGGCGTCCTGCACCAGGATGTCCAGGACCTCGCCGCCGGCCTCGGCGATGGCGAGGCCGAGGGCCGTCCATTCCACCTGGGCCGGGGCCAGGTTCTCCCGCCAGAGGTGGCCGTGGCTGGGCCAGGCCAGCCAGCAGGCGCTGTGGCGGCCCCACTCGGCGGGTTGTCGGCAGGTCGGCTGGGACATGGTGCAAAACCCCTGGAAACGGAACGGCTCCGGGTGGGAGCACCCTCCAGTTCAGCAAAAGGGCCTCCCCCCGTCGAGGTTTATTGCGCGTCGGCAGACCTTAGAGTGCCTAACAACACCCCGACGGGGCCACGAGAAAGCCAGGTGGGATGCACCGCAAGAAAGGGCCCGCAGGGCGATGTGGTTCATCGTTCAAGGGCCCTGACGCCGCGGGGCGCCCACCTGGCTTTCTCCCTCCGGGCAGGGCCGGCGGGCGTCGCGATGCCGCGTCACGCTCGTCGCGCGTAGTACCCGCTACGCATCTCCTCGCGTTCCTCGCCTCGCTCGCCCGGCGACCCTCGCGCGGCCCCGTGGGGGTTTTGTTAGGCACTCTAAGTCTTGACAGCCTTAGTTGGCGGCACCTAGTGTGGCCTTAATGTCAAACGCACTCCGATCAACCCCCGCGATTGGTCCGCTCCCCCCGGAAGAGGAGGAATATCGGCGCGTTTCCATCGTCGTCCCAGTCTTTCAAGGGGAGCGGACGCTAGAAGCGCTTATTGCCGAGATTCTGCCCCTCACATCGGTTCGGAGAACACCCTGCGGCCGACCTTTCCGGGTGACGGATGTCATTCTCGTCAACGATGGTGCCATCGATGGGTCCAGTTCGGTGATGGAGGCTGTCACCAAGCGCCATTCATTCGTGACGCCCATCTGGCTTTCCCGGAATTTCGGGCAGCACCCGGCCACACTCGCGGGGATGTCCAGTTCGACAGGCGACTGGGTGGTTACATTGGACGAGGACGGCCAGCATAATCCAGGGGACATCGGGGTGATGCTCGACCAAGCTGAGGCGTGCGGGGCGCAGCTCGTGTATGCGCTACCCGTCAATGCGGCCCCTCACGCATGGTGGCGCAACTTCGGCAGCCGCATCGTGAACCACATCGCCCGGATACTCGTCGGACGCGATCAGCTGGGGAGGTTCACCAGTTTCCGGCTTATCCGTGGCGAGATAGCGCGGAGCCTCGCGGCCTACTGCGGCCAGGGTGTCTACCTTGATGTGGCGCTTTCTTGGGTGGTGGGCCATGTCAGCCACTGTCGGGTCACCCTTAGGCGGGAGCGAGATCGCCCCTCGGGCTATACCCTCGGTCGGCTCATATCCCACTTCTGGCGTCTCATCCTCACCGCTGGCACGAGACCGCTGCGGATCATTGCCGTCCTTGGCAGTTTGTCGATTCTCGTGGCTTTGGCGATCAGCAGCTATGTCATCTGGGCCAAGATCGCGCACCAGGTCCCGGTCCAGGGCTGGTCCTCGCTAGTCATCGCAGTCTGCCTGTTCTCCGGCCTCATCCTGTTCTCGCTGGGAGTCATCGCCGAGTACCTTGCCATGACGCTGACAATGGCCATGGGACGCCCGCTCTACCTTATCGTGTCGCGCCCCCGGAATGCCGGGGCCGGGAAGCCGTGAGCGGAACCCTGGCCTGGGTGGTCGGAGCTGGAGGGCTCCTGGGATCCCACCTAGCCGAGGCTCTTCCCGGAGGCGCACCGGGGACGATGTTGTGGTCGCCAGGGCCCGCCGGGATTCCGTGGCAGGAGCCGAAATGGGCATCGGCCGACCTTGTCGCCCGCGCCGGGGCCTTCGCCGAAGCGGTCCGCTCCGGGCCGCGGCAGTGGGTCGTGGCATGGTGTGCCGGAGTCGGCGTCGTGGGAACCACGGCCGAGGCCCTGGCCCTGGAGACTTCGTACCTGGACATTCTGCTGAGGGAATTGGGAGAACGTCTTTCCGGGCTGCCCGGCCGGGTCCTTCTTGCCAGCTCAGCCGGTGGCGTCTACGGGAATAACCCGGAACAACCCCTAACCGAGGCCTCTGGCTGCAGCCCCATTTCCGCGTATGGGCGGAATAAGATCGCACAGGAGCAGCTTCTCAAAGCCTGGGCCTTCCGGCAGCCTCTGGCATCGACCCTCATTGCCAGAATGTCGAACCTCTATGGGCCGGGGCAGAATTTGCAGAAACCCCAAGGCCTCATCGCCCACATCTCCCGGAGTCTCCTTCACCGCCAGCCGGTCCACCTCTATGTTCCGCTGGATACGGTGAGGGACTACCTGTACGCCGCCGATTGCGCGGCGCAGCTCGCGGTGGGGCTGGAGCGACTCCGGACCGTCCCTGGCACCTCGGTGGTGAAAATCTTCAGCGCCGGAGAACCGGTCACCATCGCCCGCATCATCGGGATCTTCGCCCGGATCGCCAAACGCCAACCTCGCATCATCAGTTCCGCAGATTCCGGCCGTCTGCTCCAACCGGACCGCCTCCAGTTCAAAACAGCGGTCTGGCGGGACCTTGCGGGCTTGGCGCGAACCGACTTGGCAACGGGGATTCAGCGCGTCCACCAGTATCAGTTCGGCCTCTTCCAACAGGGGCAGCTGCCGCCACCACTCTGAGGTATCGGACCTATGCGCCCAGCCCCTCCAGCAGTTCCCTCGCCCCCCGGTGCTTGGGGTCGAGTTTGAGGGTTTCCTGGGCGGCTTTGCGGGCTTCTTCTTTGCGGCCGAGGGCCTGGAGGATCTGGCCTTTGCGCCACCAGGCGCCGGGGTAGCCGGCGGCGCCGCCTTCTATGGGTTCGCGGAGCACCTGGTCGAGGGCGGCGAGGCCTTCGGGGCGGTGGAGGCCGCTGACGGCGGCCACCTTGCCGAGCTGCAGGCGGAGGAGGCTGGGGGCGTCCACATGAGGGAGGTGATCCTGGACGACCTGCCAAGCCAAGTCAGGCCGTCCGCCGTGCAGGTAGGCTTCGCTCACAGCGGCCACGCCGCGGGCACGGGTGCGCACGCCGGGCAGCAGGCGAGGGGCCTCGGCCAGCAGGCGGGCGTTCTTCCCGGCTTCGCCCAGAGCCTTCTTGGCGGGGCGGCGGTCCAGGGCGTCCAGCCACTGGCCCACGACTTCAGGATCCTGCGGGGCCTGGGCCAGGGCGCGGCCGAAATAGGCTTCGGCCTCGCGCCACTTGTCCTCCTCCACCAGGATGAGGGCCTGGAGCAGGTCGCCCCGGGCGGGGGCCACTCGGCGCAGCTGGTCGGCGCATTGCAGGGCCTTCCTCGTGGAGCCGCCCAGCAGGCCCGGCAGCATCTCGTAGGCCAAGCCCAGGCTCGTCCAGGCGGGGGCGAGGGTGGGATCGGCCGCGGTGGCAGCCCGCAGATCGTCCAGGGCGCCGAGGGCGCCGCGGAGGCTGCCGAGGTCGCGCTGGCGGATGGCTTCGCCCGCGCGGGCCAGGCCGCGGGCCAGGAGGCCATCCGCCAGGCCGGGCTTCAGGGCCATCGCCCGGTCGGCGGCGGCGTGGGCCTCGGTGAACCGCTGGAGGCTGGACAGGGCCTGGGACTTGGCCGCCCAGGCAGCGGCATCCATCCCATCCTGGCGCAGCCGGGCTTCGGCCTCGGCCAGCACCTTGAGGTAGTGCCCGGCGTCGAGGTCGGCGCGGAAGG
>DASXVC010000064.1:0-11665 GCA_036504495.1 Geothrix sp.
ATGCCTTCCTTATCACGTGTGAATCGTGAGGCTTGCCTCGCGATTCACACCGTCACAACCCCAACACCCGACGAATCTCCCCCTCCAGCACCCCCTCCCGGATCTCCGCCAGGTCGTAGCGGACGCGGGTCATGGGCTTGGAGACCTTGAGCACGCGGGTGAGGTCGATGGGGGTGGCGCTGAGGACCACGTCGCAGGGGGTGGCCTCGATGGTGGCTTCGAGATCCTTCACCTGCTGCTCGCCGTAGCCCATGGCGGGCAGGATGCCCTTGGCGTTGGGGTACTTCCGGTAGGTGGCGGCGATGGAGGCCACGGCGTAGGGCATGGGATCCACGATCTCGTGGGCGCCCATGGCCTTGGCGGCCACCACACCGGCGCCGTAGGTCATGGAGCCGTGGGTGAGGGTGGGGCCGTCCTCGATGACCAGGGCCCGCTTGCCCCTCACCATCTCCGGCTTGTCGCAGCTCACGGGGCTGTTGGCGCGGATGACGCGGGCCTTGGGGTTCACCAGGGCCGCATTGGCCTCGATGGCCTTGATGTCGGCCTCCTTGGCGCTGTCGCACTTGTTGATGAGGATGATGTCGGCCATGCGGAAGTTGGCCTCGCCGGGGTGGTAGGCCATCTCATGGCCGGAGCGCAGGGGATCGGCGATGCAGAGGTGCAGGTCGCTCTTGTAGAAGGGCAGGTCGTTGTTGCCGCCGTCCCAGAGGATGACGTCGGCCTCCTTCTCGGCGCTGCGGATGATCTGCTCGTAGTCCACGCCCGCGTAGACCACGAAGCCGTTGTCGATGTGCGGTTCGTACTCCTCGCGCTCCTCGATGGTGCACTCGTGCTTGTCCAGGTCGCTGTAGTCGGCGAAGCGCTGGCAGGCCTGCTTGGCGAGATCGCCGTAGGGCATGGGATGGCGGATGGCCACGACCTTCTTGCCGAGCTTCTTGAGGATGTTGCTGATGTAGCGGGTGGTCTGGCTCTTGCCCGCGCCCGTGCGCACGGCGGTGATGCCGATGACGGGCTTGGTGGACTGGATCATGGTCTTGTCCGCGCCCAGCAGCTCGAAGTCGCAGCCATGGGCGATGCAGAGGCTGGCCAGGTGCATGACCGTGGCGTGGGGCACATCGGAATACGAGAAGACCGCGGCGTCGGGCTTCTCGCGCTGGATCAGGGCCACCAGCTCGGCTTCGTCGAAGATGGGGATGCCCTGGGGGTACAGCTTCCCCGCCAGGACGGCGGGGTAGCGGCGGCCCGCAATGTCAGGGATCTGGGTGGCGGTGAAGGCCACCACCTGGTAGTCCGGATTGTCCCGGTAGACCGTATTGAAGTTGTGGAAGTCGCGTCCCGCGGCTCCCAGGATCACCACGCGTCGTGTCGCCATGACACTTGCCTCTCGGTCCAGCGGTGCGCCGACACGCTCGGGGGTGGCAGTCCTGGCAGCACCGCGACCCAGGGAGGATAGCTGTCCCGGGCGTGCTTTGAGAATGGGGTTGTGGCTTGAATCACATCGACCAGGAAGGTCTATGCTTCTTCCATGTCCATTCCAGCCTTTCTCTTGGCCTTCTTCCGCCGGTGGCGCCGCCTGATCCTTGTTCTGACCGGGATCTACGGCCTCTGGATCCTGGCTGGGTTCTTCCTGCTTCCGATCCTAGCCAAGCCCCGGATCGAGCGGGCGGCCACCGAGGCACTGAAGCGCCCCACCACCGTGGCGAAGGTGCGGTTCAACCCCTTCACCTTCGGGGCCACCCTCGAGGGTTTGCGGGCGGCCGAGCGGGGCGGGGGCGACTGGATCACCCTGCGCCGCGTCTACGTGAATCCGGATGTCTGGCGCCTCCTGCGCCACATCGTGGGCTTCACCCTGATCGAGGTGGACGGCCTGACCGTCCGGGCCGCCCTGGATTCCGAAGGCCAGCTCAATTTCCAGGATCTGATCGAAGGCGAGGATCAGGCCAAGGTTCCGGTGAAAGAAGCCGCCCCCTCTTCCTGGATCCTCGCTGTCCGCCGCTTCCAGTTGCAGGACGGCCGGGTGGAGTTCACGGACCGCTCGGCCGGCTCGCCCTTCCACACGGAGCTGGGCCCCATCGCCTTCCGCCTGGACAACCTGCGCACCGAGGTAGGCCACCGCAGCGGCGTTTCCCTGGAGGCCTGGACCGAGGCTCGGGAGCACGTGGCCTGGAAGGGGGACCTGGGCTTTCAGCCCTTCGCCTCCAAGGGCACCCTGCTGCTGGAGAACCTGTCGCTCCCCAAGTACCGGCCCTACGAGCAGGAACAGGTATCCAGCGAGATTCGCAGCGGCACGGCCACGCTGCGGGCCCAGTACCGGTTCGAGTGGTCCAAGGGGCATCACGTGATGGAGCTGTCGGGGCTGGGGCTCAGCCTGAAGGACCTGAAGCTCGCGGAACGCGGCGCGCCCGACGCGGCCATCGAGCTGCCCTCCCTCGAGATCAGGGACGGGAAGGCCGACCTGCTGGTGCCGTCCGTGGAGCTGGGCTCCGTCACGGCAGATCAGGGTGTGCTCCGCGTCCAGGCGGCGAAGGATGGCGCCTTGAACCTGGTGCGCCTCTTCGCACCGCCCAAGCCCAGGGAGAAGAAACCGGACGAGAAACCGCTCCAGCTCCTCATCCGCGACCTGGCCCTGCGGGGCTTCCGCCTGGGCTGGGAGGACCTGGGTCCCGTGCGCCCCGTGAAGGTGGAAGCCACCGACGTGAACCTGCACTGGCAGGGCCTGAGCCTGGATGCCAAGGCCTCCAGCCAAGCCTCCCTGGATCTGAGGCTGGGCACCGGTTCCCTGAAGGTGGATGGCAGCCTGGCCCCTCTCAAGGGCTCGGGCGACCTCCAGTTGAAGGCCGAGGGCCTGGAGCTGGCACCCTGGGATCCCTACCTGGACTCGGCGCTGGACCTGCGCATCGCCTCGGGAAAGCTGGGCGCCGATGGCCGTGTGCGCTTCGCCTTCGAAGGACGCAAGACCGATGGCGTCACCTACCGGGGCGCTGCCTCGGTGCAGGGGTTCGAGGCGCGGGACGCGGCCCTGAACGAGCCCTTCCTACGCTGGAAGCAGCTGCGCCTGTCGGGGGCCGATGTCCGCTCGGCGCCCCTGTCCGTGGCCATCCAGACCGTGGACTGGACGGACCCTGAAGGCCGCGTCGTGGTGCAGCCCGATGGCAGCACCAACGTGGCCCGCGCCCTGCGGCTGGCCCCGGAAGGCAAGCCCGCCGCCCCGACCGCCGCCGTCCTGCCGGCCACGCCGGCCGCCGCGCCGGATCTGGCCATCGTGACCTTCGGCATCACCGGCGGCCGCCTCAGCTACATCGACCGTTCCCTGCAACCGAATGCGGCGCTGGTGCTCAACGACCTGGAAGGCAGCTACCTGGGCCTGTCCAGCCGCCCCGATGCCTCGTCGAAAGTCGATTTCAAGGGCCGCGCCGGAGGGCTGGCGCCCATCACCATCACGGGCCACGCCATGCCCCTGCGCAGCGACCTGGATACGGATGTGCTCCTGAAGATCCAGGGCGCCGACCTCACGGACTTCACGCCCTACACCGGGAAGTACCTGGGCTACACCGTGCAGAAGGGCAAGCTCGTCCTGGATGCGCGCCTTCGCATCGACCACCGGAACCTGAAGTCCGATAATGCCGTGAAGCTCGACCAGTTCTACCTGGGCGACAAGGTGTCGAGCCCCGATGCCACGGGCCTCCCCGTGAAGCTGGGCTTGGCCATTCTGCGGGACCGCAAGGGCGTCATCGCCTTCGACCTGCCCATCGAGGGCAACCTCGACGATCCCGATGTGAAGTACGGCAAGCTCGTGTGGAAGGCCATCTTCAACCTGCTGGGGAAGATCGCCACCTCGCCCTTCACGCTCATCGGCAAGCTCTTCGGCGGCGACGCGGGCGACCTCAGCAGCGTGGCCTTCCCACCGGGTTCCAGCGCCCTGGATGCGGCCGCCACGACCAAGCTGCAGGCCCTGGCCAAGGCGCTCCATGAACGGCCGGAACTGCGGCTGGAAGCGGAGGGAGCCGTGGACGAAGGCCAGGACGGCGGAGCTCTGCGGAAAGCCGCCCTGGAGGACCTGCTTCAGCGCACCCGGGCCCGGGGGTTGAAGCTCGCCGAACCTGCTCCGGTGCCTTCGGCCGAGCGGGAACGCTGGGTCAAGGCCGCCTTCGACACGGCCTTCCCCGCGCCCAAGGAGGTCAAGGGGGCCCAACCCACGCCGCCTCCGCCGCCCGCGGAAATGGAGCAGCGGCTGCTGGGCAGCCTCAAGGCCGATCCCGCTGATTTGGCCCGATTGGCGGATGCCCGGGCCAAAGGCGTGCTCGCCTGGCTCCTGGATACCGCGAAGGCCGATCCGGCGCGGGTCTTCCAGGTGCGTGAAGGCCGTGCCCAGGGTGCGGTGGTGGGGTTCGCGTTGAAGTGACGCCTATCCCCGGGGGGGCCTTTCCCGGAGTCCGTGCACATCGCTGAACAGGGCCTGGATGAGGGGCAGGTCCAGCTCCAGGTTGCCGCTCGGCTTGAACAAGGGCATCAGGCGGAACACGTGCTCCCGGTAGTCGAAGCCCACGGGCAGGATTGGCACGCCTGCCTTGCAGGCGATCTGATAGAAGCCCGATTTCCATTGGCTCACGCCCTTGCGCGTGCCCTCCGGCGCCAGGGCAAGCATCAGGGCGGGGGCCTCTTCGAAGGCCCTCACGCATTCTCCGACCACCCCATGGCTGGCGCTGCGGTTCACCGGGATGCCGCCCATCCAGCGGAGGAATCCCTTGAACGGGGCTTTGAACAGGGCGTGCTTGCCCAGCCATGACACGCGCAGTTCGAGCGCGAAAACCACCGCCACGCCCAGCATGAAGTCCCAGTTCGACGTGTGGGGCGCCACGATGACGACGTACTTGGGATCGGCGGGGAAGGCACCTTCGATCCGCCAGCCCGACATGCTCAGATAGGCGCGGCCCAGGGCCCTCCATATCCAGCCCCGGACCCGATGGAAGGCTGCGGGAGGGACAAGGTACTTCGCTGGATGTGGCAAGTCTTCCCTCGCAAACGCTCCTTGATCCGATGGCGCGGCTGCGTGAGCGGGAGCCTTGACAGCTTAGCGTCTGTCCAGGCTGGCTCCAGTGGTTCGCGCCCAACCCTCGATGCTATCGGCGAGATCCGGGATCCCGGGTCCGAAGCGGGCGGCGCCGAGCCAGTGGAGGCCCCGCGGAAGGCTGGCGAGCATCCCGGCCATACGGGTGCCATGGCCTGGCTCCAGCAACGGGAAGGCGCCGGGGCAGGCCTCCTCCCGCACCTGGACGGGATCACCCAGCTCGGGCAGCCAGCGGCGCAGCTCCTGGAACACCCCTGGCCAGGTCTCCAGCTCAGGATCGATGGGGTAGGCGCCGCCGAGGTAGGTACGCACCTGGAGCAGGCCGGGCACGCCACGGGGATCGTCCGCCGCGAAGGCCACGGCCCCCAGGAGGCCCCGGCCCTCCGGGGGATGGACCAGCAGGCCGAAGCCCCGCTCCCAGCCCTTCACCCCACGCCCCGGAATCAGCGCGTGGCGGCTGTGCCAGACGCGGAGGTCCAGGCGGGGGATGGTGTCGAGCGCCCCGGCGGCCCCGGGCGCCACCGGCCTCAGCAGGCCCGCGGCTGCCTGGGTGGGCAGGGCCAGCACCACGGCATCCGCCTCGCGGATCAGGCCGTCCCCCAGGACCCGCCACCGGCCGTCCGGCAGAGGCTCCAGGGCCCGGGCGGGACGATCCACGACCACGCATCCGAGGCGGGTGGCCAGGGTCCGCGCCAGCGCGCCTGTCCCACCCACGGGCAGGCAGGTGCGCTCGGGACCCGCGAGCAGGCCACCCAGCAGCAGGCCGCCCCGGGCCTCCAGGCGGCGCAGGCGCGGCAGGGCCTCCAGGCCGATGCGCTCCGGTGGGGCCGCCAGCACACCGGCCACCAGGGCCGGCAGCAGCTCCCGTGCGAAGCCCTCGCCCAGGCGGCGGGCGAAGAAGGCGTGCAGGTTTTCGTCGGTCGCCTTTCCGGCTGGGATGAAGGGTTCCGCCAGCAGGCGGAGCTTGGTGCCGGGCCCGAGGCCAGGGGCGCGCAGCAGGCCCGCGAGCGAGGCCGGGCTGGGATGCCGCCGTCCCCCCTTGCCCAGCCAGCGGGGGCCTCTGGGGCCCGTGGGGCGCCGCTCGATCTCCAGGGCGCGCAGCAGGTGGTCCAGGGCCCCGCCGCGGGCCACGCGGAGGGATTGGGGGCCGCGCTCCAGGAAGCCCGGTTCGCCTTGGGGCCCTGGCCAGGAAAGGGTCTGCGCCCAGCCGCCCGCGGTGGCCGAAGCTTCCCACACCTCGACGTTCAGGCCCCGCCGCCGCAGGTGCCAAGCCGCCAGCAGGCCGGAGAGCCCGCCGCCGAGGATGAGGATGCTGTGCCTGGGTGTGTCCACGGGACTCCGAAAACGGCCGCCTCCGGAGTATGAAACAGGAAGGGGGCTTCAGCCTTCCCTGGGGCGCACCTTCAGGCCATGCACGTCCGTGAACAGGGCCTGGAGGAGCGGCAGGTCCTGTTCCAGGTCTCCGCTGGGCTTGAACACGGGCATCAGGCGGATCACATGGTCGCGGTAGTCGAAGGCCACGGGGAAGATGGGCACCTTTGCCGCGGTCGCGATCCGATAGAAGCCCGATTTCCACTGACTCACGCCCTTGCGGGTGCCCTCCGGCGCCAGGGCCAGCAGGCGGGCAGGGGCCCCTTCGAAGGCCTTCACGCAGGCATCCACCACCCCGTGGCTGGCCCGGCGATCCACGGGGATGCCGCCCAGCCAGAGGAAGAAGCGTTTGAGGGGGGACTGGAAGAGGGAGTGCTTGCCGAGCCAGGACACACGCAGCTCCAGGGCGAACACCACGGTCACGCCCACCACGAAATCCCAGTTCGACGTGTGGGGGGCCACGATGGCGACGAACTTGGGCTCAGTGGGGAAGGCCCCTTCGAAGCGCCAGCCGCCCAGCCGCAGGTAGACCCGCCCGAGGGCTCGCCATGCCCAGCCCCGGGGTTGGCGGAGGCCCGAGGGAGGAACCGGGTGGTCCATGGATGGAGGCAAGCGCATCCTCGCGAAGCTGATTGTCCTTGGGGGGCGTGGGATTCCCAGATTAACCGGGGCCATCAGTGGCGAAACATACTGTTAGACGCAAATAGCGGGCGCCGCAAGGCGCCCGCTATTTGCGTTCTCTGCCGGTCTACTTGGAGGCCACGTAGGCCTTCAAGCCATCGGAGGTCGGCCTGACTCGGGGCTCCGCCCCTCGCCCTTCGGGCGGCAATCCGCTGCGCGGATTCCGTCCTATCCTCCATTCGCTTCGCTGCTGTCGGATGGTCATGGCCCGAAGGCCATTCCGCCTCTGGGTACACACCGCGGGCGCCTTGCGGCGCCCGCTACTTGCGTTCTCTGCCGGTCTACTTGGAGGCGACGTAGGCCTTCAAGCCATCGGAGGTCGGCTTCATGGCTTTTTCGCCCTTGTGCCAGTTGGCGGGGCAGACTTCGCCGTGCTCTTCGGTGAAGTCCACGGCGTCGAGGAGGCGGAGGACTTCCTCCACGCTGCGGCCCAGGTCGTTGTGGTTCACGGTGATGTGCTTCAGGATGCCGGCCGTGTTGATGATGAAGAGGCCGCGCAGGGCGATGCCGGCGGGCAGCAGGACGTTGTAGTCCTGGGCGATGGTCTTGTTCAGGTCGGAGACCAGGGGGAAGGTCACGCCCTGGATGCCGCCGTCCTTGCGAGGGGTGTTCACCCAGGCGTGGTGGCTGAACTTCGAGTCCACGCTCACGCCGATGACCTGGGTGTTCCGGGCCTCGAATTCCTTGATGGCGTCGGCGAAGGCCAGGATCTCCGTGGGGCAGACGAAGGTGAAGTCCAGGGGATAGAAGAAGAGGACGACCTTCTTGCCCTTGTAGTCGGAGAGGGAGACCTGCTTGAACTCCCCGTTGACCAGGGCATCGGCCTTGAAATCGGGTGCGGGCTGGGTGACGAATGCGGCCATGGTGCCTCCATTGAGGGGTCTCGCCCCGGGGGTTTCGGTGGGAATAATCAGGCTACGCCCAGGCACTCGAGGGTTCAAGAAAAAATCCGACTAAAATGGTCGGATATACCGAACCCATGGGTCAACTGAGCAGCCGGGAACCGATCCCAATTGGCACATTGTCAAAGCAGGTCATCCGGCTGGGGCCTTGGCTCAAACTCGCGTGGTACGCTGCGAGTTCTCGAGCATCAGGGACGATATTCACCCAAAGGCCGAGCAACAGTTCTTTCATCCGCTTGCCAGAAATCCCCTCTATCCCTTTCATCCCTGTGAATTTCTAAAGGAAGCTTTTAACAAGGATGAAGGGGATTAAAGGGATGCCATGCATTCAGAAAAGTGGGATGCAGGGGAATGCGGGACAGTTCTTGTCCTGTTCCCTGGTTTTAATGGCACCGTCGCCAGAGGTCCTCATGCAGCCCATCCAGCTTTCCGTGTTCTCCGAGACCGCCCGCCTCAAGCAGGTGGTGGTCCACGACCCCGGGCCCGAAGTGGATCAGATGGTGCCGGGGATGATGGAGAAGCTGCTCTTCGACGACATCCTCTACGGCGACCTCGCCCGCCAGGAACACGCCCAGTTCCGCCAGGTGCTGGCCCGGGTGGCCGACGAGGTGCTGGACATCCAGGATCTGTTCATCGAGGCCCTGCAGGATGAAGGGGTGAAGCTGGCCTTCGTCGAGGATCTGCGGCGCCTGGTGGGCCTGCCGGACGACACCTGCAACCTGCTGCGCGAGATGGCCCCGGCGGACACGGCCAGCAGCGTCATCGGCGGCCTGCCCTGGGATGACATGCCCAGCCACACGCACTGGGAGGAGGAGTTCGACTACCGGGTGCGGCCCATCCCGAACCTGCTGTTCATGCGCGATCCCGCCTCGGTCATCGGCGACGGCTACAGCGTGAACTCCATGGCCACCTGGGCCCGGGAGCGCGAGCCCCTGATCCTGAGCTACGTGTTCCGCCACCACCCGCGCCTGAAGCACCACACGGAGCACGACAAGTGGTTCGACCAGGTCACGCCCCTGATCCGCGGTGAGATCAAGGCGCCGGTGAGCATGGAGGGCGGCGACATCCTGGTGCTCAGCCACAAGGTGCTGGCCGTGGGCTGCTCCGAGCGCACCCAGGCGGACGCCATCCAGCTGCTGGCGGAGAGCCTGCGGGCCCACCGGGCCGAGGACGACAGCAGCTTCGACCACCTGCTCATGGTGCTCATGCCCAAGAAGCGCAGCGCCATGCACCTGGACACCATCTTCACCCGCACCAGCGAGGACGAGTGCCTGGTCTACCCGCCCTACTTCGTGGAGGGCAGCCGGGAGCTGCTGAACGTGACCAGCATCGACCTGCGCCACCCCGAGCTGCGCATGAGCACCCATCCCAGCCTGCTGAAGGCGCTGAAGGGCGTGGGCATCGACCTCAAGCCCATCTTCTGTGGCGGGAACGATTCCATCCTCCAGCAGCGGGAGCAGTGGACGGACGGGGCCAACGCCTTCTGCCTGGCGCCGGGGGTCATCACCAGCTACGGCCGCAACATCGCCACCGCCGAGGCCCTGGACCGGGCCGGCTACCGGGCCCTCTCGGCCCGGGAGGTCCTGGCGGATCCCGCCCTGGACCTGCTGGACGGGGGGAAGTACCTGGTCCAGATCGAGGCCAGCGAACTGAGCCGGGCCCGCGGCGGGCCGCGCTGCATGACCATGCCCCTCGCCCGGGAGGCGGTGTGACACCCATTCACTCGTATGAGTGCAGCCTCACAGAATTGCCTGAAGTGTTGAAAATGCTCATGAAAGAATCCTGAACGCGGTTCCTGCTAGACTACCCATCCGCGCCTCGTTCCCCCGAGGCGCCCCTTTTTTTATGGCTGACTTGACCCCCACCCCCCCTCCGAGCCCCCGGCCCAAGCTCAGACATCGTCTGGAGTACGGGGTCTTCCGCCTGCTGGACGGGGTCATCGGCCGTCTGCCCTGGGCCACGGTCCAGGCCCTGGGTGAAGGGGCCGGCATCCTGTTCTACCTGGCGGATCCCCGGCACCGCCGCATCGTGCGGGAGAACCTGCGCTTCGCGAACCTGGGCCTCTCCGAGGCGGAGACCCGGGCCATGGCGCGGGACTGTTTCCGGCACTTCGGCTCCCTTTTCGTGAGCCTGCTGCGGTTGCGCCATGCGACGCCCGAGGAGCTTGACCGCTGGATCAAGGTCGAGGGGCTGGAACACTTCGATGCCGCCCAGGCCGCGGGGAAGGGATTCATCCAGCTCACGGGCCACTACGGCAACTGGGAGGCCATCGCCTTGGCCCAGAGCCGCCACGGCCGTACCTTGGATGCCATCGGCCGGGAATTGGACAATCCCCTGCTGGAACCCATCTCCCTGGCCTTCCGCACCCGGTTCGGCAACCGGGTGATCCTCAAGGATGGCGCCATGCGCGACACGCTGAAGGCCCTGAAGGCAGGGCGGGGCGTGGGCTTCCTGCTGGACCAGGACGCCCTCACCAGCGGCGTGTTCGTCCGGTTCCTGGGGCAGTGGGCCTCCACCTTCGCCACGGCGGGCAGCCTGGCCGCCCGCTACGGCCTGCCGGTGCTGCCGGTCTTCAGCTGGCCCAATGGCGACGGCACCACCACGGTGCGTTTCGAGCCGCCCTTCCAGGTGCCCGCCACCGGGGATGCGGCCAAGGACGCCTGGGTGGCCACCCAGCTCATGACGGCCCGCATCGAGGCCCAGATTCGCAAGGATCCCCGCTGGTGGTTCTGGATGCACCGGCGCTTCAAGACCCGGCCCGGAGAGGGACACCCCCTCCCGGCTCCGCTTCCCCCGGCAGATTGGGTAGAATCAGTACAACCTCCCCATGCTTGACCGGGCCCCACACGGCCCGCCTTTTTTTGACCCCCTTTCCAGGACATCCCCATGCCCAAGCACGTGCTTGTGAAGCTCGAACAGGAACTCAAGGCCGTCAAGCAGGCCCTCCTGGTGGACATCCCCCAGGAGATCGCCCGCGCCGCCGGCCAGGGCGACCTCTCCGAAAACGCCGAGTATGAGCAGGCCCTCGCCAAGCGGGACATGTTCCAGAACAAGCTCGTCACCCTCGAGAAGCGCATCGCCGAGGTGGCCAGCCTGGATATCAGCCGCCTGCCCAAGACGCGCGCCGCCTACGGTTCCAAAATCACCATCCTGGACCTGGACTCCGAAGAAGAGTTCACCTACACGTTGGTGCTGCCCGAGGAACTCGACGGCCATCCCCAGCATCTGAGCATCAGTTCCCCCATCGGCATGGCGCTGGTGGGCCAGGAGGAGGGTGGCGAAGTGCGAGTCCAGATCCCTGCGGGAATCCGGCGCTTCGAGATCCTGGAACTGAAGACCATTCACGATGTAGCCTAAGCGTGCCCCAAGGGGGGGAACTGTGAACAAGTACAAGCGCGAGCAGAAATGCTCCTTCTGCGGCAAGGAGCCCCACGAGGTGGAGCAGCTCCTCGCCGGGCCCGAAGCCTTCATCTGCAACGAATGCCTGGAAGCGGGCCAGCTGCAGCTGCGCATGAGCCGCCAGGGCAAGCCCCTGGGCAAGCCCGACGCCCGGCTCAGCCGCCCCAAGGAGATCAAGGGCTTCCTGGATGACTACGTCATCGGCCAGGAATCCGCCAAGAAGCGCCTGAGCGTGGCGGTCTAC
>DASXVC010000065.1:0-5868 GCA_036504495.1 Geothrix sp.
GAAGAACGTGAGGGCGGCGATGAGGCAGCCCGCCAGGATGATCTTCAGGCGGCCGATCTTGTCCGACAGCCAGCCGAAGAAGATGAAGAAGGGCGTGCCCAGCAGCAGCGAGGCGCCGATCATCATGTAGGTGGTCTGGTAGTCCAGCTTCAGCGTGATCTGCATGAAGAACAGCGCGTAGAACTGGCCGGTGTACCACACCACACCCTGGCCCGCCGTGGCGCCGAGGAGGGCCAGCAGCGCGTACTTGTTGTTGGGGTACTTCAGGAAGCTGTCGCTGAGCGGCGCCTTGGAGGTCTTGCCCTCGGCCTTCATCTTGGTGAACACGGGGGATTCGTGCAGCTTCAGGCGGATCCAGACGGACACGCCGAGCAGGAAGATGGACATCCAGAAGGGGATGCGCCAGCCCCAGGAGGCGAAGGCTTCCTTGGTCATGGCATAGCGGCAGGAAAGGATGATCCCGAGGCACAGGAAGAAGCCCACGGTGGCCGTGGTCTGGATCCAGCTGGTGTTGTAGCCGCGGCGGTCGTGGGCGGAGTGCTCCGCCACGTAGGTGGCCGCGCCGCCGTACTCACCGCCCAGGGCCAGGCCCTGCAGCAGGCGCAGGGTGACCATGATGATCGGGGCCCACCACCCGATGGAGGCGAAAGTCGGCAGGAGGCCGACGCCGAATGTGGAAAGGCCCATCACGACGATGGTCACCAGGAAGGTGTACTTCCGGCCGATCAGATCGCCGATGCGCCCGAACACCAGGGCGCCGAAGGGGCGGACCAGGAAGCCCGCCGCGTAGGCCGCGAAGGCGGAGAGCAGGGCGGCCGTGTCGTTCCCCTTGGGGAAGAAGAGGGTCGCGAAGAAGGGGGCCAACGTGGCGTAGAGGTAGAAGTCGTACCACTCGAACACCGTCCCCACGGACGAGGCCACGATCACCATGCGTTCTTCCTTGGTGAGCGGAGTCCTTGCTGCCACTTGCTCGGTTGCGATAGCCATTTCGTCTAGCCTCCTTGGAAGTTCCTGTCGTTGGAAGTGCGACTGCTCCGTGCTGGGTTCGGGATCGAGCCGGCCGGGCCCCGGATTCGGAAAGGATGTTGTTCCCCTTCTGGATGCCGGCTCGGCCAGGGCCGGGATGGTGGAATGAAGCACGCCTGGATTGCGCCAGACGGGAATGCCATGAAGTCGTTATGTCGTCCACGGCGGGCATGCCCGGCGGAACTGGATGAGATGTGATTGGCTGACCCATAGCTAACGCCCTCCTTTCCCCGGGGTCAAGCAGGTTCCTTCTCGAAACCCGTTTTTTTTGGGAGGGAAAAATTGCCGCAAAGCCTGATTCCAGATGACACTACGATCGTCTTTGTTCGATCTATGCCGCGACAGCGGTCGGTGGCGCCTGAATCCAGCACCTTTCGGTTGGCAGATCCCACGCCTTCAAGCTGTCTAGACGGGTATTCCCGCGGAGGACCGCGCGGCGGGAGGCGGGAA
The DNA here is from genome assembly GCA_036504495.1 of Geothrix sp. Lineage (GTDB taxonomy): Bacteria > Acidobacteriota > Holophagae > Holophagales > Holophagaceae > Geothrix. The sequence continues at coordinate 1,477 of DASXVC010000065.1, forward strand.
CCCCCTATCATGGTCCCTGACCCTCCCTCCCCAGGACCTCCATGCGCATCGCCCTCCTGGCAGACATCCATGCCAACCGGCCTGCGCTGGAAGCCTGCCTGGACCACGCCCGGGCCCGCGGGGTCGAACGCCTCGTGTTTCTCGGGGACTACGTGGGCTACGGCCCCCATCCCAATGAGGTCCTGGAGCGGATCATGGCCGAGACCGCCCGGGGGGCCATCGCCGTGGCCGGCAACCACGATCAGGCCGTGGCCAATGACCGGGATGTCATGACCCCGGATGCCGAGACGGCCATGGCCTGGACCCGCGGCCAGCTGGGGCCCGAGGCCCGGGAATTCCTCGCCAGCCTGCCCCTGCGCTTCGAGGATGGACCCCGCCTCTACGTCCATGCCAGCCCCCAGACCTACCCGCCCTGGATCTACATCCGCGAAGGCCGCGACGCCCGGCGCGCGCTGGAATCCAGCCGGGCCCAGACCATCTTCTGCGGGCATACCCATCTGCCCGCCCTGCACGGCATCACCGCCACCGGACAGCTGGTGTCCTTCGAGCCCGTCCCCTCCGTGCCCGTGCCGCTGCCGCCCCACCGCCGCTGGCTGAACGTCGTGGGCGCCGTGGGCCAATCGAGAAACGGCGACCCGGCCGCCGCGTATGCCCTGCTGGATACCACCACCTCCGAGATCACGCACCTGCGGGTGCCCTACGATGTCCAGGCCGCCGCAGCGGCCATTCTGGAAGCCGGCCTCCCCCCGGCCCTGGCGGCGCGGCTCCGGAAAGGGCAATGACCCATGCGGCAGCAGAAGATCGAATCCGGCGTCACCCTCGACGGCTACCTCGTCGGCGAACGGATCCACCAGGGCGGCATGGCCTCGCTTTGGGCGGCGTCCCATGGCGGCGTTCCGTTCCCTTTGCTGGTGAAGGCGCCCATCATCTCCGAGGGCACCGATCCGGCCGCCATCGTCGGATTCGAAATGGAGCAGATGATCCTGCCGCGCCTGGCGGGGCTCCACGTCCCCAAGTTCGTCGCCCAGGGCTACTTTGGTGTGCAGCCCTACCTGGTGATGGAGCGGATCCCCGGCCCCAGCCTGCTGCCTCTGCTGACCCAGCTACCGCTTTCCTGCGCCGAAGTGGCGGCCCTGGGGGCCCGGACCGCCCTGGCCCTGGATGACCTCCACCGCCAGCATGTCGTCCACCTGGATGTGAAGCCCTCCAACCTCCTCACCAGGCCCACGGGCGAGGTGGTCCTCATCGACTTCGGCCTGTCCCACCACGACGAGCTGCCCGACCTGATGGGCGAGGAATTCCGGCTTCCCTACGGCACGGCTCCCTACATGGCGCCGGAGCAGGTGCTGGGTCACCGGCGGGATCCCCGCAGCGATCAGTTCGCCCTGGGCGTGCTGATGTATTTCTTCCTGACGGGTGTCAGGCCCTTCGGAGACCCTCAGCGCCTGTCAGGCCTCAAGCGGCGCCTCTGGCGCGATCCGGTGCCCCCACGGCATCTGCGCCCGGATTGCCCGCCCTGGCTCCAGGAGATCATCCTGCGCTGCCTGGAGGTGCATCCGGCCTGGCGCTACCCCACCGCCGCCCACCTGGCCATGGCCCTCCGGGATCCCGGCCAGGTGAAGCTGACCGCTCGTTCCGAGAAGCTGCGGCAGGACTCTTTCACCACGGTCCTCCGGCGCCGCTTCGCGGACCACCAGCTCGCGATCCCCAAGACCAAGAGCCCCGCCCGGCACGATGGCGACGCCCCGATTCTCGTGGTGGCCATCGACCTGTCCCCCGAGGCGGCTCCCATCGCGGAGACGCTGCGGACCATGGTCGCCCGCATGCTCCCCGCCCTGCCCGGAGCCCGGGTGGCCTGTCTGAACGTGCTCAAGCAGGGCCGTATCACCCTGGACCAGACCCTGGATGCCGAGGGGCGGAACATCCACCTCCAGCGCCTCGTGGCCCTGCGCCACTGGGCCGAGAGCCTGAATCTGGAGGAGGGGCGCATCAGCTGCCACGTCCTGCAGTCTCCGGATCCCGCCTCGGCCATCCTCCAGTACGTGAACGCCAACCATGTGGATCATGTGGTGATCGGCGCCCGGGCCAGTTCCCTGCGGCGCACCCTGCTGGGCAGCGTGTCCAGCCAGGTGGCGGCCCAGGCCGCCTGCACTGTGACCGTGGTCCGGTCCCGCCGGTTGAGGAAGGCGGATTTCACGGTGGAGGCGGGCGAGGAATCCAGCGGCCCGTGGACGGTGGGGTGATCCGGCCATCCATGAAAACGCCCCGGCAAGCCGGGGCGTTTTCATGGATTGAGCAGCAGGCTACTCAGCGTCCTCGGCCTTGGGCTCGGGGAGGGTGTAGTCCACGAACTCGATGAGGGCCATGTCAGCGGCATCGCCAAGGCGATGGGACATCTTGAGGATGCGGGTGTAGCCACCGGGGCGGCTTTCGAAGCGCTTGCGGAAGTCGGCGCCGAAGAGCTTCTGGACGGCGTCCTTGCTTCCGAGCCGGGCCATCGCCAGACGGCGGTTGGGCACGGTATCGCTCTTCGCGAGGGTGATGAAGGGTTCCACGAAGCTGCGAAGCTCCTTGGCCTTCACCAGGGTGGTCTCGATGCGCTCGCTCTGGATCAGAGCGGTCGCGAGGTTCTTCATGAGGGCCTTGCGCTGGTTGGTCGTGCGGCCCAGGCGCTTGCCGGAAACGTTGTGACGCATGGGGGCTCCTTACACTTCCTGCTCGAGCCGCATGCCGAGGGAGAGGCCGATACGAGCGAGCTCGTCCTTGATCTCCTGGAGCGACTTCTTGCCGAAGTTCTTGGTTTTCATCAGCTCGGCCTCGGTGCGCTGGACCAGCTCGCCGATGGTGGTGATGTTGGCGTTGCGGAGGCAGTTGTTGGCCCGCACGGAGAGTTCCAGTTCCTCGACAGACTTGCCCAGCCAGGTGTTGGCGGCTTCGGCCCCGAGGGTCGCGGAACCCATTTCCATCTCGGTGAAGTCCTCGTCCTGGCGCGCGAACACAAGGAAGTGGTCGCGCAGGATGAGGGCCGCGTCGGAAACGGCTTCCTTGGGGCTGACGGCGCCGTTGGTCCACACCTGAAGCGTGAGCTTCTCGTAATCGGTGCTCTGGCCCACGCGGGCGGGTTCCACGATGTAGTTCACGCGGATGATGGGGCTGTGGTTGGCATCCATGGGGATGAAGCCCAGGCTCAGGCTCTCGTCATGGTTGCGGTCGGCCGTGACGAAACCGCGGCCCGGACGGACCACCATCTCGATCTCCAGCTCACCTTCCTCGCCCAGGGTGGCGATGTGGATGTTGGGATCCACGACCTCCACGTTCTGGTTGCAGCGGATGGCGGCGGAGGTCACGGTGCCCTCACCCTTGGCGGAAATGGTCACCGTCTGGGGCTCGCTGCTGTGCAGCTTGAAGGGCACTTCCTTGAGGTTCAGGAGGACGTGGGTGATGTCCTCCCAGACTCCGGGAAGCGTCGTGAACTCATGCATGACGCCCTTGATGCGGACGTTGGTGACAGCTGCGCCCTGGATGCTGCTGAGCAGCACCCGGCGCAGGCTGTGCCCCACGGTCGTGGCGAAGCCACGCTCGAAGGGGTAGGCCACGAATTCTCCGTAGGAGTCCGTGAGGGACCCGGGGGTCACCTCCGCGAATCGCGGCCTCTGGAAATCGCTGAGGTTCAGCATCCTGCCCCCTTACTTGGAATACAGTTCAACGATCAGCTGCTCGTTGATGTCCAGAGTGATGTCCTCGCGGGTCGGCGCAGCTAGCACCTGTCCCTTGAAGGCGGCGGCGTCCAAGGTGAGCCACTTGGGGATACCGCGGCCCGTGGAGGTTTCGACGGAGGTCTTGACGCCGTCGTTCTCGCGGGCGCGGGTGCCCAGTACCACCGCCTGGCCAGGCTTGACCTGGTAGGAGGGGATATCCACCCGCTTGCCGTTGATCTGCACGTGGCCGTGCATGACCATCTGGCGCGCGGAGGAACGGCTGGGCGCGAAGCCCAGGCGGTACACCACGTTGTCCAGGCGGCACTCGAGGAATCCGAGCAGGTTGTGGCCGGTGACGCCCTTTTTGGCGTCAGCCTTCTCGAAGTAGTGGCGGAACTGCTTTTCGAGCACACCGTAGATGCGCTTCACCTTCTGCTTCTCGCGAAGCTGCAGGGCGTAGCCAGTGGGCTTCTTGATCTTCCCCGCGCCATGCTGGCCGGGGATCTTACCCTTGCGGGTCTCGAACGAGCACTTCTCCTTGAAGCAGCGCTCACCCTTGAGATAAAGCTTCATGCCCTCGCGGCGGCAGAGGCGGCAAACGGCGTCTGTGTAACGTGCCATGTCTCTCCTCCTCTCTTAAACCCGGCGCCGCTTGGGCGGCCGGCAGCCGTTGTGGGGGATGGGGGTGACGTCG
>DASXVC010000066.1:0-85349 GCA_036504495.1 Geothrix sp.
CGCCTCCGGCTTGCCTTCACGAACGGGGCTACCCTCCACCTATCGGGCGGCGCCCCGCGCCGCCCTCCTGCTCCCCAGCTTCGCTGGATCGCAGGGGTGGAGCCTCCATCGGCGACCTCTTCGAAGTCGTCCCCAAACTCACCAAGGCCGCCAAGGCACTGGGCATCGGTTCCAACTAGGCCCGATCCCTTGCCCCGTCCGCGCCCGGCATTCGCCGGGCGCTCTCGTTCAGGCCGCGCCTCCGGCTTGCCTTCACGAACGGGGCTACCCTCCACCTATCGGGCGGCGCCCCGCGCCGCCCTCCTGCTCCCCAGCTTCGCTGGATCGCAGAGGTGGAGCCTCCATCGGCGACCTCTTCGAAGTCGTCCCCGAACTCACCAAGGCCGCCAAGGCACTGGGCATCGGTTCCAACTGAACGCCGTTCCCTGCTCCAAAACAAAGCCCGGCTGCGGCCGGGCTTTGTTTTGGAGATAGGAAAAGCCTCAGGCGCCGAACTGCCTCAAGTGGTGGTCGAAGTGCTTGTAGATCAGCCGTCCCCACTGGTCGCCACTGAGCCGCCCGAAGAAGGGGTGGACACTGCCATCGACCTTCGCGGTGCCGCGCTGGATGACGTGGTCGATGAGCGTGGCCAGCCGGATGCGCTCGGCCTCGAAGTCCTGGGGGGCGGACACCACGTAGATGGGATCGGTGGGGGAGTTGCGGCGGAAGGGCTTGTCCCCGAAGATGTGGCCCCGGATGAAGGGTGTGATCAGCTTCCCGAGGAAGAGCTGCTTCACCGGACGGTCGCCCAGGAGGTCGCCCAGGGCGATGGAGCAGTGCTTCATCATCTGGGCGGGATCCATCTTCCCCCACTGGCGCTGGGCGCCCGGCTCCAATTCAGCGAACCGCCGGGACAGGGCATCGCGGTCGGCCGGGTTGAACAGGGAATTCATCGTTGTTTTCCTCCGCCAGAAATCCGTTCACGACTCCGGAACGTCGCCCGGCCAGCCGGGCGGCGTTCCGGAGATGACAAAACTACACGGGCTCGAAGCCTTCATCCCTGAGGAAGTCCCGGGCGTCCTCTGGATCCCCGAAGCGGGCCACGACGGTATCACCCTCGTTCGCGTCGCCGTCCAGGGCATCCAGGCTGTTGCGTTCGCGGATCACGCAGGCCCCACCGATCTCATCCAGCCCGAACTGCACCAGCTCCCGGATGGCCCCATGCTCATCCCGCCAAAGCTCAACATGAAGGTCCGTGCCCATGCTTTTCTCCTCCAACTTTTCCGTACAGTGGAAAAGTTAGGTCTTTTCGAAGAACAGCACCACCATGCCGAACCCCACCCGGTCCCCGTGCTTCAATTCCCGCGGCTCTCCGGGCTGGATGCGCTCCCCCCGGACGAAGGTGCCGTTGGCGACGCCCGGCTCCTCCAGGAGGAAATAGCGGCCGTGCTCGCACAGGATGCGGGCATGGCGCCGGGACACGCTGAGGTTGTGGTCCTCATCAGTCAAATCGATGTCGGGATGCACCCCGGTGGTGGGATCGAAGCGGCCGACGAGGGATCCATGGGCCAGGATGGGGTGGGGCTTGCCGCTGAGCACCGACACGAGGTTCGCCACCGGGGTTCCGGCAGGCTTGGCGGGACGGCTGGCATCCATCGCCTCCACCCGCTCGCCCAGTTCGCGGTGCCGCTGGGCCAGGCGCTGCATCATCTTCACGGAGACTTCCGGGTTCTGCCGGATCATGCGCATGAAGGTGCCGCGGTTGATGGCGATGAGGTCCGAGTCCTCCAGGGCCAGGGCCGTGTGCTGGCGCGGCAGAGCCTCCAGCAGGCTGCCCTCCCCGAAGAAGTCCCCCTTGGAGAGCTCTTCCGCCCATTCGCCCTTGGCTTCTTCTGAGACATAGAGCCTCACCCTGCCTGCCAGGATGATGTACATCTGCTGGGCCATCTCTCCTTTGCGGAAGATGATCTCGCCTTCGCGGAAGCGCAGCTTGCTTTGGTCGATGAAGCTGGGTTCAGCCATGCGGGTCCCGGAGAGTGCCCTAGGTTAACCCATGCCAGGCGATGGGTGAATCGCCTGAGAAAAGGTCCGGATCATAAGGTCCTCCAGAATCCGGGCCTCGGCGGCGGAAAACCCGCCCAGATGCGGCGAGTCCAGATCCAGCACGGCCAGAAGCCGCCCGGCAACCGTGATGGGGATCACGAGCTCGCTCCGGGTGGCGTCGTCGCAGGTGATGTGGCCGGGAAAGGCATGGACATCCGGGACCAGCTGGGTGGCGCCGGTGCGGGCGCAGGCTCCGCAGACTCCCCGTTCGAAGGAGATCCGCAGGCAGCCCATGCCACCCTGATAGGGGCCCACCGCCAGCATGCGTTCACCCACACACCGGTAGAAACCGCACCAGTTGGTCTGCGGCAGAGTCTCCCACAGGAGGCAGGCCAGGGTGGCCTGGAGGGCCACCTCGTCGGTTTCGCCCTCGAGCGCCGCAAGGATCTGCGGCAGGGCGGCATGAAGCCGTGCCACCCGCGCGGATTCAGAAAGCAGGGTGCCCCGCGCCACCGGCTCCAGCAGGATCCCCTCGCTCATCCGCACCTCCGCGACCCTGATGCCGTGACCCCGTGGGGGTTTTGTTGGACACTCTAACCCATGTCCATTCTGCGCTATCTGGCCGCTCCCCTGTCCCCCCTGTACGGGATGGTGGTGCGCGCCCGGAACCGCAGCTTCGACGCCCATCCGGGGCGGGCCGTGCGCGTTCCCGTGCCCGTCATCTCCGTGGGCAACCTCAGTGCCGGGGGCACCGGCAAGACGCCCCTCACCTTGTTCCTGGCCGAGGGGTTGGAGGCCGCGGGCTGGACCAATGCGGTGCTGTCCCGGGGCTACGGCGGGCGGCGCGAGGTGGATCCCATGAGCGTGGAGGCCGATTCCAACCCGCGGCAGACCGGCGACGAGCCCCTGCTCATGGCCCGGCGTCTGGGGCCGGAGCGGGTGGTGGTGGGGCGGAAGCGCCATGCGGCCGCCCTCCGGGCCCTGGCCCAGCGTCCGGGCCTCCGCTGCCTGCTCCTGGATGACGGCTTCCAGCACCGGGCCCTGCACCGGGATCTCGACCTGCTGGTGCTCGACGGCGTGCGGCTCTGGGGGAATGGCCGCATGCTCCCCCTGGGAGACTTGCGGGAGCCCCAGGAGAGCGCCCGGCGGGCCCATGCCCTGGTGGTGACACGGTCCAGCCGCCTGAAGGACCGTGCGGCCGTGGAAACCTGGTGGGCGCGCCACGGGGGCGGCGGGCCCATCTTCTGGGTCGGCTTCACCCTGGGCGCCCTGCGCCGGTGGGGCACGGAAGATTGGTTTTCCATCCCCCTTCCGGATCATGGCCCAGCCTTCGCATGGTGCGGCCTGGGCCACCCGGAGGCCTTCTACGCCGACCTGCTGGTGGCCGGCCAGGCCTGGACGGGATCCCACAGCTACCCCGACCACGGAGGCCCTTCGCCCGCCGAGCTGGGCCAGCTCCAGTCCCGCGCACGGGCAGAGGGCGCCACGTGGCTAGTCTGTACCGAAAAGGACGCGGTGAAGCTGGGCCAGGATCACGCCAAAGTCTTGGAGATGCCCCTGTTCATCGCCGAGCAGCGCGTCACCGGTGGGGAATCCTTGCTCACCTGGGTGAAGGCCCAACTGGCCTGAAAGCTGGCCAGGAAGGAACCGGCCCGCCTTCCCAAAGGCTGGCTGGACCGATATGCTAGCGCCCACCAATCCACTCCAACCTGACCATTCTCCACGGGGGAAACGATGCTCAAGCAGACCTTCTACGGCTCGCTGCTGGTGGCGGCCTTCGGCCTCCACGCCGGAGACACCGTCAAACTCGCCATCACAGGCCCCTTCACCGGCGGCTCGGCTCCCATGGGCGGCTCCATGCGGGATGGCGCCAAGCTGGCCATCGCCGAAATCAACGCCGCGGGCGGCATCCAGGTGGGCGGACAGAAGCTGAAGATCCAGGCCATCGAGCGTGACGATGAAGCCAAGAACGAGCGCGGCGCCCTCATCGCCCAGGAGCTGGCCGCCATGGGCGACCTGTCCGGCGTCATCGGCACCGTGAACACCGGCGTCTGCATGGCGGGCGACAAGCACTTCCAGGAGAAGGGCATCACCAAGATCATCTGCCCCGCCGCGGGGTCCGCCTCCATGACCCAGTGGAGCAAGGCCGGCGTGAAGGATCTCTCCATCTTCCGCTTCGCGGCCCACGACGGCATCCAGGCCGCGATGGTGGTCGAAGAGGCCATCAACCGCAAGTTCACCAAGGTGGCGGTGGTCTTCGACTCCACCAACTACGGGGTGTCCGGCCGGGACGACATGCTGGACCAGATCAAGAAGCAGGGCAATAAGCTGACGGTGGTGGCCAAGGAGAAGTTCAACATCGGCGACAAGGACATGACCGCCCAGCTGCTGCGCGCCAAGGCCGCCGGCGCCCAGGCCATCCTGATCTGGGGCATCGGCCCCGAGCTGGCCGCCGTGTCCAACGGCATGGCCAAGATCGGCATGAAGGCCCCCCTCATCGGCGGCTGGACCCTGTCCATGTCCAACTACATCGACAACGCCGGCAAGAACGGCAATGGCACCCTCATGCCCCAGACCTTCATCGAAGAGCCCATCACCCCCAAGGCCAAGAGCTTCATCGAGGGCTACCACAACACCTTCAAGGTGGGCCGCATCCCCTCCCCCGTGGCCGCCGCCCAGGGCTATGACTCCGTCTACCTCTTCGCCGCCGCGGTGAAGCAGGCCGGCACCACGGACACCCGCAAGGTCAAGGAGGCCCTGGAGGACCTGAAGGAACCCGTGAAGGGCGTCATCGCCACCTGGAACCACCCTTTCACCAAGTGGGATCCGGCCAACGTCGAGACCCACGAGGCCTTCCGCCGCGAGCAGACGGTCATGGGCATGGTGCAGGACGGCCGTGTGGTCTTCGCCAACGCCTCGGATAAGGCCCGCCTCATCAAGGCCGCCGCCGGGACCGCGCCCGCCAAGGCCGCCGCCAAGCCCGTGAAGGCCAAAACCAAGTAACCGATCCGGCATCACCGCCGCTCCGGGGGGCTTCGGCCCCCCGGCTTTTCCGCCCTTCCCCCAGGAAGATCCGGTATGAACCCTTCGATCATTGGACAGATGGCCGTCAGCGGCGCGCTCATGGGCCTCGTCTACGCCCTCATCGCCTACGGCTTCCAGCTCACCTACGCCACCAGCAAGAGCATCAACTTCGGCCAGGGCGAACTGGTGATGGTCTCGGCCTTCTTCTGCCTCACCCTCACCAACCTCGGCCTGCCCTACTGGCTGATGGTGCCGGGCGGCCTGCTTTTCGGCGCCCTGCTGGGCCTGGCCATCGAGCGGGCGGGCATCCGCCTGGCGCTCGAGCAGAAAAACGAAGGGTGGATCCTGCTCTCGATCATCCTGGGACTCTTCCTGTTCTCCGCCGCCGAGAACATCTGGGGCCGCGATGACCGCCCCTTCCCCACCCCCATCTCCGCCGACCCGATCCATGTGTGGGGCGTCGACGTCACGCGGCAGGAACTCGCGGTCGCCGTGGGCGTTTTCGCCATCATGGGTCTGATCGAGCTGTTCAAGCGCCGCACGCTGCTGGGGAAGGCCTTCGAGGCCGTGTCCGCCGACCGGGATGCGGCCGAGCTCATGGGCATCTCGGCCACCCGGACCGTGATGCTCTCCTACGGCCTGTCCGGCGCGGTGGCGGCCGTGGCGGGCATCCTCGTCTCGCCCATCACCACCGTGGGCCCGACCATGGCCTCCGCCCTCATCCTCAAGGCCTTCTCCGTGGCGGTGGTGGCGGGCCTGGATTCGGGATTCGGCGTCGTGCTCATCGGCATGGCCCTCGGCGTGCTGGAGAGCCTGGCGAGCTTCTACCTGGGCAGCGGCTGGCGCGAGGCGCCCGGCCTCACGCTGCTGATCCTCGCCCTGGCCGTGCGCCCCACCGGCGTGTTCGGCAAAGCCATCATCCGGAAGGTATGAGATGAAACGAGTCCTCCTTCTCCGCGGAGCCGAACTCGTGGTCTTCGCCCTCCTCGCCACCGTCCCCCTGGTGGTGGTGAACCCCTACGCCCTGGGCCTGCTGACCCTGCTGGCCATCTACGGGATCCTCCTCATCGGGCTGGATGTCACCGTGGGCTACCTGGGCCAGGTGAACCTCGCCCACGTCGCCTTCCTGGGGCTGGGCGCCTACGCGGCCGGCCTCGCGGTCACGAAATTCGGCCTCGGCATGGTGCCGGCGCTGGCCGCGGCGCTGGCCGTGGGCCTGCTCCTGGGGGCGCTCCTCGCCCTGCCCGCCCTGCGCCTCGAAGGGCCGCAGTTCGCCCTGGCCACCCTCAGCTTCGCGGCCCTCAGCACGACCGCTCTCAACGAACTGGAAGGCATCACCGGCGGCGCCCAGGGCCTCAGCCTGGTGCGCCCGCCCCTGTTCGGGCACGCCCTCACGCCCGCGCTCTTCTACTGGCTGTGCATGGTCCTGCTGGCCCTGGTCTGGATGGTGATGCGGAACCTGCTGTCCTCCCAATGGGGCCGGGCCTTTGAAGCCCTGCGCGACAGCCCCATCGCCACGGATGCCATGGGCGTGGGCACCTACTACCACAAGGTCGCGGCCTTCTCCCTGGGCTCGGGCCTGGGCGGGCTCGCGGGCGGACTCTACGCCTTCAACTTCCAGTACCTCCAGCCCCAGAGCTTCGTCTACGACCTGATGATCATCCTCCTGCTGGGCGTGGTGCTGGGGGGCCGGAAGAGCCTCTGGGGCGCCTTCATGGGAGCCACGGTGGTGGTCCTGCTCCCGAACCTGCTCTCCAACCGGCTGCTCTTCCAGATCTTCAGCGGGGCCGGCTTCGCGCTAGCCCTGGTGGCGGGCCTCCGGGGTCTCGTGAAGAAGACCACCCGGCCCTTCCAGGCCTTCGCTCCCGTCGTGGCCATGGGCATCCTCGTCGTCGGGGGATTCTTCGTGGAGAACACGGAGGATTGGCGCAAGGGCATCTTCGCCCTGATGCTGTTCTCCGTGGTGGTGGGCCTGCCCGAAGGCCTCATGGGCTTCCTGGCCCTCTTCCTGGCCAAGCTGTTCCGCGTCCCCCCGGCGCCGCTGCCCGCGCCCTCAGACCTGGATGCGGTGCTTCCGCCGCGCGACCAGGGGGATGGCCCCCTGCTCATCCTGGATGACCTCAAGCGGTATTTCGGTGGCGTCAAGGCTGTGGATGGGCTCTCCATGAAGGTGCGGGCTGGCACGATCCACGGCCTCATCGGACCCAACGGTTCCGGCAAGAGCACCGTGGTGAACGTCATCTCGGGCCTTTACACACCCACTTCGGGACGGATGTCCCTCCGCGGCGCCGCCTTGCCCGAGGGGAGCCTCAACCGTGTGGCCCGGGCCGGTGTGGCCCGCACGTTCCAGAACCTCCAGCTCTTCAGCGAGCTCACGGCCCTCGAGAATGTGATGGTCGCCCTGAAGGGGGTCTACAAGGTGCCCCTGCCCCTGGTGCTGCTGGGCTTCTCCCGGATCGAGGAACGCCGGGCCCGGGCCGACGCCCTCGCCCTGCTTGACCTCATCGGATTGAAGGACCAGGCGCGCGCGAAGGCCAAGGACCTCACCTACGGCGCCCAGCGCTTCCTGGAGATCGCCCGGGCCCTGGCCCGCAAGCCCGACCTCCTGATCCTCGACGAACCCGCGGCGGGGCTCGCCCACCCGGACGTCGTCCAGCAGATCGAGATCATCAAGCGGGTCAACGCCCGGGGCATCACCATCATCCTCATCGAGCACCACATGGATGTGGTGAGCGAGCTCTGCGACCGGGTGACCGTGCTGGACGGCGGCAAGGTCATCGCTGAAGGCGCGCCGGACGAGGTCAAGCGGCATCCCAAGGTGATCGAGGCCTACCTGGGCCAGGCCAGCGGCTCCGCGCCCTCCAATGGCGCCGAACCGCTGCCCGCGTGAAGGAGACCGGTATGCTCGTGGTGGACGATCTTCATGCGGGGTACGACGCCAGCGAGGTGCTGACGGGCACGTCGCTGACCGTGAAACAGGGGGCCGTGGTGGCCCTCATCGGCGCGAACGGCGCCGGCAAGACCACCACCATGCGGGCCATCTCCGGCGTCCTCCGGCCCTCCCGGGGCCGCGTGGTGCTGGATGGCAAGGAGGTGCAGGGGCTCGACGCCTCCCGCATCGCCCGGCTGGGCCTCGCCCACTCCCCCGAAGGCCGCAAGGTCTTCGGCCCGCTGTCCGTGGAGGACAACCTGCTCCTCGGCGCCTACGCACGGCTGCCCAAGTTCTTCGGGTTCAAGGCCGCTGCCCAGGCCGATCTCGACCGTGTCTTCGAGCTGTTCCCCCGCCTGAAGGACCGCGCCCGCCAAGCTGCGGGCACTCTGTCGGGCGGCGAGCAGCAGATGCTCGCCATCGGCCGGGCCCTCATGGCCCGGCCCAAGGTGATGCTGCTGGACGAGCCCTCCATGGGCCTCGCGCCGGTCATCGTGCAGGAGGTCTTCCGCACCATCCGGCGCCTCAAGGAATCCGGCATCACCCTCCTACTGGTGGAGCAGTTCGCCAAGAGCGCCCTCGAAGTCGCCGACTACGCCTACGTCATGGAGCGGGGCCGCATCGCCGTCGAAGGCACCCCGGAGGAGCTGGGGCGGAACGAGCGGGTCATCGCGGCGTATCTGGGCTGACCAGGGTTGGCCCCCAGCCCGCACTTGCGCTAGGATGGACCCCTGCCGCGGGCGTAGTTCAGTGGTAGAACGTCAGCTTCCCAAGCTGAATGTCGTCGGTTCAATCCCGATCGCCCGCTCCAAACCAGAAGGCCCCCGATCGGGGGCTTTCTGGTTTGGAGCTAGAGGAAAGACAGAGATGGAACGGGCGGTGGCCTACCCCTTCCCTTGCGCCTTCATCTCCAAATACCGCTTGGCTTCCCGGCGCAGCAGCTCGGCCACGTTGCGGTCCTTCACCAGCAGCTTCATGTCGCTTTCGATGAGCCGCTTGAAGTGGGTCATGGCGACGGGCAGCGGGGTGCGGGGGTTCAGGACCAGGGCCTTGGTGATGGGGTATTTCTTCATCCACTCGCGGTTGTTGGAGATGATCCGCAGCACCTCCTCGTTCACGGTGCGCATCTGGGCGATGTAGGCCACCTCGCCTTCGGTGATGCGGCCGTTCCGCATGACGTTCACCTGGATGAGGCGGTTGGCCTCGCGGATGAGCAGGGTGCGCTCCTCCTTGCCGCCCTTGATGGCGAGCATGATCTTCTGGTTGGTCCGGAGCTTCGCCACGCGCTGGGAGAGCGTGAGGGTGATCTCCTCACCCTGGTCGTCCAGCACGGGTCTCTGCGCCAGCAGGCGGCGCTCGGCGGCCACTTCGTCGGATTCGATCTCCGCGTCGGCCTCCTCCTGCGACTTCTCCTTGGGCAGGGGCAGCTCCGCCCAGGCCTTGTCCAGATGGCCAGCCTCGACCTCGTCGAGGATCTCCAGGCGGTCTTTCTTGACCTCCTCCGGGATGAGGCGCAGCACCTCGAAGCGGTACTCGTTCACCCGGCGCTTGATGACGTATTCGCCTTCGGGATGCTCTTCCAGCAGGTCGAGGATCCTCGGGCGCTGGATCCACAGCACCTGGTTGTTCAGGACGATTTCCAGCACGGAACCCGGAAGGCTGGGCACGGAGGCTTCCACGATCTCCGCGGTCAGCGAAGGATTCAGCAGCGCCTTCTCCAGCAGAGCCGGTTCCTTCCGGTGGCACAGGATCAGCTGGAGGGTGTTCGGCGGCTCCACAGGCTCCAGCAGGACACCCGCCAGCATGGACTCTGGCATCGTCGCCAGGCAGCCGAGGGCCCGCTCCGTGTAGGGCGACTCCTGGAGGGCCGCATGGGCCAGGGCCCGGAGCAGGTCCTTGGTGGGGACCGGCAGGCTGCCCCCCACCAGGGACAACGCCATGGGTTCAGGCAGGGTGCCCTGGAGGAAGCGATCGACAATGGGGTGCAGGCTCATGGCAGGGTTCCGTCTTCATCATCATCAGGGGGCGGTGGTTCGGCGGGCGGCGGGGGCGGCTGGGGCGGCCGGAGCCAATGGCCTTCGGCATCGAAACGGCCCACCCAAGCCTCACCCACATTCTGGCCGTGGGGAATCCGGACCCCGGCCACCTCCACGTTTACCACACCGGCATTGTCCAGGCTGAGGGTGAAGGGCCCCTTGATGCGGAGCCGCCAGGGCTCGGAGACCCGCAGCGTGCGGGCCTGAGCCGGCTCGCCCGAATCCGGTGAAGGTTCCAGGCGCACCTCGCAGGCATCCATGGACCGCAAGCTGATCAGCACCCCCTGTTCGTTGATGGGCGCTTCCGGAAGGAGCTCGCCCAGCACCGGGTAGGGCGAGGTGGACGGTGCGGGCGGCGGTGGCGGCGCGGCCTTGGGCAGAGCGGTCAGGTAGCTCGGGGGCGGCCTCCGGCCCAGGCTGGGGCCGGGCACCACCAGCCACATCACCACCAGCACCGAAGCCGTGGTGAGGAGGCCCATGACGACGCGTTCCAGGCGCTCCTGCCGCGGGTCCGGAGGTGGCAGTTCCTGGACGCCGGGCACGGTCTGGAAGGCCCCGGTGTGGAATTCCAGATCCACCCCCAGGCGCTCGGCCAGCTGCCGGGCCAGGGGCCGCGGCCGGCCCGGGGGAAGCGACTCCCAGTCATCGGATTCGATGGCCTCGATGTGGCGCAGGGGCAGCTTCAGCTCCACCGCCAGGATCTCGCGGGACAGCCCTTTGGCCACCCGCGCATCCCGGAGGATCTGGCCGACGGTTTCGTCCTCTCTCATGTCATCCCGCCCATCCCACGGGGAGATCCTTCAGCAGGCGGGCCAGCTGCTCGCGACGGTCGCTGCGGCTGAGGCGGCGGTCATCCAGACTGCCCCGGTGGGCCATGGTGTCGGCCAGGGTGCTTTGCAGATCGTCCGGCGTGATGAAGTCGCGGCCTTCCAGCCAGGCCTCGGCCTGGGCCAGGCCGAGCCAGTGCTTGACCGCGCGGGTGGAACAGAACCCACCGCCGGTGCGGATGCGGTCCACCATGCGCTCGGCGTAATCCATCACCGCGTCGGACACGCGGACGGTGCGCACGGCGGCGCGGGCCAGCCTCCAGCCATCCAGATCCAGGGCGGGCCGCAGGGCATCCAGGCGCTCCGACCCCGCCTCCCCCTTCAGGATCCGGCGTTCGGCTTCGCGATCCGGATAGCCCAGGTGCAGGGCGCAGGAGAAGCGGTCCAGCTGGCTTTCCGGCAGGGGGAAGGTGCCGGCGTGGTCCAGGGGGTTCTGCGTGGCGATGACGAAGAAGGGGTCCGGCAGCTTGTGGGTGCTGCGGTCCAGCGTCACCTGCCCCTCCACCATGGCCTCGAGCATGGCGCTCTGGGTCTTGGGGCCGATGCGGTTCAGCTCGTCCAGCAGCAGCACCTGGCAGAAGACCGGGCCGGGCTGGAAACGGAAGGTCTGCTCCTTCGCATCCCAGAGGTGCATCCCCAGCAGGTCCGAGGGCAGCAGATCATTCGTCCCCTGCACCCGCTGGAAGCTGCCCCCCAGGATGCGCGACAGGCCCTTGGCCAGGGTGGTCTTGCCGACCCCCGGCAGGTCCTCCAGCAGCACATGGCCCCCGGCCAGGAGGGCCGCGAAGGCCCGCCGCACCTGGGCATCCTTCCCCACCACCACGGCCTGGAGCGCCGCGAGCCCGGCCCGGGCGGCCGGGCGGATGCCCTCGGGCGACCGCACGGGCGGGGCGAGGACGGGAGGGGTCTGGGCGGAGTCCTGACTCATGGGGCCTTCCGGGGGAGGGGGTTCCCTCCATCTGCGGTGTTGGAGCTTCCATCTTCGAGAGGGATGCCATGATCCCGCAAGCGCTGAGCCAGGCTGCGCAGGGTGAGAGCCAGGGATTCCGCAGCCTTGGGGAGGTCGCCGCCCGCCTGGGCCAGGGCGCGGC
This sequence comes from Geothrix sp., assembly GCA_036504495.1. GTDB lineage: Bacteria > Acidobacteriota > Holophagae > Holophagales > Holophagaceae > Geothrix. The sequence continues at coordinate 11,930 of DASXVC010000066.1, forward strand.
GCAGCAGCTGGGCCTCGGCAGCCCGCGTGGCGGCCCGCATCATGGCCTCCAGGGGGCCGGGCTCGGGCCAGGCGAGACCCATGGGTTCCGAGTTGCCGAGGCCCAGGTCCGGGAAGGCCCGGATGGCCGGCCCCTCCGAGTGCGCCAGGGTCCTGCCGAGCAGCGCCTCCAGCTCCCGCACGTTCCCGGGCCAGGCATGGTCGAGCAGCTGCCGTTCGGCGGGCCGCTCCAGCCACGGAGCGGGACGGCCTTCCAGGCGGGCCCCGCGATCCAGCAGGACCTTGGCCAGGGCCAGCAGGTCCTCCCGGCGTTCGCGCAGGGGCGGCACCCTCAGCTCCAGCGTTCCCAGCCGCTGGGCCAGATCTGGAGGCAACATGGCCCCGGTTTCCAGGCCCGCCATCCAGTGGAGCCCGGGACCGGCCGCATCCATGGCGCGGGCCAGGGGCCCGGCGGCCTCCGGGGCCAGATGCTCCAGCCCCGCCAGGAAGAGGCTTCCTCCCTGGACCATCTGGAGGTGGCGGGGATCCGGCCCCTCCGGGCCCAGGGTGGCCGCCGCCAGACACAGGTAGGGCGCTTCGGGATGCCGGAGGGCGTGCAACCGGCGGGAGCAGCGGCCCCGGCCGGCCCCCTGCTCCCCGCGGAAGACGACCGGCAGCCCCGTGCCCGCGGCCTGGCGCAGGGCCTGGTCAAGGGCCTGCATGGGGGCGCTGTGGGCGATCCAGGGTTCGGCGGGGTCCGGGGGTGGCGCGCCTGCCAGGGCCCACAAGCGGTCCAGCAGGGCCAGGAAGACCTCCAGATCAAAGGGCTTCGGCAGGAAGTCATCGGCGCCGAGCCGCATGGCCTCGACGATGTCCCGGGGCTCCCCGAAGGCGGACATGAGGACCACCCGCAAGGTGGGATGCAGCCGGCGGGCCCGGCGGATGAGCTCCAACCCGCTCATGCCCGGCAGGCGCAAGTCCGTCACCAGGACGTGGGCGGGCGCGGCCTCCAGGGCCCGCAGGGCTTCCTGGGGATCAGCCACCGCCCGCACCGACCAGGCCGAACCCTCCAGGGCCTGGACCAACAGGCGCCGGAAGCTGTCCTTGTCCTCGACGAGAAGGAGATCCATGCGTAAAAGCTATCAGCTATCAGCTGTTGGCTGTCAGCTTGCTCCGCCGCACCCCTGGATGAACCGGCGGCTCTGCGCCTCGGCCTGGGCCTCGAAGAGGGCCGCCCCCCTCGCCAGTTCCAGACCCGCCTCCCGGGCCCAGAGGGCGAAGGCGGTGTCCTCCTTATAGATCCACTCCACGGCCCAGCGGGCGCTGGGGAGGGCGGCCTCCAGCAGGTCCGGGAAAGGCCTGGAATCTTCCGGAGCCATGCCCAGGCTGGTGGCCTGAACCACGCCCACGGGCGCGAAGGCGGCCACGGCGGCTGGGCTGGAGGGCGCCTGGCGCGAAACCTGGAGCACCGGCCGGCCCGCGGCCTCCAGCACGGCGAGGCTGGTGCGGGCCACGCCCCCGCCGCCCAGGAGCAGGACGGGCCCCGGATCGAGATGCGACAGCGACTGTCCAAAAGCTTCAGCGTCGGTATTGGCCCCCTGCCAGGGGTCGCCCGGCGCCCGGCGCCAGAGGGTGTTCAGGGGGCCATGCAGCCCGAGCGCCTGCGGCAGGGACAGCTTGAGGGGCGCGGTGATGCTGAGGCCCAGGATGTCGAGGGACTCAAGGGCCGCCACGGCCTCCGCTGCGTCTCCGCACGCCAGGGGGACATAGACCAGGTCCTTGTAGGCCTGCTGGAACCGGGCGTTGTGGTAGGCCGGCCCCCGCGAGTGCAGCACGGGATCCCCGATGACGCCGCAGAGGGCATGGCCCAAGTGCAGGCGCGCACAGCGCCAGGCCCGCAAGGTGGCAAGGGGCAGCTGCCCCGGCGCCGCGGCAGGCCCGTCGTCCGGCGCCGCATAGGTGAAGGCTCCGCCCCAGGCCGCCTGCATGGCCCGGCTGGCGATCCCCTTCGGCCCCATGAGGAAGGCGGAGAGGGCCACGCCGTGATCACGGGCCCAGGCCAAGGCGGGCCTCAACCGGCCGTTGTCCCCCAGCCGCCCGGCCCAGCCGACCCACTTGAAGGCCTCACCCTCGGGCAGCCTGTCCAGCCGCTCTTCCAGATCGAAGACCCCAGGCGCCACGTGCACCGAGCGCAGCAGCCGCACGTGGGTCCTCGCGGCCTGGATTTCGGCAGGCACCGCCAGGTCCCACTCCAGGTCCACCCACGCGGGGCGCCCCTTCACGGCACAAACGAGCTGGGCGATCCGGCCGGCTTCGTCCTCATCGGGCCAGCGGCCGCCCTCGGATTGGCGGCGGCAGGTCACCAGGCAGCGGCGCTTGAGGGCGTCCACCAGGGCCTCGGGATCCGCCTCGGGGAACAGGTCGAGGCGCAACTCCGGCAGGGCATCCTCGGCCAGCCGCTTCGCGCAGGCCAGGGCGGCCTCCCAGTCGGGGTGGCTCAGCGTGACAATGTGGAAAGGCAGGTGACTCAAGGGAACCATCCGGATCCCGCCATCCTAACGTCTCCGCCAGGGGACCACTTCCATGAAACTCTTGGCGTGACTCATCTTCGTGGAGGTAGACCAGGAAACGGCCTGTGATTTATTGCACACCTTCTCATCATCTTTGACCATTCCCGATCGCTCCAGCTGCTAGGCTTCTTTCATGATTGGTTCAGTGGTCAGACCATGAACCCTTGGAAACGGAGAATGCGGCTATGACCCCAGCCTTGATGTTCTGGATCCAGTTCGTCCTCGTGCTTTCCGCCATCCTTCTGGGCATCCGGAAGGGCGGCGTGGCGCTGGGCCTCATCGGCGGCCTGGGCGTGGCCGTGCTGGTGCTGCTGTTCCGCGTCGCCCCCGGCACCCCGCCCATCGACGTGATGCTCATCATCCTGGCGGTGGTGACGGCCTCGGCGACCCTCCAGGTGGCGGGCGGCCTGGACTACCTGGTGCAGTTGACGGAGCGCCTGCTCCGGGCCCACCCCAAGTACGTCACCATCCTGGCGCCGCTCTCCACCTTCTTCCTTACGGTCTGCGTGGGCACAGGACACGCGGTCTACGCGCTGCTGCCGGTCATCTCCGATGTGGCCTTGAAGACGCGCATCCGGCCCGAACGCCCCATGGCCATCTCCAGCGTGGCCTCCCAGATGGGCATCACCGCCAGCCCCGTGGCCGCGGCCGTCACCACCTTCCTGGCTATGGCCGCCAAGAACGGCCATCCCGTGGGCCTCTTCGATATCATCCGCATCACCCTGCCTGCCGGCATCATCGGCGTCCTGGCCGCCGCGGCCTGGAGCTTCAACCGCGGCAAGGAACTGGACCAGGACCCCGAATTCCTCGAGCGCATGAAGGACCCCGAGTTCGCCAAGGCCCTGGACGCCAACGTGACCACCCTGGGCAAGGAAATCCCCTTCACCGCCAAGCTCTCCGTGGGGCTCTTCTTCGCCGGCGTGCTGACCATCATCCTCATCGCCATGAAGCCCGCCCTGCTGCCCCTGGTGAACGGCAAGGCCGTGCCCATGACGACGGTGGTGCAGATCATCATGCTGGCCTTCGGCTCCTTCATCCTCTTCGCCACCAAGGTGAAGGCCCCGGACATCGCCCGCTCCAGCGTCTTCATCGCAGGCATGATCGCCGTGGTCTCCATCTTCGGCATCGCGTGGATGAGCGAGACCTTCATCAAGGCCAACGAGGGCTACCTGGTGGCCAACATCAAGAGCATGGTGCAGGTGGCCCCCTGGACCTTCGCTCTCGCCATGTTCGCCGTGTCCGCCTTCGTGAAGAGCCAGGCCGCCACCCTCACCATCATGCTGCCCTTCGGCTACGCCCTGGGTCTGCCCACGCCGCTGCTGCTGAGCCTCATCCCCGCCAGCTACGCCTACTTCTTCTTCGCCTTCTACCCCAGCGATCTCGCCGCCATCAACATGGACCGCACGGGCACCACGCGGATCGGCAAGTACCTCCTCAACCACAGCTTCATGATCCCCGGCCTCATCGGCGTCAGCACGTCCACGGTCATCGCCTATGGATTGTCGAAGATCCTCGGCTGAACGCCGTTCCATGCGAAAAAGCCCCGCCGGATGGCGGGGCTTTTTTGTAAGTGGAAAAGGCTACCAGAGCCCCAGCACCTTCCACCACAGGCCGCCGAGGCCCACCCAGATGACGATGTTCACAAGGCTGACCAGCAGCCCCGTGCGCCACCAGGTGCCGACCTCCACGTAGCCCGTGCCGAAGAGCACCGGCGCGGGACCCGTGCCGTAGTGGGTCATGCCGGCGAAGAGGTTGCTGAAGAAGGCGAGCACCAGGGCCGCCAATACCGGCGGCGCGCCGGCCACGATGGACACGCCGAGGAAGGCTGCGTACATCGACGCCACGTGGGCCGTGTTGCTGGCGAAGAAGTAGTGGCTGTAGAAGTAGACCAGCGCCAGCACCAGGAAGGCCGCGATCCAGCCCTTGCCCGACACCATGCCGCCCATGGTCTTGCTGAACCAGGGCACCATGCCGAGCTTGTTGAGGAAGCTGGCCATCATCACCAGGGCCGCGAACCACACGAGGGTGTCCCAGGCGCCCGTCTCAGCCTTGATGTCATCCCAGTTCAGGACGCCGGTCAGCAGCAGCACCGCCAGGCCCGCCAGCGCGGAGGTAGTGGGGTTCAGATCGCCCAGCTGCTTGGCGAAGATCCAGAGGATCAGCAGCATCACGAAGACGCCCAGCATCGCCCATTCCTGGCGCTTGATGGGGCCGAGGTCGCGCAGGTGGCCCTTGGCCATCTCGACCGCTTCCGGCGTCTCGGTGATCTCAGGCCGGTGGAGGCGGTAGATGAGGTAGGGGATCAGCAGCAGTGCCACCAGACCCGGCACCACCGCCGCGACCGCCCAGCCCACCCAGGTGATGTTCACCTTGAGGTCCCCCGCCAGTTTCTGGGCCAGCGGGTTTGCCGCCATGGCCGTGAGGAACATGGCGCTGGTGATGCAGTTCACCTGGTAGGCCGTGAGCGTGAGGAACGAGCCCATCTTGCGGGCGCTGCCATCGCCGGGGTTGCTGCCGTAGGCGCGGGCCAGCGAGGCCATGATGGGCATGACGATGCCGCCGCCGCGGGCTGTGTTGCTGGGAATGGCGGGGGCCAGCACCAGATCCGTGGCTGCCAGGCCGTAGCTGAGGCCCAGGGTCCGCTTGCCCAGCAGGGCCATGAAGGTGTATGCGATGCGGGCCCCCAGGCCCGTCTTGATGAAGCCCCGGGAGATGAAGAAAGCCAGGACGATGAGCCAGATCACCACATCGGAGAAACCGCTCATGGAATCGGCGATGCCCAGCGTGCCGGATAGCGCCGTGACGGCGATGCCGATCATGGCCACGGCGCCCATGGGCAGGGCCTTGAGGATGATCCCCACGATGGTGGTCACGAAAATGGCGAAGAGGTGCAGGCCCTTCACCCAGTCGGCCTTCCGCTTGGCCTCGGCATCCACCTTGGCCTTGGCGTCGGCGTCGGCCTTCACCTTGGCATCGGCTTCGGCCTTGGCTTTCGTCTCTGCCTCGGCCTTGGCCTTGGCTTCCGCATCGGCTTTCGCCTTGGCTTCCAACTGGGCCTTGGCCAGGGGCTTGGCCGGGGCAGGAGCAGGTGTGGCGGCAGGCGCAGCCACTGGTACCGCGGGCTTGGCCGCGGGCTTCGCGGGCACCGCGGGGACCGGCTTGGCCACGGCGGGCTGGCCGGTGAAGACCTTGGCGTCCGGCACGGACACCAGGCGGGGCAGGCCGAGGTACAGGACCAGACCCAGAAGCAGGGTGGCCAAAGCTGGAATCGGCCTGGCGCCCTGCCAGCCGGACAGGCCGCCGGCCGGGGCCGTTCCGGAAACGGATTCATGGCTCATGGGGAGCCTCCATGGTTGGAATTGGTTGGGTTTTCGGTGCGTAGTCTACCCAACAGTCGGATATTGTGAAGGGCCAACTTGCTCCATCCCGCGGACTTGATTCCCTGCGATACATGCGGCTATTGCCGATTCCTTCAAAGGAGGCCCCATGCGCGCCCTGAACATTGCCGTCATTCCAGGCGATGGCATCGGCAAGGAGGTGGTGCCCGAGGGCATCCGCGTGCTGGAGGCCGCCGCGGCGAAGCACGATCTGCGCTTCAAGTGGGACGAGTTCCCCTGGAGCTGCGAATACTTCCTCGAGCACGGGCGCATGATGCCCGTGGACGGCCTGGACCGCATCCGCCACCACGACGCCATCTTCCTCGGTGCCGTGGGCTTCCCCGGCGTGCCGGATCACGTCTCGCTATGGGGCCTGCTCATCCCCATCCGGCGCGGCTTCAAGCAGTACGCCAACGTCCGCCCCGTGAAGCTCATGCCCGGCGTGCCCTGCCCCCTCGCGGGCCGGCAGGTGGGCGACATCGACTTCATCGTGGTGCGCGAGAACAACGAGGGCGAGTACTCCTCCATCGGCGGCCGGCTCTACGAGGGCACCGACCAGGAGATGGCCGTGCAGCAGACGGTGTTCACCCGCCAGGGCGTGGACCGCATCCTGAAATACGCCTTCGATCTCGCCCAGTCGCGGCCCAAGAAGCACCTCACCTCGGCCACCAAGTCCAACGGCATCGCCATCACCATGCCCTACTGGGACGAGCGCGTGAAGGCCATGGGCAGCCGCTATCCCGAGGTGAAGGTGGACCAGTTCCACATCGACATCCTCTGCGCCCACTTCGTCCGCAACCCCCACTGGTTCGACGTGGTGGTGGGCTCCAATCTCTTCGGCGACATCCTCTCGGACCTGGGCCCCGGCTGCACGGGCACCATCGCCATCGCCCCCAGCGCGAACCTGAACCCCGAGCGCGAGTTCCCCTCCATGTTCGAACCCGTCCACGGCTCGGCCCCGGACATCTACGGCCAGGGCATCGCCAACCCCATCGGCCAGATCTGGGCCGGGGCCATGATGCTGGACCACCTGGGCTGCCCAGAGGCCGGTGCCTCCGTCGTGGCCGCCATCGAGAAGGTGCTGGCCAGCGGCCTGCGCACCCCGGACATGGGCGGCAAGGCCAGCACCAAGGACATGGGCAAAGCGATCGCCGACGCGGTGTGAACCGAGCCTTTTCCTGATTGGCCACACAGGGTCAGCCTGTGCGGGCCGTGCCGTGGGCGGTGCGCCCCGCCTTCAGACACGCACCATGAAGAGGCCTCCATCAAAGATGGTGATCCCCCGACGGTGTGCCGGAAACGGCCCCTTCCAGGGGAGCCCTGCCGACCGGAAAGGCACAGGCGGCAGCTCTTGCCGGAAGCGGCCGTTTAGCATTTTTTGCCTTGCCTGCCTCTCAAAATTTCACTTGTTCCCGGAAAACTCGACAACAAGCGCAAAGGAGCATTTCCATGCGCACCTTCCTTCGTGCCCTCACCTTCGTGCTCGCGCCGATCCTCCTGTCTGCGGCCCCGCCCACCACGGGCGTGGAGGGAACGGTCCATGACCTGAGCATCACCGGACAGAACTCCGTGACCATGGCGACCAAGTCCTGCGTCTTCTGCCACACGGTCCACAACTCCAGCGCCAGCGCTGGTTCGAAGCTCATCCCGGACTGGAACCACACCACCACCGCCGCGACCTTCACGATGTACAACAACACCAACCATGCCGGCGCGGACCTCAAGGGCACCGTGGACTCCCAACCCACGGGGCCGAGCCTGGCCTGCCTCTCCTGCCACGACGGCACGGTATCCGTGGGCTCTCTGGTGGTCGCCCCCCTGGGCGGCGGCAACGACATCTATGTCAGCGCGCGGGGGGGCGTCAGCCCCGGCACGGGGCGCATCAGCTCCGGCAACGCCCTCGTGGGAACGGATCTCAGCAATGACCATCCCATCTCCATCACCTACCAGGACAACCTGGATACCGGGCTCCAGCCCGCGGCTTCCCTCACCGGCGTGCGCCTCTATCCCACGAACGTCACGGGCGCGAAAGTGCAATGCTCCTCCTGCCACGACGTCCACAACTACGGATCCGCTGGAACCACCGCGCCCTTCCTGCGCGCCACCATGGTGGGATCCTTCCTCTGCCGGACCTGCCACAAGAAATAGGCGCCGGCGATGCCAAGCAACAGGCCGCAGTCTCTGCGGCCTGTGTTTTTTGAGGCGGTCCACGGGCTGGGAGGAATCGTGACCGGCATCACCTGCCGGGAGATGAGGATCCCGAAGAAGCCCAGGAAAAGCGGCCGAGCCCCCTTCTTCCTCGAGCCTTGCCTGGCAGGTAAACCTTTCATTCACCTGATAACACGGGCTGGAACTCGGACATTCTCGTGACCTCCTTGAGAGCCACCAGAACAGCTCACGAATCCACCCCCCTGCGCCCTGGCCGGAATTTAACCAAATCATGTCTCTTTATCGGACCCGTCGCGCCGTTGCTGGACGGCAGGGGATCTTGGGCAAAACAAAGATGACGTTAGGATAAGGTATGCCCACCCCCCCGGGCTCATTCCATGAGATCGCCAACGCCATGACCGTCTCGCGCCGGGCCCTCGCCCACCTCCTGTTCCTCCTGATGGCCAGCCTCACTCCCGGCTGGGCTGGGGTAGCGCCTAAATCCTGCCAGGAATGCCATCCGAAGGTGGTTCAGGCGGCCGCCCCTGCCACGGGCCACAAGCCGCTTCTGGACGGCAACTGCAAGTGGTGCCACAAGCCCCACGGCAATGCGAACGTCAACCTGCTCCACGAGGGCGGCGGCCGGGCGCTCTGCACCATCTGCCACAAGCGCTTCAAGCCGGCCCGGGATGAACGCGCCGCCCACCGCTTCCCGGCAAAAGGCGAATGCAGCGCCTGCCACGGATCCCACGACACCGGGCGGAAGAAGCTGCTCTGGAAGGAAACCCAGGAGCTTTGCCTCTCCTGCCATGCGGACATCAAGGCCCGCGCCGCCTCGGCACATCCCCACCCCGCCACCGAAGACTGTCTGGCTTGCCACTCGCCCCATCCCTCGGCCAACCGCTACCTCCTGAAGACGGGCATTCCCGGGCAGTGCGATACCTGCCATGACGTCGCCGGCCTTTCGAAATCCCATGGGGGTTTCCCTCTGAAGGCCAGCGCCTGCGCCAGCTGCCACAATCCCCACGGAGCCCCGGGCAAGGGCATGCTGCGGGACCGCCAGCATGCACCCTTCGCGCCCGGCCAGTGCGCTGATTGCCACGCTCCCGCATCTGGTGGTGCCATCCAGTTGGCCAAGCCCATGCCCGGGCTCTGCCTGGATTGCCATGGCCCCCTGCCCGGCCCCGGCGTCCAGCACCAGCCCGTCAAGGACGGCCAATGTCTCACCTGCCACCGGCCCCACGCCGCGAATGGCAAGGGCCTCCTCGTCGCCCCTCTTCAGGAGCTCTGCATCACCTGCCATGCAGGGCTAGTGAAGGGGAAGTCCCAGCATCCCCCCTTCCGCGATGGTGCCTGCATCGACTGCCACAAACCCCACGACTCGGCCGAGAAGGGCCTGCTCACGGCGCCCGCGGAGAAACTCTGCCTCAGCTGCCACGAGGATCTGGTCAAGGGGAAGAGCCAGCACGCGCCCGCTGCCGGAGGGGACTGCCTCGCCTGCCATGAGTCCCATTCCAGCCCGATCGCGCCTGTCCTCAAGCAGCCGGCGGCCGAACTGTGCGCCACCTGCCACACCGATGTGGCGAAGGGAGGCGTTCCCCACGAGCCCGCGAAGAAGGGACAGTGCCTCGCCTGCCATTCGCCGCATGCCTCTGCGGCCTCCAGCCTCATCAAGGGCGGCCAGCTCGCCGCCTGCGGGGCCTGCCATCCGAAGACCGTGGCCCGGAAGGTGCTCCACGGACCTGTGAAGAACGGGGAGTGCAGCGCCTGCCACACCCCCCACGGCGGCAGCCTTCCCAAACTCCTGAAGGACGACACGGACAAGCTCTGCACGGCCTGCCACGACACCCTGCTGAAGGGCGACACCCGGCACAAGCCCGCCACCGGCAAGGGCGGATGCCTCGCCTGCCACGATCCCCACGGTGGCGACAAAGCGAAGTACCTCAAGCGCGACCAACCCGACAACTGCTACGCCTGCCACACCCGCAAGGACAGGTTCCAGGTGGTCCATGCCCCCGTGAACGATGGCGCATGCAGCAGCTGCCACAACCCGCATTCCGGCAAAGGGCCGGCCATGCTCGCCGAGCTTGCGATCCAGGCGGCCTGCGCGAACTGCCACGATCTGGAGGATGCCGCCCTCCGGAAGAAGCATCTCGATGCCGCCATGCCGAAGCTGGACTGCTCAGGCTGCCACGAACCCCATACATCTCCGAAGAAGGCCCTCATCCTGAAGGGAGCCCATGCCCCCTTCCTGGAGAGCTGTGCGAACTGCCATACCTCCAAGAATCCGGCCGAGGGGCCCGGAGCGCCCATCAACCTCGCCGCCCCGGTCCCGCAGCTCTGCCTCACCTGCCACACCAATCTCGAGCCCAAGGCCGGGTCCGTCCAGCATGACCCCTTCCAGAAGGGAGAATGCACCACGTGCCACCGGCCCCACGCTTCTCGCAATGAAGCCCTGCTTGACAAGCCCCAGAGCCAGATCTGCGTGGCCTGCCATGGACAGCCCGAAGTGCCGAAGAAGGGCTGGGGCCACAAGCCCTACCTCGACAGCAACTGCCGCGAATGCCATGCGGCGCATTTCGCCGAAGCCAAGGGGTTGCTGCGCCAGAAACCGGCTGAGCTCTGCCTCACCTGCCACCAGACCATTGCCACCGCCGTGAAGGCCAAGCACGCCCATCAGCCCGCGGCCTCCGGAGAATGCCTCAGCTGCCACGCGGCCCACACGGGTCCCCTCGCGAAGGGTCTGAACCAGCCCGCGGACCAGCTCTGCATCAGCTGCCACGACGTGAAGGATCTCCAGAAGCCCCACAAGGGGTATCCGGTCACCGCGAAGGACTGCCTCACCTGCCATGACCCCCATGGTTCGAACCACCAGGGCATGCTCCGTTCCATCGCCCATGCCCCGGTGGCCAAGGCCGAGTGCGCCACCTGCCACGCGGATCCCGCGGCGGCGAAACCCTTCGAAACGAAGGCGGCCCTCCCCGGCCTCTGCTTTACCTGCCACCAGGGGGTGGCCGCCGCCGCCAAGAACACCTTCCCCCATCCACCAGTGGCCAATGGCGAGTGCGCCTCCTGCCACGCGCCCCACGCCTCAAGCCTGCCATCCCTGCTGGCCGGCAATCCTGCGGACTTGTGCCTCCAGTGCCATGAAACCCTGAGGGGGGAGGCAGCCAAGGCGGTTTCCAAGCACAAGCCCGTGATGGACGGCCTGTGCTCCACCTGCCACACCGCGCACGGCGGCGATGCCAAGGGCTTTCCCCGGGGGAACATCCAGACTCTCTGCTTGAGCTGCCACAAGGACAAGAAGGGGAACCATCCCTCGGCCAACCATCCGACCTCGGATCGCATCATCAAGGCCACCGGCAAACCCCTCACATGCCTGTCCTGCCACCAGCCCCACTTCTCGACGAACCCGAAGTTGCTGGCTGTCACCGGCTGCGACACCTGCCATAAGTAGGCCAGCGCCGCCGGTCCACCTGGCAGGATTGCAAAGATCTCGACGAATGACATGAAAAGCGGGAAAGGATAGAGCCCCGGCAGAGCCGGGGCTCTATCGGATCAAGCGCGCGAAGGCAGTCTTGATAAGCCACTGGGGCCATTCGAGTCTGCGGCGATACGCGAGGCAGACGGATATCTATGGTGCATCGCGGCAGGGCGCCAGCGAGGCTGAGGGCCGTTCCGCTCCGGGTCCTCAGCCGTCCAGGCTCTGGTCCACCATGGCCTGGCCGCAGGCCTTGAGGTAGTCCACCCGCACCGCATCCTGGCACTCAGCCAGGGGCATCACGAGACCGGGGCGCCGCTCCAGGACGTTGAAGAGCATGTAACCATCCGGCCCCAGCATGGGACCGATGGGCTGCCCCAGGGGGCCCGCCAGCAGGGGCTGCATGAGCGAGGGCGGCACCAGGGTCTTGAGGGAGGCCACCTCCACCCAGCCAGGCTCGGGATTGCCTGTGGCCTCGGCGCTGGCGAACTGCGCCACCGCAGCCCGCCAGGCCATTCCGGCCCGCACCTGGTTCTGGGCCTCATCCACGCGATCCTTGGAATCGGCCACCAGCACCTGAAGGCGCAGGGCACCCACCGCGAGGAACCGGCCCGGAAAGGCTTGGTAATGCCGCTCCAGCTCGGCCTCGGGGATCTTCACTTCCGCGAGAAAGGCCTCCGCGTACCGCGCATAGGCCTGCTCACGCTCATCCACCCACAGGGCGGCCTGGACCCCGGGGCGCCGCTCCAACCCCTGCCGCTTCGCCGCCGCAGCCAACCGGATCTGGTCCGCAAGCCCTTCCATGAATCGGCTCTTGGTGGCTGCGCCGAGGGAATGGCTCTGCCCCATGGTCTTGAGGACCTCGGCCAGGTGCCGCTTGAGGGCCTGGAGGCTGATGGCCACACCTGCCACGCGGCCCGCCACCTTCGTGTCGTCACCGGGCAGCGCCTCCGTGGTGCGGTCCGCGCCAAGCACATTCATGTCGGGAGTGAGCGGATAGCGGGTCCGGAGAGCATCCAGCGTCCCCTCCCGTTTCATTTTCAGCTGGGCTTCAGCGGCCTCCTTCATGAGGGTTCCGCGCTCCGCGGTGAAGTCCGCCGCCGTCTTGCGCCGGGCCTCCCAGACCTTGGCCACATGCCATCCGAATTCACTTTTCATGGGGCCCACCAGCGCGCCCACCGACGCGGCGAACACCGGATCCCCGAAGGCGGCCACCATCTGCGCCTGGCGGATCCAGCCCAGGCCGCCCTGGTTCCTGGCCGCGCTGGGATCCGTCGACACCTCTGCCGCCACCTTTTCAAAGGCTTCTCCGCCCTCGATCCGCTTCAGGGCTGCTTCGGCCTCTTCCTGGGTCTTGCAGAGCACGTGGGAGACCCGGCGCTCCTCGCCTTGGGCCAGGAAGGAGGCGCGCACCTGTTCTTCCGTCATGCCCGGATGGCCCGGCCGGGTATCCAGGTAGGCCCTCCCCAGGACGGCCCGGCGGCCTTCCTGGCGGCTTTCCTGCCATCCGCGCGTTTTCAGGAGGCCCTTCGCCAGGGCCCGGGTCCAGGCCTTCTCCAGGCGGAGGATCCGGACCTTGGCGGCCTCAGGGGTGAGCCCGGGATTTGCGGCCAGGATGGCCTTCAGGCGATCCGCCGCAGGATCAACGGCACGGGCCGGGCTCTTGGCAGGCACGGCCTGGACTTCGGAGCCCAGGGCCAGAACACCCAGGAGAGCCGCCATCCGGGCCCAGGGGCAGCCGTTCAGCAGGGAGGTGGCTTTAGGCATGGAGGCTCTCCTGGAGCATGGATTTCGATGCGCCCGGTCGGCGGGTCAGTAGCGCGTCTGCACATGGTCGTACCCATGGCAGGTGAGGGTGCAGGTCCCACGGCCCAGCATGGAACGCTGGAAGGAGGGTGCGCCGACCGAGGACGGGCTCACCACCGACAGGTCAAACTCGATCAGGGCCGGCTGTTTCATGGATCCGTGGGAGGCGTGGCAGGTGGCGCAGGTGGTGGGCTCGCCGTAGCCGGGCAGGTAGGCCCCGCCCCGCCCGGGCCGGAAATCCCGGGGCGAGCGCAGGCCCAGCACGGCTGCGGCCTCGGAAAGGGCGGGCGCCTGCCGCTGGGCCGCCAGGGAGCCACCGCTGGTGAAGCCCCTCAGGTGCTGGCCGTGGAAGGGGAAGGACTGGTTCGAAAGGATGGACTGCTTGTCGTGGCAGAGGAAGCAGAGGTCGTTGGCGCGCTCCCCCAGCCGGGCCATGTCCTTCTCCCGCCCGAAGGGGGCCTTCAGGATGGCGGCCTGGGGGGAGACGTGGGGTCCCTTCGCGCCCGAGGGATCGGGGTTGCCGTGGCAGGAGCCGCAGTCGAGAGGGCCCTGGAAAGCCGAAGTGCGCAGGCTGGGCAGCTCGGGGCGCCTCGCCGCCGTGGCCCCGATGGCGTGGCTGGAAGCGGATCCCTTTCCGAACAGCTGGCCCAGATCCGACATGCCGAACCGGAGAGGCGCCGCCTCGGGCCCGGCATGGCATCCAAAGCAAACCTCGGCCACGGACTGGGGCCGGCGGTCCAGCAGCTGGCCGCGGGCGTCGAAAGCCGTGACGCGGAGCCGCCCCCGTTCCTTGCCGTGGGGATCGTGGCAACCCACGCAGTCCTGGGTCAGCCGAAAGGTCTTGCCGCTGGCTTTGATCGTACGGGTGTAGTCCTCGGCGCGGCGGGAGCTGAAGCGGTTCTTGAGGTGCCCGGAACCTTGGCCGCTCCAGGCGGGGAGCTTGGGCGCCGCGTCCGCCGGAGGCGCCAGGTCCACCCCCTGATGGCAGGTGATGCAGATCTGGTCAGGGTTCGCCCGCAGAACCTTCGAAGGGGCGCCCATGGCCGCCTTGTGTCCCTTGTGGCATACCGCGCAGTTGCGGTGGGCGCTGGACGGGCCGCCCTTCGTCCCCGCTACGGCCGGCTGCTGCTGTGTCCGGACCGCCTGGGCCTGGGCAGCCATGCCTGCTGCCGCCCATCCAAGCACCGCCCCCAGGAGGAATCGCCTCATCGCCAGGCCCTCGAGGTGATCGTATCGAACCAGCGCAGCAGGTCCACCGTGATGCGGTTGCTGCGGAATCCATTATCCATGCGGGAAGCCTCGTACCTCAACCGCAGCGAGATCTGCCGGAAGCTCAGGTCGGCCCAGGTGGACAGGGTCGTGGTCGCCGGAGCCTGGCTGGCGTCGTAGCGCTGCACCAGCGCGCCGACGGGGAACTTGCCCAGCCGCGAGGTCATGCCCACGGAATAGTTCCGGCTCGCTCCGTCGAGGCCGCCGCCCATCCACGCGTAGCCGTAGACCGCAGCGGCAGGGGTGAGGCGCTGGCGGGAGTCGCTGTAGCCCACTGAGGCCGTGATCGACGAAACCCCCAGGCGGTACGACCCGTTCATCAAGAAATCGGTGTTCCGCGTTTCCACGCCAAGCTGAGACATACCGCTATCGTTCTTGTAATCCCCGGCGAGGTAGAGGGTGAAATTGCCGCGGGTCTGGACCTGGCCGGTCACGCGGGCCCAGTCCACCTTGCCCTGGCCGGTGTTATCGGAGATGCGCCAGAGATCCGCGGTGAACCCGAAGCTGCCAGTCTGCCGCATACGACGCTTGAATATCTCCTGAGCCAATTCGGAAGGCACGAAATCGGGCGGGTATTCCTCGCGCACCCGGCGGTTGAAGGTCCAGTCGCTGAGGAAGAAGAGGGAGTGGCGGATGAGCTCGGGCACATCGCCCCCGCGGGCGATGCCAAGGTTCATCGTGGTGGTGGTCCGGGAAGTATCCAGGCCGGGAAGACTCTGCTTCAGGTTCGAGACACCGACATCGCCGTGGATCCGCCAGTCCTTGGACAGGGCGAAGGTGCTGCCCAACGTAGCCGAACTCGCCCGGTTGCCCTGGCCGAGGCTGCTGGTGGTGGCCTGGCTGGTGGCGCCGCTGGTGTAGGCGTGCCAGCGTCCCGCAGCGTAGACCAGGGACTCAGAGGCGAAGGAGGTCGAGGTGCGATAGGCCCCGGAGGTCGTGGCGCCCGAGGAAACCGTGCTGAGGGAATGCCAGTCTCCACTAATGGGGCCGTAGATGGTGGCGCCGAGGTCGAACCAGCGGCTAGTCCCGGTGTCCTGCACCTGGGACCGCGAGCGGAGCATCCAATCCTGGCCGAGGTGGGAATCGGTGTCCAGGCTCGCCTGGAAGAAGCGCCAGCCCTGGCCGGGACCAAGGGCTGTGAACTCCTGGCGGGTGGACTGGAGTGTCAGGCGCGTGGTCCCCACGTGCTGGTTCGCCTCCAGCTTCCACAGGGACCAATCGTCACGTTGATCCCCCAGCTTCGAATCCCCGTGACGGTACGACAGGCGGATGTCCTGGAGGTACCGGCTGCTGAAGCTCATGCCCGCGCCCCAGGTATCCCCCTTCACCCGGCCTGAATTGAAGAGATCCGGCGACTGGGCGTGCTGGTAATCCATGTAAAGGCGGAAGGGACGGTAGGGGAAGAGGTTGATCCGGGCCCCGTAGCGGCTCAGGCCGCTGTCGGAATTCGATCCAGTGCCGTAGGCCAGACGGTTGTATTCCACCGCCCCGCTGAGGGCCAGGGCCCCCAGGCGATAGGTGAAGATGGGCAGGCCCGCCTCCGCCTCGTAGACGGCCTGGGTGGTGGAGATGGTGGGCGACTGAGTCGATTGCCACTGGTTATAGTGCAGCTGGAACCGCTGATTGAGCAGGAGCGGATAGTCCTCCGCCTGCGCGGCGGTAGCCACGCTCACAAGCACCAGCGTGAGAAGGCGGAGCTTCACAACAGACCTTCGGAGAAGGAGGCCAGAAAAAAAGCGGGGGGCGGGTGAATCCACCCCCCGCGATCCATGCCTAGGTCCTGCTTACTTGATGTGGCAAACGACGCAGAGCGCGGAGCCGGCCATGGACACGCGCAGGAAGGGCGCGGTGGTGCCAGCAGTGCCGTAGTTGTGGACATCGTGGCAGGAGGCGCACTGCACCTTCTCAGAGCCCGCGGTGCCGAAGAGCTTCACGCTGTTGGCGAGGGCAAGCACCGTCGCCTTGGCCGTCAGGCCCGTATCGGTGGCGGGGTAGGTGATGGAGATCGGGTGGTCGTTGGTGAGATCCTTGCCAAGCAGGACGGCGCCGGTCAGGAAACCGGTGGCGTTCATGAGGCCGCCCGCGGTGTAGGTGATGGAAGCGGCGCCGTTCGGCAGGTTGTTGATGGCGCCCACAGCCGCGGTGCCGTCATGGCAGGTGAAGCAGGCCATGCTGGTGCCGGTGGGGGTGGCGTCCACGACACCCTGCAGGCTGGAAGCAGGGTTGTTGGTGGTGTTGTACATCGTGAAGCCGGTGGTCACCGTGGTGGTCTTGTTCCACAGGGGAATGATCTGGTTGGCGACGATGGAGGCATTGTGGGGCGTGTGGCAGAACACGCAGACCTGGGCGGTGTTGGTCTTGCCGCCGGGGCCTGTGCTGCTCAGGTCGTGCTTGGAGCCGACGATGGTCGCGTTCAGGCTCAGGGAGCCGACGGCCAGGAGGGCGACGAGAAGGGACTTCATGGTTCACCTCGTAGGTGGGTTGGGGGGGGGGTGGGGGAGAAAAAACAGCGTGGTGCTGCTGTTATTGCGGGGTGGGATTGGAAGCAGGCGCTTCTTTCTCCTCCCGCAAATACTGGAATTTTTGGATGCGTCCGTTGGTCTGGTCGGCGACGTAGATGCTTCCATCCGCGCCGATGGCGATGCCGTTGGGGGTCTGGAACTGCCCCTTCCGCACGCCGCCCGTGCCCACGAAAGTCAAGATCCGGCCGTCCTGGTTGAAGATCTGGAAGTTGCTGAAGGTGCCGTCCACCACGTAGAGGTGGCCGTCTGGGTCCACCGCGAGGCCCTTGGGGCGGGCGAACTGGCCCGGCATGTCGCCCACCTTGCCGAAAGTCCGCAGGAACTTGCCGTTGAAATCGAAGATCTGGATGCGGAAGTTGCCCGTGTCGGCCACCGCGAAACCCACACCCGGCACGATGCAGATGTAGGAGGGGAAGTTGAACTGCCCTTCCTCGTTGCCCCGGCCCCCGATGGTCTTGATCAGCTTGAGGCTGCGGGTGTAGAGCCGCACGGCGTGCTCGTCGCCGTTCACCACGACCAGGAGGTCCCGGGCCTCATCCACGGCCAGGCCCACGGGACGCTTGATCCCATCCGCCTTGCCCAGGGCGCTGAGCTGGCGCCCCTCCTTGTCGAAGACCACGACTTGGCTCGTGTTGGCGCTGGCCGCGTAGACCAGCTTGGAATCCACCGCCAGGCCCGTGGGGGTGGGCAGCGCCGCGCCGCTGACACTTGAAAACGCCCAGATTTTCTTGTTGGCGGGATCCATCGCGATGATCCCCAGGCTGAAGTCGCCTACGAAGATCACGCCCTTGTCATCGACCGCCACGGTCAAGGGACGCTGGAGCCAGATCACCTCCTCGGGCTTGCCGGCCAGCCGGTCGATGAAGCTGCGCTTCTTCTTGGCGCCCACGTCGAAAGCGTTGCGGTACTCCGCCACCCACTTGATGCGGGCTGGGGCGGGGGGCGCGGGCCACACCAGCACCTCGTCCTGGGCGGCAGGAGGCGCGGGGGCGGCCTTCTGGGCGGGCAGCGGCACCACCCCAAGCGCGGTTAGCGCGAGGGCGAGAAGCAGCTTGGTGGCAGGTTTGAGCATGTTTCTACCTTCCGGGTGTCTTGCGTGAGCCAACGTCACAGGAACCTGTCAGCCGACCCCCAGAAGATAGGGCCCATAGAGGAACACTCGGTCATCTATTTTTGTGACTTTCGTCATCTGATTTTTTTTTCATATCAAGTATCTGCGTTTGCGGCCGCTTGTTGCGCGATGCAATCAAATTGTGTTCAAAGCCATAGATCACATGTCAGTCATTAAAACCCAAAAGACCCTATTCTCATGGGGATTCCGGCCACAGGCCTGGAATACGGCTCAAGTCCCCGATTGTCCCCTTCGTACGAGGTAGATCCCATGAACGGCCGGTCCACCCCCCTTCGACGAACGATGCTGGCCCTCGCCTGGATGTCTGTCGGCATTCCCAGCCTGCTGGCCCAGACCCTTCCCGTGGCCACGGCGTTGCGATCCTATGACAAAGGCTTCCGCGAACCCGTCCGCTTGGCCACGGATGCAGCCGGGCGCTTGTATGTGGCGGATTCGCGGCTAGGGGCCATCACCGTCCGCGACGAATCCGGGAAGTTCCTCGCCATCAAGCGCGGCTTCGACAAACCCCTGGGCCTGGCGGTGGACGTCTCGGGCCGCATCTTCGTCTGTGAAGCGGGCAAGGGCCGCGTCTCGATCTTCACGCCAGGCTGGGTCCCCGCCGGGGCGCTCGGCCAGGGCGATGGCGAGTTCCAGCTGCCCAACCACATCCAGATCACCCCGGACGGCTTCGTCTACGTGGTGGACAGCCTGGCCAGCCAGGTGAAGGTCTTCGGCCCCGACGGCCAAATGGCCCGGCAGTTCGGCAGCGCCGGCCGACTCGCCGGCCAGTTCAACTTCCCCACGGGCCTGGCCGTGACGCCCGCCGGCGAGATCTTCGTATCGGACCAGGGCAACGAGCGGGTGCAGGTCTTCGACGCCACCGGGGCCTTCCTCCGCAAGTTCGGTGGTCCGCTGGGCATGCTCGGATCCAATACCACCTTCGGCCGCGTGCAGGGCCTGCTCGCCGACGCGCAAGGGCGCATCTTCCTGGCCGACTCCTTCCGCGGCGTGGTGACCATCGTGACTCCGACGGGCACCAACCTGGGTGCCATCGGCGCATTCGGCTCGGCTCCCGGCCAACTCGCAGGCCCCGCCAGCCTGGTGGTCGATCGCAACAACCGCCTCTTCGTGGCCACGCCCGGCAACACCCGCGTGGAGATTTACGGCCTCGACACCTATTCCGATCCCCATATCCTGACGGCCAACCTGACCCTGCCCCTGGCCGAACTCTCCCGGGATGGGTGGCGGGGCCGTGATCATGCGGCGGAGCACGGCCGGCCCAGGGACTCCCAGCGCGGCCGCCCCGGCGATGCCTTCGTGCCGGAGCTGCGCCATCTGGTGTCCGTCCTGATCAAGGTGCCCGGCATCGATCCCTCCGCCATCCAGGGCGATTCCCTCACCGCCAATGGCCTCTCCCCCGAACGCGTTCCGGGCGCCTTCATTGGGGACTTCGACGGGGACGGCCGCCTCGAGTACCGGGTCTGGTTCAATCCGGAGCGGCTCGTGGCCACCATGCCCGATGGTGACGCCATTCTGGTGCTTTCGGGGAGGCTGTCCGACGGCCGTTCTTTCGAAGGCATCGCTGACATGAAAGTCGTGGCTTCGACGGAGATTGCGCGATGAACCGCTTCCACCACGTTCTTCTGGCCGCCCTTCTCGCCGTGCTGGGATCCGCTTCCCTGGTGGCGACAGATCCGCCCCACAACATCGCGACGGCGAATTCCTACGGGGCGCTCAACTACTGCACCACTTGCCATAAGCTCCACGGCGCCACGGGCGGCACCCTCACCACGGTGAGTGGCAACAAGAACCTATGCCAGAGCTGCCATGTGTCCGGCGGCCTCGCCACCAACAAAGCCATGCCTGACAGCGATCAGGCCGTCCCCACGGGCCTGGTCGGGTCCACTGCCGGTGGCACCTCCCACCGCTGGGATTCAGGCGCCCAGGGCCGCATCACCAAGGGCACACCCAACACCTCCACGGGCGCCATCACGCCCTCCGGCGACTACACCGGCGCCTACGCCTCCACCATCGAGATCAAGATCACCACCGCCGGCGCCACCGGCGCCGCCAAGTTCGACTGGCGCCAGACCCTTACCGGCGGCAGCACCTTTGGCGCGTCCACCGTGGGCGTGGCCACCAGCACCACCGCCGCGGCCCTGGGTTCCACGGGCGTCTCCCTGGCCTTCTCCAGCACCGGCACCTTCGTCCTAAATGACATCTTCTACCTGTATGTGCGGACGGATCTGGTCAATCCCACCTCGGCCATGTCCACCCACCTGGAGGGTGGGAAGGCCATGTGCTCCACCTGCCACGACCAGCATTTGCAGGCGAACGCACCCTTCGACCCCCTCGCCTCCCCGACCTACACCGCAGGCACCACCAACAACCGGCACTTCCAGCGGGTGGCGAATGATACCGGCTCTCTCTGCGGCAATTGCCACTCGGCCCGCAACGTGGGCAAGGGTGGCACCTCGCACCCCGTGCACGTGAACCTGGCCTCGGCCCCGAACACCAAGACCCCCTCGGCCTCGCTGGTCCTCAATGCCGCCGGCAACGTCGAGTGCCTCACCTGCCACGACATCCACAAGGCCCCGGCCACGACGCCGACGGGCATGCTGCTGCGGGTGAGCAATTCCACGGCGCTTTGCACGGACTGCCACACCCTGGCCGACACCACCACCGCCAACACGCACACCAACCCCACCACCGGCATCCTCTGGCCCGGCGATCAGTACGGCGGGAGCACCTACCCGGCCTACACCCTTGCTGCCGACCGCGGCGCCTGCAAGAACTGCCACACCCCCCACGGCTGGCCCGACGCCAACAATGCGGGCCTCAAGTACGCCAACGCCCTGGGCGCCGAGCAGGACAACCTCTGCGAGACCTGCCACGACAGCAACGGCCCCTCGATCAAGGACATCCGCACCGAAATCATCAAGACCACCCACCATCCCGTGGAGCGCAACAGTGGCCGCATGGTGGGCTGCGCGGACTGCCACAACCCCCACATGGCCACCGCCGGCGTCCACACCTACGCCACCACGGCTGACCTCAACCGCAACCGGCTCCGTGCCGATGCCGGCGGCGTGCTGAACAACATGTACGCCCTCCGGGGCGTGGATGGCGTCGCCATCAACTACACCGGCGTGGCCCTCTGGACCGCCCCCACCGCCGCCGCCTTCACCAAGATCGCCGGTGGCTCCCCCACCGTCGCCGCCAGCGGCGCTACCTACGAATACCAGGTCTGCTTCAAGTGCCACACCAGCTATTCCTTCGGCAGCACGCCCCCCCCGGGGCTGACCTCCGGCGGCCTGGCCCTGGAGTCGGGCAGCCTCCAGCCCTGGACGCTCGGCACGGGCACCGCCAAGTTCACCAGCGGAAGCACCACAGTCACGGGCACCGGCACCAGCTGGACCACCGCGAACATGGTCGGCCAGTACATCCGGCCCACCGGCTCCAGCCTCACCACGTTGCGAGTGACGGCCGTGGCCTCCACCACCTCCCTCACCATCTCCACATCCACGGGTGTCACCACAACACTGAGCGTCCCCTACGAAACCCGGGATTCCGCCGCCATCACCGCCACGACCACCGTGACAGGGAACGGAACAACGTGGACCAGCGCTCTGATCAACCAGTTCTTCCAGATGGACAACGGCGCCAGCGCCTACAAGATCACCGCCGTGCCCACCACCACCAGCCTGACCATCGCCACGGCCACCACCTCCACGACCCCCCGGGATTTCTACATCCAACCCGGGGCCAGCTTCACCAACGCGAGCACGGCGGTCATCGGCTACGGCACCACCTGGGATTCCACCCTGGTGGGACGGAGCATCCAGGCCAGCGGCCAGGCCGGCACCAACGTCATCGCCAGTGTGACCGACGCCACGCACCTGACCCTGACCGCCACCTACACCGGAACCACCGGGGTCTACCGGTACCTGCTGGCCGGTCCGCTCCAGACCACCGACCTGGCCATGGAGTTCAATCCCGCCAACCTCTCGGGACATCCCGTGACCACGGGACTCAACAACTACACCGGTTCCACCACTCCGAAGCCGTTGCTTGCCATCACGATGAAGGCTCCCTGGGCCACCAACCTGGGCAGCCAGACCATGATGTGTTCCGACTGCCACAACACCGACGGCATCGCTGCGCAGGGACCGCATGGGTCCGCCGCCCAGTTCATGCTCAAGGGCACGAACCCCGCCAACTGGCCCAACGTCACCCTCAGCAGCGCCACCACCAGCTGGTGCGCCAACTGCCACACCATGACCCTGAGCAACAACAAGGTGCATAGCACGGGCAACCACAGTGGCTACCAATGCTACAAGTGCCACGTGGTCATTCCCCACGGCAGCAAGCGCTCGCGGCTCATCGGCGACCGCACCAACATGCCCGCCCGCTACGCCTACAACAACACCCTCTCCAACACGGAAATCATGCAGTTCAAGAAGGCGACGACCTCGGGAGGTTACTCAGCGTCCAACTGTGGTGTGGGCACCTGCTACAGCGGCCACAGCACTGTCACCGGCAACGAGGTCTGGTAGCGCGAACCCAGCGCAGATATGAAGGTTGATTTGGCCTCTTTCATTGTTCTCACACAGACCATCCGGTCTGCCGCGGAAGGCCCCCGCAAGGCCCTTCTGCCTTTGGCCCTCGGCGTGCTGGCCACCTCGGCCAGCTCGTTGTGGGCCATGGATCCGCCGCACAACATCGCGACGGCCAACTCCTACGGGACGCTCAACTACTGTTCCACCTGCCACAAAGTCATGGGAGGGGCCACCGGCGGGGCCCTCACCACCGTGAGCGGCAACGTGAATCTGTGCCTGAGCTGCCATGTCTCCGGCGGCTCCGCCACCAACAAGGCCTTCGTGGCCTCCGACCAGGCCGTGCCCGCAGGGCTGAGCCTGGTTGGGTCCACTGCCGGTGGCACCTCCCACCGCTGGGATTCCGGCGCCCAGGGCCGCCTCATCAAGGGCACGCCCAACACCTCCACCGGCACCATCACGCCTTCCGGCGACTACACGGGCGCCTACGCCGCCACCATCCAGATCCAGGTCACCACCGGCGGCGCCACGGGCACCGCCAAGATCGCCTGGTCCCAAACCACCAATGGCACCGCCACTTTCGGGGCCGCCACCACGCTCACGACCAGCACCACGGCCCAGGCCCTGGGCACCACCGGCGTGTCCATCGCCTTCTCCAGCACCGGCACCTTCGTCCTCAACGATATCTTCTACCTCTACGTCCGGCCGGACCTGGTCAATCCCACCTCGGTCATGTCCACCCACCTGGAGGGCGGGAAGGCCATGTGCTCCACCTGCCACGACCAGCACCTGCAGGCCCTTGCGCCCTTCGATCCCCTCGCCTCCCCGACCTACACCGCGGGCACCACCAACAACCGGCACTTCCAGCGGGTGGCGAACGACACCGGCTCCCTCTGCGGCGACTGCCACGCCCCCCGCAACGTGGGCAAGGGCGGCACCTCGCACCCCGTGCATGTGAACCTGGCCTCCGCCCCGAACACGAAGACCCCTTCGGCTTCCCTGGTCCTCAGCGCCGCCGGCAACGTCGAGTGCCTCAGCTGCCACGACGTCCACAAGGCCCCCACCGCCACCACACCCACGGGCATGCTGCTGCGGGTGAGCAACTCCACGGCCCTCTGCACGGATTGCCACACCCTGGCCGATACCGCCACCGCCAACGTGCACACCAACCCCACCAGCGGCATCCTCTGGCCCGGCGATCAGTACGGCGGCAGCACCTACCCTGCCTACACCCTCGCTGCCGATCGCGGCGCCTGCAAGAACTGCCACACCCCCCACGGCTGGCCAGATGCCAACAACCCCGGCCTCAAGTACGGCTACGCCCTCGGCGCCCGCCAGGACAACCTCTGCGAGACCTGCCACGACAGCAACGGTCCGTCCACCAAGGACGTCCGCACCCAGATCACCAAGACCAACCACCACCCGGTGGAGCGCATCTCGGGCGGCCGGCTCGTGGGCTGCGCGGACTGCCACAACCCCCACATGGCTGTGGCCGGCGTCCACACCTACGCCACCACCGCCGACCTCAACCGCAACCGCATCCGTACCGCGGCCGGAGCCAACCTCATCGGCGCCCTGAAGGGTGTGGATGGCGTCCAGTTCAACTATTCCGGGCTTGGCGTCTGGCCCGCAACCACAGCCGCCAACTTCACCAAGATCGCCGGCGGGTCGCCCACCGTGGCCGCCAGCGGCGCGGAATTCGAGTACCAGGTCTGCTTCAAGTGCCACACCAGCTACGACAGCTACGGCGCCACCCGGCCCGGCGGCATCACCACCTACTACAACGCGGGCACTGCCAAATTCACGAACGGCAGCACCACGGTGGCGGGCACCGGCACCACCTGGACTTCGTACATGGTGGGCATGTACATCCAGAAGAGCATCACCTCTCCGGCATACCGGATCTCCGCCTTCGTCTCGGCCACCCAGCTCACGCTGGCCACGGCCTACCCAGGCGCCACCGATGCCGCGGCCGCCGCCTACACCATCACCAAGCAGCAGACGGACCTGGCCCAGGAATTCAGCCCGACCAACCGGTCCGGGCATCCCGTCGTGACGGGCCTGAACAGCTACAGTGGGAGCGTGGCCCCCCAGGCTCTGTCCTTGGCCCTGAACGCCCCCTGGAACACCAACAAGGGCACCCAGACCATGCAGTGTTCCGACTGCCACAGCACCGACGCCGCCTCTCCGGCGGCCCAAGGGCCCCACGGCTCCGCTTCGCAATTCATGCTGCGCGACTTCGGCGCGGGGACACCGCCCACGGCCAACTGGCCGGCCGTGAAGCTGCTATCCGGCGGCCTCGGCGCGCTCAGCGCCACGGTCTCGTCCCAATCCTGGTGCAACAACTGCCACCCCATGCAGACCAGCACCAACGACATCCACACCAAGAACAGCACTCACGAGGGCCACTTCTGCTATGAGTGCCACATCGTCATCCCCCACGGAGGCAAGGTGTCCCGCCTCATGGGCTCTAAGCTGTACAACGGCGTCGGGGCGGATCTCCCGGCCCGCTACGCTTACCAGAACAATCCCGCCAACATGCTGATCGTCCAGTTCAAGAAGGGCGTCACGGGAAGCTACTCGACGAGCAATTGCTACACGTCCGTCCACCACAGCCAGATTTCCGGAACAGGTGTGGAAACCTGGTGAGTCCTGCTTCCTCCACTCCGCGCCCCCCGGCGGGATGGGGCCCCTTCCGGGCCCTGAAGCGGTTCCTGCGCCTCCCGGCCGTCATCGTCGCGGAGATCCTCGTCATCACCGCCGCCTGCAGTCTGGGTGCCAGTCTGGCCCAGGCGGGCCGGTCCCCCGCGGCCGAGGTGGCCCGGCTGCAGCAGCACGGGGCCCTCGTCAGCGCCCTCGTTCGAGGGCTGGCCCTGGATCATGTCTTCACAAGCCTGTGGTTCCTAGCCGCGCTCGTCTTCGCCACGGCCTCGCTGTCCATCGTGGTGGCCGAACAGATCCGCCGGCTCCGCGCAGCCTGGGGCCAGGCTCCCGCCGAGGCCCATTTCCGGAATGCGCCCTTCCGGCGCGAGTTCACGCGGCCCGCATCCACAGATGCGGTAGTGGGCACGCACATCCGCACCCAGGGCCGCCTGGCCCTGGCGGGGTCGCCTTTGTTCCACACGGGCCTCCTCTGCGTGATCCTGGCTGGCGCCTTGCAGGCCCTGTTTGGTGTCCAGGCCGTGGTGGACGTCTACGAAGGAGAGGTTCTTCCGGCCACGACCGAAGCCTGGGGCGCCCAGTGGCCTGGCCCCCTGGGGAGGCCCTTCCGTCTGGATGAGCCCCTGACGCTGCTGTCGGTGGCAAGCACCCGGTATGAAACCGGCGACCTGATGACCCTCCGCCTGAAGCTGGCCGATCAGGGCCCCGGCGGACAGGTACGCGAGATGGGCATCAATGACGAGCTGCCCCTCAGCCGGGGCCGCCTCTACGTCGAGGCCCAGCACGGACCCGCGGCGCTGGTGGAATGGGCAGGTCCGTCCCTTGCGCCTCTGCGTACGGCCACCTTGCTGGAGAAGAAGGAAACCGCCGCCTTCGGTGCCTACATCCAGGGCCCCGGAACCCTCCGGGCCCGCATCCGGGTGCCGATGCCAGCGGATGGCCGACGCCCGGACCACGCCGAAGTGCGGATCCTCGACGGCGCCTCCCGCCTTGCAGAGGGTGTCCTCAAACCTGGGGAGGCCCTGCCCCTGCCCGGCGGCGGCCTGCTGAAGCTGCACGGCCTGCCCTACTGGGCCCGGCTCCACGGCAACCACGACCCCGCCATCGGGCTTGCCTACCTGGGTTTCATCCTGGCCCTGCTAGGGGCGGCCCTCACCTACGGGGTGACGAGGGTGGATGAGTTGGTGGCCGTCACGCCCGAAGGCGACCGGGAACGGGTGGTGGTGGCGCTGCGGCCCCATCGCTTTGCCCCGCTGTTCCAGGAGCGCTTCGAGCGCCTGGTACGGGACCATGGAGGTGAGGTATGACGATGCGGACCTTCCTTGCCCTTGCCTTCTTGACCCTGGCCCTCGGTTGCTCACGGGTGTCTCCCAGCGAGGCCAGAATGCTGGTGGCCCGGTACAACCAAGTGGTGAGCGATGCCTACCGCAAGGGGGACATCCGCCTCATCGACGAGGTGGTGGGCCCGGATGCCCCCGATGGCCGGCGCCTCACCGGACTGATCGGTGTGCGCATCGACATGGGCCTCACCCTGGACGCCCGCCTGGAAGTCCTGGAGGTGACCGGGGTCGAACAATTGAAGGATGAGCTACAGGTCCGCACCCGGGAACAGTGGCGCTACCGGGATGTGAGGACCAGCACCGGGCAACAGGTGGGCGATGCCTCGGTGGACCACTACGAGATGCTCTACCGGTTCAGTTACCACAAGGGGACCTGGCTGGTGGAGGAGACCAAATTCACGGCGCCGCCCCAGGTGGGACGCAAGGAAGTCCCCTGGAACATCGATGCCAAGGACGCCCACAGCATGATGAGTCCGCCGGCGAAGGAGGGCCCAAAACCATGAAACCGTTCCTGCTCGAGACGCTCCTCCACTGGGTGGCGGTGGGCTTCTACATCCTGGCCACCGTCCTCTTCGTCCACGCCCTGCTGTGGAACCACGTGCACCGGGTGCGCTGGGCCCGGTGGCTCACGGCCCTGGGCCTGCTGCCCCACGCCGCGGCGCTCATCGTGCGCTGGATCGAGGTGGGCCACGGGCCCTACATGGCGAAGTACGAGGTGCTGTCCTCCAATGCCTGGATCGCCGTGCTCATGCTGCTAGTGGTGCTGTGGCGCCGGCCCAGCTGGGCCGGGCTGGCCCTGGTGGCCCTGCCGGCCTCCATCCTCATGATGGGCATGGGTCTGCTCGCCAGTCCCCAGGCGCGCGACCTGCCGCCGACCCTGCGCTCCATCTGGCTCGTGTTCCACATCTTCTTCACGAAGCTGGCCGTGGGGGCCTTCCTGCTGGCCTTCGCCGCGGCGGTGATCCTGCTGCGGAAGCTGAAGGGCGCCGCCAGCAGGTTCCTGGAGCGCTTTCCCGCCGCGGAAGTGCTGGACGCATCCATGATCCGCTTCGTGGGCTTCGGCTTCGTGTTCTGGTCCACCACGATCATCGCGGGGGCCATCTGGGCCCATCAGTCCTGGGGCCGCTACTGGGGCTGGGATCCCATCGAGACCTGGTCCCTGGTGACCTGGCTCTGCTTCGGAACCCTGCTGCACCTGCGCCTGTTCTACCGCCTGGGGCCCCGGGCCACGGCCTGGATCACCATCGGCTGCTTTGGCGTGTCCATTCTGACCGCCTTCATCTTCCCGTTCCTGATCCCCTCCCTGCACTCGGCCTACTTCCAGTGAGTTGTGCGAAGGAATGCATGCGTCCAGGGTCGGGGCCATTGTGACTTTTTTCGTCGTCTTTGAAGCTAGAATGCTTTCCTGGGAATGATGAGGTTGACGCCATGAGCCGGATCCTTTTCGTGGTGCCACCCTACTCCAGCTGGGGCGTGGAGGCCATCGGCACCTGGCCGCCGCTCCAGATCGCCTACCTGGCCGGGGCCGTCGAAGGGGCGGAGCACGAGGCCCGGATCTACGACGCCATGAACACGGACGGCGCCACGTTCGAAACCATTCGCGCCGAAGTGGAGCAGTACCGTCCGGACGTGGTGGTGGCCTTCGACTACCTGCCCGTCACGGGCGCCATCAGCACGGCAGTGGTCCCCGCGGCGCTCAAGGCCCTGGGCTTGGCCAAGACCGTGGACCCCGCCATCACGACGGTCCTCGGCGGGCCCTTCCCCACCTTCAAATACCAGGAGCTGCTGGATGACCCCTCCAGCCCCGTCGACATCGTGCTGCGGGGCGAGGCCGAGGCCACCCTGCCGGAGCTGATGGCGGCCCTGAAATACGGCGGACTCGATGGCGTGAAGGGCCTCGCCTTCCGCAGGGACGGCCTGGTCATCGTCACCGAGATCCGCCCCCACATCGCCGACCTCGACACGATCAAGCCGGCCTGGCACCTGCTGGATTGGGATGCCTACCGCTACCGGATCGACCCTCCAGGCCGCATGGCCTCCATCCTCACCTCCCGGGGCTGCATGATGGGCTGCTCCTTCTGCAGCCACCGGGCCTTCTGGCGGGGCGACTGGCGCGCCCGGACGCCGGAGGATGTCATCGAGGAGGTCCGGCTGCTCGTGGACCGGTACGGAGTCGAATCCATCACCATGATCGACCCCTATCCCACCCATGACCCCGTGCGCTGGGAGCGGCTCCTGGATCTGTTCATTGAGGCGAAGCTCGGCGTGCGGTTGCTGATGGAGACCCGCGCGGAGGATATCGTCCGGGACGCGGACCTGCTGCCCAAGTACCGGGACGCGGGCGTGGTGCATCTGTACATCGGAGCTGAAGCCGGCACGGACGAGCTGCTGGCTTCCCTCAACAAGGGCAACGATGTGAATGCCATCGTCCAGGCGCTCCGCCTCGCCCGCGAACACGGCATCGTCACCGAGGCCTCGTTCATGATCGGCCACCCCACCGAGACCTGGGAATCCATCGAGAGGACCATCGAGGTGGCCCTCCGCATGAACCCCGATATCGCAGTGTTCCCGGTGCTCACCCCGATGCCCTTCACGCCGCTCTACGACGAGTTGAAAGACCGGGTGCGCGTCCACGACTACTCGAATTACAACCTGGCCACGCCCATCATCGAGCCCTACGCCATGACCCTCGAAGAGGTCACCATCGCCCTCGGCAAGTGCTACATGAGCTTCTACGCGAAGAAGATCCCGCAGATCAAAGCCCTTCCGGATGGGTTCAAGCGCCGCTACCTCCTCAGCGCCTGCAAGGAGATGATGAGCGCCTACGGCAAACATTTCAGCCACCTTGGGGCGAAGATGCCCACGATGCATCCCCATCCGGCCGTCCATCCTTAAGAACCGCGGATCCGAATGGGATCTGCCCTGGCAAGGGCACTCGCACGAGACGAATGGCGTTCCACCCTCAGCTCAACCTTCAATGATTTGTTCCCAGTTCCCACAAGGAGTTCCCCCATGCCCCATGCCATTTCGCTTCTCTTCGCCGCTTCCACGCTGGTGGGCTTCACCTCGAATAGGCCGGAAACCGCGCTTTCGACAGCCGCCACGCCCCCCCCGGCCGCGGCTGCCGCGCCCCATGCCGCAGGGGCCCAGATGCCCATGGGCGAAGCGCTGACTGGCAAGGTGCTGGAGCGCCTCGACGCCTCGCCCTACTGCTACCTCCGCCTGAAGACCGCCAACAAGGGCGAGGTGTGGGCCGCCATCCCCGAGGCCAAGGCCGAGAAGGGCTCCGAGGTCACCATTGCCAACGCCATGCTGATGACGAATTTCGAATCCAAGACCTTGAAGCGGACCTTTGCCGAGGTGTATTTCGGCACCCTCGCCACGACAGGCGCCACGACAGGCGCCACGACAGGCGCCGCGGCTCCGGCGGCCGGTGGCAACCCCCACGCCCAGGGCGGCCAGCCTGCCAAAGCCGTGAAGGTCGGAAAGGTGGCGAAGGCTTCCGGCTCGGATGCCCGCACCGTCTCCGAAATCTGGGCTCAGAAGGGTGGCTTGAAGGGGAAGAGCGTCACCTTGCGTGGAAAAGTCGTCAAGTACAGCAAGGGTGTCATGGGCAAGAACTGGATGCACCTTCAGGACGGCAGCGGCAACAAAACCAAGGGCACCAATGACATCACCGTCACCAGCCTGGACGAGGTGGCGACGGGCGACACCGTGACCATCAAGGGCCTGGTCAATACCAACAAGGACTTCGGTGCCGGCTACAGCTACGCCGTGATCATCGAAGACGCGAAAGTGGTCAAGAAGTAGGAAGGACGCACCCTTCCTTTCATCTTGAGCGGTCGCTGGAGGGCCCTATCGTGGCCGGATGGCCCCCTGCCCAGAGGGCATGCCCAGCCGCAGCCCTTGCTTCTCCTGGACCTTGGCTTGAAGCGTCCGGGCGGCCTTGCCGCGCAGGCGGATCAGCCGCCCCTCGGCCCCCAGCCTGAACTCCGCCGCGCTCAGGAAAGCCCAGGCCGATGGGCTGGCCTCTTTCTCCACGCGGATCTGGTCCCAGGGGATGGAGGCCGGGCCCTGCCACCACGCAGGCTGGAAGGGAAAGGGCTGCTTGAGGTGAAGGCAGCGCCGCCCGGCCTTGAGGGACATGGGCGAGTGGCCGCGCATGCCCCCGAACTCCACCTGCAGCCAGCCCAGATTGGCCTCGATGGGATCTGTGGGATCAGCAGGAAAGGCCTTGTAGAGCGACGGAAGGCCCATGAGCCGGTTGGTGAGCCAGGAAACCATCAGGAAGACCACCGGGATCAGCAGCAGGATGGCGGGCGGCGGCGGACCACCCTTCGAGGCGAGCATGGCCAAGTCCATCATGGTTTCACCTTCTTCTTCGCCAATTGCCAGGCCGCTTCCATCTGATCGAGGTTCCGGAACTCCCAGCCACCGGCGGTCCGGGCATCATCCTCCACCGTGGTGAACCGCCCCTTGAAGCGCGCCATCTGGCGCCGCAGGGCCATGTCAGGGTCCACGCCCTTCTTCCGGGCCCACTGCATGAGGCTGAACAGCACATCGCCGAACTCCTCCTCCACCCGGACGGGGTCGGATTCGGCCTGCAGCTCGGCCACTTCCTCCTTCACCTTGTCGAGGACGCCCTCCAGGTCGGGCCATTCGAAGCCCACCTTGGCGCAGCGGCGGCCGATCTCCAGGGCCTCCTCCATGGGCGACAGCGAGGCCGGAATGCCCTCCAGCAGACGCGGCTCCGCGCCGTGGAGGCCCTTCTCCTCGCGCTTGATGGCAGCCCAGTTCGTGAGCACCTCGTCGGCGCCCTCGACACTGACCTCGGCGAAGACGTGGGGATGGCGGCGCACCAGCTTCTCCACCACCGCGCGTTCGACATCGTGGATATCCCAGGCGCCGCGATCCGCAGCCAGCTGGGCGTGGAAGGCGATCTGGAGCCAGAGGTCCCCCAGTTCCTCGCAGAGGTGCGCCTCCGTGGCTGGATCGCCGGGTGTGTGGGCCGCCAGCGCATCCAGCACCTCCGCCGCCTCCTCGCGCAGGTAACGGACCAGGCTCTGGTGGTCCTGCTTCAGATCCCAAGGGCAGCCCGACTCCGGCTTGCGGAGCGCGGCCATGACAGCGCGGAGGGTGGTGGGTTCCATATCTCAGGGTACTGCGTGACGAAAAGAGAAAACAGCCACCGATGAACACAGATGAACACCGATGAAAGCAAGTGCGTCTTGATCAGTGTTCATCAGCTTTTACCGGTGTTCATCGGTGTTCTCCAGTTCCTTCCACCTGATCAAGAACGGCCCTGGCGAAGTCGGTGAGCGACGGATCCCGTGCGCCCATCACAAGGATGAGGTCACCCGCCTTCGCTTCGGTGGCCAGACGATCTACGAGCCATTCCCGGGAGGGCGCGGCTTCGGCGGCGGCGCCTTTCGCGGCGATATCCGCGATCACTTCGGCGCTGGTGATATCCCTGGTAGCCGTGCCTCCGGCGTAGAAGACATCCAGGAACCAGAGCCGGTCCCGGGGCGCCAGCTCCGCGGCGAAGGCCTCCACGAAATCCGCGCGAAGGAACTTCAGGGGACCGAATCCATGGGGCTGGAAGACCGCCAACACGCGCCCTCCGGCGGCCTCCACCCGCAGGCGGGCCGCCCGGATGGAGGCCGCCACTTTCGCGGGGTTGTGGCCGAAGTCATCCACCACGGTGACGCCGCGTCGTGTGCCCAGCACCTGGAAGCGTCGCGCCACGCCCTGGAAACCGGCCAGTGGCGCGACCATGTCCTCCAGCGGCACCCCCAGCGCCTGACAAGCCGCGAGGGCCGCCAGGGCGTTCTCCACATTGTGAGCCCCAGGTACAGGGATGACAAAGTCCTTCCCCCCTACGCGGAAAGCGGAGCTTTCCGCGCCAAGCGACAGGCCTTCGCCTCGCAAGCTGGCCCCTTCCACGAACCCGAAGGTCGCCGCCCCGGCCGCGAACTCCCGCAGGTTCTCCGCCTCACCCACCACCGCCGCTTCGCGCACCTGGGCGCGGAAGGCGCGGAACATCTCCGCCACGGCGTCCATCTCCTTGTGATCCTTCTGGAGGTTCAGGAGCACCCCCACGGCCGGGTGGTAGCGCACCACAGAACCATCGCTTTCGTCCGCCTCGATCACCAGCAGATCGGAGGCTCCAGCCCAGGCATTGCCCCAGCGGCCCTCGCGCTGGAGGGCCACCAGCTCTCCGCCCGTGATGACGGAGGGATCCAGTCCGACCCCGCGCAGGATCTCGAAGACCATGGCCACGGTGGTGGACTTGCCGCTGGTGCCGGTCACCGCCACGGTGCGGTACCGCGCCACAAAGTGCGCCAGCAGCTCCGAGCGGTGCAGCACCGGCACGCCCTGGCGCCGCGCGGCCGCCACGTCCGGCACCTCGTCCTCCACGGCGGTGGACACCACCAGGGCGGCACAGTCTCCCGCGAGGCCCGAGCCATCCTGCGGGTGGATCACCACACCCAGGGCTTCCAGCTGAGCCCGGGCTTCGGGCCGCTGGCCCCGGTCGAAGCTGCGGTCGCTGCCACTGGCCCGCCCGCCCTTCAGGGCCGCGAACTGGGCCAGGGCGCTCATGCCGCTGCCCGCCACGCCCGCGAAGTGCAGGCGGCCGAGGCCCAGGCCATCGCCTAGCAACTCCTCGGCGATGAGCAGCGGATCGCCCTCGGCCACGCGGTCGAAGAGGTCGATCACATCGGCGTTGGCGAGCCGCACGCAGCCGTGGGACACGGGCTCGCCCAGCTGGTGTTCCTGGTTCGTGCCGTGGAGGTAGATGAAGCGCGCCAGGGAGTCCCGGCCCGGGCCACGATTCCAGCCTTCCTCAAGGCCATCCAGGGTCAGCACCCGGGTGAGGATCAGGTCCTCGTCGCGCGGTTCGCCCCGCCAGACCTCGCCGGTCGCCACGCGGCTGCGGAACACGGTGCCCGCCTCGGCCCCGGCCCCGATCCGCGCCTGGATGCGGTGCCAGCCCGTGGGCGTGCGGTACGAGTTCTCCTCACAGCCCAGGCCATTCTTCGCGGTGGAGATGGCGGCCTCGAACACCATGCGGCCGCCTTCCAGCAGACCCAGGCGCTGGCGGGCCGTGTCCACCACCAGGACTCTGGATCTGCGATCCAGAGTTGGCGCGCCTTGGCGCGCCAGGCTTGCCAGGATAAGGGCACGGTAGCG
Organism: Geothrix sp.; assembly: GCA_036504495.1. Taxonomy (GTDB): domain Bacteria; phylum Acidobacteriota; class Holophagae; order Holophagales; family Holophagaceae; genus Geothrix. The sequence goes on from DASXVC010000066.1 coordinate 45,940, forward strand.
GGCGGCATCTACGGGATCGATCATCGAGGCATTCCGGGGGGACATCATTGGGTCCATAGATTGCACAGATTCACACGGATTCGACGAGAAGGAGAGCACCGGACTCAGGGGGCTCCGGTGTCACAATGCTGGTTTCCACTCAAGGGCCCGCATGAAGAACCAGTCGTTTCCCAAGCGCCTTTCGTACAGCCTCCAGGGGATCCGCACCGCCTGGCGGCAGGAGGCCAGTTTCCGCTTCCAGAGCCTGATGGCGCTGGGCGTGGTCGCGTTGTTGATCGGGCTGCGGCCCGCGGCGATCTGGTGGGCGCTGCTGCTGATGAACTGCGGGCTGGTCCTCGCCGCCGAGCTCTTCAACACGGCGCTGGAGCACGCCCTCGACCACCTGCACCCCGAAATCCATCCGGCCATCAAGGTGTCGAAGGATTGCGCCGCGGGCGCAGTGCTCATCTTCAGCCTGAGCGCGGCGGGAACCTTCCTCGCCTTCCTCGGGTCGATGTTCGTCAGAACGTCATGGCCACGCTGATCCCGTAACTGCCCGGCGCCACCAGGGGCGTAAAGGATACGGACAGCTTCGAGCGCGCATCGGCCCGCAGCGCCTGGTTGTGGGCCACCACGGCCTTCCCGACGAAGGTGCCGATCAGCCCGCCCGCCACCACATCGGACACGAAGTGCTGGCGCTGCTCCACGCGGGCCACGCCCACCAGGCCCGCGAGTCCGTAGGAGAGGCCGGTGACCCAGGGACGGTCCGCGTGTTCGGAGATGACCGCAGCCAAGGCGAACGCCTGGGTGGTGTGGCCGGAGGGGAAGGATTGCCCCCGGCGCAGGGGATGGAAATCGTGCGTGCCCTGGTCCTCGATGGGCCTGGACCGGCCCACGACCGCTTTCAGCGGCAGGACGATCAAGAGCTGAGCGACCCCCATGGTCACCATGGTGTCGATGCCCGTGGCCCGCACTTCAGGATCCTTGAAGGCGATTCCGGCGAGGTAGGTCCCTCCTGCGATCAGCACACTGGGGGTGCCGCCCAGCTTCTCGACGGCCTTGGCCCCGCGGTCCCAGGAGCCGTTGGCATTCCTCCCCACGGCCTCAGTCGTGGGGCGATCCAGCAGCAGGGCCGTGCCCACAACCGCCGCCACACTCACCCCGGCCGTGACCCAGTCCGGCCGGTCCCAGCGGGCGGGGCCGGTGACGACATGGCCCGCATCATCCAGCAGCAGCCTGGGCAGGTTGGAGAAACGATCTGGATCCGTGGGGGATCCCATCACCAGGGTCGGCCCGGAGGCCTTCCCGGACGGCGGATTGGTGGTCTGTGCGCTTGAATCTGGGGTGCCCGCCAACAACCATCCGGAGGCCAGGAGCAGGGGGTAAAGGCGGATGGATGGCATGAACGGAATCTCCAGAAGGTGGTCGGTTGGCTGGCGGCCCACTCAAGCCACCTTAACGGGCTCCCCGGTGAAGGTGAGCCGCCTTTCTCAGACCCCGGTAATGCGTCCCGCCAGGGCACTGGCGGCGACGGTGGCGGGACTGGCCAGCCACATCTGGCCGGGCCCGCTGCGGCCAGGAAAATTACGGTTGATGGCGCTGATGGTCACCTGTCCGGGATGGTTGGACACGCCTGGGCCCGCGTTGATGCAGGCCCCGCAGGAGCTGCCCAGCACCACGGCGCCCACGGCCTCGAAGGCCGCGATCCAGCCCTGCTCGACCGCATGGCGCCGCACGTCCTCGCTGCCGCACTGCACGAAGAACTGCACGCCCTCTGGGATGCGCCGCCCCTCGGCCGCGGCGGCCTTGACGACCTCGTAGGCCCGGCGCAGATCCTCGCGCTTGCCGCCGGTGCAGCTGCCCAGATAGGCGATGTCGATGGGCACGGACGCCGCCAGGTCGGCCAGGGCCACACCATTTCCGGGATCTCCGGGCCGGGCCAGCATGGGTCCCAGGGCTCCGCAGTCCACCACCAGGCCATGGGCGTAGTCCGCACCTTCGTCGCCCTGCATCCAGGGTTCGAGCACAAGGTCCACGCCCCGCCGTTCCCTGATGAAGCGCACCGTTTCGCCGTCCGGCGCCACCAGACCCGTGAAACCGCCGATCTCCGCGGCCATGTTGGTGAGAGTGGCGCGTTCATCGGTATCGAGATCCCGCAGGCCCTCGCCCTGGTACTCGATGACGTGGCCGATGGCGCCGCCCTCCCGGATGAGCGGCTGGGCCAGCAGGTGCAGCACCAGATCCTTGGCGGACACGCCCGGGCAGAGCCGGCCGTTCAAGCGCACCCGCAGCGTGGGCGGCACGGTCACGCGCACGTCGCCCGTCACCCACGCGCAGGCGATGTCCGTGGTGCCGACACCGAAGGCCAGGCAACCCAGCGCCCCCGCATGGGGCGTGTGCGAATCCGTGCCCGCCACCACCTGCCCCGGCAGGGCGTACCGCTCGGCCATGATGGCGTGGCAGATGCCCTCGCTGCCGGAACCATCGGCCAGCTCGCCGTGGAGCCGGATGCCGTGCTTGGCGCAAAAGGCCTCCTGCGCAGGCTTCAGGCGCTCTGCCACCGCCAGCAGGCCCATGGCCCGGTGCTCGGCCTTCATGCTGTGGTGCAGGAAGGTGAGGTGATCCCGGAAGGCCAGGATGGAAGCCGGATCGCGCAGCTTGGCCTCGGGCCCCAGGGCCTGCTCCAGGAAGCTGGCCGCCATGGGTGTCACATACTCGTGGCTGAAGCGCCAGTCGGCCTTCACGAAGACGCCATCGCCGGGCTTCACTACGGCCAGGCCGGTCCTTCCCGCCGCCGCGTCCACCATGGTGTGGCGGGCCAGCAGCTTCTCCGCATAGGTCATGGGCCGCGGCGCGTGTTGAGGCAGCGGTGGCAGCACTTCGCCCTGGAGGCGCGCGGCGTTGTAGGCGAAGAGGCCTCCGCGGCGCACGATCTCGGCGGTGACGGGATCAAGGCCATCCGTGAACTCCGCCAGGGGAATGGCCTCGCCCCGCCGAAGGCGTGGAACCAACCCGAGGTCTGTGCTGGTGAGCAGGCCCAGGTTCTGGGCGTTCTGGCGGTAGATGCGCTCGAAACTTTCCGCGATCACCAGGCGGATGCCCGCGCACAGCTCGGCATAGGGGCTGGCCTCCCGGCTGCTGCCCTTGCCCCGGCGCTTCCCGGCCACGCTCACCGCGAAGCCGCCGGCCCGCACCGCGCCCTCCTTCACCGGGAAGGCCTCGCCGCACTTCAGGCCGAGGTACGGGAAATCGCCCAGCTTCTCGTCGAAGTGGTAGCAGATGAAGGCCGGCGTGATCTCGTCCGTGCTGATCTGGTCCCGCAGGGGACCGGCATTCGAGGGATCCAGGTCATCGCCCGCGAGCTGGCGGCGGACCTGTTCCGGGTCCTCCGTGAGGAACAGGATTCGGCCATCGAAGAAGATCGAGTCGGGCAACATGCTTCCAGAGTACGGCAAGGGCAGGAACCCGGGTTTTGAGAGAAGAATGGCTCTGGTTTCGGCCGGCCACTTGTCCGGACGCCTGGGGCTTCTATATTGAGCCAAGCCCAAAGGCTTAAAAGGAGCTGCGTATGAACAAGGTGGGCATGTTTGCCCTAACGATGGTCTTGGCCGGATCCACGGCCCTTTCCGCCCAGAGCAAGGAGGACAAGAGCCGGGCGAAAGCCAAGGACACGGTGGACAAGGTCCGGCAGGCCGATCCGCCCCAGGCGAAGGAACGCAAGAAGGACGACACCGCGGAAAAGCGTTCCAAGGAGGCCAATGCCCAGGAGCAGGCCCACCAGAAGGAAGTCGCCAAGAAATACCCCGCGAAGGGCAAGGACGTGCCCTCACCCAAGTAGCATTCCACCCAGGGCTCGATTAAACGCCTGACGCACGAAGGCCCCCAGCCGGGGGCCTTCGCAATCATCAAGGGTGATGGTTCAGTCCTTCTCTTCCTCGGCCTTGAGCTTGGCTTCCTGCTCGTCGAGGTGCTTCATGAGGCGCTCGGCCATCTCCTCGTCTTCCAGAGGGGTGAACATGTCGTCCTTCACCTCGAAGATCTCCAGGCTCAGGCCCGCCTCGGGATCCGCGGTGCCCTCCTCCTGAGCCTGCAGCTCAGCCAGGGGCGCCAGGATGGCGAAGTTGCGGCCCTCGAACTCGAGCTCTTCCAGGATCGCGAACTCTTCCTTTTCGCCGTTCTCGTCTTCGAGTTCAACGACTTCGATTTCGAAGGAATCGTCGTGATCGTGGTTGCAGTTCGGTCCGTGTTCGTGATCTTCGTGAGCCATGGGCTCCTCCTTGCGCAAGGGACCAGAATACGGCTGGATGCCTTCCAATCCAAGGGAATAAACCCAGGCGGCCGCAAGAAGGGGACGGCACTTACTGCAGGCGCGCCTCGCCAGGGCCCGTGACCACGGCGGTGACGGCTCGCTTGGCCCCGGGGGCCTCCAGGCGCACCCGGTCCCCCAGGCCGGCCCGGCTGCGGGCGGTGGTGTCCAGCGTGATGCTGAGGGAATCATGGGTGGCCGTCAGGCGCACCTTGTCCCCGGACTGCACGAGGGGAATGGTTTCGAGGTCCGCCCGGGTCAGGATCCGCCCGGCGGTCACGGGCCGCAGGAGCCGCTGGCCCTCGGGAAGCTCCGTCAGGGCGCCATCCGGCGGCACACCCTCGAAGGGGCTCGGCTCCACCTGCTCGGCGGAGAGTTCACTCTTTCTTGCCAGATCGCCCTTGGCGCGCAGCACCATGCCCACCCAGGTGCCTTCCAGGTCTACCCGGGCCATGCCGACCTTTTCGCCGTCCACCTTGAGGGCCACCACCACGAAGAAGCGGCCCATGGGCTCCCGCTTGCTCAGGTGGGAGGGCTCGAAGCTGAGGACTCCGGGCCGGGTCACCGGCACGCGGGGCGGCTGGGCCACCTTGAAGCGATGCTCGCCGCCCAGCTTGGCCGCTTCCGCCTGGGCGAAGGCCAGGGCGGCGTCGGCCATACGCTCGGCCGGGGAGGTGGCCGGTGCCTGGGCGATGAGCGCGGGGGGGAGCAGAAGCAGGGCGGCGGCGCGCATGAAGCTACCGCTTGAGGTTGTTCAGGAGGCTGAGCATGTCGTCCACCGTCTTGATGGTCTTCGAGTTCGCCTCGTAGGCCCGCTGGCCGATGATCATGTTCACCATTTCTTCCGCCACGTCCACGTTGGAGACTTCCAGGAAGCCCTGGTTGAGGGTGCCCAGGCCATCCGTGCCCGGCGTGCCGTCGATGGCCTCACCACTGGCCAGGGTGGGCTGCAGGAGGTTGCGCCCCAGCTGATTCAACCCTGTGGGGTTGATGAAGTGGGACAGGGTGATCTGGCCCACCTGCTGGGGCTGAGTCTGGCCGGTCTGGGTCACGCTCACCGTGCCATCCCCGGCGATGGTGACACTCAGGGCGTCCTGGGGAATGGTGATCTGGGGATCCAGCTGGTAGCCCGCGGCGTTCACCAGGGCGCCGTTCTGATCCGTGGTGAAGCCGCCATCGCGCGTGTAGGCCAGGGTGCCGTCCGGCATGGTGACGCGGAAGAAGCCGTCGCCCTCGATGGCCATGTCGAAGCGGTTGGAGGTCTGCCGCAGGTTGCCCGTGGAGAACTGCCGCATGAGGCTCTGCAGCTTGGCCCCATGGCCCAGCTGGATGCCCGCCGGGATCGAGGTGCTGGTGCTGGAGCTGGTCCCCGCCAGGTTCACGGTCTGGTAGAGCAGATCCTGGAACTCGGCCCGGGCCTTCTTGTAGCCCGTGGTGTTCACGTTGGCCAGGTTGTTGGAGATGGTGTCCATGTTGTACTGCTGGACATTCATACCGGCCGCTGCCGACCACATCGCACGCATCATAAAAACCTCCCGATCACTTCACTGAGGACTGAGGACTATCTGGAAATGGCGACATCGTTGATGGAACGCGAATCCAGGTCGTTGCTGAGCGTCGAGGCCACCTTGAGGCTCATCTCGTAGAGCCGGTTCAGGCGGATCATCTCGACCATGGTGGAGGCCGTATCCACGGCGCTCTGCTCCAGGTGGCCCTGGGTCACGGTGCCCTTCACGGGAGCCTCGGTGGAGCCTGCGGGGTCGAAGCGCAGCGCGCCGGTGCGCTTCAGGGCGCCGGGCTTCTCGAAGGCCTTGAGGTCCAGCTGACCCAGGACCTGCTCCTTCTGCTGGACGGTCCCGTCCGCACTGATGGAGACGTTCCCGTTCTTGGGATCCACGGTAATGGGTTGGCCGTTTTTGCCGAGTAATGGATTTCCGTCCATGGCCTGGAGTTGGCCATCCGTACCCATCTGGAGACGGCCGTCCCGGGTGACCCGGTTTCCCGCTGGTGTTCGTACTGTCAGGAAGGCATTGCCCTCGATGGCCACATCCAATTGGCGGCCCGTGGCTCGCAGAGAGCCCTGCTCGGTGACCACGCCGGTCTCCCCGAACACCACGCCATCATTCAGGGGACCGCTGAGCGGCAGCTTCCGCCCGCCCCCCGCGATTTTGTTGAACACAGCAAAGAAGGGCTGGTCCGGCTTGTAGCCCACCGTGGCCGCATTGGCCAAGTTGTTCGCCACCACCTCCAGCTGGAAGGACCGGGCCTTCAAACTGCCTGCTGCCACGTAGTAGCCGGGATCCATTGGGCACCTCTCGCCCAGCGAGGGCTGGGGACAGAGGGACTACCGCCAAAGGGATGCCAAAAAACGGCACCCAGGTGCGTGGGCTAACACAGGGCCTCCGGACAGGAGAAAAGCTTGAGACCGGCTATGCCGGGCTCAAGCGCGGGGGCCCGGGGGTATGCGCGCAGCGCGGAACCCCCGGACAACATAAACAAATCGGCCTCCCAAAGGAGGCCGATTCAGTTGAACGGTACGGACTACAGCTTGTTGACGTTGGTCGCCTGGGGGCCCTTCTGGCCCTGACCAACCTGGAAGCTGACGCGCTGATTCTCATCCAGGGTACGGAAACCCGTGGTTTCGATCGCGGAGTGGTGCACGAAGAGATCCGCACCACCGTCGTCGGGGGTGATGAATCCGAAACCCTTTTCGGCGTTGAACCACTTAACGGTGCCTTGAGCCATGATATTTTCCTGCTTCATTCGTCCTGGATTCAGATGCATTGTTCCTTCCAGGCGAGGCAGCAACGCTTTTTTCTGCCCGCACAACTGACGGGCAATCCCCAGTATAGGTCGAATCTGGATTTTGTTTTCAAAAAATCGACAGACGACCACATTTGCTTCCCCGGCCCCCCTACAAGTAGGTCCGGGCCCCCACGAAGGCCTTGCGGTAGTAACGGTCCGAGAGCTCGTCCTGGCGGATGCCCTGGCCCGGGCGCGGGGCGTGGATGAAGGCCCCCTGTCCCACGTACACCCCCACATGGCTCACCCGGCCCCCGCCCCCCGTGGCGAAGAAGAGGAGGTCTCCCGCCCGGGCTTCATCCAGACCCACTTGGCTGCCCGCCTCGTACTGGGCCTGAGAGGCCCGCGGCAACCGCAAGCCGTTCAGCCGGTAGACGGCCCCCGTGAGGCCGCTGCAATCGAAGCCCCGCTCCGTGGTCCCACCGAACAGGTAGGGCACGCCCAGATAGCCCTTGGCCGTGGCCACCAGGCTGGCCCGCAGGCCCCGTTCATCGGTCGGGCGCAGCCTGATCGCCCCGGCGGCTCCCGGGGCCGACCCGTCCGGCGCCACCACCCAGAAGGCCTCGATGACCCCGGCCGCCTTCAGGGCCTCGCCCTTGGCCCGGGCCTTCTCCTTGGAGGCGAAATCCCCGAAGCGCACCCGGTAGAGCCCCTCCCCCGAGGCGTAGTAGGTGGCCTCAAGGCCATGGGCCTGCAGCGTTTCCGAGAATCGCGCCGCGTTTTCCACCTTCGCGAAGGCCCCCGCCTGCAGCGTGTAGCCCAGACGGGGAAGGGCCTTCACGGTGGAGGGCCCCCCGGCGGGACGCCCGGCCACGGACCGGGGCGCCCGGGTGCAGGCCATGGACAGCAGCAGAACCGCCACCACGGCTGGACCGATCCTGTGCCTCAGGCGCCGCATGGGACTCCGCGTGTACGTCTGGAGGGATCCTAGCAGGAGAGGACCGGGAGGTCCCCTGGCTACCGGTGTATGACAGAAGGCGGGGTCTCAGCCCCGCCTTCTGTCGCACACCCGGCGGAAGAACGCCGCCTATCGCGCCAGCATGACCGCGAAGGTCCCATTCACCTGGCCTGTCGCCCCCGATCTGATGGAGACGAGGTAGGTCCCGGGGGTGAGTCCCGTGGTCTTCCAGTTGAACTGCCACGTGGCCGTGGTCGAGTCGTATTGGTACCCGCTGCTCCCGGCATCCTCCAGTGCGATGTCCGCGCTCCCGGTCCCGCCGGTCGAAACCATCACGATGCTGATGACCGGACTGGCGGACCCGCTGGGAACAGGGACTCCCGAGGCATTGGTGTACTGCCACTTGAGCGGGATGGCGCTCTTGATCTTGTAGGACTTGGACGGATCCCAAGGCGCAAGAAGGCCGTTGAATCCGTAGTTGATGGTGAAATTCTTGCTGTCGCTGCTTCCGTTGTGGTTGGCATCACCGGCGAAGGTGTAGCTCGCGGTCGCCGTGCCCACATTGATGTTGTTCGCGTAATTCGCCGGTGGCGTCAGGTTCAGGCCACCAGCGCCAGTCACCGTCACCGTGGCCGGCGTCAGAGCCAAACCGGTGTAAATGAATGGTCCCCCAGCGATCGTCACGATCGTCGTTGAGGATGCCTTGCCGATGGTGAAGGTCTTGCTGTCGCTGCTGCCGGTGTGGTTGGCATCGCCGGCAAAGGTGTAGCTCGCCGTCGCCAGGCCCGCATTGATGTTGTCGGCATAAGTCGCGGCCGGGGTCAGGCTCAGGCCGCCCGCACCTGTCACCGTCACCGTGGCGGGCGTCTGCGCCGAGCCGGTGTAGGTGAACGGACCTCCTATGATGGTCACTGTTGTGGTGGACGAGGCCTTATCGATGGTGAAAGTCTTGCTGTCGCTGCTGCCGGTGTGGTTGGCATCACCGGCGAAGGTGTAGCTCGCCGTCGCCAGGCCCGCATTGATGTTGTCGGCATAGGTCGCGGCCGGGGTCAGGCTCAGGCCGCCCGCGCCTGTCACCGTTACCGTGGCCGGCGTCTGCGCCAAACCAGTGTAGGTGAACGGACCTCCTATGATGGTCACCGTCGTGGTGGACGGTGCCTTGTCGATGGTGAAGGTCTTGCTGTCGCTGCTGCCGGTGTGGTTGGCATCGCCGGCAAAGGTGTAGCTCGCCGTCGCCAGGCCCGCATTGATGTTGTCGGCATAAGTCGCGGCCGGGGTCAGGCTCAGGCCACCCGCGCCTGTCACCGTCACCGTGGCCGGCGTCTGCGCGGAACCGGTGTAGGTGAACGGACCACCATTGATGGTCACCGTCGTGGTGGATGAGGCCTTATCGATGGTGAAAGTCTTGCTGTCGCTGCTGCCGGTGTGGTTGGCATCGCCAGCGAAGGTGTAGCTTGCCGTCGCCAGGCCCGCATTGATGTTGTCGGCATAGGTGGCCGCCGGCGTCAGGCTCAGGCCGCCCGCGCCTGTCACTGTTACCGTGGCCGGCGTCTGCGCGGAACCGGTGTAGGTGAACGGACCGCCATTGATGGTCACCGTCGTGGTGGACGAGGCCTTGTCGATGGTGAAGGTCTTGCTGTCGCTGCTGCCGGTGTGGTTGGCATCGCCGGCGAAGGTGTAGCTTGCCGTCGCCAGGCCCGCATTGATGTTGTCGGCATAGGTCGCGGCCGGGGTCAGGCTCAGGCCGCCCGCGCCTGTCACCGTTACCGTGGCCGGCGTCTGCGCGGAACCGGTGTAGGTGAACGGACCGCCTATGATGGTCACCGTTGTGCTGGACGAGGCCTTGTTGATGGTGAAGGGTTTCGAGTCGCTCGAACTGAGATAGTTGGTGCTCTCGGCGTAGGTAGCGCTCGCCGTGTACGTTCCTGCATTGGTCGGAGCCGTGGTGGAGGCCGGGTAGGTCGTGCTGCCCGTGCCCATGTAGGTGACCGTGAGCGCCTGGTTCAGTCCACCTATGCCGGTCGCGCTTGCCGTGGCGCCATGCGGGTTGCCGTCGTAGGTCGCATCAGCGGCGGTCACCGCCGTGGTCGTCGCAGCCTTGGCAATGACCAAGGTCCCTGTGGCGTTCGTGGCCTGGTAATTGACGTTGGTAAGAGTGGCCACCACAGCATAGCTGCCCGCGTTGGTCGGGGCCGTGGCGGAACCGTCGTAGGTGACGGACACTCCTGATAATCCGGAGGGATTCGTGGTGACGGAGACGGACTTGGCCGTCCCATCGTACGTGGGATTCAGCCCACTCAGCGTGAGCGACGCTGTGGCCTTCCCGATGACGAGCGAAGCATTACTCGAGGCCACGCCTGCCACAGTGACAGTGAATGATTGCGTTCCGGCCGGGACCGAACCGGAGGTGGTCATGGTCAGAGTGGAGGTCGGGTTCGTGTTCGAGTTCGTGGGCTGGACCGAAGCCGGGCTGAAAGACGCGCTCACATTGGCGGGCAGGCTCGAAATGGTCAGGATCTGGGAGCCCATGTTGCCACTCCCGGTAGTGTTGATAGTGATGGCGTAGGAAACGGATCCGTTGATTCCATAGGTGAGGGAACCTACCTGGGACCCCACCACCACAGAGCTAACACTACGGGCCACCGCCGCCGCGTACGGCCCCACATAAGGTCCGCCCCCGCCGGGGACGCCGACGGGCTGGATGGGCAGGAGGCTGGTGTCGGCGAGGGCCTTGGCGAAGTTGACGCGGCCGTTGCCGTAGAGGGTGGTGTTGTTGGGATCGCCGGCCACGCCGGCGGCATCCGCTGAGCGGGCCATGCGGCCGACGATCACGCCGTTGGTGAGGGTGGGATCCACGGCTTTCAGGAAGGCTGCCGTGCCGGCGACCATCGCGGAGGAGGCGGAGGTGCCGGTGATGGTCGCGTAGGTCTGGTTCGAGGTGGTGGTGAGGATCTCCATGCCCGGGGCGGCCAGGAAGGTGTCCTGGCCGAAGTTGCTGGCGGGAAGGATCAGGTCGTTGGGATCTGTGGCGGAAACGCCGATGACCCCGCGGCCGCCAGCGGGATAGGTGGGCGTGCTGAGCCCATCGTTGCCCGTGGCGGCCACCAGGACTGCGCCCTTGGACCAGGCGTAGTCGAGGGCATCCTGCAGCCCCTGGCTGTAGTCGGGGTTGCTGAAGGGCATGAGGATCACGTCGGCGCCCTGATCGGCGGCCCAGACGATGCCCTCGATGATGGCGCTGTCCTGGCCAAGGCCGGAAGCGTTCAGCACCACCACGGGAAGAATGGAAACACCCCGATAGCCGACTCCGGCGATGCCGAGACCATTATTGGTGGAGGCCGCCACGATGCCAGCCATCCAGGTGCCGTGGCCCGAAGGATCGGTCCACCCGGTGGAGGCATCCAGCATGGACTTGCCCGGCAGGAGCGCGCCCGCCAGGTCCGGGTGGGAGGCATCCACGCCGGTGTCCAGCAGGGCCACCTTGGCCGTGCCGGCCGGAACAACCGTGCCGAAGGCCGCGTCCCAACCGATTCGGGGCAGGGCCCACTGGTAGGCGTAGTTCTGATCGCTGGGTGCGCCTTCCGCCTTGCGGACGGTGTTCAGCTCCGCGCTTTCCACCTGGGGATCAGCCTTGTAGGCCTGAAGAACGGCCGGCAGGTCCGCGGCAGGCACAGACACGACGTGCAGGCGGAGGGCCGGCACCGAGGAGGTCTCAGTACCGCCGTTGCGGGCGATCACCGCCGCCTGTTCCTCGGTCGTCAGACCCGGCACCAGCTTGACCACCAGGGAGCCGGGGGTCGGATCGGCGCCGACCGCCTGGGCTGAGGGCGCGAACAGCACCCCGACCATCAGGAAGGCGACCACCAGGAAGGCCCAGAATCCGGAAGTTCTGAGGTGGGTGAAGGGACGGAGCGTGCGGTGAATCCTGCTCATAATTAATGTCCTCCGAATGGTTTCCCGTACAACGACCGCTGACGGGGCTGGGCAAGCCCCGGAAATAGGCGCTTCAGGCGAGGAACTGCAGGCCGACGCGGAAGCCGTTCCGGGTGGGCTCGGTCCACCTCACCTGGGACATGACGGGCACGCTGGCGCGCTCCGCCTCGATGGGGATGTGGAGCCTCAGGATCTCCCCCTCAAGCAGGGGGCAATTGGTGAGGAAGCTCGCGCCCTCGGGACTGATGTCACGGCCAATCCCCTGGGCCAGTTCCCCCCCGGACCGGCCCGCCCCCGCGGCCGTGCGTTCGAACTGGACGATCTGGTGTAGGACCGTCCGCGAATTGGAGCGCTTTTCCGATGGGGTATCCATGGAATCGAAGGTTAGGGACCACCCCGCCCGTCGCCAATCCCCTCAAAAGAGGGGTTTTTTCTTATGTGGCCCTTTTCGACAGCTTGCTTATGCTGTTATCCATTGAACAGCCTCTCAGGTATCGTCCGTCAGCGCTCTGCGCCGGGAGTCCTCGTTTTCGATCTCGAGGGCAGGATGGTTTTCGCCAACGAACAGGCCCTGGAGCTGCTCACCACCCTCCTCCCGGCTGAAAGCCCCCCTGGAGCCATCCCCGATTCCATCCTCGCCCTCTGCAAGAAGGCGCAGGGCGAAGGGGTGGCCTCCATGACCCTGCGAGCAGCTGGCCCAACCTGTCCCGGCCTGCCGGAAGGGGTCCTGCCTCCCTGCGCGGTGCGCGCCCTGCCCCTGGGCACCCCCGGAAACGAGGGCCCGGCCACCCACACCATGGTGCTCATGGAGCGGGTCGTCGAGAAGCACCAGATCGATCTGGAAAAGGCCCGGGTCACCTTCCAGCTCTCCAAGCGGGAGGCCGAAGTGTTGAACCTCATCGGCCTGGGCTTCACGAACAAGAAGATCGCCGAAGTGCTCTACATCTCCGAGCACACGGCCAAGGACCACATCAAGAACATCATGAAGAAGCTGGGCGCCGGCTCCCGAAACGAGGTCGTGGCCACCCTGAGGTGAGACCCATCACCTGGGCGGTGGAGGGATTCGGGGCGGTTCCATCTGGCGCGAATCCCCAGGAAACCGAAACTGAGTCTCTGGACCCACTTCCTGGGGAGGTGCCCGATGAAAAAGCTCTCGTTCATCGTCGTGGCCTGCTTGATGGCCGTGCCTCTGGCCGGCCGGAGGAGCGACACACCGAAGGCCGAGGAGAAGGCCAAGGCCGAGGTCATCGTCGGCTGCAAGGACTCGAAGATGTACCACAAGGCCGACTGCAAGTGGGTGAAGGAGATCGACAAGGCCGGCACCCGCGTGGACTTCAAGTCCGTGGCCGCGGCGAAGAAGGCCGGCATGAAGCCCTGCGAGGACTGCAAGCCCGGCAGCTGAAGCGGGTGCCGGGCCTGCCCACTCGGATATCACCTTCAGCCAGAAAAGATATCCACGAAGAGCACCAAGTCGCCTTACAGGCGCGCCAAGGGCACGAATGGGGTCTGCCCCATCGTGGACACACCTTCGCGCAAGGCGCCGCCGTGGGTCCAAGGCTCGGGTGTCCCATGCCGGAACGCCGGCGCCTTCGTGTCCTGTGTGTTCTTCTTCGTGGGCTTCGTGGAGGCTTTTGAAGTCCTTGGCTAGGCTGGGCTCGCCGATAACAGGGTCTGCCTATTTCAGGAATTCCAGCAGCGCGGCGTGGAAGCGCTCCGGCGCCTCCAGGTGCGGGATGTGCCCCACGCCGTCGATGGGCACCAGCTTCGCGCCCGGAATGGCGGCCTGGGCGCGGCGGCCCAGCTCGGGGTAGCGGCCCAGGGTGGCCAGGACTTCAGGCTTGAGGGCCCCGCGGCCCAGGGTCGTGCGGTCCGCCTGACCGATGACCAGCAGCGTGGGGACGCTGAGACGCGGGAGGTCCTGCACCACGGGCTGGGTGTAGATCATGTCGTAGGTCAGCGCCGAGGCTTTCGCCGCCCGGGGCCACTCGCCGCTCAGCATCGCCCGCCAGGCCAGGTCGGCCCAGATCCCGAACTCGGGCTTCCAGGTAGCGAAGTAGGCGCGGTAGAAGCGGTCCAGGCCTTCGCGGGTGGGCGTCAGCATCGACTTGGTGGTGGCGTCCACGCTGGTGAAGGGCACCTTCACGCGGTAGTCCTCCAGGCCGATGGGGTTCTCCAGCACCAGGCGCGTGGTAGCCGCCGGGTAGAGCAGCGCGTAGCGCACCGCCAGCATGCCGCCCATGGAGTGGCCGACCACCGTGGCCTTGGCCACGCCCAGGCTGTCCAGCAGCGCCTTCGTCGTCTGGGCCAGCAGCTCGAAGCTGTAATGGATATCAGGCTTGGGCGACTTGCCGAAGCCGAGCTGATCCGGCACCACCACCCGGTAGCCCGCCGCCGTCAGCGCCTGGATGGTGCCCGCCCAGTAGGCCCCGAAGAAGTTCTTCCCGTGCAGCAGCAGCACCGTCTGGCCGTTGGCTGCCTCCGTGGGCGCCACATCCATGTAGGCCATCCGCAGATCCTGCCCCTCCACCGTCACCGGGAAGAAGCGCACCGGATGCGGATAGGGGTGGTTCTCCAGGGCCAGGCCGAGAGGTTCCAGGGCCGGGGACTGCGCGAAGGCGGAGGCGGCGAGGAGGAGGGCGAGGGCTGCGGTTTTCATGGGGTGTGAGGATAGCAAAAAGCGTTCACCGCGGAGAACGCGGGGAAAAGATAAGGTGGGCCACGGATGAACGCGGATGGGCACGGATTGGAAAGCAATAGCATTCAGCCGGTGATGAACGGTGATTCACGGTGATTGGGTCCCGGCAGCACGCAGCAGGGACTCCACCCAGGGGCACCGCCCCTGCTTTATCACCGTCCCTCACCGTGCATCACCGGTTGAACATCCTTTCAGAAAATTCCCCGATGACCAAAGCGCCCGTCCGGGCTACTTGAGCTTGTCGAGCTCACCCTGGATGCGGGTGCGCTGGTCCGCCTGCTTCACCTTGTCGAGGGCCTTGCGGTAGTTCGCGGCTGCCTGGGCCTTGTCGCCCTTGAGGGCGTAGGCCTCGGCGAGGCTGTCGTAGACGTTCCAGGAGTCGGGGTGATCCTGGACGTTCCGCTGGAAGAGGGCGAGGGCCTCGTCCAGCTTCTTCTGGCCCAGCAGCGCGTAGCCCAGCTGGTTGACCTCCACCTCCGTGGCCTTCGCCAGGGCCTTGGCCCGCAGGGCCTCGGCGCCCTTGGCGTCGCCCTTCTTCTCCAGCAGGGCGGCCTTGGTGCGCAGACCCGTGAAGGACTCCCGCATGGTGAGGGAGCGGTCGACCCAGGTCATGGCTTCATCCAGGTTCACATCGTTCCGAGCGCACCAGCCCGCGGCGCCGCTCCAGGTCTCCGGGAAGAACTGGTGGAGACCACGCAGCTGCTCCCGCAGGTTCTGAACCACCACCGCCTTGGTGTCCACTTCCACCGGAATGGGCACCCGCAGCTTCTCCCAGCGCAGCGATAGGGTGACCCCCTGCTCGCCGGGATCGTCGAAGGTGTAGGCGAGGCGCTCCGTCGGCTCCGCGGCCACGGGTGTCACCGGCACGCGGGCCACGTCCTCCTTGGCGTCGTAGCTGTAGCTGCCCCAGCCGTGCGACTGGCTGCTGAAGATCACGGTCCAGACCGTGGCCGTGGGCAGCATGTGGAGGCCGTAGCGCCCCGCCGGCAGCGGCGTCCCGCCCACGCGGACGGGGCTGGAGAAGGACACCACGGTGTTCTCGTTGGCCCCGGCCCGCCAGACCTGGCCGTAGGGCACCAGCCCGCCCCAGACCTTGCGGCCGTTCACCGCCGGCCGGTGGTAGCTCACGTCGATGTCCGTCAGCCCCACCGTCTGGCTGGCGTGGGCCCGGGGACTGGCCTCGGGCAACGTGAGAAACGGCGCCTGGGCGACAAGCACGGGCGTGGCCGCGAGCAGGGCAAGAGCGATAGGACGCATGGGATACCTCCGCGAAGCATCCTGCCCCGAAGTCTTCAGAACCGGAAGCAGGCGGGGGCGAGCGGTGCGATTCCGGGGGCGGATCGCAATATGAAGGGTGGCTGAGCCACGGATGAACACGGATTGACACGGATTGAAAAGCAAAAGCAGTCAGCCGGTGATGGACGGTGATTGGACCCTGGCAGCACGCAGCCTGGGCTCCACCCAGGGGAGACCCGCGAGGCGATGGGTCGAAAAGCAAAAGCATTCAGCCACCGATGAACGGTGATTCACAGTGATTGGGCCCCGGCAGCACGCAGCCTGGGCTCCACCCAGGGGCACCGTCGCCGCGCCCTTTGAAAGCGCGGCGGCGGTGCCCCTGGGTGACTTCCGGCCCCGCCGGAAGCCGCCGAAGGCGGGCCCATGCGGGGGCCCGCCCTGCTTTATCACCGTCCATCACCGTTCATCACCGGCTAAAAAAGCTCTTCCCATTCGCCCCACGACCACCGTTCCGAGCCGAATTCAAGCCCGTTCGCCCGGTTGTGACGAGCGTCCGGCCGGCCTGATGGCAACATGAGCACGGAATTACCAGCATCCAGCATTTCCTCTTCACAACCCAAGCAAAGACACCGCTTGCCGTCTGGTTGTGCGGTTCGCCTATTACCGAGTTTGGCATCTCCCCATCCACCTGCCTACCCAGGAGTGCGCAATGGCGAACGACATTGAGGAAGTCAGGGAGATAGTCACAAAAAGCGGGAATTCATTTCATTGCAAGGTCATCCAATATTTGAAGGCGAACAATTGGAATACTTTAGTGAGTCCGTATTACAACGATAATTTATCAGGCAAACCACGAGAAATAGATCTAATCGCGGAGAAGCTGTTTAAAATTCCCGATCCGTACGGACAGAATCCGGGCGATGTAAATGTCAGGCTATTTATAGAATGTAAGTACATTCCCCAAAAAACTGTTTTTTGGTTCCACGATAAAGATCAAGATAAATCACAAAAGCTCGTAGAGAAAACGACGCCATGCAGGCTAGACAATATGTATACAAAAGATCACCATTATTTTTTAAACCCACGCGTAGCAAAGCTCTTCGCAGATGAAAAATCAAAAGCTGCAGACAATGAAACTTTCTTTAAGGCTTTGACTCAGGGCCTTAACTCGATGATATATTACAGAGGTAAAAAATTTGTTGCGACTACACCACCAAAATATGACTACACAAAATTCGTACTCAACTACCCGATAATTGTTTGTAATTCGTTTGATAATCTTTATGCTGTTAATATTGATAATGATGATGATCCAATTGCTATTAAAGACAATTTTCAACTTGAAGTCAATTACGCATATACAGACCAGAAGGCTTCCAATCTGAATGAATATTTTCTACTCGATATCACTAATTTTCAGTTACTCGATAGCTTTTTTGAATCAATCAAGAAAGATGCTGATATAGCAAGTTTCTTTCTTAGTCGTGGTTAACCAGATGCCTAACCCTCCGCTCAAGTCGGACCCCGCCTGCATTGCCTTCCGTTCTCCTTCATAAGTTTCGCTCGGCGCCTCGATGCAGGTGGGGTCGCTTAGCGTTTTTCGTTAGCTGCCCCCTCCCCATTTCAAGGCCCCCCATGAAACGCCTCCTGATCCCCTCCGCCCTCCTGCTCTCGCTGGTCGCCTGCACGCCCAGGCCACCGATCTATGTGGTGACGATGGCTTCGGCGGACAGCCTTCGGCCCCTGCGGGACGCCGCCTTCCGGCCTCGCCCGGTCGCCAAGATCGACCTGCACGACTTCAAGCGGGCCTTCGCAAAGAAATACGGCAGCGAAGCGGCCTTCATCGAGGGGTTCCAGAAGGATCTGGCGCAGTCGCTGTCGGAAGGCGTGGCGGCCGGAGCGGGGTCCACCTATGTCCTGGAGCTGCCCCGGCTGGATGTGGACAGCGTAACCATCGGCTACTGGACCTCCGTGGGCGGCGGGCCCCACATGCCACCGCAGCAGGTCTACCACAGCACCGAATACTGCGTGATCACCCTCGACTACCGCGTGAAGGACGCCTCGGGCCGCGAGCTCCTCGGCGGCACCGTCCGGGAGAAGACCGCCAAGGGCGAGTTCCTCCATCCCAACCAGAGCAAGCTGGCCAACGCCGTCGAGGGCGTCCGGGCCCACCTGGTGGACTACCTGCGGGGCCGGCTGGCCCCCGAGAACATCGGCGCCCCCGAGGCCCCCAAGGCCGCCCCGGCCACGGCCGCCAAGTAGGCGTCACCCCACTTCGAACACCGCCAGCCCATCCTGCAGGGTCGTCTGCCCGCTGATGGGCACGACGTCGCCCACACGGAAGGGGCGCTGGCGGCGGCGGATCACGTCGGGGAAGGCCACGGCTTCGCAGAGGCCAGTGTCGTCCTCGAAGGTGATGAACTGCATGCGCTCGCCTTTCTCGGTGGCCACTTCCTTGTCGGCCACCACCAAAGCCCAAAACCGCAGGCGGCGGCCCGGTTTCTCCCCGGCCAGGACCTTGGCCACATCGGCGGCGCGGTCGGGGCCCCCGCCCTTCCGCACCCGGGCGAGGGCCGCGGGATGGATCTCAAGGGTGAGGCCCATGGTCTGCAACTCCAGGTCCGCGCGGTCGAAGGCGTCTGTGGGGCGCGGGCGCACGCCCGGGGGCACGCCGCCCAGCCGCGCCCACATGAGACGGGTGCGGTCGCCGTCCGGCGCCCAGCGGTCGAAGGCCCCGGCGGCGCAAAGGGCCTCGGCGGTGGTGACCGAGGGCTTCACCCGGCCCAGCAGGTCGTCCAGGTCCGCGAAGGGGCCCTGCTGCTCCCGGTTCTCCAGCAGGGCCTCCACCTCCTTCGCCAAGGCGCCCTGCACCTGCATGAGACCCACCCGCAGGCCCTGCTCGCCCTCGGCGGTGAAGGACCAGGCGGAGGCGTTGGCGTCGGGCCCCCGCACCACCAGGCGATGGCGGCGGGCGTCGCCCAGGTAGGCGATGGCGGGGTAGTAGCCGCCCTGGTTGGTGACCACCGACGCGAAGAACACCGCCGGGTGGTGGGTCTTGATCCAGGCGCTCTCGAAGCTCACCTGGGCGTAGCTGGCCGAGTGTGGCTTGCAGAAGGAGTAGCCCTGGAAGGTGCGGATCATGTCCCAGGCCTCGTCCACCGTTGAAGGACGCACCGCGCGGGCCGCGCAGCCGCTGCGGAACCGGGCCTCGAAGTAGGGCAGTTTGTCCTCACAGTCGGGCTTGCCCAGCAGCTTGCGGAGCTGGTCGGCGTCGTAGTGGCTCCAGCCCGCCAGCGCCACGCAGACCTTGATGACATCCTCCTGGTACACCAGCACGCCGTAGCTTTCGGACAGCAGCTCGTTGAACACGGGATCGCTGGGCTCCCAGACCTCCTCGCCCCGGCTGCGCTTCACGTAGCGGTCCACCCACCGGTAGGCGGCGGGGCGGATGAGGCTGCTGTGGATCACCAGCGTCTCGAAGTCGCCCTTCTTCACCCGCTGCTGGAGCTGGCGCGTGGCGGGGCTCTCGACATAGAACACGCCGATGCTGTCGCCCCGGGCCAGGAGGGCCTGGGTGGCGGGGTCGTTGCGGGAGTGGTCGCCGGGATCGGCGGGCACGGCGCTGCCCAGCACCTCATAGGCGTCGCGGATGACGGCGAGGCTGCGGTTGCCCAACAGGTCGATCTTCACCAGGCCGTAGTTCTCCACGCCGTCCTTGTCCCAGGTGGTGGTGGACACCTTGTCCTTGGCGGGCGCGGGCTGGAATGCGGCGTGCTCCCAGAAGTCCTTGGGCGTGACGACGGTGCCGCCGGGATGCACGGAGAACTGGTGGAAATGGCCCTTCAGCGCCAGGGCCTGGCGCAGGATCGTGTCCCAGGCGGGGTTCTCGGCGGCGCGGACGAGGCCCCCTTCCCAGCCGCGGACGTAGCGGGCCAGCTGCTTCAGCTCGCTGTCGGGGCGCCCGTGGGCCTGGGCCACGGCCCGCAGGGCGCCCTTGGCCTTGAAGAAGGCGTGGTTGGCCACCATGGCCACACGGTCACGGCCGTAGCGCTCGAACACCTTCTGGATGACGTCCTCCCGCTCGTCCCAGGCGAAGTCGATGTCCATGTCCGGCGGATCCTTGCGCTCCTTCGTGAGGAAGCGCTCGAACATCAGGTTCGTGGCCACGGGATCCACGTTGCTGAGGCCCAGGGCGTAGCTCACCAGGGAGGCCGCGCCGCTGCCCCGGCCGCAGATGCGCGGCGTGGCGCCCTGCGCGGCATGCACGATGTCCTCCACCAGCAGGAAGTAGCGGGCGAATGTCATGCTGGAGATGAGGTCCAGCTCCCGCTCCATGCGGGCGAGGATGTCGCCGCGGACCACCGGGAAGCGCCGTTCCACGCCCGCGCGCACCTTCTCGCGCAGGAGGGCATCGAGGTCCCGGCCTTCCTGGCCCAGGGGGTCGGCCAGCACCCACTTCCCCCAGTGGATGTTCCAGCCCGAGATGCACTCCAGCACGGCGGCGGTGGCCCGTTCCACGGCGGGCTCGCCGAAGGGGAAGCGGGCTTCCCAGTCGGCGCGGGGGACGGCGGCCTCGGCGGGATCCCACAGGGCCTCGGTGCGGATCAGGGTGGTCTGCTGGTCGATGGCCCGCTTCAGCCGGTGCATCTCCAGGCCCTCGGCGGTGCGGAACCGCAGCACCTGGGGCGCCACCACCTCCAGGCCCGCCGCCAGGGCCTTCCGGGCCTCCTGCGCCCGGCGGGGATGGGCCAGCAGGGCGCCGTAGAGTCCCTCCCGCAGCAGGGCGTCCAGACCGGCGAGGTCGTCGGCCAGCAGCACGCAGTCCTGCGGCGGCTCGGGGGCGCCCAGGCCCGGGATGTCGGGCCCCGGCGCCGCGTCATGGGCCTGGGCCGAGAGCAGGCGGTTCAGGGCGGCGTAGCCCGCGTCCGTGAAGGGCAGCGCGCCGTACCCGCGGCCCCGCCAGGTGAAGCGGCTGCCCAAGTGCAGGCGGAAGCCCACCCACCGGGGATCCGGCGACAGGCCCTCCAGCTCGCGGGCCTTGTGGATCCACTCCAGCGTGTCCCGCAGCTTCGGATAGCCCGCCACCCCCCGGTCCCAGCAGACCAGGTCGCGGTAGCCCAGCTGCCGCGCCAGCGACAACAGCTGCTTCGCCGGGTAGACGCCTTCACCTACGCTGAAATCGGAAATGCCGAGGGCGAACATGGGGGCAGACCAGAGGAGAAAGGATCTCCACGAAGGACACGAAGAAAGGCACCAAGGACACCAAGACAGATTTCGTGTCCTGGTTTTTCCCTTCGTGTCCTTCTCGGTATCGGCTACACCGATACGCGAGACAAAAGGAAACCTCGTGGAGATCTTTTTTGATGGAAATGGGATCAGGGCTGCCAGTCATGGGGCAGGCCGCAGGCGTCGAGGACGGCCCGCAGGTAGGGGGTGCCGATGCGCAGGGCACCCCGTTCCGCGAGGCTCACGAGAGCCTGGGAGCGGCCCATCCGTTCAGCAAGCTGCGTCTGGGTGAGGCCGACTTGGCGGCGGGCGGCCCGCAAGCGCGGAGCCAGGGCCTTGGCCCGGGCATCCGCTTCGGGAGCACGACGGCCCTCCAGCAGTCCCTCGACGGATAGATCCTCGTCCAGGCGCGGCCAATGGATGCCCGT
This sequence comes from Geothrix sp., assembly GCA_036504495.1. Taxonomy (GTDB): domain Bacteria; phylum Acidobacteriota; class Holophagae; order Holophagales; family Holophagaceae; genus Geothrix. The sequence continues at coordinate 67,443 of DASXVC010000066.1, forward strand.
GCCGCGACCGGTGAGACGCCAGTCCGCCAGATCCTCGGCGGAGGCTGCCGCCAATCGGGGGAAGAAGGTCAGCGGGCAGGCCAGCTCCCGGCCGTCCTGAAGCTGGACGACCAAGCGCCCACGCTCGAACCAGAGGTGCGTGGCGCGGGGCTCGGGATGATCAGGGTGGACGGACATGGACATGGGGGGGCTCACGAGGTTCATGGCTGTAGAAGAAGAACCGGAAGGGCCCTTCCCGGTGGATGGCAGGGGTCACGGGGCCTCCATGAATATTAGGCTTTTACAAGCTTGTTTCAAAGCAAACCTGTCCCATCCACCCCGGCAGGACGGCGCGGCCGGGGAAGCGGCGGCGGAGGCGGGCGAGGGCGGGTTCGAGGCGCTCGAGCTTGGCGTTCCGGGGATCCTCGAAGAGGGCGCGCTCGCGGCCCAGGCCCCAGGCCAGGCGCAGCTCCACCTCACGCACGAGGAGGCGGCGGGTGGCGCCCGCCAGAAAGGCCTGCTGGAGGCGGCGGGCCAGGACCAGGGGCGGCGCTGTGAGGTCTTCGGGGGCGGCCCGCCAGGTGTGGGGCTCACCGTCCACGTCCCACCAGCGCAGCGCCAGCGTGCGGGGGTGGCGGGGGTCGGACCAGAGCCACTCCAGGCAGCGGGCGGCCAGGGCCACCTCCTCGGGCAGGCGGGGGGGCTGGAGGCGCCAGCCGTGGCGGGCGTGGCCGGGGCGCTCGGTGAGCAGAGGCAGCCGGGGCCGGTCCTCGCCGCGCACCCGGGCCCGCAGGTCCGGCGCCAGCTTGGGATTCGTCAGTTCCACCAGCACGGGCAGGGGCACGGGCTGGAGGTCCCCGAAGGCCCGCAGGCCCAGGCGGTGGAAGCGGTCCTGCAGGCGGGGAGCCAGGTCCGGCAGGCGACGCAGGGGCTGGGGGGCGAGGAAGGCCGCCTCGGCGCCCTCCGCCACCAGCTCCAGGTGGTGCTCGGCGTGGGCGGCGAGCTGGGCGGCGGTGGCGCTCAGGGACAGGCCCCCGTGGCTGTCCCAGCCGTTGCGGGCCGCCAGTTCCCGGCGCATGCGCTCGGCGGTGTCCGCCGGGGGCCCGAAGAGCCGCTGGGTGCCCTGGAGTTCCACCAGGGCCTCGCCAAGGCGCCCCAGCTGGCCCTGGGGCGTCCAGTGCTGGAGGAAGTCCCCCAGGTCGGCCTGGGCCTCCCACCAGACCTGGGGCGAGGGATCCAGCACCCGCAGGCCCGGCGCGGCCCCGATGGCCCGGTCCATGGGCATGCCCGCGGCCAGTCCCTCCGCCCGGCCCAGCCGGTTGACGAACCAGAGGGTGGGCGAACGGGGGGTGTCGGGGCTCAGGAAGGCCAGGGGCCGGTCCCGAAGCCCGCCGTCCCGCCCGCAGGCCAGCTGGAACGGCAGTTCAGGAACCCACATCGCCAGCACCGGATCCTCCTGGGGGATCCAAGTATGGCGAATTTTTAGCGAAAATCAATCACTGAAACCCAGCCCATCCATGCGGGCAGGCGCGTAAGCCGAGAACCCTGGCATTGCCCGCCGAAGCTAGCGTTTCTTCTGTTCCTTCTTGGGCAGGTAGGGGCAGTTGGAGCGATGGGTGATGCTCCCGCTCGAACTTGCCTTGGCGCCACAGCCCACGCAGGTGGGCGGCGGGGGCGGCGGGGGATTCTGAACCATCCTGGGGGTCATCTCGGGAGATGCAGCAAGCGCGGCCCCCGGAGCGGAGGAATCGGCCAGAAGGGCGATGGATGACACGGCGGCAAGCAGGCCAGCGGCGAGAAGGCGCTTCATGGGGGACTCCCGGGAAAGGTTGAGGGCGAAAATCCCTCTCATGCTAGGACTCCGGACGGGCGGAGTCCAGACCGTACGCTCAGAGGCGGAACCTGGAAGCGAGAACCCTACATCTGGAAGCGATGCGTGCACTCCACCCAACTCTCAGACCCATCCCGGTACTTCTCCCGCTTCCAGATGGGCACGCGCTGCTTGATCTCGTCCATGATCCAGGCGGCGGCCTGGAAGCTCTCGGCGCGGTGGGCGCTGCTGGTGGCGACGATGACGGCGGCCTCCGTGAGGGGCACCACGCCGATGCGGTGGTGGATGGCGCAGCGGGTGAGGCCGTAGCGCTCGATGGCCTTTTCGCGCAGGAGGCCCAGTTCCTTTTCCGCCATGGGGACGTAGGCTTCATAGGCCAGCTCCAGCACGGCGCGGCCCTCGTGGTGATCCCGGGCCCGGCCTTCGAAGAGCACGAGGGCCCCGGCATGGGGGTCCTCCATGACACTTCGTAAAGCCATCGCCCCCAGAGGCGCTTCCTGAACCGATATCCAGGGAATCATGCGTGTCTCCGTATCAGTCCCAACCATACACTGAACCGTTTTCAGGGGTCCGCCATGTCCAGTCCTCATCTCGATCCGAATGCCGTTTTCGATACCCTCGGCCGCCACATGCTGGTGGATGGGTTCCATCTGGTGATGGATCTGGAGAAGTCCCACGGCTCCTGGATCGTGGACGCCCGGGACGGCCGCAAATACCTGGATTTCTACACCTTCTTCGCCACCACGCCCCTGGGCCACAACCACCCGCGCCTGCGGGAACCGGAATTCGTGCAGCGCCTGGGCGAGATCGCCGTCAACAAGCCCGCCAACTCGGACATCTACACCACGGCCTTCGCGGAATGGGTGGAGGCCTTCGGCACCCACGCGGCACCGGACTACCTGCCCCACCTGTTCTGGATCGACGGCGGCGCCCTGGCCGTGGAGAACGCCCTGAAGGCGGCCTTCGACTGGAAGGTGCGCAAGAACCTGGCGGCGGGCAAGGGCGAGAAGGGCTCCCAGGTCATCCACTTCCGCGAGGCCTTCCACGGCCGTACCGGCTACACCCTGAGCCTGACGAACACGGCGGACCCCCGGAAGCACCAGTACTTCCCCAAGTTCCCCTGGCCCCGCGTGCCGAACCCCAAGCTGACCTTCCCCATGGACCTCGCCAAGGTCGAGGCCGCCGAGGCGGAAGCCGTCGCCGCCATCGAAGCCGCCGTGGCCCAGAACCCCGATGACATCGCCTGCCTCATCGTGGAGCCCATCCAGGGCGAGGGCGGCGACAACCACTTCCGCGGGGAATTCCTGAGGAAGCTGCGTGTCCTTGCGGATCGTCATGATTTCCTTCTGATCTTCGACGAAGTGCAAACGGGCTTCGGCGCCACGGGCAAGTGGTGGGCCCACCAGTGGTTCGACGTGCAGCCCGACATCATCGCCTTCGGCAAGAAGGCCCAGACCTGCGGCATCGCCGCGGGCCGGCGGCTGGACGAGGTGGAGGGCGTCTTCAAGGTGCCCAGCCGCATCAACAGCACCTGGGGCGGCAACCTGGTGGACATGGTGCGCGGCACGCGCATCATCGACGTCATCCGCGAGGAGAGCCTGCTGGACCACGGCGTGAAGCAGGGCGAGCGCCTGCTGAAGGGCCTCCAGGAGATCCACCGCGACTTCCCCGAGTTCACCTCGAACCCCCGTGGCCGCGGGCTCTTCTGCGCCCTCGACATCGCCACGCCGGAGCTGCGCAACGCCGTGGTGGCCAAGGGCCACGAGCTGGGCATGATGATCCTCTCCACCGGCTTGCAGGGCCTGCGCTTCCGCCCCGCCATGAACCTCACCACCCCGGATCTGGACCTGGGCGTGGAACTGCTCCGCAAGGCCGTGGCACAAGTGGCCGCATCTTCTCCTACTCTGGTGGGATGAAGATCGAGCTCTACTGCGATGGCGCATGTCTAGGCAACCCCGGCCCGGGCGGCTGGGGTTACCTGCTCCGGGTGCACCTGGCCACGGGCATCCAGGAGAAGGAAGGCTCGGGCCCCGAGGCGGACACCACCAACAACCGCATGGAGCTGATGGCCGCCATCCGCGGCCTGGAGACCCTCACAAAGCCCTGTCAGGTGCTGCTCCAGAGCGACAGCCAGTACGTGGTCAAGGGCATCACCACCTGGCTGAAGGACTGGAAGCGGCGCGGCTGGAAGAAGGCGGACGGCAAGCCCGTGCTGAACGCGGACCTCTGGCAGGCGCTCGACGCGCAGCTGGCGCGGCACCACGTGGAGGCCCGCTGGGTGAAGGGCCATGCCGGCCATGCCGAGAACGAGCGGGTGGACCGCCTGGCCAATGCGGCGGCGCAGTCCTTAACGTGAAACGGGCCCCGGAGGGCCCGCTTCAGAAACGTCCAAGCTGCTACCTACGCTTGGGGAACTTGTAGACGATCTCAGGCGTCCAGCCGCGCACCGGTCTGCCGTCGCGGATGGCGGAGGCGAAGGCCGACTTGTTGGCCGCTTCGATGGCCGCTTCGTCAAACCCGAAGGAGCCAGATACACCTTCGACCACGGACACCTTCAAGGGCTGGCCCTGCTCGCCCACGAACACCTTCAGGCGCACGAAGTGGTCCAGGTTGGTCTCCCACCGCATCTGGACAGCGCGGACGGGGAAGACGGGCGCGACCTGGCTGACCACCCGGGCCGGCTGGTCATTGGCGGAAGAAGGCGCCTGGGGCGCGGCGACCTGGGGCGTGGGCACGCCGCCAGGCGTGGGCACGGCGGTCTGGCGCGGCGCCTCCTGCATGGGCTGGGGCTTGGGAACCTCGACTGGGGGAGTCGGGAGGGCGGCGACCTTGGTCTCGCCAGCCTTCTTCTGCTCGGCGAGCTTCTGCTCCGCCACCTTCTGGTCGGCCAGACGCTGCTCCGCCACCTTCTGCTGCCGTTCCAGATCCTGCTTGCGCTGCTGGTTTTCCTCCAGCTGCTTCTGGATCTTCGCCTTCTCTTCGGTGGACTTGGTCTCGCTGAGCTGTTTCTGGAGCTGGGCGGTCTTCTCGGACTCCGCCCTGGCCTTGGCATCGAGGTCGGCCTTCTGCTGTTCCATCTCCGCCTTGATCCGCTGGAACTCCACCAGCTGGGCCTGGATGGCCGGGTCCAGCTTGGGCCGCCCGAAGAACATGTAGCCCAGGCCAAGGATCACCACCGCAGCCAGGCCGCCGCCGATGAGCAGGGTCTTGTTCTTCTGGTTGGCCTGTTCCTCGGCATGGCCGTCGATGTGCTCCACGCGGGTCGCACCGCTGCGGAGGCTGTCGCCCGCGGCCGTGTAGGCGAGGTAGTTGTCGCCCTGCTCGGCCTTCATAGCCGTGGCGTCCCGGTCGTTCTCCTCCCGGAAGAGCGTGTGCATGAAGAAGGCCATGTTGAAGGTGGTGGGGCTGTACTCGCCGTCGTAGAGGACGCGCTCCAGCTCCGTGCTGAAGGCCTCCACCGTGGCGAAGGGCTGGCGGCCCAGCAGCAGGCGGCCGAGGAAGCCGCGGATCTCCGCGGGGAGCGGCGCCTCTTCCTGGGCGGCCTTGAGGGTGGCCTGGTCCAGGACAGCCTGGAGGTTGCCGCCGATGGGCAGCCGCTCGAAGGTGAGCAGCTCGTAGAGCACAGCGCCCAGGGCGAAGAGGTCCTGCTGGAGGGCATCGTTCTCGGGGCCCTGGAGGTAGGCCGCGAGCTTGTGTTTCACGGACGGGACCTTGGCCAGCATGCTCTTGGCGAGGGCGGCGAAGGGGGCGTCCACGATCTGCGTGGCCCCCTCGAAGCTCACCCACACGCTGTGGGGGCTGAGGACGCCGTGGTTGACGCCCTTGGCCTGCATCTGCACGATGCCCTGGGCCACGCCCTGGATGACCGTCAAGGCGTGATCCACGCCGAAGGGGATCTGCTCCTGCTTGGCCTTCTCGATGAGCTGGGCCAGGCTGCGGCCGGGCACATAGTCCCAGGCCACATGGGGCGTCTTGCCCGTCTCCAGGCGATAGCCCAGGCCGTAGATCCGGGCGCCTCCAAGGAGGGGCACCACACGGCCGGCCTCAGCCAGCCGGGAGTTCATGCCCGCCTGGAACATCTCTTCCGAAAAGGTCCGCACCAGCACATGGCGGTCAAAACCGTTCCCGGCGATGACCACGGCCCGATGGACGGCGCCGAAGGGATCACTGGCCAGTTCGGAGGCCAGGAGGTAGGACCCGAGGCGGGTGTAAGTGCCCATGACTTCTCCAGAGGGATGGTTGGAACAATAGCTCGAAAGCCGCGATTCGCCTAGTCCATACCAAGGGCGGACCTGGCGTGAGAACTCAGGGTTGGGCGGGGATCTCCCACTGATCACCGGCCGCCCGCCAGGCCAGAATCCAAAGGTTGGCCGTGCCATAGACGCCGTTGGAAAAAGCCAGCTGGAGCTGGGCGAAGGGGAGGGACAGATCGTCCCAGGGGCCGATGCGCCGGCCCAAGCCTTCGTCGAAGTGCTCCCGGAGCCGGCGGTTGCGTTCCTGCTTGGTGGCCATGAGACGCCGGAGGGCCGGTCCCGGATCCAGGCTGCCCGTGGCCGCCCAGTAGGGTTCCTGGGTCACGAGCAGGTGGGCCAGGTTCTCATCGGCGTAAGCCTCGAAGCTCTCCCGGAGGGGGCTGAGCCCCTCGGTGGCGGAGGGGTCCGTCAGCAGCTGGACCAAGTGGGCCAGCGCGCCCAGGTCCCGGACGAGGTCCTCGGGGCGGCGATGCTCCTCGCTGAGGCGGAGGATCGTGCGGAATTGGGCCTCCACCTGTTCCACCGTGGGCGGCTGATCATTGGCCACGCCCCGGGCGCCCTCCAGCAGCGCCTGCGGATGGGCCCGCAGCAGGGCGGCCATGCCCCGGGGCAACAGGCGCACGGCCTTGGCCGTCTGGGCTTCGTGGACCCTGGGCGACCAGGCGCCCAGCGGGCCCCAGGCCAGCAGCAGGGCCAGGGCAGCGCCTCTCGGATCACGCATGGGGAACCTCCGGGACGAGGGCCGGTTCCACCGTTCCGTACAGAGGATCCAGGGGGATATCCAGGGCCTTCAGGCGGTGCAGCAGGGTGGTGCGGCGCATGCCGAGGCGCCGGGCCGATTCGCTCTTGTTCCAGCCCGTGGCCTTGAGGGATTCCAGCACCAGGTGGCGCTCCAGTTCCTCCAGGAAATGGCCCAGATCCTGGTTGGGGGGCAGCCGGGGGAAGGCCGGGGAAGGCAGGAGGCCGGCCATCGAGGCGGGAAGGTCCTGGTGCAGCAGGCGTTCGGGATCAGAACCCAGCGCCATGGCCCGCTCCACGGCGTTCTCCAGCTCGCGCACGTTGCCCGGCCAGGCATAGGCCTCCAGCGCCTGAAGGGCGGCGGGTTCCACCTGCTTGAGCGGTAGGCCCAGCTCCCGGGCGAACTTGCGGAGGAAGTGGGCCACCAGCACGGGGATGTCCTGGGGATGCTCGCGCAGGGGATGGAGCTGCACGGGAATCACGTTCAGCCGGTAGAACAGGTCCTCCCGGAACCGCTTCTGCTCCACAAGGCTGCCGAGATCCTCATTGGTCGCCGCCAGCAGCCGGAAGTCGGACTTCAAGGTGTGTGCGGATCCCAAGGGCGTGAACTCGCGTTCCTGGATCACCCGCAGCAGCTTCACCTGCAGGCTCATGGGCATGGTCCCGATCTCGTCGAGGAACAGGGTGCCGCCCTCCGCCTGCTGGAAGCGGCCCGGGCGATCCGTGCGGGCATCCGTGTAGGCGCCGCGCACGTGGCCGAACAGCTCGTCCTCCAGCAGCGTTTCCGGGATGGCGCCGCAGTGGATGGGGACGAAGGGCCCCTGGGACCGGGGGCTCCACTGGTGGATGGCACGGGCCGCCAGCTCCTTGCCGGTGCCGGAGGGCCCGGTGATCAACACGGTGGACGGCGAAGGGGCCACCCGCCGGAGCAGGTTCTGGAGGTTCTGCCAGGTGTCGGAACAGCCCACCATCTGGGGGCCTGGCACCTGCCCCTGGATCTGCTCGCGCAGCCGCTTGTTCTCCTGGTTCAGCTGCGATTTCTCGATGGCCCGCAGCAGCGTGTGTTCCAGTTCCTCCGCCCGGAAGGGCTTGGGCACGTAGTCGTAGATGCCCATGCGCATGGCCTGGAGCGCCGTCTCCACCGAGGTGGATCCCGACAGCACCACCACCACCGTGTCGGGCTTGGCCACCGCCTCCCGGGCCAGGTCCAGACCATTCAGGTCCGGCAGCATGAGGTCCACCACCGCCAGGTCGAAGCGCTCGGCCCTCAGGAACTGGGCGCCCCGGAGGCCGGATCCCGTGCCCACCACCTCGTGTCCGTGCCGGGACAACAGGGTGCCCACCACCTCAAGGATGGTGGGGTCATCGTCCACCAGCAGGGCCCGGGCCGGATTCATATCTGTCAGGGTCCCCAGCTTGGCGACACCTGTCAAGGATTGGACAGGGCGGCTAGACTCTCCCCATGCTCTCCAGATCCAGCCTGTGGCAACGCCTGTCCGGGGCTTCGCTCTGGCCCCTGGCCTGGGCCCTGGCCGCCGCGTGCGCCGTGCCCTGGCTGGTGCCGGAGCGGTGGGATGGCCAGCTCCCCGGGCGGTGGGTGGTCCTCGGTGTCCTGGTCTGGCTCGCCACCCTCCCCCTGTTCCGGGTTCGCCGCTGGGCCGTGTTGCCCCTGGCGGTCGGACTGGCCGGCTTCGCCTTCCTGGGGCTCGCCCGGAAGGCCCGCTGGGAGACGGCGCTGCCCGCAGGCTTCCAGGAGGTGGAGGGCCGGATCGCGGCACCCTGGACGGTGCAGGGCGAGCGGCTGCGGAGCAGCCTTGAGCTGTCTGCGCCAGGATCCATGCGCGGCCTGGTCCTGCCCCTTACGGTGCCCGCGGACGGAGAGCAGCCGCCCCCGGTCCCCGGCGTTCCCGTACGCCTGAGAACCGAGCTGCGCCCCATCCAGGCCGGACCGGTCTTCCTGGCGGAGCGCCCCCTCTGGCGGGCCCGCAGCGACGAAGCGCCCCGCCGCATCCACCTGGCCTCGGCCCAGCTGATGGAGGTGACGGGGCCGCCCGCGCCATCACTCCTGCTGCGCCTCCAGACCTTCGCCCGGCGCCGGTTCGAGGCCCTGCCCCTGGGGCCCACGGCGAAGGATCTGTGGGGCGCGCTGGCCCTGGGCATTCCTCCCGCGGATGAGGCCCACTTCAGCGTGTTCGCCGAAAGCGGAACGATCCACATCCTCGTCGTCTCGGGCCTCCAGGTGACGCTGGTGATGGCCGCGATAGAAGCTCTGCTCCGGCGGCTGCGCTCTCGCGGGTCCGCCGCCGGGGCCATCGCCGCGGGCCTGCTCTACTCTGCCCTGGTGGGCTTCTCGGCGCCCGTATGGCGTGGGCTCTTCATGGGCATGGCCTGGGCCCTGGGCCGCAGCAGCGGATGGAAGCTGCCCCCGGTGGCGGGCCTGCACCTGGCCCTGCTCCTCTGGCTGCTGGGCCACCCGGCGGCGGGCGTGGAGCCGGGCTTCCTTCTCGCCTGGTGGGCCCTGCTGGGCCTGCTCTGGGGCGCGGAGCCCCTGGCGGGATTGCTGTCGCCTCTCCTCGGCCGCCTCGCCCTGCCCTTCGCGCGGCTGGCAGCGCCCTGGCTGTCCACGATGCCGCTGCTGGCCCTGCTGCACGGCGGCGCGCCCTGGTGGGGCATCCTGGCCAACCTGCTGGTACTGCCGCTGGTGGCCTTCCTCACGCCCCTCTGCCTCGCGCTGATCCTCGTGCCCCTGCCGGGGATCACCCAGGGCGCGGCGGCCCTCCTGACCTGGATGGGGGATCGCCTGGTACCGGCCCTCACGGGCATCGCCCCGCTCGCCACCGGCCTGCTCTGGCCCTGGCTCCTGCTGGCGCTGGGCTGGCTGGTTCTGGCCCACCTCCAGGGGCGGCTGCAACGCACCCGCTCCCTCACCCTGGGGCTGGTGGCCATGTCCCTGGGCCTCCTCGCCTTCCGGGGCACGGGGCGGGCGCCCAGCACCTTTTCGCTGGAGGCCGTGGATGTGGGCCAGGGCGATGCCCTGCTGCTGCGCGTGCCCGGCGGCGAGGCCACCCTCATCGACTCCGGCCCCGGCCCCTGGACGGGCCGCCGCCTCGCCCGCGTGCTGAGCCGACGCGGCGTGCGGGAGCCCGTGCACCTCGTGCTCACCCACGCCCACGGCGATCACGCGGGTGGCTGGGCCACGCTGGCCCGGATCTGGCCCCTCGCGTCCACGTCGGTGCCCGTCACCGCCGAGGACGAGGATCCCTGGTCGCCCTTCCGCCCCCACGCGGGAACGGATCCCGGGGGCCTGCTGCGGGGGGACGCCTGGACCCGTGGCGAAGCCATCTTCAGCGTGCGCTGGCCCGCCCAGGCCTACGCCCTGCCGGACGCCAACATGGTGTCGGCCGTGCTCCGGGTCGCCTGGCGGGATCGCGAACTCTGGCTCATGGGCGATGCCCTGGCCATCCAGGAGCGCGACCTGCTGGATCTGGGCGACCCAGCCCCCTTCCCCCATCGGCTCTTGAAAGTGGGGCACCACGGCAGCCGCAACGCCTCGGACCCCGGCTGGGTGGCGGCCCTGAGCCCGGAAGTGGCCATCATCCCCGCGGGTTTCCGCAACCGCTTCGATCATCCGCACCCGGAGACCCTGGAGACGTTCGGAAACCGGGGCCTGCACCCCTGGATCACCGGGCCCTCGGCCGGAGTCCGCGTCGCCGCCGTGGAGGGGGGATGGCGCATCGAGACCGGCGATGGCGCCGTGGCCTTCACGCCTCTTCGAAGAAACCCGAAGCCCTGAGGGCCTCCACCAGACGCCGACTCCCCTCGGCATGATGGGCCTTCCATTGGGCCTGGGCCTCGGGGCCCACATCGTTCACCACCACCAGGGCTCCGCCGCATGGGACGCCCGCCGCATGGCAGGCGGCGAAGACGCCGGTGAGTTCCAGGTGTTCCGCAGGGGCCACGGAAGCCAACAGGGCCGCCCCTTCCAGGGTAGAGGTGATGGCGGGTGGGACGGCCACGGAATGATCCGGCAGCGGCCCCGTGAGCGTAGAGGCCCACCGGATGCGCTCCAGACCCGGCCGGTAGGCGCCCCCCCGCCGCTCCTCCAGGGAGGTGGCGATGGCTTCGGAAGCCCACAGACACTCGAACAGCGCCAACCGCTCGTCATAGCGCCCGCACGTGCCCAGGAAGAGCACCGCCTCGGGCTGCCGCTCCGCCAGCAGCCGGGCCGTGGCTACCGCCGCCGTCACAGCGCCGATGCCCACGGTGGCCGTCTCCCAGCCCGCGGGCGGATCTTCGGCAAGGGGGCCGAGTTCCGGGGTGAAAGCGGACAGCAGGAGGCGCATGGCCTGAGTTTACAGATGATCCAGCGCCCAGGCGGCCACAGGAATGGACAGGCCGTTGCCCAGCAACCGATAGCGGACTTCCATGGACAAGGCCTCCGGGAACCGGAAGCCCCCCGGCAGCCCCAGGAGCCGCGCCACTTCGGAGGGTGAGAAGCGGCGCACGCCGCGCTCGATTTTCAGGAAGGAGCCGCTGCCCACGTAGCGCTGGCCGTAGCCGCCGATGAAGCAGGTGCTGCGGCGGTCCTCTGGCGTGACGAAGTCCATGCCGTAGTGGTGGCGGGCGAGGGTCTCGGGCCGCAGGTACAGGTCGAGGTTCTCCTCCGCGTCCAGAAAATCGGACAGGGGACGGGGCGGGAGCTCCGGCACGGGGCGGGCTTCCAGCGGTTTCCGCGAGGCCACGATGAACACTCGGTTCCGCTGATTGGGCAGGCCGAAGCGGCTGGGGCAGGCCTGGAGATCCAGCTGATGCATCCCGTGGGCGCGGATCCGCTCCGACAGCAGAGCATGGGCGTCCGAGCCCAGAAACCCGGGCACGTTCTCCAGCACCAGATGCTCCGGCGGCGCTTGGTGGAAGAGGTCCATGAGGTACCGGAAGGCCCGGGAGCGGCGGTCTTCCAGCCCCTGGTGGTTCCCCATGCGGCAGAACGGCTGGCAGGGTGGGCTCATGACCCAGGTGTCGGCGCCCTGCGCCACCAGCTCCGCCAGGGGCACCGTGGCCAGTTCCCGGGCCTTCGGTTGCTCCCCGTGATTCAGCGCGTAGGTTTCGTTGGCGGCTTCGCTCACATCATAGGCGGCAACGACGCGGCCCTGGGCTTGGAGGGCGCAACGCCAGCCTCCCAGGCCCGAGAACAGCTCAAGGACGCGCACGAGGGGTCCTAGCCGCAGCCACAGCTTCCGCAACTGCCACAGGAAGCGGCCTGGAGGGTGGTGCTCTTGGCCAGGGTGCGGCCTTCGAGGAAGAGGCGGAGGGCCATGACCATCCCCGTGGTGGCATCGGCCCAGGGGAACCAGCGCCCGAGGAGCCCGCCCGCCAGAAGCAGGGCCGCCAGTTCCAGCAGGGTCCGGGACCGGGCGGCGTCGAGTTCCAGGGTGGCGTGGATTCCGGCCAGGCCCTGCTTCGCGTACCAGAGCGGCCCGAGGAACACGATGGCCAGGACCGCCACAGTCAGGGCAGAGAGGCTGGCCTGCGGCGCACGGTCACCCATGAGCGCCGCGCCGGAGACCAGGGCCATGCCCAGCGCCAGGAGGCGCAGGAGGTGGCTGACGGTCCGCAGGGTCAGGCGCTCGCGCTCCAGGCCGCGGTTGCCGAGGCCCTCGCGAATCCGCCCGCGCAGACTCAGGGCCGGGGGCACCTGCAGAAGGCCCGCGGCACCGAAACCCCAGAGGGCGATGGCGCTTTCCGCGAGCCCCAGCCACAGCGCGGTCCCGCCCAGGAGGAGGCCGGCACCGGCCGTCCCAACAGTCAGGCGCAGGGCCCGGGAGCCATCCACTGTCATCGGGTCAGCTTCCGGTACTTGATGCGGTGGGGATCGAAGGGCTTCAGGCCCAGCACGTCCTTGCGGTACTCCTCGTACTGGCTGTAGTTCCCGTCAAAGAACTGCACCTGGGAATCGCCTTCGAAGGCCAGGATGTGGGTGGCCAGGCGGTCCAGGAACCAGCGGTCGTGGCTCACCAGCACCGCGCTGCCGGCGAAGGACTCGATGGCCTCCTCCAGGGCGCGCATGGTGTTCACGTCCAGATCATTGGTGGGTTCGTCGAAGAAGAGCAGGTTGGACTCGCTCTTCAGCGTCAGGGCCAGGTTGAGGCGGTTCTGCTGGCCGCCGCTGAGCTCGGAGATCTTCTTCTGCTGCGAATCGCCGGAGAAGCCGAAGCGGCTCAGCCAGGCGCGGGCGTTGATGAGCTTGCCGCCCAGCTCGATCTGCTCGTAGCCGCCGGAAACGGCCTCGAACACGCTCTTGTCGAGGTTGAGCCCTGAGCGGAGCTGATCCACGTAGGCCATGCGCACCGTCTCGCCCAGGCGGATGGTGCCCGCGTCCGGCGTCTCCTGGCCCGTGAGCAGGCGGAGCAGCGTGGACTTGCCGGCGCCGTTGGGGCCGATGACGCCCAGAATGCCGGCGCGGGGAATGGCGAAGCTCAGGTTCTCGAAGAGGACGCGGTCACCGTAGGCCTTGGAGACACCGTCCAGCTCCGCCACCAGATCGCCCAGCCGGGGGCCGCTGGGGATGTAGATCTCCAGCTCCTGCTCCTTCTGGCGGCCCTCCTCACCCGCCAGCCGCTCGTAGTTGGCGATGCGGTCCTTGCTCTTGGCGTGCTGACCCTTGGGCGACATGCGGATCCACTCCAGCTCGCGCTCCAGGGTCTTCTGCCGCTTCTGGTCGGACTTCTCCTCGCGCGCCAGGCGGCCCTGCTTCTGCTCCAGCCAGCTGGAGTAGTTGCCCTTCCAGGGGATGCCCTCGCCACGATCCAGTTCGAGGATCCACTGGGCCACGTGGTCCAGGAAGTAGCGGTCATGGGTGACGGCGATGACCGTGCCCTTGTAGTCCTGGAGGTGCTTCTCCAGCCAGGCCACGGACTCGGCGTCCAGGTGGTTGGTGGGCTCGTCCAGCAGCAGGATGTCCGGCTCCTGGAGCAGCAGGCGGCACAAGGCCACACGGCGGCGCTCGCCGCCGGAGAGCACACCGATCTTCGCATCCGGATCAGGGCAGCGCAGGGCGTCCATGGCCTGTTCCAGGCGCGAATCGAGATCCCAGCAGTCGTGGGCGTCGATCTTCTCCTGCAAGGCACCCTGCATGGCCAGCAGCACATCCATGTCCGCGTCAGGATCGGCGAACTGGTCGCTGATGGCGTTGTAGTCCTTCAGCCAGCGCACCTTCTCGGCCGCGCCCTCTTCGACGATTTCCCGCACGGTCTTGTCCGGGTCGAGCTGGGGCTCCTGATCCAGGATGCCGGTGGTGTAGCCCTTGCTAAGCACGGCCTCACCGTTGAAATCGTGGTCGACGCCAGCCATGATGCGCAGCACGGTGCTCTTGCCGGAGCCATTGAGGCCCAGGACGCCAATCTTGGCGCCGTAGAAATAACTGAGAGATATATCCTTGATAACAGGCTTGTTGTTATAAATCTTGCTGACCCGCATCATCGAATAGATGATCTCGGGCTGATCGGCTGAAGCCTTGGTCGCGGTCTTGGCCATGAATCGCTCGAAAAAGGCGATTCTATCGTGCTTACCGCCTCGCCTCCGGCCCGGGTTTCTCTCTCAGGGGCCTCCTGGCCGACTGATCCCATCATTCTTCGAGGGATGGGTCTTGCGCTGGGAACCGATGGCTTGTAATTTAAATGCATCAATTTCCATATTCAAGCAAATTTGACGTTTGTCCGTATCAATGGCCTGGAGACTTCCATGAACCAAGTGGTGGCGCGATTCCTGGACGGGACGACCCTGAAGGGCCAGACCAACGATTTTCTCCCCGCGAAGAACCTCTTCCACATCTCGATGAATGGGAGCGTCGATACGAAACCGGTGGAGGTGAAGGTCCCCGAACTCAAGGCCCTGTACTTCGTCCGGAGCCTGGTCGGCGACCCGGAGCACCATAAGACCAACGAGTTCCCCCCCCAGGCCCCGGCGCCGGGGCGGAAGGTCAAGGTGACCTTCAAGGATGGGGAAGTGCTGGTGGGCACCACGCAGGGCTACCAGCCGGGCCGGCCGGGCTTCTTCCTGCTCCCGGCGGACCCGCGCTCCAACAATGAACGGTGCTACATCGTGACGGCCGCCACGGAGACCGTGACGTTCGTGTAGGGCGTCAGTCCAAGGCCGCCTGGGCCGCCGCCAGGGTGGCGATGGGCACGCGGTAGGGACTGCAGCTCACGTAGTCGAGTCCCACGTGATGGAAGAAGTTCACGCTGCGGGGATCGCCGCCGTGCTCGCCGCAGACGCCCAGCTTGATGCCGGGACGCGCCGCGCGGCCCTTTTCGCAGGAGATGCGCACCAGCTCGCCGATGCCCTCCTGGTCCAGGCTCTGGAACGGATCATCCTCCAGAATCTTCTTGCCGACATATTCGGGCAGGAAGGTGCCCGCGTCGTCGCGGCTGAATCCGAAACCCATCTGGGTGAGGTCGTTGGTGCCGAAGCTGAAGAACTCGGCCTCCAGGGCGATCTTGTCGGAGGTGAGGGCGGCCCGGGGGATCTCGATCATGGTGCCGATGGGGCAGGTGAACTGGGTGCCGCGCTCCTTGTTCACCTGGGCGATTTCGTCGAGCATCTCGGTCTTGGTGTAGGTCAGCTCGCGCACGGTGCCGATGAGCGGCACCATGATCTCGGGAACGGCTTGGATGCCCTTCGCGGCCACGTTCAGCGCGGCCTCGACGATGGCGCGGACCTGCATGCGGATGATCTCGGGGAACGTGATGCCCAGGCGGCAGCCCCGGTGGCCCATCATGGGGTTGAATTCGTGGAGCTGCGTCACGCGGCGCTCCACGGTGCCGAGGTCCACCCCCAGCACCTCGGCCATCTCCCGCTGGCCAGGCTCATCCTGGGGCAGGAACTCGTGCAGGGGCGGATCCAGCAGACGGATGTTCACGGGCAGGCCATCCATGGCCGTGAAGAGGCCTTCGAAATCCTCGCGCTGCATGGGCAGCAGCTTGGCCAGGGCCTTCTTGCGGCCCTCGGTATCCGTGGCGAGGATCATCTCGCGCACGGCGATGATGCGGTCGCCCTCGAAGAACATGTGCTCCGTGCGGCAGAGGCCGATGCCCTGGGCCCCGAAGGCCCGGGCCACGGCGGCGTCGTGGGGCGTGTCCGCGTTGGTGCGGACCTTGAGGCGCTTGGCCTCACGGCTCCAGGTCATGATCTTGGCGAACCGCTGATACAACTCACTGTCATCGGCCTTCAGGCGGCCGTCCACGAGCACCTGGTTCACTTCGGAAGGGTGGGCGCTGAGCTTCCCGGCGAACACCTCACCCGTGGAGCCATCCATGGAGATCCAGTCCTGGCCGGCCTTCAGTTCATGCACACCCACCCTCACCACGCCGCGCGCGAGGTCGATCTGCACCGCCGAGGCGCCACAGACACAGGGCTTGCCCATGCCCCGGGCCACCACGGCCGCGTGGCTGGTCATGCCGCCGCGCGCCGTGAGGATGCCCTGGGAGGCCACCATGCCTGAGATATCCTCCGGGCTCGTCTCCACGCGCACCAGCACCACAGGGCCCTCCTGGGCCATCTGCTCCGCCTGCTCGGCGGTGAGGGCGATGCGGCCTGTGGCCGCCCCGGGACCGGCGTTCAGGCCCTTGGTGAGCAGCTGACCCTCCTTGCGCAGGCGGTCCTTCTCCTTGGGGTCGAAGACCGGGGCCAGCAGCTGGGAGAGGCTGTCGGCATCAATGCGCTTCAGGGCCGTGTGGCTGTCGATGAGGCCCTCGTCCACCAGGTCGATGGCGATGCGGATGCCCGCCATGGCCGTGCGCTTGCCGTTCCGGGTCTGCAGCAGGTACAGCTTCCCGCGCTCGATGGTGAACTCGATGTCCTGCATGTCCTTGAAGTGCTTTTCAAGGCGCTTGCAGGTGGCATCCAGTTCGGTGAAGGAGGCGGGCATGGCCTCCTCCAGGCTCTTCAGGCCAGTGCCTTCGGCTTGGACGCTGGTGATGGGCTGGGGTGTGCGGATGCCCGCCACCACGTCCTCGCCCTGGGCATTGATGAGGTACTCACCGTAGAACAGCTTCTCGCCCGTGGCGGGATCCCGGGTGAAGGCCACACCGGTGCCGCAGTCATCGCCCATGTTGCCGAAGACCATGCTCTGCACGTTGACGCCCGTGCCCCAGTCATCGGGGATGCGGTGCAGGCGCCGGTAGGTGATGGCCCGGGCCGTGTTCCAGCTCTCGAAGACGGCCCGGATGGCGCCCCAGAGCTGGTCCATGGGTTCCTGCGGGAAGGCCTGGCCGATCTCATCCTGCACGATCCCCTTGAAGGCGGTGACGAGGGTCTTCCAATCCTCGGCGGAAAGATCGGTGTCCTGGTGCTTGCCGAGGCGCTCCTTGGCGCGCTCCAGTTCGGCTTCGAACAGAGCGTGCTCCACGCCCAGCACCACGTTGCTGTACATGGTGATGAAGCGGCGGTAGGAGTCCCAGGCGAAGCGCGGGTTGCCGCTGGCCTTCTCCAGGGCAAGCACGGTGCGGTCATTGAGGCCGAGGTTGAGTACGGTGTCCATCATGCCGGGCATGGACACGCGGGCGCCCGAGCGCACCGAGAGGAGCAGGGGGTTCTCGGTGGAACCGAAACCGCAGCCGCGTACGCCCTCGAGCCACTTCAGGGCTTCGAGCACCTCCGCCTTGAGTCCTTCGGCGAGCTGGCGGCCATTGATGTAGTAGGCGCTGCACTGCTCGGTGGTGAGCGTGAAACCCGGGGGGACCGGAATGCCCAGCCCGGCCATTTCAGCCAGGTTGCAACCCTTGCCTCCGAGGAGGTTGCGCATGGCGGCGCCGCCCTCGTTACGGTTTCCCCCGAAGGTGTAAACACCTTTGCTCATCAGATCCTCCACGCGGAACATCCAGTGTATCCGGCGCAGCCCGCAAAAACCCGCATGGATGCGGCATGGATGTACGCAAAAACGGGCCACCCTTTGGGGGTGACCCGTTCGATTTAACGTCGCAGCGACCTACTTTTCCACTCCTGTGAGGAGCAGTATCATCGGCCCTCCAAGTCTTAACTGCCGTGTTCGGGATGGGAACGGGTGTGACACTTGGGGAAAAGCCACGACGAAGGGTGAGAAGGGTTGAG
>DASXVC010000067.1:0-22824 GCA_036504495.1 Geothrix sp.
CCAGCCGCGTGATCCAGGAAGGCGGTGGCCGCAGGGCGATGCGGGACATCGTCCAAGGCCACCAACGCACCTGGGCGCGCGGCTGGACCCGTCCCGGAGGGCAAGGGGCGGCGCCCGGCGCGATACTGCGTCGAACTCCTCGCCGATAGTGCCGCTATCGCCATCGTCGTTCTCCTTGTCTCGCTTGGGCGGCGCCCCTTGCGCGGCCACACCCCACTTTGAAAACAGACCCTAGGACGTCCCGTAGCCGTACTTGGCCACCAGCAGGTCCAACCGCTGCCGGGCGTCATCGGTTACGGCCTCGGGGGCGGTGTAGAGGGCCACCTTCAGGGCTTCGCCGCAGGCGCAGGCTCGCGACCGGGCGGACAGCTCGGGCACCGCTTTGCGGAGCAGGCGCTGGGCCTTGTCCACGTTGGCGTGCATGACCTCCAGCACCGAGGCGGCATCCACGCCCTCCTCCTCTTCGCGCCAGGCGTCGTAGTCCGTCACCAGGGCGATGCAGGCGTAGCAAAGCTCGGCTTCCCGGGCGAGGCGCGCCTCCGTCACCTGGGTCATGCCGATGAGGTCCGCGCCCCAGCTCTGGTGCAGGCGGCTTTCCGCGCGGGTGGAAAAGGCCGGGCCCTCCATGCAGACGTAGAGGGCGTCGCCCTCGATGGGCAGCGACAGGCCGCGCCCCGCGGCCATCAGGGCCGCCGACACGTGGAGGCAGGTGGGTTCCGCGAAGCTCACGTGGGCCACCAGGCCCTCGCCGAAGAAGGTGTCCTGGCGGTGCCGCGTCTTGTCGATGAACTGGCCCACCAGGCGCAGCTCGCCGGGCTTGTGCTTCGCCTGGAGGCTCCCCACGGCCGACACCGAGATCAGCCGCTCGACCCCCAGGGACTTCAGGGCCCAGATGTTGGCGCGGTAGTTCACTTCGCTTGGCGTGAAGCGGTGGCCCTCGCCGTGGCGGGCCAGGAAGGCCACGGGAGCGCCATCCAGGCTGCCGAGGTGGACGGGTCCCGACGGCGCGCCGAAGGGGGTCTGCACCAGCTCCGTCCGGTCGAGGGACAGGCCCTCCATCCGGTAGAGTCCACTGCCGCCGATGATGCCGATGGGTGCGTTCATTCGGCCATTGTACTTGCACCGGGTCCCGGGGACGTGCTTCCCTGGGGTTCTGACAATTTCGTGCTGGATGCACGGGAAGCAGGTGTGAATCCTGCGCTGCCCCGCAACGGTATGCACCACGCGCTCCCCTCCGGGAATCCGCGTGAGACCTCAAGTCCGAGTCACTGGGATCGTCCCGGGAAGGCTCGGAAGGCGCCGAAAGGTTCCTGTCGCGTGCGAGCCCGGAGACCGGTCCTGCACCTCACCCCCCGTCGCGGGAACGGGCTGGGCCATGGTCTTCCATCACTGGGGATCCGCCCGGCCGCCGCGACACCATGCGTGGAGGCATGATGGGTTCTGCCCGTATTCTCTTCTCCCTGGCGGCTGTGTCCGCCCTCTCCCTCGTAGCCGAAGACAGGAAGCCCGCCGAGGCCACGGTCACGGTCAGCGCCGAGGCCCAGCCCGTGGAGGTGGCCCGCACGCCGGCCCCCGTGCGCATCGTCGAGGCCGAGGAGCTGGCCCGCCTGGGCAGCCGCACCCTGTCCGAGTTGCTGGAGGTCCTCCAGCCCGGCGCCGTCATGGCGACAGGCAGCACCGGCAAGCAGGCCTCGGCCTTCCTCAATGGTACCCTCAGCCGCAACGTCGTGGTGCTGCTGGACGGCCTGCGTCTGAATGACCCCACGGCCACCAGCCCCGATCTCGGCGCTCTCAGCCTGGTGGGCATCGCCCGCGTGGAGCTGGTGCTGGGGCCCGCCTCGGTGCTCTACGGCAGCGATGCCATCGGCGGTGTCATCGCGCTCACCAGCGTGGGCCGCGGCGCGGACGGCTTCCATGGCCAGACGGGCCTGAAGCTCGGCACCGACGGGCTGCTCGGCGGCACCGCCCAGGTGCAGCTCACCGGCCCCCAGGGCTGGATCGCCGCCGGGGCCGAGGCCCAGAAGCAGGAGAGCGGCCTCCCCGATGATGCCTTCCGCCAAGCGGGCGGCTTCCTGCGCCTGGGGACCAGGCTGGACACGGGGCTCGGCAGCGCCGACATCACGGCCTTCTACCGCAACAGCGGCCAGACAGCCTCGGTGCCCTTCACCACCACGGGCTGGCCCGCGGTTCGCAGCTACGAACCCCAGCGCGAGATGCGCGCCCGCCAGGAAAGCTGGGGTGCCGGCCTGCGCTGGACCCTGGCCCCGGGGCTGGTGCTGGAGAACACCCTCCAGGTCCTGTCCGGCAGCACCGGCGACCCCAGCGGGCCCAAGCGCCAGCAGACGGACCGCGATTTCCGGCGCGTGGAGGACCAGCTCACCCTGCACTGGACGCCGGTCCAGACCCTGCGCCTCTCCGGCCGCCTCGAAGGCCGCGAGGACATCAGCCACGCCAAGAACTACTACGACCCCTCTAGCTACAGCGCCGTGCAGTACCGGGGCGAGGGCCGCGATGTGGCCGGGGCACTGGAGGCCCGCTGGACCCTCGCCGGGGGCCTCGACTGGGTGGCGGGTCTGCGCCGGGATGCGGGCCATCGCGACCTCACCCGCTACGACTCTGGCCTGCGGAGCCGCGCCGGCAGCGCCGAGGCTGGCACCTGGCGCACGGGCCTGAACTGGGTGGTCGCGCCGGAGCTGCGCCTCTATGCCAGCGCCGGCCAGGGTTTCCGCATGCCCAGCACCACGGAGTTCACCCTCAACGCCCAGGCGGAAAGCCAGGACGGCAAGGCCTACGCCATCCTCCCCGAGCGCAGCCGCACCTTCCAGATCGGCGCCACGGGCCAGTTCGCGGGCCACTGGGAGTACCGCCTGGAGGCCCAGCGCACCCGCGTTTCCGATCTGCTGGCCTACGTCTACGACACCAGCTTCGCCTGGCCCGCCCTCTTCACCTCCCACTACGCGAACCAGGGCGCCATCCGCGCCCAGAGCCTCGAAGGCGCCCTGGGCTGGCGCGGCGGCGAGGACGTGGCCTATGGGGCTGACCTCATCCTCCGTAGCCAGGAGACCCGGGACCTAGACCACAACACCGAGGCCGACCGCTTCGGCACGCAGAACACCGCCATCCTGCGGCACCCCTTCTTCACCGCGGCCGTGGCAGGCTTCGTCCAGTCGAAGGCCTGGCGCGCCGACGTGCGCCTCGCCCGCGTGGGCCCCCGCTACGACCTGAACGACACCACCTACGAGGTGCTCAGCACCCGCAAGCCCTACCGCGACCTCAGCCTGGGCCTGTCCCACGAGCCCGTGCGGAACCTCACCCTGGCCCTCCGCGGCGAGCACCTGCTCCAGCGGAAACAGACCGTCCAGGATTGGCTCAGCGGCCGCTACGATCAGGAAGGTGACGCCAGCCTGGTCTACGGCTTCCCCGCCCCCGGGCCCCGCTGGACCCTGGCCGCAACCTGGAAGTGGTGATGGAGGAAGACCGGGTGGAAAAGAATTCAGGTCACCGCCAAGACGCCAAATATTACTTTGTCTCGCGTATCCGCAAAGCGGATACCGAGAAGAGCGCCAAGAAGAGCTTTGCTTGGCGTCTTGGCGTCTTGGCGGTGAGAAGTTTTCTCTTCCTTCTGATCTCGGCCGTCTCCCTCTTTGCCGCGCGGCCGCAGCGGGTGGTGAGCCAGGCCGTGGGCACCGACGAGCTGCTGCTGGCCCTGGCGGATCCCGGCCAGATCGCAGCCCTGAGCCACATCGCCCAGGACGGCCGCTTCAGCGCCGTGGCCACCGAAGCCAAGCACTTCCCGGCCATCAAGGACAGCGACGCGGAAAGCGTGCTGCGCTTCCGGCCGGATCTGGTGCTGGCCGCCAGCTTCACCCGCCCCGAGACCCTGGCCCTGCTCCGGCGGGCCGGGGTCCGGCTGGTGGTGCTGGACCGCTTCGACACCCTGGAAGACGTCTATGCCAGCATCCGCCTCCTGGGCCATGAACTGGGCCAGGAGGCCCGGGCCGAGGCCCTCATCACCCAGTGCCGGGCCCGGGTGCAGACCCTCGCGGACCGGCTCAAGGGGGCCCGCCCCGTGCGCGTGCTCACGGCCGGGGCCTATCCCTTCACCGCCGGATCCGGCACCACGTTCCAGGATCTCTGCGACCACGCCGGGGCCCTGAACGTGGCCGCCGAAGGCGGACTCAAGGGCCACGCGCCCACGCCCTCCGAGCGGATCCTCACCTGGAATGCCGAGGTGCTGGTCGTGTCCGGGGACCGCCCCGATGGCGCCGACATCCGCGCGCGGCTGGCGGAGATCCCCCACTACCGCGCCCTGCCCGCCTTCAAAGCCGGACGCTTCGTGGTCATCCCCGGGGCCCTCATGTCGAGCGTCTCCCACCACCGCATCGAGGTCTACGAGCGCCTCGCCCGGGCCCTGCATCCCGAGCGGTTCCGGTGAGATCCCGCCTGGCCATTCCCGCGCTCCTGGCGCTGCTGGCCCTGGCTTTCCTGGCCTCGCTGGCCTTCGGGGAGCTGCGGCTCTCCTACCCCCAGGTGCTGTCGGCCCTGACCAGCGGCGGGGATGACATCGCCCGTACGGTGGTGCGCGACTTCCGCCTGCCCCGGGCCCTGGTGGGCATGGCCGTGGGGGCGGCCCTGGGCGCCAGCGGCGTGGTCATGCAGGCCTTCTTCCGCAATCCCCTGGCCAGCCCCGGCCTGCTGGGCGTGAGCAGCGGCGGCGCCCTGGGGGCCGTGGCCGTGCTGGCCCTGGCCCCCGCCACGGGCTTCGCCGCCGCCACCCTCTGGGCCCTGCCCATGGCCTCGGTGGTGGGGGCGTTTGCGGCCACCGGCGCCGTGCTGATGCTGGCCCAGCGGGGCGCGGGCACGGAGCGGCTGCTGCTGTCCGGCGTGGCCCTCAACGCCCTCCTGGGCGCGGGCACCAGCTTCCTGCTCACCACCACGGCGGGCCACTTCGAGGTGAATGCCCAGATCCTCTTCTGGCTCATGGGCGGCCTGGAAAGCCGCAGCTGGGAGCACGTGTGGATGGGCGTGCCCGCCATCCTCGCCGCCTGCCTGCTGCTGCTGCCCCTGGGCCGGGCCATGGACCTGCTGAGCCTGGGGGAGGAGAGCGCCCAGAGCCTTGGCGTGGATGTGCGGCGCCTCCGGCGCCAGCTCATCATCCTGTCCACGGTGCTCACGGCCCTGGCCACGGCCGTCGCCGGCATCGTCGGTTTCGTGGGCCTGGTGGTGCCCCACGTGCTGCGCCTGGCCTTCGGCCCCGACCACCGGCGCCTGCTGCCCTACTCCATGCTGGGCGGCGCCACCTTCCTCCTCGCCTGCGACCTCGTCACCCGCACCTTCCCGTTGGGCTTGCGCCTGGGCGTCGTCACCGCCCTCGTGGGCGGCCCCTTCTTCCTGTGGCTGCTGCGGAGACCGCGGTGATGCGAGTCCTCAGTCCTCAGTCCTCAGTCCTCAGTCCGGGCGTTGAGGCCACATCATGAGCACGCCCGCCCTCCACGCCTCCGCCCTCTCGGTTCCCGGCCGCCTGGAAGCGGTGAGCCTGGACCTCGGCCCCGGGGAACTCGTGGCCGTGGTGGGCCCCAACGGGGCGGGCAAGTCCACCCTGATCCAGGCCCTGGCCGGGCTGCTGCCGGCCGCGGGCCTCGTCCACTGGAATGGACAGCCGCTGTCGCGGATTCCCATCTCAGAGCGGGGCCGGCGGCTGGCTTGGGTGAGCCAGGAGGCCCATTTCGAGTTCGCCTTCCCCGTGCGCGAGGTGGTGGCGCAGGGCCGCTATGCCTGGGGCGACGACCTCTCCGGCGTGGCCGAGGCCCTGGCGGAACTGGATCTGACCTTCCTCGCGGACCGGCCCGCCACGCGGCTTTCCGGCGGCGAGCGCCATCGCGTGGGCCTGGCCCGGGCCCTGGCCACCCAGGCTCCCATCCAGCTCTGGGATGAGCCCGTGGCCCAGCTCGACGTGCGCCACGCCCTGGAGGTGATGCGCCTGGCCCGCCGCCTGGCGGACGGCGGCAGCACCGTGGTGGTGAGCCTCCATGACCTGCGCGCCGCCTACCGCTTCGACCGGGTGCTGGTCCTGGACCGGGGCCGCCTCGTGGGCAACGGGAAGCCCCATGACGTCCTCACTGCCACCCTGATCCGGGAGGTCTTCCGCGTGGAGGCCACCTTCGTGGAGAGTCTGGTGCCGGAGCTGCCTGCGGACTAGGCACGCCTGCCCAGCACCCACCCGAGCCCCACAGGCCCCGCCACGGTGGTGAGCAGCAGGGCGCCGATGATGCCGGCCTGCACTTCGGGGCTCAACAGCGGCGCGCCGTTCAGGTGGAGCTGGGCGCCGGTGGCCACGAAGATGAGGCCCACCTCGCCGCGGGGCACCATGCCCCAGCCCACCGCGGCCGCACGGATGCCCCGGCCGCCGCCGTAGCCGGCCACGAACTTGCCCGCCACGCCCAGCACCGCCAGCACGGCCGCAAAACCAAGGGTGGCGGGCTTGAAGAGGATGGAGGGATCCACCTTGGCCCCCATCAGCACGAAGAAGAGGGGCGAGAGAACGGTGACCAGGGGATGCACCAGCTCCTCCAAGGTGTGCCGCTCGCGGCGCTCCAGGTCCTCGATGTGGGCGGGCTCCAGGATGAGGCCCGCGGCGTAGGCCCCCACGATGGAGGCCAGGCCCGCGAGGCTGCCCAGCCAGGCCAGCAGGAAGGCGAAGCCGAGGCCCAGGGGCAGCAGCACCTGCTCACCCCGGAAACGGCTGGCGAGGCTGAACAAGTGGGGGGTGGCCAGGCGTCCAAGCGTAAAGGCCGCCGCCAGGAAGCCCAAGGCCAGTCCCAGTGTCTTCATCAGCTGGGGGCCGAGGGATCCGCCCCCCGTGGCCGCGCCCACCATGCCCGAGACGGCCACCAGCACCAGCAGGCCCAGGACATCGTCCACCACGGCGGCGCCCACGATGATGCGGCCCTCCATGGAATCCGAAGCCCCCTTCTCCCGCAGCACCTGGGCGGAAATGCCGATGCTGGTGGCGCAGAGGCAGGCGCCGATGAAGAGGTCCAGCACGAAGGGAGCCCCCTCTGGCAGCAGTAACCAGGCTCCCGCCAGGCCCGCCGCCATGGGTACCACCACACCGATGAGGGCCACCCGCAGGGAGGCCAGCCCCACCTTCAGCATCTGCGGCACCGTGGATTCCAGGCCCACCGCGAACATCAGGACCACCACGCCGAGGCTCCCCAGCAGCTCCGCCGCCGGCGAGGCCGCCACGTCGGGAAACAGGGGCCACAGCTGATGCAGGGCCGTGAGCGCCAGGCCCACGGCCAGCTCCCCGGTGACGGCGGGCAGCTTCAGGCGGACCGCCAGTTCACCCCCGACCTTGGCAGACAGCCACAGCAGGGCCAGCAGCACCAGGATGCCAGCCAGCGGATCGGAAGCCAGGAAGGCCAGGTGCATCGACGCCTCATCAAACCTGGAATGCAGGATCCCCCATTCAACCATCCCGCCGGCCTCCTGGGTGGATCGGTCAGCCCGCAGACGGGGAAGGCAGCGGCTCCCGATTCAGCCACGGCAGGTGGTGCACGCAGATCCGGCCATCGAAGCTCACGTGCAGCCCGTCTTCGGCCGCGTCCTGATGGTTCAGCACCGAACCCCGGGCCCGGGTCTGGTCGAGGATGGCCAGGTCGATGTCCCCCACCAGCACCATCTCGGAATTCGGAGCGGCCTCGGTGGCGATGCCATCCATGGGGAACGGGAAATCCGAGGGCGTGTAGACGCCGCTCTGCGCGTACTGGGCGGTGAGGTCGGTGATGAGGGGCAGGCTGCCCACCATGCCCGCGGTGATCACGTAGATCTGGTTCTCCACGGCCCGGGCCCTGGCGCACGTGGTGACGCGGGTGTAGCCCCGCCGGTCATCGGTGAGGTAGGGCACGACGAGCAGCTGAACCCCCTGTTCCGCCTGGATGCGGGCCACCTCCGGGAACTGCACGTCGTAGCAGATGGACACGCCCATCCGGCCGAAATCCGTTTCGAGGATGTGGATCTCCTGGCCGGGCTCGAAGCGCCAGACGTTCCGCTCCGTGGGCGTGAGGTGCAGCTTGGGCTGGTGGATGGGCCCGTGGCCCGGGACGAAGATCGAAGCGACGTTCTGCAGCTTCCCGTCCACGAAGCGGGGATGGGTGCCCGCCACGATGATGCGGTCGTACTTCCGGGAGAGCCCGAGGAACAAACCCTCGAACTCATCGTTGAACTGCTCGGCCAGGCGCCGCATGGCGTCCGCGGGCGCGAAGCCCCGGGCCAGGCAGCTCAGCAGCTGGACCGCCAGCAGCTCGGGGAACACGATGACATCGGCATCGTAGTCGTCGCCGACATCCACGTAGTTCTCCACCTGTTCGGCGAAGGCGGCGAAGTCCTTCACGGGGCGGAGGCCGTATTGGATCCCGCAGACGCGGACCGGACGGGAGAGGAACGGGGTGGGTGCCTTGAACCGCATGTCGGGTCTCCTGTGGAGCGGAACCCGTCAGAGTTCCATGACGATGAGGGCCGCATGCCCGATCGTTTCGACGTCGTGGGTGTAGTCCCGGAGCACGCCCCGCACCTGGAAGCCCACCTGGAGCTGCTTGGAGAGGGTGGGATCGAAAATCCGGCCCGCCACCACGGCTTCGACGTAGGCCTCGGGGCCCAGCTTCTCAGCATGGCGGTGGTAACCGGGGATGCGGGCACCGGCGACGAAGGCCTGGCAGCCCAGACGGCGGGCCAGCTCGATGCGCGCTTGATAGAGCAACCGCCCGATGCCCCGGCCCTGCCAGGCGGGATCCACGGCGATGTTCACGCCGTAGAGGGCCTCTCCCGTTGGATCGTGCGTGGACAGGGAGCCGTGGCCCGTGATCCCCGACCAGGTGTGGGGGGCGAGGGCCGCCGCCAGGGAGACCCGCTGGGCGGTGGCGGTGCCCACCAGGTGTTCCCCGGCCTCCACCACCATCTGCCCCTCGGGGAACACCGCCAGATGGCGGCGGAGGTTCTCAGCCGACCACACCGCCTCGGGACCATGGGGCGGAGGATAGACTCGCACCATCAGGTTGCGGATCTCGCCCACGTCCTCGGGGGTCCGGAGGCGCAGCAGGGGGGGCGGGGAATCCAGCGCGGTCATGCGACTCCTCTGGAATGTCCGCTCCGAGGATAACCCACCGTGTCTAGACAGCCACCATGGCGCAGGACCACACTGGGCCCATGGCCGATGGACCCCTGCGCCGCAAGATCCTCATGGAAAGTCCGCTCGCCCTCCCCTCACGGCTGCGCAGCCTCCGGGTGCTGGCTCAGGCGCGTCGGCTGGCGCTGGCGGTCCTGCCCCTGGGCGCGGGCATCGGTCTCGTGGCCGCCTTCGCGCTGACCGGCATCGAACGGCTCGAGGTCCTGCTTCAGGGGCACGGGGTCCGCACCTGGGCCATGGTGATCACGCCACTGTTCGGGCTGCTGCTCACGGGCCTCTGGCTCCAGCTCTCGGGCCTGGGCGAGGTCTCGCTGCCGAAGGACCTGGCCCAGGCCAGGCATCAACCCCTGGCCACCTTCCGGTTCCTGCCCAGCCTGGGCAAGGCCGCGGCCTGCGCGCTCACCATCGGCTTCGGCGGCAGCGCCGGGGTGGAAGGCCCCGCCCGGTGGCTCGGCGCCGCCGTGGGCGCCCAGTTCCATCAGCTCTTCCGCCGTCTGGCGCGGCGCTTCCGCTGGGCCAGGCGCCTGCTGGCCCAGCCCGGCGTCATCGTGATGGCGGGCTCCGCCGCCGCCCTGGCCGCCGTGTTCCGGGCCCCGATCGCCGGCGCCCTGCTGGCCACGGAACAGGAGGGCGACCTCAGCGCGGATCGCCTCGCCCCGTCGCTGGCGGCCTCGGCCTCGGGCTTCCTGGTCTTCATCGCCATCCGCGGGACCACGCCGCTCCTGGGCACCCAGCACGCCTATCACCTGATGGCCCGCGAAGTCTTCTGGGCCCTGCCCCTGGGCCTGGGCTGCGCGGTGGCGGCCTCCTTCTACCGGCGCCTGCTCCGCTTCGGGCGCCACCACCTCAAGCGCCTGCCCCTGGCCGCCCGCGGCGGCGTGGCGGGCCTGGGCCTGCTGCTCCTGGCCCTGCCCGGCGCCTGGCTCTGGCCGGGCCTGCCCGTCACCCAGGGCGGCGGCATCGAGCTGGTGTCCCACCTGCTCCATGGCGGCACGCCGTCCTCTCAGGCCCTGGCCTTCCTGGCGTTGAAACTGGTGGCCACCTCCCTCACCTTCGCGGGGGGCGGCGTGGGGGGCACCTGGCTGCCTTCCGTCACCATGGGCGCCGCCCTCGGTGCGGCCTTCGAAGCCTGGGCCGGTCTCGGTCAGCCGGGCCTCTTCGTCCTGGTGGGCACCAGCGCCTTCGCGGGAGCCGTCCACCGCAACCTCCTCACCCCAGTGGTCTTCCTGGCGGAAACCACCGGCCAGGCGGCCCTGGTGGTGCCGGCCCTGGTGGCCACCGTGGCGGCCTACCAGGCCACCCCGGCTGAATAGGCGTTTCCGCGGCTAGCCTGGACCATGCCCTGGACCGACTTCGCCACCTGGACCGCCACCGCCCTGCTCCTCATGGGTTTGATCATCCTGCGCCGGCACTGGTCCCGCCTGCCCTCGCTGGAGCCTGACCCCGCCCTGCCCGCGGATCCTCCATCCGTCTGCCTCTGCATCCCCGTGCGCGACGAGGCCGTGGAACTGCCCGCAGCGCTGGATTCCTGGCTGGCCCAGGACTACCCGGCCCTGCGCATCGTCGTGGTGGATGACGGCTCCACGGACGGCAGCACGGAGATCCTGCGAGCGCGGGAAATGGCCCGGCCGGACCGCCTGCGCGTGGTGCGCAACGACACCCTGCCCCCCGGCTGGCTGGGGAAGAACCACGCCCTGGACCTGGCCGCCCGCCAGCTCGAGGCCCAGGGCGCGGCGTGGCTGCTCTTCGCGGATGCCGATGTGCAGGCGGCGCCGGACCTGCTGCGG
The DNA here is from genome assembly GCA_036504495.1 of Geothrix sp. Taxonomy (GTDB): domain Bacteria; phylum Acidobacteriota; class Holophagae; order Holophagales; family Holophagaceae; genus Geothrix. The sequence goes on from DASXVC010000067.1 coordinate 10,972, forward strand.
CGGGCCGTGGCCTTCGCCCTGGCCCAGCCCACGGACATCCTGGCCCTGATCCCCGGCGTGGATGTGGCAAGTCCCGCAGAGCGGATGGTGCTGCCCCTGGCGGCCTCGGCCTTCCAGGTGCTGGTGCCGCCCCACCAGGTGCCCAACCCGCGCCACCCGGCCTTCTGCGGCGTGGGCGGCTTCACTCTGGTGCGGCGGGAGGCCTACGAGGCCGCCGGCGGCCATGCGGTGGCGCCCCTGGAAGCCATCGACGACATGATGCTGGCCTGGCGCATGAAGCGGGCGGGCTTCGTGAACCGGGTGGCCCGGGGCGGCCCGGACCTGCATCTGCGCATGTACCACGGCCTGGGCGAGCTGGTGCGGGCCATGCGGAAGAACGCTGCCGCCGCGCCCGCCTGGTGGCTCCTCCCGGTGCTATTCCCACCCCTGGTGCTGGTCGTGCTCTCGCCCCTTTGGCTGCCCTTCGCCGGCCACCCGGGGTTGGCCCTGCTGCTCTGGCTGCTGGTGCCAGCCCTGGCGGGAGATGTGCAGCAGCGCATGACGGGCCGGCCCATGGACCTGCTCTGGGCCCTCTGGCCCCTGAACGCCTTCGTCATGGCAGCTGGCACGGCCTGGGCCTTCGCCGACCGGGTGCGCGGGGTGAACCACTGGCGGGGACGGGATGTGAAGCTGCGCTGATCCGGCGTCAGGCGCCTTCGAACAGCTTCAGCGTGTCGTCCAGCTTGCGGAGGATGGCCAGGATCCGGAACGGCTCCACCGTCAGGTAGTCCACGGCCCCCGCCGAGACGGCGCGGTGGCGCTTCAGCGCCTCGTCCTCCTCGGTGCCGACGAGGATCACGGGCACGGTGCACCCTTCCTGGGCCACCACCTGGCGGCACAGCTCCAGGGGGCTGGCCAGCCGGAGCTGGTTGTGGATGAGCACCATGCGGGCGCGCCCCCAGCCATCCTTTCCCCCGCCCAGGGCGCCCAGCTGCGCCTTCACCGGGCCCTTGATGTGGTCGAGGACCGCCAGGCCGAACTTGCGGCTGAGGGCCTCGGCCAGGCGGCGGGCGAAGTCCTCCTTTTCGGTGAGCAGCAGCAGCATGGGATCCCGGTCCACCAGCACCTTGAGGGTGGGCAGGGCGGCCGCCCGATTGATCCGGGCCGTGGCTTCCTGGAAGCCCTTGGGCGAGAAATCATCCGTGTCCTGCTGGGCCTGGAGCATCTGCTGGTCCTGGATCCAGGTCTTGTACTCCCCGAGCATGCCGGGATCGACCTGCCGGGTGAAGCGCAGGCCCACCAGGTTCTCGCCGAAGTAGGCCACCGTGGTCGAGGCGCGGAGGCGCAGGCTGTCCGTCAGGGGGACGTCCAGCAGGGATTCCTCCCCCATGCGCAGCAGCTCCCGGATGTTCCGCTTCGCATCCCGGAGGACGAGCTCCAGGCCATCCTCGCTGAAGCTCTGGACCTGGCCATCGATCAGGGCATTGCGGGTGTTCGTGAAGGTGGCGGCGTGGGCCTGGGGGTGGTCGGGGATGAAGTCCGCCAGCCGATGCATATCCGACCGGCGCAGGGTCCGCGGGACACTGGCCAGACAGGCCTCCACGCCTTCCATGACCTCCTGCCCCGCATGGGCCACCACACACTCGTACTCGAGGCCCCGGTCCTTCAGTTTGAGGGCCAGGTTCTCGCCCGGTTTCAGGCCCCAGGCTGCGATGTCGTCGAAGGGCATGCGGAAGGCCAGCCGCGCGCCATCCTCGGTGAGGATGGGGTAGGCCGCCCGCTGGGCCTTGTAGGCCACGTCGAGGCGCGCGCCGGCCATGCAGAGGCGCTGCAGCGCCATGCGTATGGCGGTGTCGTCTTCGAGGAGGGCGGCGGCACGGGCCATGTCAAACCTCGCCAGTCAAGGTGCGGGCATCGGCCACGGGAGGCACCGAACCGGCCGGGAGCCAGCGGGCCAGGGCGCGGTGCAGATCGTCCAGGCGCACGGGCTTGGGAATGTGGTCATCCATGCCCGCCTCCAGGCAGCGCTCCCGGTCGCCCACCATGGCGTTGGCGGTCATGGCCAGCACGGGGATGTGGCGGGTGCCGCGCTCCCGCTCGCGGATGCGCCGGGTGGCCTCGAACCCGTCCATCTCCGGCATCTGGCAGTCCATGAGCACCAGGTCATAGGGCACGCCCACGAGGGCATCCAGGGCCTCCATGCCCGTGGCGGCGATATCGGCCTTGATCCCGAACCGCCCCAGCATGGTGAGGGCCACCTTCTGGTTGATGACGTTGTCTTCCGCGAGAAGCACCCGCACATCCACCGGGGCCGCCTGGGGACCGGCCGGCAGGGCCTTGTCCGGCAGGCCCGCGGCCAGGGCGCCGGCTTCGACCAGGGCCCGCAGCTGGCTGGGCCGGGTGGGCAGGGTGAGAAAGGCCCGGACACCCTGGCGGGCGGCGGCCTCCCGCAGCTCGGGCTGGTACAGCGGGCTGGCCAGCGCCACGGTGCAGCCTCCGGCTTCGGCCAGCACCGCATCGAGGCAGGCAGCCCCCGTCAGGACCAGGGCCCCAGGCTTCCGGAAGGTCCGCAGCCAGGCCGTGGGCTGCGCGTCCACCGGCAGGGCCTCGGGCTCCAGGCCCCAGGCCCGCAGCTGTTCCTGGATCAGCCGGGCCGCGGCGGGCGGCAGGCCCGCCAGCAGCGCCACGCCCGACAGCGGCACCACCGGCGTCTGGCGGCTCCGGACCCCGAGGCTCAGCGTGAACCAGAAGAGGCTGCCCTCGCCCTGCACGCTCTCCACCCCGATGCCCCCGCCCATCAGCTCCGTGAGCCGCTTGCAGATGGTGAGGCCCAGCCCCGTGCCGCCGTACTTCCGGGTGGTGGAACTGTCGCCCTGGAAGAAGGAGGTGAAGAGGCGGCCCACCACGTCCGGACGCATGCCGATGCCCGAGTCGCGGATCTCCACCCGCAGCAGGACGCACCCGGCCTCTTCCGCCTCCGGCCGCACGCGCACCTCCACGGAGCCCTCGTGGGTGAACTTCAGGGCATTGTCCATGAGGTTGGTGAGGATCTGCCGGAGCCGGGCCGGATCGCCGGTGACGGTGCGCGGGGTGGCGGGGTCCACGAACACCCCCAGCTCCACGCCCTTGGCCTGGGCCTTGACGCCCAGCACCGCCATCACGTCCTCCACCACCGCCAGCAGATCGAAATCCAGGGCCTCCATCGCGAGCTTCCCCGCCTCGATCTTGGAGAAGTCGAGGATGTCGTTGATGAGGGTTAGCAGGATCTCGCCGCAGGAGCGCACGGTCTCGGCGTACTGGCGCTGCTCGACGCCCAGGGGCGTGTCCAGCAGCAGCCCCGTCATGCCGATGATGCCGTTCATGGGCGTGCGGATCTCGTGGCTCATGTTGGCCAGGAACTCGCTCTTGAGGCCCGAGAGCTCCAGGGCCTTGTCCCGGGCCAGGGCCAGCTCCCCGGCCGCCTCCTTGAGCTTCATCTCATCGCGCCGGCGCTCGGTGATGTCGTGGTACTGCCAGAGGTGGCCCACGTATTCCTCGCCCACCTGGATCGGCACGAAATCCCGCGAGAGGATGCGGCCGTCCGCCAGGGGGATTTCCTCCCCGAGTACCGCCACCCCCGCCTTGGCCACCTCATCCTGGCGGGCGAGAAAGGCCGCGGGGGACTCGATCAGGGGGAGGCAGGCCTCCAGGAGGTCCCGGGTCTCGCTTTCCACCAGCACATGCGCGGGCACGGGCACCTGGAACATCCAGCAGAAGGTCTCGTTGAGCAGGGCGATCCTCCGGCCCTCGGTCTCCACCAGGATGCCCGCCTGCATGTTCTCGATGATGGCCCGCAGGCGCCCCGTGGCCATGCGGAGGACAAGCTCGGCGCGCTTGCGGTCGGTGACATCGCTCAGGGTGCCCGTGATCCCCAGGACCACGCCGGATTCGTCGAAGGAGATGCGCTGATAGGCCTCCACCCACTTCACCTCACCCCCCTTCGTGGGGATGCGGAATTCGCCGTCGAAGGCCTCCTGCCCGGTGTCCACGGCGTAGGTGAGCATGTTGAGGTACCGGGGCTTGTCCGCGGGATGCAGGTACTCGAGGAAGGGCCGCCCCAGGCACTCCTCCACCGGAAAGGCCGTGATCCGGGACCAGGCCGGGTTCAGGAAGGACCAGCGGCCCTGGCGGTCGATCTGGAAGACCGCCTCCTTCAGGTGGTCCACCAGGGCCCGGTAGCGGTCCGCCTCCGCCTGGGCGGCGGCCAGCTGGGCCTCGGGACCGGAGGTGAGTCCGGTGGGTGGGGGCGTCGGGTGGGCGGGGGTCGGCATGCCCCCCCTTCTTCGGCCCGTTTGGTCCCGGGCGTGAAAAAAGATTTCTTGTTTTTTTCGCTTTTTGCCGCATCCTGGAAAGCATCCCCTTGGAGGACCCATGGCCGCGGCCGAGCAAGACGATCGCCTGAAAGCCCTGACCCGCACCCTGGCCGACATCGAGCGCGCCTTCGGCAAAGGCTCGGTCATGAAGCTGGGCGACCGGATGAGCAGCGCCGAGGGCATCGAGGTCATCAGCACCGGTTCCATCGCCCTGGATTCGGCCCTGGGGGTCGGTGGCGTGCCCAAGGGCCGCGTCGTCGAGGTCTACGGCCCCGAAGCCAGCGGCAAGACCACCCTGGCCCTGCACATGGTGGCCCAGGCCCAGAAGAAGGGCGGCCTGGCCGCCTACATCGACGCCGAGCACGCCCTGGACCCCGAATACGCCCAGAAACTGGGGGTGGACGTCGCCAACCTCTTCATCAGCCAGCCCGACAGCGGTGAGCAGGCCCTGGAGATCTGCGACCAGCTGGTGCGCAGCGGCGCCCTGGACATCATCGTGGTGGACTCCGTGGCCGCCCTGGTGCCCAAGGCCGAGATCGACGGCGAGATGGGCGACAGCCATGTGGGCCTCCAGGCCCGCCTCATGAGCCAGGCCCTGCGCAAGATGACCGGCACCATCAGCAAGACCCACACCTGCGTCGTCTTCATCAACCAGATCCGCATGAAGATCGGCGTGATGTTCGGCAACCCCGAGACCACCACCGGCGGCAACGCCCTCAAGTTCTACGCCTCGGTCCGGCTCGACGTCCGCAGCATCCAGAGCATCAAGGGCAACACGGGCGATCCCCTGGTGGCCACCAAGGATGAGGATTCCTCCGTGGTCGGCAAGAAGACCAAGGTGAAGGTCGTCAAGAACAAGGTCGCCCCGCCCCTCAAGGTCGCCACCTTCGACATCATGTATGGCGAGGGCATCAGCCGCACCAGCGAGCTGGTGGAGCTGGGCACCCAGCTGGAGATCATCCAGAAGAGCGGCTCCTGGTACAGCTACAAGGACAGCCGCCTGGGCCAGGGCGCCGAGAACGTGAAGAAGCTCTTCGCCGACAACCCGGAGCTGGCGGACGAGGTCGAGGGCCTCATCCGTGAGCGCCTCGGCATGAAGGCCACCGTGGAAGTCTAGAAAACCTTCGACTGCGCGCCCTTGGAAGGGGTCGGCAGACGGCGGCGGTCCCCAAAGACCGCCGCCGTTTTTTCTGCGTCGGGCCGATCTGCGCTTAGGCTAGTCCTTGTCCTGCACACCCAGCCCCGCGCCCTGGAGATGCCGGGGCAGGGGCGCCGAGCCCTGGGTGCTGAAGGGCGCACCGGTGGAGGAACCGGCTTTCGGCGCCGCAGGCCGGGCGCCGGATGGAGCTTGCAGGGCCTTCATCTGTTCAGCGGTGGCGAAGCGTTCCAGCCGGGACAACTGTTCAGGGTTCGGGAACCCCTCGTAGCGCACCCGGCGGGGCCCCCAGATGGCCACGCCCTCGCCGCGGAGTTCGTTGATGCGCGGCAGGGACTGGCGCCAGAAGATGCCCAGGGCTTCACCCGCCTGATCAGAGAAGGCGATGAGGTCGGTCTCGGGGAGCAGCACCGGCGTTCCGGCGGCCCAGGTGGCCAGGGTCAGCGGCTTGCCCTGGGTGGTCTTCACCAGCACCACCGGGGCCGGGCGCCCCAGGGCAGGGTCCAGGTCCTGCTCCTGCTGCTTCAGGGCCTCCAGGAGGTCCATGTGCTTGAGCTCTTTTTGCGGCGCGGACATGGGATGGGGATCCTGGAGCCGGGCCGTCATGAGCTTGTCGCCGATGCGTTCCAGCACCGCCAGCTGGAGGACCGGCGCGCCGGCCTGGCCCACAGCCTGGATGACCCGGCCCACCTCTTCCATGAGCTTGGGCAGGAGGATCTGGGGGGCTGCCAGCAGGGTGTCGGCCGAGGGAATGGCGATGAAGGGGTGCTGGTCCTTGAAGACGCCATGCCAGATTTCCGGGAGCAGCAGGCGGGCGGCATCGGCCCCGTCGCGCCAGGGGCCGCGGTAGATCCCCGAAGGCAGCCGCACGAAGGCGCCCTCACTGCGCCGGCGCAGGTGATCCAGGGCCAGGTCCAGCACATCGTCGGCGGACTGGTCCCAGAGCTTCAGCCAGGCAGCAGGCAGCACCACATCGCCCACCCGGATGCGCTGGTTCAGGCCCTCGATGAAGCCCCGGCTCCAGCGGCCTTCGCGCTCCGCCTGCCAGGCGGGCACGAGCTCGGGCAGCAGGTGGTCCTGGGCGTCGATCCAGGGCTCCGGCAGGGGCAGCCCCTGGCGATGCACCTCGGCCACGGCGTCGGCCCAGGCTTCCCGTTCTTCGGCCTGACGGTGGGCCTCGAAGGCCGGGCGGAGGGCCTCCAGCCCCGGCAGCGTGACTGGCAGCCCCCGGGCCTCCAGCAGGACGGCCAGCCCAGGCAGCGGCGCTTCGTCAGCGCGGGAACGGAATCGATCGAAAAAGCCCATTTTCGGAGGTCCAATCAAACAATCCATTCTGACGCAGGAAAGGAATTTATGCTTGAGGAATGGAGCCACTCGACACCCTGGGCCGCCCCCTCAAGGCGCTGCGCATCTCGGTCACCGACCGGTGCAACTTCCGCTGCACCTACTGCATGCCCAAGGAGGTCTTCGGGCCGGACCACCCTTTCCTCCCGCGCGAGGCCCTGCTCAGCTTCGAGGAGATCACGCGGCTGGTGCGGATCTTCACAGGCCTCGGCGTCGCCAAGGTCCGCCTCACCGGGGGTGAGCCCCTCATGCGCCGGGAGCTGCCCGCCCTGGTGAGGATGCTCTCCGAGGTGCCGGGATTGGCGGATCTCGCCCTCACCACCAACGGCACGCTCCTCCCGGAGTTGGCTGCGCCCCTGAAGGCGGCGGGCCTCCAACGCGTCACCGTAAGCCTCGACACCCTCCGCCCCGACCGCTTCCGCGCCATCAGCGACACGGACCTGCCGCTCGGCCGGGTGCTCTCGGGGATTGAGGCCGCCCGCGCCGCCGGATTCGGCCCCATCAAGCTGAATTGCGTCCTCAAGCGCGGCCTGAATGACGACGAGATCCTGGACCTGGCCGCCTTCGCCCGGGAGGAGGGGCACACCCTGCGTTTCATCGAATTCATGGACGTGGGCACCACCAACGGCTGGCGCCTGGAGTCCGTCGTTTCCGCCGCCGACGTGCGCCGCCTCATCGAATCCCGGTGGCCCCTCGAACCCATGGGGACGGGGAATGACGCCGTGGCCCGCGGCTGGCGGTACCGGGATGGCAAGGGCGAAATCGGCCTCATCGCCTCCGTCACAGCCCCTTTCTGCCGGGGTTGCGACCGGGCCCGCCTCTCCGCCGAAGGCCGCCTGTACACCTGTCTTTTTGCCAGTGAAAGCCTGGACTTGCGGGGCTTTCTCCGCAACCACCACGGCGACGTCGACCTCGCCGCGCTGCTCGCCTTCCACTGGAAGCGGCGGAACGACCACTATTCCGAGCTCCGGCACAGCGCCACGCCGAACCTGCCCAAGGTGGAGATGTCGCGCATCGGCGGCTAGGATCTTCCCATGTCCCCCCGAGCCTTCCTCGCCACCCTGCTCCTGGTCTCGTTCCTTGGTGCCGCTCCGCCGGCCGCCGTGGTCCATGGCGGTGCCGGCAGCCCCCGCACCCGCATGGACGGCACCGATCCGGCCGCGGTCAAGGCGCTGCAGGCCCTGAAATCCGGCGCCTCCGCCTTGGATGCCGCCCTGGCCGGCGTGGTGGTGCTGGAGAATGACCCCCGCTTCAACGCGGGCACCGGCGCCAACATCCGCCTGGACGGCAAGACCATCCAGATGGACGCCGCCTGCATGGACGGCGCCACCGGCGGCTTCGGAGCTGTGGCCGCCATCGAGCGTGTGAAGAACCCCGTCCTCGTGGCCCGCAAGGTCATGGACACGCCCCACATCCTCATCGTGGGCGAGGGCGCCACGCGCTTCGCCCGGACCATGGGCTTCCCCGACTACGACCCCACCTGCGCCGAGAACAAGGCCCGGTTCCAGCGCGTGCAGGCCATCCTCAAGGGCTCGGATCCCCGCCAGCTCGAGGCCTGGAAGCGCTACGACTGGAAGAAGGCCTGGAACTTCCCCACGCCCCTGAAGGAGGCGTTGGGCTCGCCGGACACCGTGGGCTGCGTCACCCGTGATGCGAAGGGGAGCTTCGCCGCCGCCATCAGCACCGGCGGCACCACCATCACCTTCTATGGCCGCGTGGGGGATGTGCCCATGTTCGGCGCCGGCATCTACGCCGGCCCCAAGGGCGCCGTGGCCTGCACCGGCAACGGCGAGGACATCGTTAAGCGCCTGGTGGCCAAGGCCGCCTACGACCTGCTGGCCCAGGGCCTCCCCGCCCAGGAGGCCGTGGACCGCACCCTGGCCGCCTTCCCGGCCGACACCGACCTGGGCCTCGTGGCCGTCGGCCCCACCAGCACCGGCGGTGGCTGCAACTACTCCCCCGAAAAGAAGGCCTTTGTGACGGACTACCGCAACCAGATGGCCTGGAGCGTTAGGGAATAGCCCCGCGCTTCAGGGCCTCCGCATCATCTGCGCGATGAGGAATGCCATCTCCAGGCTCTGGCTGCGGTTGAGGAGGGGGTCGCAGCCGCTGCGGTAGGCGGCGTGGAGGCCCGCTTCGTCCAGGCCTTCGAAGCCGCCGGTGCACTCGGTGACGGGCTCGCCGGTGAGCTCGAAGTGGACCGCGCGCAGCCTTGAGCCGTGGGTGCGGTGGAGGTCGGCCACCTCCTGCAGCTCCTGGAGGATGTCGCCGAAAGCCCGGGTTTTCACTCCCCCGGCGGTGGTGCGGCCATTGCCGTGCATGGGATCGCAGCTCCACAGCACAGGGTGGCCCTCGGCCCGGGCGGCTTCGATGAGGGCGGGCAGCACGCGGCCCGCCTTCCCCGCGCCGAAGCGGGTGATGAGGGCGAGGCGGCCCGGCTGGCGCTGGGGATCCAGTTTTGACAGTACTTGTCGCAATTCCTCCGGCGTCATGGAGGCCCCCACCTTCAGGCCGATGGGATTGGCCAAGCCGCGGATGTACTCCAGGTGGGCGCCGTCCAGCTGGCGGGTGCGCTCGCCGATCCAGAGGAAGTGGGCGCCCAGGTTGTAGTAGGCTTCCTTCTCCGGCACCCAGCGGGTCAGGGCCGTCTCGAAGGGCAGGTGCAGGGCCTCGTGGCTGGTGAACAGCTCGCCGGTGCGCAGGTGCTCCGGCAGGCCGCCCAGGCACTTCACAAAGTCGAGGGACGCCCGCACCTGGTCCAGCGTCTCCAGGTAGTGGCCCGCATCCTCGCGGCTCCAGGGCAGGTCCCAGTGCTCGGGGTTGTGCAGGTCCGCGAAGCCGCCGGCCACCAGGGCCCGCAGGTGGTTGAGGGTGGCCGAAGCGCGGTGGTAGGCCTCCAGCAGGCGCTGGGGATCGGCCTCGCGCTGGTCCGGATCCAGGCCGTTGATGAGATCGCCGCGATAGACCGGCACCTCGCGGCCGTCCACCACTTCCGTGTCGCCGCTGCGGGGCTTGGCGTACTGGCCGGCGATGCGGCCAAGGTGGATGACGCCCGTGCGGCCACCGTGGGTGATGAGCACGGACATCTGGAGCAGCACGCGCAGCTTGTCCTGGATGATGGCGCCGCGGCAGTCGGCGAAGGCCTCGGCGCAGTCCCCGCCCTGGAGGAGGAAACGCTTCCCCGCGGCGGCCTCGGCCACCAGGCCGCGCAGGTGGTCCACCTCCTCGGCCACCACCAGGGGCGGCAGCTCCCGCAGCTCCGCCAAGGCGGCCTCCACGGCGGCGGCGTCGCGGTAGCGCGGCTGCTGGGCGGCGGGCCGGCCGCGCCAGGAATCGGGAGTCCAGCCCTTCGCCATCGCCGCCCCCGTCATCGCGGCACCTCCACGGCCCTCGGGTAGCTGCCCAGCACCTTGAGGGAGGCGCAGGCGCCCCGCAGCTCGACGAGGGCCTCGGCCATGGAGGGCTCCTCCGCATGGCCCTCCACATCCAGGAAGAAGGCGTACTCCCAGACCTTGCGCCGGGTGGGCCGGCTCTGGATGCGGCTGAGGTTCAGGCCCCGGCGGGCCAAGGGCTCCAGCAGGCGCAGCAGGGCGCCGGGGCCGTCCTGGGCCATGGCCAGCAGGGTGGTGCGGTCGCGGCCCGTGGGTTCGGCGGACTTGGGCCCCAGCACCAGGAAGCGGGTGGCGTTGGCGGCCAGGTCCTGGATCTTCGTTTCGGCCACCTTCAGGCCGAAGAGGTCCGCGGCCAGCTCCGACGCCACGGCGGCGCCCTCGGCGTCCTCCCGGGCCAGGCGGGCGGCTTCGGAGGTGGAGGGCGCCTCGACGCGATCGGCCTGGGGCAGGTGAGCCTCCAGCCAGCGGCGGCACTGGCCCAGGGCCTGGGGATGGGAGTAGACCCGGCGCACGCCGCCCAGGTCCAGGCCGGGCCGCAGCAGCAGGGCCTGATCCACCGCCAGCAGTATCTCTGCGCAGATGGCCAGGGGGCTGTCCAGGAAGGCATCGAGCGTGGAGTCCACCGCGCCCTCGGTGGCGTTCTCCACGGGCACCACGCCGTAGTCGGCGCGCTGGCGCTCCACGGCCTGGAACACGGCCTGGATGGTGCCCTGGGGCAGGGACTGGCTGGAGCCGCCGAACTGGTGCCGGGCCGCCAGGTGGGTGAAGGTGCCCTCGGGGCCCAGGAAGGCCACCCGTAGCGGCTTCTCCAGGCTCAGGCAGGCGCTCATGATCTCCTGAAAGACCGTGCGCACGGCTGCCGGGGGGAAGGGGCCGGCGTTCTCAGCCTCCAGGCGGGCCAGCACCTCCCGCTCCCGGGCCGGGGCATGGAAGAGCGCCTCCGGCGCGGCGGCGGCCTTGAGGCGGCCCACCTCGGCGGCCAGGGCCGCCCGGCGGTTCAGCAGGTCCAGCACCTGGTCGTCCACGGCGTCGATGGCCTGGCGGAGGCCGGGGAGGGACGGGATCTCGGTCATGGTGGACTCCTGGCATGCAAAAACCCCCGAGCCTTGTGGGTCTCGGGGGCGATGGCGGAAGCGGTTCCGGATTCTAGACGCCGCCTACCCTCGCACCCGAGGTGCGAAAGCTAAAAGGGAAGAAGCGGCGGGAGAGGGTCATCACGGTCTGGATACCTTGACGGAAAATGCCATCACCCGCAAGGGATTCAGGCTCCCAGATTTGCCAGTACCTCGGCCAGGCAGGCGGCCCAGACGTCATCCGGGGTTTCGACCAGGAAGAACTCCACGGCATGGCCCGCAGGCCGGGCCTCGGGGTGCTGGGACCAGGCCTCGAACAGGGCGTCCAGGGGGGCGGCGTCCAGGGGGTTGTGACGGAACTTGTGGGATTTCCGGGTGCGGTCGGGCTCGGGTCCCCGCAGGCAGACGCCCTCCCGCCGTGTGGCCACGAAGGTGAAGGCCTGCACCCACTTGCCATCCATGAACTGGTTGAAGTGGAGGAAGGCGCCATGGTGGCTGCGGGAGTAGTCCAGGACCCGGTGCTTCCCCCGCCACTTGGCCACCCAGAGGGTCAGCAG
>DASXVC010000068.1:0-26030 GCA_036504495.1 Geothrix sp.
GGGCGGCACCGTGGTGGTGCAGCTGGTGGCGAGCTTGGGCTGGCCCTTGATCTCCACGAGGCACATGCGGCAGGTGGCCACGGGCGTCAGTGCCGGGTGGTAGCAGTAGTGCGGGATGTCGATGCCCACGGTGCGGCAGGCGTCCAGCACCAGCGTGCCGGGGTTCACGCTCAGTTCAACATCGTTGATCTTGATCGTCGACATGGGCCCACTCCAGGCCTTCCAGGATGGGGCTTGGGGCCCTGGAGGTAAAGGTGGACGCCTCAGCCCCTTCCAACGGCCCCCACCATGCACCGGCGGCAGAAGTCGAGGAAATCCTCCAGATCCGGGATATCGGGGTTCACTGTGGCGGGGATCACATTCGGGATGGCCACCTGCCTGCGGAGTTCTCCCGTGGCCTCCAGGGAGAACACGAACCAGGCCTGGCGATCCTCCTCGGAGGACAGGGTGAGGCTCACCACCTTCGTCTCGAAGAACAGGTCCGGGGCGCCGCCGCCTTCGGGTGTGCGCCAGGCCGGGATATGCCCGCGTTTGACGAACGCCTCCTTCAGCTGCTCGAGCGTGTGCTGGATCGTGAACTGGACTTCGACCTGGACATCCATGGAAGCCTCCCGTCCCTTCCCTCTTCGGCCGGGCCGGGCTTAACCCAAGACTTGGACATCCATGCCTTCCGAAAGGCCCGAAGACGTGGAAAAATCAAGGGTTCAGGGGGCGGACATGCCGACGGCATTGATCTCGGTGTACGACAAGACAGGGCTCATCCCCTTGGCCGAAGGCCTGCTGGCCCAGGGCTGGCGGCTCCTGGCCACGGGCGGGACCCTGCGGGCCCTCCAGGAGGCGAAGCTCGAGGCCCTCGAGGTCGCCGCCTACACGGGCGCCCCCGAGTGCTTCGACGGCCGGGTGAAGACCCTGCATCCCCGCATCCACGGCGGCCTCCTCTACCGGCGGGACCTGCCCGAGCACGTGGCCGACGCCAAGGCCCAGGGCATCGACCCCATCGACCTGGTGGTGATCAACCTCTACCCCTTCGAGGCCACCATCGCCCGGGAAGGCGTCACCGCCGCCGAGGCCATCGAGCAGATCGACATCGGCGGCCCCAGCATGATCCGCAGCGCCTCCAAGAACCATGCCTCCGTCACCGTGCTCACCAGCCCCGACCAGTACGGCCCCTTCCTCGACAAGCTCACGGCCGGATCCTGGGGCCTGGAGGATCGCCGCCGCTGCGCCTTGGAAGCCTTCCGCCGCACCGCCGCCTACGATGCCGCGATTTCCGGCTGGATGGAGCGGGAGCTGGCCCATGGCAAATCCTCGGAGCTTCCCCACCACCTCTGTCTGAACCTCGTCCAGAAACAGGGCCTGCGGTACGGGGAGAACCCCCACCAGGCCGCGGCCTTCTTCGTCGAGCCCGGCCGCAGCGTGGCGGGCATGGCCTCCTGCCAGCAGCACCAGGGCAAGGAGCTCAGCTTCAACAACCTGCTGGATGCGGATGCCTGCGCCCGCCTGGTCTGGCAGTTCCCGGCGCCGGCCTGCGTCATCGTCAAACACAACAACCCCTGCGGCGTGGGCCAGGGCCCCCACGCGCTGGAAGCCTTCATGCGCGCCCAGGCGGGCGACCCCGTCAGCGCCTTCGGCGGCATCGTGGCCTTCAACCGCCCCGTGGGCGTCGAGGTGGCCCGCGTCATGGCCCAGAATTTCTGGGAAGTGATCCTGGCCCCCGCCTTCACCGGCGAGGCCCTGGAGGTCTTCGCCGCCAAGAAGCAGCTGCGGATCCTCCAGACGCCGGACCACTGGCCCCAGAGCGCCGAAGGCCTGGACGCCCGCTCCATCGGGGGCGGCTACCTGGTGCAGCGGGCCGACGACGGCTTCGTGCCCTTCGAGGACTGGGAAGTGAAGGCCAGCGGCCCCGGCACCAAGCCCCGGACCGAGGACCTGATGCTGGCCCAGCGGGTGGCCAAGGCCGTGAAGTCCAACGCCATCGTGCTGGTGAAGGACGGCGCCACCGTGGGCATCGGCGCGGGGCAGATGAGCCGCGTGGATTCTGTCGAGATCGCCTGCCGCAAGGCCGGAACCCGCGCCCGCGGCTCCGTGCTGGGCAGCGATGCCTTCTTCCCCTTCGCCGACGGCCTCGAGCTGGCCGCCAGCCACGGTGTCACCGCCTTCGTCGAGCCCGGCGGCAGCCTCCGCGACAACGAAGTCATCGCCGCCGCCCAGAAGCTCGGCGTGTGGCTCTTCTTCACGGGCATGAGACACTTCCGGCACTAACTGATTCACCACCAAGGCACCAAGACACCAAGAACTGCTTGGTTTTTCTTCTCGGTATCGCATCCTGCGATACACGAGACAAACGGAATCTTGGTGTCTTGGTGCCTTGGTGGTTCGCTTTTTCTTTTCAGGTATCCCATGAAGACTTCTGAACTCCGCCAGCGATTCCTGCAGTACTTCGAGCGCCAGGGGCACCGCCGGGTGGCTTCCAGCGCCGTCATCGGACCGGCGGACGATCCCACGGTGATGTGGACGAACTCGGGGATGATCCAGTTTAAGGACGTGTTCCTGGGCAAGGAGAACCGGGACTACAGCCGCGCCACCACCAGCCAGAAGTGCCTGCGTGCCGGGGGCAAGCACAACGACCTGGACATGGTGGGCTTCACGGCCCGCCACCACACCTTCTTCGAGATGCTCGGGAACTTCAGCTTCGGCGACTACTTCAAGGCCGACGCCATCCGCTTCGCCTGGGAATTCCTCACGGGCCCCGTGGACCAGGGCTGCCTGGGCCTGGATCCCTCGAAGCTGTGGATCACCGTCTTCGAGGGCGCCGATGGCGTACCCGCGGACACCGAGGCCGAGGAGCTGTGGAAGGCCGCCGGAGCTCGGCCCGACCGCATCATGCGCTTCGGCAAGAAGGACAACTTCTGGCAGATGGGCGACACGGGCCCCTGCGGCCCCTGCTCGGAGATGCACTACGACCGCGGGCCCCGCATCCCCGGCGACGCCACGCCCAACGGTGAAGGCGACCGGGTCATGGAGATCTGGAACCTGGTCTTCATGCAGTACGAACGGGATGCGAAGGGCGTCCTGACGCCGCTGCCCAAACCCAGCATCGACACGGGCATGGGCCTGGAGCGCACCGCCAGCATCCTCCAGGGCGTGGACACCAACTACGAGATCGACCTCTTCACCCCCATCTTCGAGGCCATCTGGAAGGCCGCCAAGGTCAATCCCGAAGACCGGCACGACCATGCGAACCGCACGGCCTCCCAGGTCATCGCCGACCATATCCGCGCCGCCACCTTCATGTGCTTCGACGGCGTGGTGCCCAGCAACGAGGGCCGCGGCTACGTCCTGCGCAAGATCATCCGCCGGGCCCTGCGCTTCGGCCGCAAGCTCGGCATCGAAGGCCTCTTCTTCGCGGACCTGGCCCCGGCGGTCTTCCAGGCCATGGGCGACCAGTACCCCGAACTGCTGGGCGAAATGGGCCGCATCCAGAAATCTCTGCACCGCGAGGAGCAGCAGTTCAGCCAGACCCTGTCCACGGGCCTGAAGACCCTCGAAGCCAGCGACGTCGCCAGCGGCACCCTCGCCGGAGCCGACATCTTCCGGCTCTACGACACCTACGGTTTCCCCGTGGATCTGGTCGAGGACTGGTGCCGGGAACGCGGGATCACCGCGGATCTGGCCGGCTTCCAGCTGGAGCTCAACGCCCAGCGCACCCGCGCCCGGGCGGCCATGAAGATCCATGACCTGCGCCTGGCCGGCGATCTGGCCGTGCTGGCGGACCTGCCCCCCACGCGCTTCGTGGGCTATGAGCACCTGGAGGCCCAGGCCCACGTGGTGGCCCTCTTCGATGCGGGCCACCGGCGCGTCAAGCAGCTCACCGGCGAGGGCTATGTCCTGCTGGACCGCACGCCCTTCTATGCCCAGTCCGGCGGCCAGGTGGGCGATACCGGCCAGCTCCGCTTCGAGGGCGGCCATGCGGAGGTCCTCGACTGCACCGCGCCCGCCCAGAAGCGCCACCTCCACAAGGTCACGGTGACGGGCGCCCTGCTGGAAAATACGGCGGTGAACGCGCTGGTGCATCCCATCCGCCGCCGCCGCGTCCGGGCCCACCACACGGCCACCCACCTGCTGCACGCGGCCCTGCGGGAGGTGCTTGGCACCCACGTGAAACAGGCGGGCAGCGTGGTGGATGAAAACCGGCTGCGCTTCGACTTCTCCCATTTCGCGCCCCTGGAACCCGCCCAGATCGCCGAGATCGAGCGGCTGGCCACCCGGCAGGCCCTGAGGTCCGTGGACACCCGCATGAACGAGATGGACATCGACGAGGCCCTGGCCTCCGGCGCCATGGCCCTCTTCGGTGAAAAGTACGGCGACATGGTGCGGGTGGTGCAGGTCCCCGGCTTCTCCACGGAACTCTGCGGCGGCACCCATGTGGCGAACACCGGCGAGATCGGCGTGGTCAAGATCGTCTCCGAAGGCGCCGTCAGCGCAGGCGTGCGCCGCATCGAGGCCGTGGCCGGGGAGATGGCCCTGGAGCTGCTCCAGGCCGACGAGGCCATGATCCACGGGCTGTCCCGGCAGGCCAACATGGGCCGCGAGGCCCTGCCGGACCTGCTGTCGGCGAAAGAGCAGCGCATCGCCCAGCTGGAACGGGACCTCCGGGAAGCCAAGCTGAAGGCCGCCAGCAGCGGCGGCGCCACCGAACAGGTGGAACAGGTGAAGGGCGCCACCCTGGTCACCGCCTCGGTGGAGGGCCTGGAAGGCAATGCCCTGCGTGAGCTCATGGACCAGGTCCGCACCCGGCACCACAGCGCCATCATCGTGCTCGCCTCCAAGGTTGCCGAAGACAAGGTGGCCGCCCTGGTGTCCGTATCCCAAGATCTGCCCCAGGACGCCGGCGCCCTCTTCAAGGTCATGCTCCCCTTCCTGAATGGCCGGGGCGGCGGAAAGAAGGATCTGGCCCAGGGCGGCGGCACCAACCCCACCGGCCTGCCGGAGGCCTTCGCGGCCCTGCGCGCGGTGTTGTGAACTCACACCAGGGTCACGTTCCATCCGGCGGTTCCGACAAGATAAGGTGAACCTCCAGGGAGGGCTCTGCCTGATGTTGCCCATTCGCCGACTGCTGCTGCGGGATCTCCTGATCCTCATGGCCGGCATCTCCGCGCTGTTGCTCGGGTTGTCCTGGTGGGGCCAACAGCAGGCCCTGGAGCGCCAGGCCGGAGCCCGTGCCCAGGTGGCCCTGCGGCACCTGGACGAGGCGCTGCGGATCGACCTGGAAGCCTCCCAGTCCCTGGGGCAGGTGGTCCGGGACTGGTGGCTGGAGGGGGTTCTGGATCCCGCACGGCCCGAGCAGGCCGCCCAGCTCCTCACACCCATGCTGGTGGCCCAGCGCAGCATCACCAGCCTCAACCTGGCCCGGGCGGACGGCCGTTCCCTGCTCTTCCTGCGCTTCGGGGGCGCCTGGTCCGTCCGCGAACTGGAGGCTCCCGGGCCCGAAGCGCGGGTCCGCTGGCGGCGGCTGGATCGAAACGGCCAGATCTTGTCCCACGAGCCCTGGACGCCCATGTCCTACGACCCCCGATCCAGGCCCTGGTACGTGGCCGGTTCCGCGGCGGCGGCGCCGGCCTGGACCGAACCCTACACCTTCTACACCACCCAGGACCCGGGCATCACCTACACCCTGCCGGTGCGCGACGCCTCAGGTCTGCGCGGCGTCGCCGCCCTGGATTTCCTTCTCGACGACCTCACGGGCCGGGTCTGGGCGGCCCAGCCCACGGTCCGCAGCCGCTGCCTGGTGGTCGATGCCCAGGGCCGGGCCCTGATCCTGCCCCGGGAACCGGTATATGAAGCTGCTGAAGGCCGGCGCCAGGCCTTCCTGAAACCCATGGATGCAGGAACCATCGGGCTCCGGGCAAACCTGCTGGAGGATGATCTGGCCGGGGGGCTGCCCCGGCGGCTCACCTCGGGCGGGCGGGCGGTGATCGGCCTGCTCCGCACCTTTGACGGCCTGCCCGGCATCCGCTGGCGGCTGCTCCTCACGGTGCCGGAGGAGGACCTCCTCGGCCCGACCCGCTTCCGGGTGGGCAGCATGCTGGGCCTGGCCCTCCTCTGCCTGGGCCTGGCCGCCTTGCGCATCATGCACATCGCCCGGCGGGTGGTGGAGCCCATCGCGGAGCTGAGCGCCATTGCCGAAAGCCTGGGCCAGGGTGAGCTGCCCCCCGAAGTCGATTCGAACATCCAGGAGATCCAGAGCCTGGACCGGGCCCTGCGCCGGGCCAGCCAGAGCCTGGCGGACCAGGCCCAGCTCCAGCGCCAGCTGGAGCACAGCCAGCGCATGGAGACCGTGGGGACGCTGGCGGGCGGCATCGCCCACGACGTCAACAACCAGCTGGCCACGATCCTCGGCCAGCTGCACCTCAGCCGCGAGCTGCTGCCCGAAGGCCACCCGGTCCTGAGCCGGATCCTCCGCGCGGAGGAGGCCACCAAGCGCTGCGCCCAGACCACCAAGGCGCTCCTGTCCTTCAGCCATCAATCACGCCCGGAGCTGAAACCCCTGGACCTGAACGCCGTGGTGGGCGAAACCGCCGACATCCTGGATAGGCTCCTGGGTGGACGCATCCGCTTGGCGCTATCCCTGGCCTCCGGCCTGCCCCCGGTGGCCGGGGACGCGGTGCAGCTGGAGCAGGTCCTCATGAACCTCGCCGTAAACGCCCGGGATGCCATGCCCGCCGGTGGCGACCTCAGCCTCTGCACCTTCCAGGACGAGGCCGGCCGGGTCTGCCTGGAGGTTCAGGACTCGGGCACGGGCATTCCCGAGGATCTGCTGCCGCACATCTTCGAACCCTTCGTCACCACCAAGGATCTCGGCAAGGGCACGGGGCTCGGTTTGGCCATGGTCTTCGGCATCGTCAAGGCCCACCAGGGGGAGATCCATGCCGAGAACCTCCCGGGCGGCGGCGCCCGGTTCCGGGTGTGTCTCCCGCCCGCCCGCTCCGAGGAAGCGCCAGCCAAATCCAGGTCCCACGTATCAGAAGGCCAGGCGACCTTGGTGGGCCGCCGGATCCTGGTGGTGGAGGACGAAGCCCTGCTCCGCGACATGCTGGCGGATGCGCTGACCCGCGCCCGCGCCCAGGTCACAGCCGCGCCGGACGGTGGCGTGGCCTGGAAGGCTTGGCAGGCGGGCGACTTCGATCTGGTGCTGAGCGATCACCGCATGCCGGACTGCACCGGCCGGGAGCTGTTGGAGCGGATTCGCGCCACAGGCTCGGACGCGCCCTTCATCCTCATCAGCGGGCAGGGGCTGGAAGGCATGGAGTCGGACCTCGCCAAGGTCCCCCGAGTGCACCTCCTCCCCAAACCCTTCGAGCTACCGCGCCTGCTGGCCATCATGGCGGAGATGCTGGCGTCCCGCGAAAGCGGGAGCTTCAGCGCGTTTCCAGACCCTCAGCGATTTCTACCCTGACCGTCCCCGTGGCTTTTGCCGTGCCGCAGGTCACGGTGACCGTGTAGAGGCCCGGCTTGACGAACTTGGACCCTTCGCCACGGTAGGCGGATACCAGGTCTGAGGTGGGTTTCAGATCCCAGGTGATGCGCTGGAGTCCCGGCCTCCCGGGAGCCTTCAGGTTGGCGGCCGGGCGCCCGTCCGGCCCGGCGATGGCCAGGCTCAGGTCCTCGCCCGTGTCCGCCTTCAGGTAGATCTGGAAGGTGGTGCCAAGAGGCGGGTTCACGCCCCGGTACACCCCGCTCTTGCCTTCTTCATCCGCCGCGCCCGGAAGCAGCTGGCGCCCGGTGGCGGCCCTGGGCGTGAACAGGTGCAGGGCCCGGCCCAGCACCTCCGCGTCCAGCTCCTGCAGCGGGGCCAGGTCATCCAGCACGTAGAGGCTGCGCCCGTGGGTGGCGATGACCAGATCGTTCTCGCGGGTCTGGAAGGCCAAGTCGTCCACGGGAACCGGGGGCAGCCCCCCCAGGGGCGCCCAGCGTCCGCCCTGGTCCAGGCTCACGAACAGACCCCCTTCAGTCCCGCAGTAGAGCACCCTCGGATTCTTGGGATCCTCCTTGAGCACCCGGGCGGGCTGGTCCTGGGGCAGGCCCGCCCCGAGGTTCTGCCAGGTCCGGCCCCCATCCGCGGTGCGGTAGACCAACGGGGCGTGATTCCCGCTGCGGAAGGCCTGGGCCGAAAGGTAGGCCACGCCCGGGTCCCGGCCCGCCGCGAGGCGGTGGATCCACTGGCTCTTCACCGCCGCGGGCAGGTTGGGCGTGAGGTCTGTCCAGGTGGCGCCTTCGTCCTCCGTGCGCCAGACCTTGCCATCGTCGGTGCCGGCCCAGAGCAGGCCCGCCCGGGCGGGGGATTCGGCCAGGGTGTAGATCACGCCGAAGGTCTCGGCCCCGCTGCCGCTGGTGCGGGTGCGTTTCGGATCCTGGGTGGTGAGGTCCGGGCTGATGGGCTTCCAGCGCTCGCCGCGGTCGGTGAGCTTGAACACGCGGTTGCCCGCCAGGTAGAGCACATCCTTGGCGTGGGCGCTCCGCAGGAAGGGGCTGGCCCAGTGGAAGCGGTAGGCCTCCTGCCCTTCCGCCGGTTCGGGCCTCAGGGACTTGAAGGCGCCGCTCTTCAGGTTCACGCGGAAGATGGAGCCTCCCTGGCTTTCGGCGTACAAGGTGTCGGCGTTCGCGGGATCGAACAGGACGTGGAACCCGTCGCCGCCGCCCAGGTTCGTCCAGTCGCCGTTGAGGATGCCGTCCTTGCTGAAGGTGCGGTTCGGCCCCACCCAGTTGCGGTTGTCCTGGAGGCCCCCGGCCACCCGGTACGGCGTGGACTCGTCCACGGCCACCCGGTAGTACTCCCCGGCGGGGAAGCGGTTGAGCGCCTGCCAGGAGGCGCCTGCGGAGTGGCTCTGGTACATGCCCCCATCGGTCCCCAGCAGCAGGTGCTTCGGGGCCTTGGGATCGAAGGCCAGGGCATGCAGATCGGGGTGGACCTTCTCGGACCGGTCCTCCCGCCAGGTGGCGCCGCCATCCTCGGACACATGCAGGCCGAAGCCCAGGATGTAGGTGCGCCGGTCGTTGTCCGGCGTGATGCGGATCTGGCTGAAGTAGAAGGGGCGGGGATTCAGGGGGCTGGTGCGGGTCCAAGTGTCCCCGCCATCCTCCGATCGGAACACGCCGCCCGCCTTGCTCATGATGTCCATGATGGGGACCGTGCCGCCCTCGTCGCTCTGCACCACGGCCATGACCACCCCGGGCTTGGAGGCGCTCACCGCGAGGCCGATGCGCCCGGTGCCGCCGGGCAGCCCCTTCGTGAGCTTCGTCCAGGTGGTTCCGCCGTCCAGGCTGCGGAAGATCCCGCCCACGTCACGGCCCTCCGTGGCCGCAGGCCCCGCCTGGAAGGCCCAGGGGAACCGGCGGCGCGCGTAGAGGGCGGCGTAGAGGATGTCGGGATTCTTCGGATCCAGGACCACGTCCCCGCAGCCCACCCGGTCCCCGAAGGGGGCGGGGGCAGTCAGCACGGCCTTCCAGCTCTTGCCGCCGTCCGTGGTTTTGTAGAGGCCCCGCTCGCCGCCGGGCATCCACAGATCGCCCATGGCCGCCACGTAGGCGACTGCGGCATCGGTCGGGTGGGACGCGATGCGGGCGATGCAGCGACTGGCCGCAAGGCCCGCAGCAGTCCAGGTATCGCCACCGTCCACGCTGCGGAAGACGCCCTTGCCCCAACCCGAGCTGTTGCGGTCGTTGGCTTCACCGGTGCCAGCCCATAGCACCTTCGGATCCGCTGGCGACACGGCCAGGGCGCCGATGGAAGCCACGTCCTGGCGATCGAAGACGGGCTTGAAGCTGCCCCCGCTGTCCGTGGTCTTCATCACGCCGCCATGGGCCAGGCCCACGTAGAACGTGAACGGATCCTCGGGATCCACGGCCACGTCGGAGATGCGCCCCCCCATGACGGCGGGGCCGATGGATCGGGCCTTCAAAGGCTTGAGGAACGTCGCATCCACCGGGGAAGCGGCAGACGCGGGAGCCACGGTGGGTTCAGCCTTCCGTCCTCGGGCCTGGGCGGCCAGGGGCAGGGCGACGCAGAGCGACAGGGCCAGGGGGCTCAAAACCAGGTGGCGCATGGGGGACCTCGTGCCTGAAGGTGTCAGCCTCGTGACTTGAGGTCAATCCAGAACCACAGCTTTACCGGCCTTTGCATCGCCCATCCCACGGGGGTTCTTGGGCTTAGCCCGTGTTTTGGAATTGCTGCGGAGGCGCTGATGGCCTAACCTGCTGCTTCCATGACCACGGGACATGCAGGACTCCCCCGCCCCCGCGGGGGTGGGATCGGATGGTGTGCGGCCTTCGCCGCATGGGCTTGCGTCGCCCTCTGCAGCCCCGCCGGAGCCCAGGCCTCGGGCCTTCCCCAGCCTCAGGCCCGGACGCAGCGGATCTGGCGCAGCGAGGCGGGACTGCCCCAGGACACGGCCACGGCCCTGCTGGAGGGCCGGGACGGGTTCCTGTGGATCGGCACCGAGGATGGCCTGGTGCGGTTCGACGGGTCCCGGTTCGACCGCATCTCCCGGGCCGAGGTTCCCGGCTTCTCCCACAAGGAAGTGCGCTGCCTGGCCGAGACGTCCGACGGCAGCCTCTGGATCGGCACCTCGCAACCCGGCCTCTTCCGCATGGAGGGGGAGACCTTCAGCACCCTTGGTTCCGCGGCGGGTTTGCCTGACACCCCCATCCTCCGGCTCCTCAAGGATGCCCGCGGAACCCTCTGGGCGGCCCCCGCGGAGGGCCCCCTGCTGCGCCTGGACGGAGCCCGCTTCCAGGCCGTCCCTTCCGATGCCGCCCAGCACCTCCAGATCCGCGCCATGACGGTGGACCAGGACGGCACCCTCTGGGTGGGCACGGCCGGATCTGGACTTTGGCGCGTCCAGAACCAGCGGCTGGAACTGGCCGCCCTATCGGCGGGGGACATCACGGCCCTGGAGGTGGACGCCGCGGGAATGGTGTGGGTGGGCACCCGGACCCAGGGGCTGCTGGCCCTCGTGGAGGGCCGCCTGGAACCCCGGGGCCTTGTGGCAAGACCCATCACCGCCCTCCAGAAGGATCGCAGTGGCGGCCTCTGGATCGGGACGGAGCAGGCGGGCCTCTTCCGCCGGACCCCGGACGGCCGGCTGGAAGCGGAACCAAGCGGCCCATCGGCCCGCTGGACCGTGCTGTCCCTGCTCGAGGATCGGGCCGGCACCCTCTGGGTCGGCAGCGAAGACCGGGGCCTCCGGGCCACCTTCGCAGTCCCCTTCCAGGCCGTTCCCGGGACGGGTCCGGAGCCCGAGGCGCCCGCCCGGATGGTCTGCCAGGATTCGGACGGCACCGTGTGGTGCCTCACGGGGGACCAATCCCTCGGTCAGGTCCGGAGTGGCCGCGTCATTCCGACACCCCTCGCCGGGGCACTGGGTCCGGGGCCGATGTCCGCCCTGTGGCCCCGAAGGGGTGGCGGCCTGTGGGTCGGCACCCGGGGGGGCGGCCTGTTCCTGCTGGAACCAGGCAGGGCCAAGCGCGTGGCCTGGCAGGGCGGTCCACAGCCCGATGGGATCCAGTCCCTCTATGAAGATCCCTCTGGAGATCTGTGGATCGCCACCCCCCACCACGGGTTGCTGAAGCTCCCGCCCGCGGGGGGGGCACCGCAGGTCTACCCCCTGGCCCGGAATGTGGTCGCCATGGCCGGTGGCGGCCCTTCCCCCCTCTACCTGGCCAGTCTTTCGCAGGGGCTTGGAATCCTGGACTCCGAAGGCCTGCACTGGCTCGGCCCGGCCCAGGGCCTCGGTTCCACCGGCGCCCAGGCCCTGCACCTGGATGCCGCGGGCGGGCTCTGGCTCGGCACCCCCGATGGCCTGCGCCTCTTCCGGAACGGTACCTTCCGGGGCTTCGCCGGGCCCCAGGGGCTGCTGAAGCTGGGCATCCACGCCATCCTCGAAGATGCCGGCCAGCGCCTCTGGCTCAGCACCAGCTCGGGTGTGCTCCAGGTTCCCCTGCCAGCCCTGATGCAGGGCCTGCCCGACGCCGGCCCCGCCCCTCTCGCCACATTCGATCACCGGGACGGCCTCCCGGCCCGGGAGTCCTCGGGAGGCCCCCAGCCTGTCGCCTGGCTCACCCGTGAAGGGGAGCTCTGGATTCCCACCAGCCGGGGCCTGGCCCGCGCGGACAGCCGTGTTCCACTGCCGACGCCGCCCCCCCTGCACCTGCGCGTGGTGGAGGTGCGGAGCGATGAAGCGGTCCTTCCGGCCCAGGGTCCCCTGAACCTGCTGCCCGGCAACCACCGGCTGGAGATCCACTACACAGGCATCAGCCTCACCGGTGCGGAAAAGGTGCGGTTCCGGTACCGCATGGAGGGCATCGACTCAAGCTGGAACGAAGTGGGCGACCGGCGCTTCGCGGTGTACTCGAACCTCCCGCCGGGCACCCGGCGCTTCACCCTCCAGGCCTGGCGTCCCGGGGAAACGAACGCACTCCAGGAGGTGTCCCTGGAGGTCACAGTCCAGCCCTTCTTCCACCAGCGGCCGGTGTTCTGGTTCCTGTGCGCCGCCGCGGCCGCCCTCTTCGGGTGGTGGCTGCTGCGCCTCCGCCTCCAGCAGGTGGAGGCCCGCTCGGCCGTCCTCGACGAGCGCAACCGCATGGCCCGCGAGATTCACGATCACCTGGCCCAGGGCTTCACCGGGGTCCTGCTCCAGCTCGAAGCCGCCGAGGCGAGGCTGGCCCGCATGGAGGGCGATCCCGAGCCCGTGCTCACCCGCCTCGGCCACGCCCGCGAGCTGGCGGCGGCCAGCCTCCAGGAGGCCCGGCGGTCCGTGATGGCCCTGAGCCCCCGCAAGCCCGAGGGGGAGGACCTCCTGGGCTCGCTCCGCATCCTCTCGGATCGCCTCCTGGCGGGCACGGGCATCCAGGTGGAGTTGACCCAGACCGGCCAACCGAAACCCCTGGACCCGCACCTGGAGGAGGAGCTGCTGCGCATGGCCCAGGAGGCGCTCACCAATGCCCTCCGCCACGGCAAGGCCCGCTGGGTGCGCGTGACCGTCCAGCACGGAGGACGCCGCGTGGGCCTCCGCATCGAGGATGACGGCCGGGGTTTCGACCCTGCCTCGGGGGCCTCGGGCTATGGCCTCCGCAGCATCCGGGAGAGCCTGCGGCAGCTCCGGGGCCACATCGACATCGATAGCAGCCCGGGACTCGGAACCCGCATTACCATCACCTTGCCCCTCCGGAGGTGGCGCCCATGACCACGATCCCTTCCACCCCGATCCGCCTGCTCATCGTGGACGACCACCCCGTGGTGCGCGATGGCCTCGTCGCCATCCTCCACGAGGCCGAACCCGATCTTGAGGTGGTCGGCGAAGCCGGCGATGGCAAGGAGGCCGTGGCCGCATGGCGCAACCTGCGGCCCACGGTCACCATCATGGACCTCCAGCTCCCGGGGCAGTCGGGGGTGGAGGCCATCGCCGCCATCCGGCGGGAGGATCCGGATGCCCGCGTGCTGGTGCTCACCACCTTCGACGGCGATGCCGACATCCAGCGCGCCCTGGAGGCCGGAGCCCGGGGCTACCTGCTGAAGAGCATGCGGCGGGCCACCCTCATCGAGGCCGTCCGGGCCGTGGCCGCGGGGCAGCGGTTCCTGCCGCCTGCCGCGGCGGCGCGGCTGGTGGAGGCCATGGAATCCGAGCGCCTCACCGCCCGGGAACTGGATGTGCTGAAGCTGCTGGCCCAGGGCCACCGGAACCGCGAGATCGCCGACGCGCTGGGCCTGGCGGAACCCACGGTGAAGATCCACGTGAACAACCTGCTCCGGAAGCTGCAGGTGAAGGACCGCACCGAGGCCACCATGGTGGCCCTGCGGCGGGGCATCATCCACATGGAGCGCTGAGCGGCTCCGCCACTATTTCCGGAACGTGAAGAAGACCGCGCCCACCAGGCAGAGCCCTGCCCAGAGGTGGTTGAGGTGCAGCCGCTCCCGCATCCAGGCCACGGTGAACACGGCGAAGACCAGCAGGGTCACCACCTCCTGGATCACCTTCAGCTGGGGAAGGCTGAAGCGGCCGAAACCGATGCGGTTCGCCGGCACCATGAGGCAGTACTCGAAAAAGGCGATGCCCCAGCTGGCCAGGATCGCCATCCAGAGCGGACTGTCCCGGTGGTGCTTCAGGTGCCCGTACCAGGCGAAGGTCATGAATACATTGCTGAGGACGAGCAGAACGACCGTGCGCATGAATCAACTTTCCAGGATGTCCTGGATCTTGGCCAGCAGTTCCCGGGGGCCGTAGGGCTTCTGGATGAATCCCTTGAGCCCCTTGCCCATGAAGCGGCCCATGGCCTCGACCTCGTTGTAGCCCGAACTGAGGATCACGGGGATATCCGGATGGATCCGCCGCATCTCCCGGAAGGCCTCCTCCCCGCTCATGCGGGGCATGGTCATATCCAGGAGCACGACCCGGATCACCGGTCCCTGCTCACGCACCAGGTCCACGGCCTCTTGTCCGTCCTGGGCCTCCAGCACCCGGAACCCCTTCAGTTCCAGGGCCTGCCGGGCCACCGCCCGCACCGTCTCGTCATCGTCCACCACCAGGACCAGCCCCCGGCCGGCCCAGACCTGCTCGGCCGCCGGAATGGCCGGAGCCTCCGCAGCCATGCCAAGCGCCGGCAGCAGCACCTTGAAGGTGGTCCCGTGGCCCATTTCCGAATAGATCCGCAGGGCCCCCTTGTGCCCGCGGACGATGCCCATGATGGCGGAGAGTCCCAGGCCCCGGCCCGTGAATTTGGTGGTGAAGAAGGGCTCGAAAATGCGGCTGATGGTGTCCGGATCCATGCCACAGCCCGTGTCCGTGATCTCAAGAAACACGTAGGTGCCGGGCTTCACATCCTGGCCCACGAGCATGGTCCGGGCGGTGGCCTCGTCCACGTGCTGGGACCCCGTGGCGAGGGTGATGGCGCCTGGCGCCTCGCCGATGGCCTCGGCGGCATTGATCACCAGGTTCATGATCACCTGCTGGATCTGGGAGGCATCCGCCAACACCGCCGGCAGGGCCTTTCCCAGGCTGAGGTTGAGCACCACGGTCTTGGGCAGGCTCACCTCCAGCAGGTGGAGCATCTCCTCCACCTGGGCGCTGAGGTCGAGGTTTCCGACCACAAACTGCCCGCGCCCCGAATAGGCGAGCATCTGGCGGGTCAGGTCCGCGGCCCGCTGGCCCGCCTTCTGGATGGCCTCCAGGTTGCGCTTGGCCGGATGCAGCGGGTTCAACTGCTCCAGCGCCAGTCCCGCATGCCCCAGGACGCCCATGAGCAGGTTGTTGAAATCATGGGCGATGCCCCCCGCCAGGACACCGAGGCTCTCCATCTTCTGGGCCTGGAACAACTGCCGCTCCAGGGCGGCACGTTCCCCTTCGGCCCGCTTCTGCTCCGTGATGTCGTGCAAGACCGCGTGGTAGATCCGCTGGGTCCCCAGGAGGTACTGGGTGATCCCCACCTCGCAGATGAGCTCCCGCCCGCTCATGTGGAGGAACGTCCACTCGAACCGGTTGCGGTCCCCGGCCTTCACTTCCGTCAGGAACCTCATGGCAGCCTCCTCGCTGGAGCTGCCCGAGGGTTGCATGACCGGGCTCAGCTTGAGGGGGCTGGCCCCCTGCAGGGCAGAGGCGGGGTACCCGAAGAGCTCCAGGGCCGCTTTGTTCAATTGCTGGACCACGCCCCGGGCCAGCAATACGGTGGGATCCGGCGACTGCTCGAACAGCAGGCGGAACCGGGTTTCCTGGGCCTCCAGGGCCTGGCGCGCCTGAAGGCGGTTCATCGCCAGACCGGCGGCTTCCGCCAGACTCCGAAGCGCCTCGAAGCCCTCGGCGGGGATCTCGATGTGCCCCTGCTCACCGAAGGACCCGCCACTGAGCGAGCCGGCCACCGTGCCCTCATGCGCCAGGGGCACGCCCACCCACGTGTGAAGGGGGCCCGGCCAGGCCCGTTCGCCCTGAGCTTCCGGAACATCTTCCCAGCGGGGGAGGTGGACCGCCTGCTGGTGAAGGTGGATCCGTTCAAGCAGGGGATTCCCCTCCACGGAATCGGGGCCACGGATGACCTCGGGCGTGCCGAAAGCCTCCACGCCTGGGGTCCAATGGGTGGTGAGGCAGCTGCGGGTGGCGGGATCGTACCGGTTGAACCACCACTCCGGCAGGGGGACCAGGCGGGCGGCCCACTGGAACAAATGGGCCACCAGGATGTCTTCATCCACTGCCCCCGCCAGGTCGCGCATGCCTCGGGCCAGATCCCGGGATAGCCGGGCGGCCCGCTCCAGGCGGGCCTCGGCCTGGAGACGCTCCAGGGCCAGGGCCGCAATGTGCGCCAGGCTCTGGAGAACCGCGATGTCGGAATCCCGGAGGGTGGCCACAGCCTCGCCCTGGAACCCCACGGCGAACAGCACCCCCATCAGCCTTCCCTCGAACACCAGGGGGATGCCGAGCAGGGCGCGCAGGGTGTGGGCCTGTACCAGGGCTGGAGAAATCATGGCCGGGGAAGCTGCAGCCACCTCCACCACGCACAGCCTGCGGTGATCAAGAACCTCCCGGGTGAAGCCGCTGTCGAGAATCGACAATCCCAGGCCCTCTGGCAGGGGCGATGGCCCAGCCGCCGGCATGATCGGGTGGAGGCCCCCATCCTCGCGAGCCCGGCCCAGGAACCAGCGGGGGCCCGGCAGCACGGCGGCAGCCTGGGCCAAGAGCACCTGGAAGACTTCTTCGCTGGTGGAGGCGAGGCTCAAGGCGTAGATGCCTTCGGCCAGGCGGCGCTGGGCCTCCGCACTTTCCGCCAGCCTCAGGGTGAGGAGGTGCTCCCCGGACGCGCCCGAGGGCGGGCCGGGTTCTGAGGGGTGGAGGTGGGATGCGTCCAAAGTCGATACCCAGCCGGTTGAGGAATTGGAGCCATCCGGACTGTATCAGACGCCGCCGGTTCCTACCGTGCGATTTCCACGGCGCGCAACTCCCGCATGACCGTGACCTTGATCTGGCCGGGATACTGCATCTCGGCTTCGATGCGGCGCGAGACGTCCTTGGCGATCCAGTAGGCCTGGTCGTCGTTCACGGAACCCGCATCCACCAGGATGCGGATCTCGCGGCCGGCCTGCATGGCGTAGCTCTTCTGCACGCCCTTGTAGCTGCCGGCGATCTCCTCCAGCTTCTCGAGGCGCTTGACGTAGGTCTCCAGCATCTCGCGGCGGGCGCCGGGGCGGGCGGCGCTGAGGGCGTCCGCAGCCGTGATGAGCATGGCCTCCACCGTGCGGGGTTCGAAGTCCCCGTGGTGGCAGCTCATGGCGTGGATGACGTCTTCCTTCTCCCCGTAGCGCTGCATGAGCTGCATGCCGATCTCGATGTGGGTGCCCTCCACCTCACGGTCGATGGCCTTGCCGATGTCGTGGAAGAGCCCCGCGCGGCGGCAGAGCCGGGCATCCGCACCCATCTCGCCCGCCATGTACTCGGCGATGCGGGCCACTTCCTTGGTGTGCTCTAGCACGTTCTGGCCGTAGGAGGTGCGGTAGTTCAGGCGGCCCACCAGCTTGTGCAGCTTGGGATGGACGTCCGGGAAGCCCAGCTCGATGCAGGCGGCCTCGCCGATCTCCTTGAGGTGCTGGTCCATGTCCACCTTGACCTTCTCCACCACCTCCTCGATGCGGGCGGGATGGATTCGGCCGTCGGCCAGGAGCTTGAGAATGGCCTGGCGGGCCACCTCGCGGCGGATGGGATCGAAGCTGGAGACGACGATGCTCTCCGGCGTGTCATCCACGATAAGGTCGCAGCCCGTGGCCTTCTCCAGGGCGCGGATGTTGCGGCCTTCCCGGCCGATGATGCGGCCCTTGAGGTCGTCGCTGGGCAGCTGCACGGAGCTGACGGCCTGCTCGGCCACCACGTCCGAGGCCACCCGCTGGATGGCGGCGCCGATGGTCCAGCGGGCCTTCTTGGCGGCCTCTTCCTGGGCCTCCTCGTCGATGCGCCGCACCAGCTTGGCGGCGTCCATCTTGGCGGAGTACTCGAGCTGCCCGATCAGCTCCTTCTTGGCGTCTTCCCGGGTGAGGCCCGCGACTTCTTCCAGCCGCTTGGCCTGGGCTTCCACCAGCTGCCTGGCCTCGGCCTGCTGCGCCTCGAGCTTCTCCATCTCGGCCTTGCGCTTTTCGGTGAGGGTCTCAAGGTCCTTGGCCTTCAGCTCGACCTGCTGGAGCTTCTTGTCCAGCCCCTCCTCCTTGGACTGGAGGCCACCCTCTTTCGACTGGAGCCGCTGTTCCTGCTTCTCCAGGTTGGCCTGCCGCTCGGCGATCAGCTTCTCGGCCTCCTGGCGGGCCTGGAGGGCCTGTTCCTTGACCTTCAGTTCGGATTCCTTGCGGAGGGCTTCGGCCTCCTGCTCCCCCCGGTCCCGGAGCCGCTGGGCATCGCGCTTGGCCTCTTCCAGCAGCTTCTCCCGCTGGGTCTTGGTATCGGCTTCAGCCTTGGCCTGGGCCTGAGAACTCTCCAGGGTGGCCTTCTGGGCCTTCATGGCCATCAGCAGCGCCACCCCGCCTGAAGCAATGGCGAGACTAAGAAAAATCCAATCGATCAAGGTCATCAGCGACTCCTGGGGGGAAAGATCCAGAAGCCACCAGCACCCGAATTGAAAATCCCCGCTCAGTCGTGGAGGCTTGCCGAGTTCCCTAGCTGGTAGGGGGGAGACCAGGGTCCCTGGCTAAGGCGCGCCGACGCGCGGAACGCACAGGACAGGGGGAAGGGCTCCCATTTCGACTTACGGAACAAGCGCTTGGCCATAATCACGGGCCTCGCAGGGAAATCAGTCTCCGTCCTCGTCGAGGAAAGGCACGGGGGCGGAAGGTTCGTCCGGAACATCGTTCAAAAGCTTCGAAAGGGTCTGTTCCAGGTTTTGGGTGTGCTGAGTGGCTTCCTGCTCCAGGCGCGCCACGCGGTGCGCCAGGTTCAGGGCGCCCAGGAGGTACCAGGACGGGGTGTCGAGGCCCTTCGGAACGCCTCCCCATCTTACCTGGCATTGGGAGTCCATGTCTTGGAAGGTCTCCTCCAGGATCCGCACGGCCGCCGCCAGGGTCTCAGGTCGGTCGGTCTGGACCTGGAGCTCCTGGCCCAGGACCGACACCGAGGCTGCCCGTACCCCCGGCAGGGGAGGCTGGGACTTCATCCCAGGGCCTCGAGGGCCCGCAGGATCGCCGCCACCTGTTCTTTGATCGCTTCCCGGTCCTTCTCCAGGGCCGCCTTTTCGGCCAGGGCATCCTCCAGCCGAGTCCGGAGGGACTGCAGTTCCTGGCTGTCGGCCGACCCTGCGGCTTTCAGGGCATCTAGCTCATCCTTCAGCTGGTTACGCTGCTGGACGAGGGACTGCATCTTTGATTCGAGTTGCTTCAGAAGGTCCATGGATGCCTCATAGAACCCATCTTACGCCCGGAGCTTGGCCCCGAGGGACTCCGCGGCGGCCAGCGCCGAGGCCATCCAGCCGTCCACCTCAGCCCCCACGAGGGTCCGGTCCGCCTGGAAACGCAGGCGCATGAGCCACGCCTGGCGGCCTTCCGGCAGGCTCTTGTGGCGGAACACGTCCACGCAACGCAGGTCCGTAAGCACGTCCGGCGGCAGGGCCTTGCCCATGGCCGAGGCCAGGGCGTCATGGGACTGGCCCAGGTCCACCAGGAGGGACAGGTCCCGCTCCACGGCCGGGAAGCGACTGAAGGGGCGGAAGGCGGGAATGATCCGGGCCCCGGCCTGGGGCAGGGCCGACACGGGCACTTCGAAACCGAAGAGGCCCTCGCCCAGGGAACGCACCTCAGGGGGCCGGGTCAGACCCAGATCCCGGGCGATGCCCGCCAGATCGGCCTCCCGCACCGGCCGGGCCGGGCTGAGGTAGTCCTCTCCGCCCAGGGTGCCGCCCCAGGCCAGGCCCAGGGTGAACTGTTCCACCGGGCCTTCCGGGCCGCTGGCGTAGGTGGGCGCCACCTCGAAGAGGCGGACTTCCCGCGCGCCCTGGCGGAGGTTCTGCTCCGCTGTGGCCCGCAGGCTCGACAAGAGTGTCCCGCGCATCACGGAGTATTCCTGCCCCAGCGGATTCGCCAGAGTCCGGCCCTCAGGCGCGTTCTCCGGGGCCGTAAAGGCCGCGTCCGCCTCGGGGCTGATGAAACCGTAGGTCACGGTCTGGTGGAAGCCCAGATGGGCCAGGCGCCGCGCCAGGGCCTGCCGCTGGAGGTAGTCCGCGGCAAGCGGTACGGGCGGACCTTCCAATGGAGGCAGCACCGACGGGATGTGTTCATAGCCCCGAAGGCGCAGGACCTCTTCGGCCAGATCCTCGGGAATGGCCAGATCGTGGCGCCAGGTGGGGGGCTGGACGGTCAGGCGGTCGGGATGGACTTCCACGGTGCAGCCCAGGCGGCGCAGCGCCCCAGCGGCCTCCGCCGGAGGCAGCGGCTCGCCGGCCACGCGGGTGAGCAGGGCTTCCAGAAGCGCCACGGAAGGACCAGCCGCCGGCAGGGAGCCGACGGTCCAAGCCCCTTCGAGGGTGGCCCCGGCCCAGGCCCGGAGGCGGTCCACCAGGAGGTCCCGGGCCACCGCGGCCATGGCGGGATCCGCGCCCCGGCCGAAGCGGTGCGAGGCGTCGGTGTGCAGGCTGTGGCGGCGGGCGGTGGCGCGCACGGTCTTGGGATCAAACCAGGCGCTTTCCAGCAGCACGCGTCGCGTGGCTTCCGTGACCTTGGTGCCGTCGCCACCCATGACGCCCGCCAGGGCGATGGGGCCGGCCTCATCGGCAATGACGAGGTCCTGAGGGGTCAGGGTGCGCGTCACGCCGTCGAGCGTGACCAGCGTTTCCCCGGCCTTCGCCCAGCGCACAGACACGGCACCTTGGATGCGGTCCGCGTCGAAGGCATGCGTGGGATGGCCGTAGCGGTGCAGCAGCTCGTTGGAGGCGTCCACGGCGGGCAGGCACTTGGGTGTGGATTCAAGGGCCCGGAGGAGGGCCTGCACGTCCGGCGGTGTGGCGCCCGTTCCGAGGCTCAAAAGGGCGGTGGCGTAGAGCGGGCAGGCGGGACTCCCCAGGCGCACGTCGACCTTCGGCGCGCCTTCGGCTACGGTGGACGGCGCGATGGGCGCCAGGGGCTGCCCCAGCTTGGCTGCCACCTCGCGGGCCATGCCGCGATGGGACATGGCGTCGCCACGGTTGGCGGTGATATCCACATCCAGCACCTCGGTGCCTTCACGGGAGGCGACACCATCCACGGGGAAACCCAGGGCGGCCAGCAGCTCGCAGAGCTGGCGCGTATCCAGGGCCGCGGCGGCGGGGATTTCGGCGGCGAGGGCCTTGCGTTCGATCCACATCAGTCCAGCCCTCCCATGGCCTTGAGAAAGCGCTGATCGTTTTCGAAGAAAAGCCGCAGATCCGGCGTCTGGCTCAGCATCATGGCCATGCGCTCCACACCCATGCCGAAGGCCCAGCCGGACCATTCGGCCGGGTCAATGCCCGCGTAGGTCAAGACGTTGGGATGAAGCAGACCCGCGCCCAGGATCTCCACCCAGCCCGATCCCTTGCACACGCGACAGCCCTTGGCGTCGCAGAGCGGGCAGCTCACGTCCACCTCGCAGCCCGGCTCCACGAACGGGAAGTACGAAGGCCGCAGGCGAATCTCCGTGTGGGGGCCGAACAGCGCCCGCAGCGCGTATTCCAGCGTGCCCTTGAGGTGTTGCATGCCGATGTCGTGGCCCACGAGCATGCCCTCCACCTGGTGGAACATGGGGCTGTGGGTGGGATCGATCTCATCCTTGCGGTAGACCCGGCCCGGCGCCAGGAAGCGGATGCCGCCGCGCGTCGCGAGTTCGGGGGCCACGCGCAGGAGCGTGCGCACCTGCACGGGGCTGGTGTGCGTGCGGAGCAGCAGCTCCGGGTGCGCCGCCAGATAGAAGGTGTCGGAAGAGGCCTTCGCCGGATGATCCTCAGGGATGTTCAGGCCATCGAAGTTGTGGGCTTCGGTCTCGACCTCGGGGCCCTCTTCCACATGGAAGCCCAGGGGCCGGAAGACCTCCACCAGGCGGTCCATGAGGCGGTTCAGCGGATGCAGCGCCCCCCGGGCCGGCACGGGCGGCGGCAGCGAGGGATCCCAGCGGTCGGCCAGCGCGTTCAGGGTCTTCTTCGCCGCTTCCAGCTCGGTCTGGCGGGCCTTGAGGCCCTCCTCCCACTGCTGCTTGAGGCCGTTGATGGCGGCGCCCAGGTCGCGTTTCTGCTCCTTGGGCGCAGTCTTGAGCAGTTCCATGAGCCGCGCGGCATGGCTGCCCTCACGGCCCACGTAGGCGCCCTTCAGGCGCAGCAGGGCATCCAGGTCGCCACAGGCGGCCAGGGCCCGTGGGAAGGCGTGGCCCGCCTCGACGATCTCCGGCGGCAGCAGATGATCCATGGTGCCCTCAACACAAAGAAAGGCCGCTTGCGCGGCCTTTCGGGTATCTGCGATGTGCTGCGTTCGCGATCAGCCCTTGGCCACGGCCACGAGCTTGGTAAACGCCTCGGGATTGCGCACGGCGAGATCCGCGAGGATCTTGCGGTCCAGATCCACGGAAGCCTTCTTCAGGCCGCCCATGAACTTGGAGTAGCTGGTGCCGTTCTGACCGCAGGCGGCGCTGATGCGCACCACCCAGAGGCGGCGGAAGTCGCGCTTCTTGACCTTGCGGTCGCGGTAGGCGTAGCCGAGGGCCTTTTCGACGGCTTCCTTGGCAGAGCGGTACAGGCGGGACTTGGCGCCGTAGAAGCCCTTGGCGAACTTCATCATCCGCTTGCGGCGCTGGGCGCGCTTAAAGCCACGTTTAACGCGAGTCATGTTGCTTCCTTTCCTCGAGGCAGCACGTCCAGAATGGAGCGGGCTTTAGGAGCCTCATCGGGGGTGGCCTCAGCCACCGGGTTGAACTGACGATTCTAGGACCGTCAGCGAGAGAATCCAAGCCCGCAGCAGGCTGCGCCTGCGAGGGCGTGGGGGTCCGGGGGTGTTCGCGCAGCGGAGCGGAGCGTGGAACCCCCGGAGGAAATCAGGCGTAAGGCAGCATCAGGGCGACGGCCTTCGTGTCGGCCTTGGCCACCATGCCGCCCATGTCCAGCTGGCGCTTACGCTTGGCGGACTTCTTGGTCAGGATGTGGCGCTGGTGCGAGCAGCCGCGCTTGAACTTGCCACCGGCAGTCTTCTTGAAGCGCTTCTGTGCGCCCTTGTGGGTCTTGATCTTGTAACCGGCCATGGGTTCCTCGCTAGATTTGAGCTTCGGTTGCTGGGGTTTCGGACTTGGGTTTCTTCGGCGCCTTGGGCACTTCGATGATCCGGGGCGCGAGGATGGCGTGCATGTCACGGCCATCAATGCCGGCGCCCTTTTCAACGATGGCCTTGTCGCCGACCCGCTGAATGACTTCTTCAATGATCCGGTAGCCGATGTCGCGATGGACGACTTCGCGTCCGCGGAACATGACCACCACCTTGACTTTGTCTTCTTCCTCCAGGAATCGGAGGATGTGTTTCACCTTGAAATCGAAGTCGTGGTCATCAGTCTTGGGGCGGAACTTCACTTCCTTGACCACGATGTTTTTCTGCTTCGCCCGGGCTGCATGTTCCCGCTTGGCTTCCATGAACTTGTACTTGCCGTAGTCCATGATTCTGCAGACAGGCGGATTGGCGTTCCCGGCCACTTCCACCAGGTCTAGACCGCGTTCTTCTGCGATCCGGATGGCCTGGTTTGGGGGCATCAAGCCGAGCTGTTCGCCATCTTCGGAGATGACGCGGACCTCTTGGGCCCGGATGCCGTCATTGATGCGGGTCTCGTTCGGACGAATGGTTCCTCCCCTAGTTGCACAAGGACAAAAAGTTTATCACTTGAACGGATTTCCGCCAAGCAAGGAAAACAGGTTCAACGCTGGCGCTCCCGGACCTCGGTGACGAGAACCTCCAGGAAGGCCTCCAGCGTCTGGACGCCCAGGTCGCCCCGGTGTCGATGCCGCACGGACACCGTGCCCGCCTCGGCCTCCCGGTCCCCGATCACCAGCATGTAGGGTACCTTGGCCAGCTGGGCCTCGCGGATCTTTGCCTTGAGGCTTTCATTCCGCTGGTCCAGCTCCGCCCGAAGCCCCAGCGCCTTCGCGCGGGCGGCAACCTCTGTGGCAAAGGCGTTAGCCCGGTCGGTGATGGGCAGAATGGCCACCTGGGCGGGGGCGCACCAGGCCGGGAAGGCCCCGGCGGTGTGCTCCACGAGGATGCCCATGAAGCGCTCGAGGCTGCCGAGGATCGCCCGGTGGAGCATGATGGGGCGCCCCTCGGTGCCGTCGGCCTTGGTGTAGTTCAGGTCGAAGCGCTCCGGCAGCATGTAGTCCACCTGGAGGGTGCCCAGCTGCCAGGGCCGCTTGAGGGCGTCCAGGATCTGGAACTCGATCTTCGGACCGTAGAAGGCGCCCTCGCCTGGATTCAGGGTGTAGGGCATGCTTGCCTCATCCAGGGCCTCGCCCAGGGCCTTTTCGGCCGCGTCCCAGATCTCGTCCGAGCCCAGGCGCTTCTCGGGCCGGGTGGACAGGGCCACGCGCATGCCGTCGAAGCCGAAGGTGTCGTAGACCTCCTTCAACAGGGCCAGGAAGGCGGCCATCTCGGTCTTGATCTGCTCGGGCGTGCAGTAGATGTGGGCGTCGTCCTGGCAGAAGGTGCGGACGCGGGTCAGGCCGTGGGTCACGCCGCTGCGCTCGAAGCGGTGCAGGCGGCCGAAATCCGCGTAGCGGATGGGCAGGTCGCGGTAGCTGTGCTTCTGGGCGCCGAACATGAGGCAGTGGCCCGGGCAGTTCATGGGCTTCACGGCGTACTCCCGCTCCTCGGCGGTGGTGAAGTACATGTTCTCGGCGTAGTTTTCGTAGTGCCCGCTGGTCTTCCAGAGGGCCACGTCCAGGATCTGGGGCGTGATCACTTCGCTGTAGCCGTACTTGAAGTAGAGCTCGCGGATGTAGGTGACCAGCTCGTTGTAGACCTGCGTTCCCTTGGGGTGGAAGAAGGGCGAGGCCGGGGCTTCCGGATGGAAGGAGTAGAGGCCCAGTTCTTTGCCCAGCTTCCGGTGGTCGCGGGCCTTGGCCTCCTCCAGGCGCTTGAGGTGCTCGTCCAGCTCCTTTTGCGTATGGAAGGCGGTGCCATAGATGCGGCTGAGCATCTGGTTCTTCTCATCGCCCTTCCAGTAGGCCCCCGCGATGCTGAGCAGCTTGAAGGCCTTCAGCTTCGACGTGTTGGGGACATGGGGGCCGCGGCAGAGATCGTAGAAATCGCCCTGCTTGTAGCCGCTGATGATGTCGCCGGCAGGAATGTCCGACACGACCTCGACCTTGAGGGGCTCACCCATCTCGCGGAATCGCGCCACGGCCGCATCCCGGCCGAGGTCCTCGCGCACCACCTCGATGCCCTCGGCCACGATCTTGCGCATTTCCGCTTCGATGACCGGCAGGTCTTCCGGCGTGAAGGGCTTCTCCATCCAGAAGTCGTAGAAGAAACCGTCCTCGATGACGGGTCCGATGCCCACCCGGGCATTCGGATAGAGCCGTTTCACGGCGTGCGCAAGCAGGTGGGCCGTCGAATGACGGATCAGCTCCAGGCTTTCGGGCGTCTTGCTGGTGACGATCTCGACCTTGGCCCCATTCGCCAGGGGCGCCTTCAGGTCGACCAGGCGGCCGTCCACTCGGACAGCCAGGGCGGCATCCAACAGCCGTGCCCCGATGCCCGCCGCCAGGTCAGCTCCGGTGGCACCCTCGGCCAGCTGCCGGAGGGAGTCGTCGGGAAGTCGAACCTCGATGGACATGGGTTCCTCGAAACAATGGATGAATTTTACCAATTAAACAGCTCCGGGCCATCAATTGTGATGGCCCGGAGGGAATTTAACGTCGCAGCGACCTACTTTTCCACTCCTGTGCGGAGCAGTATCATCGGCCCTCCAAGTCTTAACTGCCGTGTTCGGGATGGGAACGGGTGTGACCCTTGGGGAAAAGCCACGACGAAGGGTAGAAGGGTTGAG
>DASXVC010000069.1:0-59637 GCA_036504495.1 Geothrix sp.
CAGCCTCCGCCTGGGCCATGCCGGCGCGCTCTTTCAGATCAGCCCCGGCACAGAAGACGCCGGGCACGAGGCTGTGCACCACCACCACCCGGACGGCCGGATCGGAGCGCAGCTCCGCCAGGGCCTGGCGGAACTCGGCCAGGAGCTGGCGGCCGAGGGCGTTCTTGGCGGCGGGGCGGTCCAGGCCCAGCAGGACGATCCCAGCGTCGTCCCCCTCGAGGCGTTCGAGCCGGATTTCCATCAGCCCAGCTCGACGATGGGGTCCCCTTCGTTCAGGAACTGGTCGGGGGCCACGAAGACCTTCTTGACCGTTCCCTCCTCGGGGCTGCCCACGGGAATCTGCATCCTCTCGGTATCCCCTGCGGGGATACGCGAGACCTCAGCATCCATGGCTTGGAACACGAGAAACCTCACGCTAATTCGACAATAGGATCCCCTTCGTTGAGGAACTGGTCGGGGGCCACGAAGACCTTCTTGACCGTTCCCTCCTCGGGGCTGCCCACGGGAATCTGCATTTTCATGGACTCGATGATGACCAGGTCCTGGTCCTCGCCCACAGCGTCGCCCTCGGCCACGCAGACCTCCAGGACCTTCCCTGCCATCTCGGCACGCACCAAAGCCATTCAGCCACCTCATGAGGATGATGGCTCCAGTGTAGCGGTCTGCCGCGCTACTCGTCCTTGTCGGTGTCGCCCATCACCACCAGATCATCGTCCTCATAGGCGAAATCGCCCTCTTCCATGAGGACCTCGCGGACCTTCCCGCATTCGGGGGCGTTGATGTAGAAGGCGGTGCGGGACGAATCCGTACCCTCGAGGATCATCAAGGGCTCGTCCTCCTCCACTTCCTGGCCGGGGCGGACAAGGACGTCCACCACATAGCCCGGCCATTCCGCCCTCACGATCATGCTGCCTCCTCTCGCCCATCTGCGACCTTGGCCGGGAGAGTATGGCGCCCGGGCCCCCCGCGCAAGTCCCGGAAGCCGTTCTTTTCGTCACATGTCCGGTAGGTGATACTGGAAGGCTTGGAGGATTGCATGGCCGTCGCCTGTGGCATCGTGGGCTTGCCCAATGTGGGAAAGTCCACCCTTTTCAACGCCCTCACCCGTGCGGGCGCGGCTTCGGCCAACTACCCCTTCTGCACCATCGAGCCCAACACGGGCGTGGTGGACGTGCCGGATCCCCGCCTGGCGCTCCTGGCGGAGATCGTGAAGCCCCAGCGCATCCTGCCGGCGGCCCAGGAGTTCGTGGACATCGCCGGCCTGGTGCGGGGCGCCAGCAAGGGGGAGGGCCTGGGGAACGCCTTCCTGGGCCACATCCGGGAAACCGACGCCATCGTCCAGGTGGTCCGCTGCTTCGAGGACGGCAATGTCACCCATGTGGAAGGCGGCGTGAACCCCGAGCGGGACCTGGGGATCATCGAGACCGAGCTGGTCATCAAGGACCTGGATGCCGTGGAAAAGGGCCTGGAGCGCCACCGCAAGGTCGCCAAGACCGGCAACAAGGAATCCCTGGCCATGGTCGCCGTCCTGGAGCGGGTCTTCGCCGCCCTGGACAACGGCAAGTGGGCCAGCACCGCGGGGCTGTCGGCCGAGGACAAGGCCCTCATCAAGTCCTACGGCCTGCTCACCCTGAAGCCCACCCTCTTCGTGGGCAACATCGGGGAGGAGGACATCCGGAATCCCGAGGGCAACGCCCACTACCGGAAGCTGCAGGAACTGGCCGCCGAGCGCCACGCCCCCTGCATCCCCATCTGCTCCAAGCTGGAGGCCGAGATCCAGGACCTGCCCGAGGAGGACCGCCCCCTGTTCCTGGAGGAGGCGGGCCTCTCCGAGCCGGGCCTGAATGTCCTCATCCACGCCAGCTACGACCTGCTGGGCCTCCAGACCTACTTCACCGCCGGGGTGAAGGAGGTCCGCGCCTGGACCATCCACAAGGGCGACACGGCCCCCCAGGCCGCGGGCGTCATCCACACGGACTTCGAGAAGGGGTTCATCCGGGCCCAGGTCATCGCCTACGAGGACTTCATCCAATACCGGGGCGAGCAGGGGGCCAAGGACGCGGGGAAGATGCGCACTGAAGGCAAGGAATACATCGTCAAGGACGGTGACCTCATGAACTTCCTGTTCAATGTCTAGCCCCCATTAGACGTGATTCGCTTCCTATGCGACCTACATGGGCGCGACGCCTGAACTCAATCCCGCAGGGGCCCCGGCCGATGGGTAGGGGGATGGGCGGAGACCGATGAACCTGGCCAAACCGAGCGGAGGTGGGGGGCGTGAGGCGCCCATCGAAGATCCTGCGCAGATCCGCAAGGCCATGGCCGTCCTGCTCCAGACCGAAACCGAATTCCCGATCAAGGTGGAAGGCACCCACACCCTTCCCTACACCTCCCGCCTCCAGCACCTGGATGGGGGCAAAAGCCTCCTCCACCTCAAGCTCATCCGCCCACTGCCCCATGAAATGGCCGTCGGAGCCTCCTTCGAAATGCTCTTCGCGGTGGGCGAGCAGCGCTTCGAGGCCCCCATCACCTTCCTCGGCCGGGAATCGTACCTGCTCTACCGGTTCTCCCTCCCCATCCGGATGACCGAGGCCGACCGCCGCGGCCACAAGCGCTATCCCTTCCGCCCCCGGGAGAAGGCCTATGTGCTGGCTCAGGATGCGGGCCTACCCGGCTTCGGCCTGGCCGGCCCCCTGGTGAACCTGTCCCTGGGGGGCCTGGCCTTCCGTGTGGACCGGGTGATGCGCCTCGACGATCACATGCGCGTCACACCGGGCCTGGGCTTCTTCGACAAGGGCAAGATCCTCCCCATGCTGAAGATCCGGGACCTTCCCAAGCACCCCCTCTTCGAGGCCCGGGGCATGGTGGCGGACGCGTGGGAACGGGACGGCGAGATCGTCGTGGGCGTGAAGTTCGGCGACCTCGGGGACGCCGAGTTCCGCCAGATCCAGGAAGTCCTGGCCATCCGGGAGCAGATGCTGCGCAGCCCGGCCGCAGGTGCTCCCGCCGAGACCGCGGTCAAGGTGATCCGGACCAAGGCTCCCGCCGGGGGCGCCAAAGGGCCCGGAAGCCGGGTGAACCCGGCCGGAACCCAGACCCAGGATGCCCTGACCCGCCTGGGACGCCGGGTAACCAGCCTGCTGCTGGCCATGCCCCCGGGCCCGGAGCGCCGGGAAGTCACGGCCGCCCTGGCCGCCGCGGGGTATCTCCGCCTGGAGCCCGTGGATTCCCTTCCGAAGGCCCTGGACCGGCTCAGGGCAGGTTCCGGGGCCACCAGCCGGCTTCTGGTGCTGGAAACACCGGCCGGCACCCAACCACCCCTGACCGGAATCCGGGACTTCCAGCGCGAACTCGGCGAGCTCCAGGAGCTGCCGGTGGCCCTGATCCAATTCGGCGGGATGCCCGAGGAGACCGAAGAGGCCCTGATCCGACCCCTGCCCTGGCCGGGGGGTTCTGATGGCAGTTGGCTGTCGAAGCTGGATGAGCTCGCAGGGTTGTAAGCCCCGGCGCCCGATCTGGACACCCGATCAGAGCGGCGCCAGCTTCACCAGCTGACCGCTGCCATCCACACGCAGGAAGCCGTCCTCGATCTGGTTGGCGCCCCGCATCAAGGGATCCGCAGCGTCCTTCGCCAGCAGGATGCCGCCCCGGGCGTTCCGGTGGACCACACATTCCTCCAGCGTGGCCTGGGAATCCTCCAGCAGCAGAAGCCCCGTATCCCGCCCGTCCTTGAGGGTGCAACGCACCAGGAGCAGGCTCCCGCCAGGCTCCACCTGGACTCCGGCCCCCGCGTTCCCAGAGATCTCGCAGGCATCCAGCACGCCCTGGCCCCCTTCAGCGCAATCCACGCCCAGGGAGAGGCCTTCGGAGAAGGTGCAGCCCCGGGCCTGGACAGTGGCCCCGTGGTGGATCAGCAACCCCGCGCCACCATTGGCCTGCACCGTGCAGCCATCCAGGGTGGCGAGGCCCCGGTCCATCACCGAAACGCCAAACCCCGCATTGGCCACCACCCGGCACTGCCGGAGCATGACATTCGCCCCCGCCAGCACGTGGGCGCCCGAGCAGGTGTGGTTGCCGAGGTCACAGGAGTCGAGCACCGCATGGCTGCGCTCCAGGGCCAGCAGGCCCGCAAACCCGCTGTCCAGGAGGCGGCAGCGGGTCAACTGCACCCGCCCATCGGGCTCCACCTCCACGGCGCCGGCCGCCGCCGACAGGCCGCAGTCCTCCAGCATGCCCTGCCCCCGCCCCTGGATGCGAAGCGCCACCCCTTCACCGGGCCCGACCTGGGTCCCCAGCAGAGAGACCTGGGCTCCGGGCCTCACCAGCAGGCCTGTCTCGCTGAAACCGGACAAGGCCCCGCCGCCCACCCGGGCCTGGGTGCCCTCTCCGGCCTCCAAGCCGGAGGCGCCCCCCACGAAAGTGCAGGACCGGAAAGCCGGCGCCGTGCCCGCGCCTTCCAGCTGGGCCCCGCCTTCGATGACGCAGTCCTCCACCAGGGGCGCACCCCGGCCGATCCGGAGGGCCACCCCGCCTTCTGGCGCCCGGAGGGTGATCCCCCGCAGGACCGCCCCTTCAGCTTGCAGGAGCATGGCCTGCCCGGCGATTCCCTCAAGAATGACTTCCCCCTCCCCCATGGCCAGGATGGTCACGTCCTGGTCCACCACCACCGATTCGCGGTAAAGCCCCGGCAGCAGCAGGATCTCCATGCCCGGCTTGGCCTGGCGCAGGGCCACCTTCAGGCTCAGGCACTGGCCCTGCCCCCCCTTGCCCACCCGGATCCGCTGGCCCGTAATCTCCGTCACGGGCTTGGGGACCGCCGGGGCTGAGATCGCCGGAACCGGGGTCGCCTCGGCCTGGAGGCTCATGGCGTCACGGATGGCCGCGGCCAGGGCCTCGGCACCGGGATAGCGATCGGCGGGCTGCTTCGCCAGGGCCTTCTCGGCCACGGCGAGGATGCGGCCGGATACCTCCTTGAGGTCCACGGGGCGCAGGGGTTCGGGTGGATGCAGGAGGATGCGGTTCAGGACTGTGGTGGTGGTGTCGCCCTGGAAGGGCTTCCGCCCTCCCGTGAGGACCTCGTAGAGGATCACCCCCAGGGCGAAGAGGTCGGAGCTGGCCGAGGCCTTCCCCGTATCCAGGTACTCCGGCGCCATGTAGCTTACGGTGCCCATCCAGGTGCCGGTCTGCGTGAGCCCCGAAGGACCCATCTGGGCCACGCCGAAGTCCATGAGCTTGGCGTGGGGCCGCTTGCCGTGCCGGGTGACCAGGATGTTGGCGGGTTTGATATCGCGGTGGATGACCCCGCGTTCATGGGCGTAACCCAGGCCCTCGCAGACCTGGATCAGCACCTCCAGCAGCTCGGCCTTGGGGGTCTGCCCCTTCTGGATCAGGGTCTCCAGTTCCTCGCCCTGGATGTGCTCCATGGCCAGGTAGTGGACTCCTTCGTCTTCACCGAACTCGTAGACCGTGACGATGTGGGGGTGGTTCAGCATGGCCGCAGCCCGGGCCTCCCGCTCGAAGCGGGCCTGGGCCTCCGCGCCGAAGGCCGACCCGGCGGAAATGACCTTCAGGGCCACCTCCCGGCCCAGCTTGGGATCCCGGCCCAGGTACACCTCGCCCATGGCACCCTTCCCCAGAAGGCGCACCACCTCGAATTTGCCGAGCCGTTCCCGCATGGACCCCCTATCGGCAGTCCTCGCTCCCGGGTCCAGTTCAGGCTAACGGGCCTCGATGGGCATGCGCCGCAGGCGTTCCACACGGACCTCCATGGGGGGGTGGGTGGA
The DNA here is from genome assembly GCA_036504495.1 of Geothrix sp. Taxonomy (GTDB): domain Bacteria; phylum Acidobacteriota; class Holophagae; order Holophagales; family Holophagaceae; genus Geothrix. The sequence continues at coordinate 5,784 of DASXVC010000069.1, forward strand.
GAACAGGCTCATGAGGCCACCGGCGCTCAGGGGGTTCACGATCATCATGTGGGCCGTGGCAGGCTGGGCCGATTGCATGGGCAGCTGCAGGTTGTAAGCCTGCAGGCGCTCCAGGGCGGAGGCCAGCATGTCCGGGCGGCCCGTGAGGTGGGCGCTATAATCGTCCGCCAGGTACTCCCGGGAGCGGCTCACGGCCATCTGAAGGAGGATGGCCGCCAGGGGACCCAGGATCATGATGGCGATGCCCGCCAGGGGGTTGGAGCGGCCCTCCTCATCCCGGGGGCTGATCCACAGGGCCATGCGGGAGAGGAACATGATGGCCTGGGCCAGCACCGCCGCCAGGCTGCCGATGAGGATGTCCCGGTGCTTCACGTGGCCCAGCTCGTGGCCGATGACGGCTTCCAGTTCGGGCCGGCTGAGGATCCGCATGATGCCTTCCGTGACGGCCACCACGGCATGCTCCGGGTCGCGGCCCGTGGCAAAGGCGTTGGGGGTGTCCTCGGGGATGATGGCGATGCGGGGCATGGGCAGGCCCGCCCGCTGGGCCAGGTTCGCCACGATGGCGTAGAGTTCCGGGGCCTCGGCCTGCGCCACCACCCGGGCGCCGTAGCTGGCCAGCACGATCTTGTCGGAGAAGAAGTAGCTCACCCCGTTCATCACGAGGCCGATGACGAGGGCCATCACCATGCCGGACTGGCCCCCGTAGTACCCGCCGATCCACACCAGCACCCCGGTCATGCCCGCGAGAAGGAGAAGGGTCTTCGTCTGGTTCATGCAGCTGCCTCCACCTTCCAGGATACGAAGGGGATCAAGAGCGCCTAACAAAACCCCACGACGCCGCGCGAGGGGTGCCGGGCGAGTGAGGCGAGGAACGTGAGTCCAAGCGTAGCGGGCACTACGCGCGACGAACGTGACGCGGCATCGCGACGCCCGCCGCCCCTCGCCCGGAGGGATGAAGTCAGGCGGGCGCCCCGCGGCGTCAGGCCCCTTGAACAACGAACCACGTTGCCCTGCGGGTTCTTCCTTGCGGGACATCCCGCCTGGCTTCATCGCGGCTTCGCGGGGTTCTGTTAGGCGCTCGGTGCACCCATGCGCTTGATGACCACCAGGGTCACGTCATCCCGGAACTTGCCGTCTTCCAGGTGCTGGAAGGCCGCCACCAGCAGGGCCTCGAACAGCTCCTCCGCCCCGGCCCGGGGCCGGCTCAGGATCACCTCCGCCAGCCGGCCATCGCCCAGCTCCTCCCCGGCGGCGTTTTCCGCCTCCACCAGGCCGTCCGTGAAGATCACCAGCACATCTCCCGGCCCCATGGCGGCCCGGCCTTCGGTGAACGTCACGCCCGGAAGCAACCCCACCATGGGCCCCGTGGGGGAGAGCCGGACGACCTCCCCTCCGGACCGCACCAGCAGCGGCGGATTGTGGCCCCCGTTCACGAACCGGAGGTCCCCGGTCTGGGGGTTCAGGCCCGCGGCAAACAAGGTGGTGTAGCGGTTGCCGTCCCGCACATCGTTCATGCGGCGGTTCAGGCGCTCCGCCAGGCGGCCCCAATGGTCCACGCGGGCATCCCCCATGGCCCTCAGGAAGGCGGAGAGCTGGGTCATCATCATCGAGGCGGGGAGGCCCTTGCCGGAGATGTCCCCCACGGCCAGGTGGAGCCGGTCGCCCAGCTGCTCGTCCCGGGCCATCCAGAGGTCGTAGAGGTCGCCACCCACCGCCTGGTAGGGCAGGTTCGCCGCGGCGCACTGCCAGCCGCTGGGCTCGGGCAGGGTCTTGGGCAGGAGGCTGCGCTGGATGTCCCGGGCCAGGTCCAGGTCCTTTTCCATGCGCTCGGCCTGGATGCGGGCTTCCCGGAGTTCCATGCTCGACAGCTGGGAGGAGGTGAGGTTCAGCAGGGTGTGGAGGAAGACTTCATCGTCGTCGGACAGCTTGCCCACCGCCGGGTCTGCCGCATAGGCGAACCCATGGCTGTGGTTCTGGTCCTGCAGCTCGACGGCGTGGACCAGGCCCTTCGCCACCACCAGCTCATGCAGGGCCTCACCCTCAAGCACCTCGGGGAGTGTCCCCAAGCCCTTGGCGTGCAGCACCGTGCCCTGGGCATCCACCACCAGCAGGCGCATGATCCTGAACTCGCCCATGAGCGTGTGGGCCATGAGCCGCACCAGGTCCTGCCGGGTCTCCACCTCGCCCAGGTTGCGGGTGAGCTCGAACACGGTGTTCAGACGGGAGAGCTGCAGGGCCAGGGCCTGGTTCTGGGAGCTGCGCACGGCCTCGGCCCGGCGCCAGGCCAGCAGGGGCGCGCTGATGGACAGCAGCAGCGGCACCGCGCCCGGCAGCTCGCTGACGCGCAGCACCAGGTACCCGTAGACCTCGTCGCCATAGGCCCAGGGCCGGACCTGCCAGCCCTCTCCCGGGTGGGTGGGGAAGGCCGGTGCCGAGCCGCGGAGGAACAGCCACTTGCCGCCATCCCAGAGGCCCCCCTGCCCGGTCTTGGCGATGCCCATGGCCGTGATGCCCACCAGGTGGACGAGGTCCTCCTCGGTGCCCTGGTCCGGGAAGGTCTCCAGGAAGTCGATGAGCGGAAGCAGTTCCTGGGTCCCTTCCGGGATCATCAGCGCCAGCTGGCGAAGGCGGTCGAAGGGATTGCTAGGCATGAGGGCGGACCCGGGGCCTCAGTCGAGCTTCTTGATCAGGCAGCACTCGTTGCGGCCGGAGGCCTCATCCGCCTTGAACTGCACCTCGTCCATGAACCGGCTCATGAGCAGCAGGCCGAGCCCGCCTTTGCGCGGATGCTTGATGTATTCCTTGGGATCCGGCAGCGTGATCTGGTCGTTGCGGAGGCCCTGGCCCGAGTGGAGGATGTGGATCTCCAGGGCCTGCTCCGTGAAGCGCAGCTCCAGCTCGACGCTGTGCTCGCCCTCGCCGTGGTAGGCGTGGAGGATCACGTTGGTCACGGCTTCGTCCACCGCGATGCTCACCTTCGCGGCGGCGGCGTCATCGAGGCCTGCCACCAGCGAAGCCCGCTTGGCCAGGCCAGTCACCAGGTTCAGATACCGGGTCTGGCTCGGAATCACGAGCCGGAACTGGGCAGGGACCAGGTTGGCCACCACGCTCATCCCTTCTTCTCCGGCGCGACCGCCGCCAGCGCCTGTTCCTCATCGCTGAAGACGCGGTAGAGCTGGGTGAAGCCCAGGGTGTCGAAGATGGCGAAGACGTTCGTCTGCAGGTTGGACAGCAGGATGTCCCCCTGGTGTTCCCGGACCGTCTCGATGAGCCCCATGATGGCGCCCAGGCCGGCCGAGCTTATGTAGTTGAGATCCTTGCAATTGAGCAGGATGGTATAGCGGCCCTCCTGGACCAGCCCCTCCAGGGCCTCCTCGAATTCACGGACGGTGTGGGCGTTGATGAAACCCGCCGGAAGCAGCACCGCCACATCACCGGCATGCCTCACCGCAATGGAAAGATCCGCCATCCGCCATCTCCAAGGAACCTTGGCCATCCTATCGGTTCCCCAGGGCAATTACCAGCGGACGGGGTTCCGGCCTGAAGTGGGATACCCTGGACGGGAACCTTTCATCCGAGCCCCCAATGAGCGCCCCCCGCCCTGAGGACCAGCCCACCCACGATGCCCTCCGCGGCCCGTTGGAGGCATGGCTGAACCAGAAGAACCAGGCCCTGCTGGAAGAGGTGATCGCCACCTGGCAGCTGGGAATGGACCGGTTCCATCCAGACGAAGCGCTCCTGGCCCAGCTGCGCCAGGCCCTCCCTCCCGCGCCCGTGGCAGAGCATGGCACCCCCCCCGCCTTCGCCACGGCCCTCGACCTGGTGGAAGGAGCCGGCTCCCAGGGCGACCTGCTCAAGCGCCTCCTGGACGGTCTCGAACCGCTCGTGGAGCGCAGCGCCATCTTCGTCCTCAAGCAGGGCCTGGCCTCCTTGTACGCCCACCGCGGGTTTGAGGCGAACGCCCCCCTCAAAGCCGGCGCGGTGGTGCCGCCTTCCGACCTGGAGGCCGTCATCCAGGGCCTGGGCCGCTCGCTGAAGAAGAAGGGCCCCGGGTACTCGGCCCTGGTCGCGACGCTCAGCCCCTATGAGGCCACGGACGTGGTCATCCTCCCCCTTCGCCACAAGCGGAAGACCGTGGCCCTCCTGCTGGTGGACAGCGGATTGCGCCAGACCCTGGACCATCCCGAACTGGTGCGGGCCCTCGTGCTGGCAGCCTCCGCCTCCCTGGCCACCCTGGCCGCGGGTAAGGACGAGCCCGCCCACGCCCCCCAGGCCCATCCCCAATCCACCGGCACGGGAAGCCTGTCCAGCGCCCCCACGCAGATGGTGGCCGATTCCATCGAGCCCCCCCCCATGGTGGACCTGGACCCCAGGACCCGCGCCGCCGCCGAACGGCTGGCCCGCGTCCTGGTGGGCGACGTGGAGCTGTACTTCCCCGAAAAGGTCGCCCAGGCCCGAAGCCAGGGCAACCTGTATGCCCCCCTCCGGGATGAGCTCGAACGGAGCCGCGCCACCTTCGTGGAACGTTTCGGAGAAGATGTCGAAGACCAACACCGGATTTTCACCACCACGGTCATCCATTTGCTGTGTGATGACGATGTTTCCAGGCTGAAAGGGGCCCCCTGGGCCTGACCTCCTTTTTCAGATGGGGTGACAACCGGGGCCGACTCTGGTAGAACCTTGTTCCTTTGGGTACGGGCGAGGAACAGGTCAATGGCAAATCTCGGCAAGAAGTTCACATGCTTCCAGTGCGCGACGAAGTTCTACGACTTCGGCAAGCCGGAGGCGCTCTGTCCAAAATGCGGCGCGAACCAGAAGGGCGCCCCTTCCAAGCCACGGGTGGTGAAGAAGGAAAAGAGCGTCCACGTCATCGAGGACGACTTCACGCCCGAGCCTGAAGCCGAGAACCTCGAAGAGACGTTCACCGAAACCGGCGTGCCCATCGAGCGCGGCCGCGAGGGTTTCGATCCCGGCGATCTGCGCATGGACGACTACGACGAGTAGCGAATGAGCTGCGCTCATTCGCTGTGAGGGAAAGAAGCCTTTCCGGGAGGGGCCGGGGATGAACGACCCGTCGAGCCATCCTCTCGTGGATCGCCACACCCACCTCGAGGGCTCCCTCGATCCGGCTTGGGTCCGGAGCGAAGCCGAGCGTCGCGGGCTGGCGCTTCCCGGGCCCCTGGAAAGCCTCTGGTCCGGTGCCGCCGTACCGTTCGAAGGTTTCATCGAGGCGTTTCTTTTCGAGGCCACGCTGCTGGACAGCCGCGAGGCCGTGCGCGAGGCGGTCCGGGCCGTGGCGCGACGCACACAGGCCGCTGGGGGTGCTGGCTTCGACCTCTGGACCTCGCCCCACTTCCTCGTAGTCCACCGCGGCCAGATCAGCCTCGACGCCTTCTGGCGTGGCCTGGAGGAGGGCCTGGCCGAAGCCCGGGCCCAGGGCCTCCACGGCTGCGTGGTGGTGGACGCCGTGAACCACTTCGGACCCAAGCACGGCCAGGCGGTCCTCGATCTGGTGCTGCCGGACCTGCCCCCCTTCGTGAAGGGCTTCTCCACGGGGGGGCTGGAAGGCTGCCCGTTCCGCAACTGGGCGCCTGTCTTCGACCGGGCCCGGGCCGCGGGCTTGCGCATCGCCGCCCACGCGGGCGAGAACGGGCCAGGTTCCAATGTCCGCGAGGCCGTCCTGGACGGCGGCGTCTCCCGCATCGTCCACGGTATCCGGGCCGACGACGCCACCCTCGCGCTGCTGGCCGAGCGGGCCATCCCCGTGGACATCTGCCCCAGTTCCAACCGGGCTCTCGCCGCCGACGTGACGCCCCATCCCCTGCCCCGGATGCTGCGCGCCGGCGTGCGCTGCGCCCTGGGCACGGACGATCCGGGCGTCATCCCCTGCGACCTGGCCACCGAAGCGGCCGGAGCCCAGTCCATGGGCTTGGATGACACCGCCCTGGCCGCCATGAGGCGGCACGGAGCCGAAGATGCCTGGTGTCTCCTGCCCTGACGCTTCCGGGGTCGAAGCCAGGGAGGCTTCCCGGTAGACTAGGGGATTCGGTGCGCGCCCATAGCTCAGCTGGATAGAGCATCAGGCTTCGAACCTGAGGGTCGGGCGTTCGAATCGCTCTGGGCGCACCACCGGACTGACAATTTGGCAACTTTGCGAGCGTGGCGGAACTGGTAGACGCACTGGATTTAGGTTCCAGCGGTTCACACCGTGTCGGTTCGAGTCCGACCGTTCGCACCATTTCAGAATCGCCTCTGGCGATTCTGAAATTGGAAGAAAGAAGCCCCTCCACCTCGCACTTCCCCACGCATCACACGGAGCATCCATGTCCGCCACCTTGCACCACCAGTCCCCCACCCGGAAAACCGTCGAAGTGACGGTGCCCGCCGCCGAGGTGAGCGCCACCTTCAACGCGGTGGTGGCGAAGATCGCTCCCCAGGTCCGCATCCCCGGCTTCCGCCCCGGCAAGGCCCCGCGCCCCGTTCTCATGCAGAAATACGCCCGGGAAATCCAGTCGGATGTCGCTCAGCAGCTGGTGGAAAAGCACTTCTGGAAGGCGGCCCAGGAGGCGGGCGCCCAGCCCATCTCCCACCCCTCCCTGGAGAAGCTGGACCTGAAGGAGGGCGCCGATGCCGTCTTCCGCGCCCAGTTCGATGTGGCCCCCGATGTGGCCCTGCCGGATTACAAGGCCATGGTCCTCACCAAGAAGAAGCGGGTCATCGATGAGGCCGCCGTGGCGGAGCATCTCGAGGGCCTCCGCCAGCGGGCCACCAAGTTCCTGCCCGTCGAGGACGGTGTCGTGGCCCACGGCCTGATCGCCACCTGCGACATCCGCGTGAAGCCCCAGGGCCTCAAGGCCCAGACCTATGCGGACCAGGTGCTGGAGATCGACGGAACGCGTCCCTTCGATGCCCAGGTGCTCGGCATGAAGGCCGACGAGAAGAAGGTGTTCACCCTCACCCACCCCGCGGACGATGCCAACACCGTCCTCGCCGGCAAGACCCTGGCCTACGAAGTGCAGGTCAAGGACGTCCGGCGCAAGGAAGTCCCGGTCCTGGGCGATGAATTCGCCAAGGACATGGGCGCCTTCGAGAACCTCGAGGCCCTGAAGGCCGCCGTGAAGAAGGATCTGGAAGAAGCCACCGAGCGGGACGCCGTGGCCCGCCTCCACGCCACCATGCTCGACACCCTGCTGGACGCCGCGCCCTTCGAGGTGCCCCGCTCCATGGTGGGCCTGCAGCTCGACGACTACTGCCAGGAGTTCGCCCAGCACGTGGCACGCCAGGGCATGGACCCCAAGAAGGTGAACTGGCAGGCCTACCGCCAGTACCGCCTGAACGACGCCGAGCGCGCGGTCCGCAGCGGCTACCTGCTCCAGGCCATCGGCAACGCCGAAGCCATCGAGGTCCCCGAAGCCGATATCGACGCCGAAATCCGGGCCTTCATGGCCGAGAACCAGGTCCAGCAGCCCTTCGAGGCCTTCAAGGCCGAGCTGGAACGCCGCGGCAACGCCACTGAGATCAAAGGCCGCCTCCGCACCGACCGCATCTTCACCCACCTGCTCGACACGGCCAAGGTCACCGAGGAGCTGCTGGACAAGGCCGCCTTCGAGGCCCTGGTCGAGCTGGAGCGCAAGCGCGAGGCCGGCCTCCCCGTGAACCGCTTCGATGCGGGCGGCCTGGAGGGTGGCGACCTGGAAGGCCAGGAAGGCGGCGAGCCTGCCGCCGTGGCCCCCGCCGGCCACGTCCATGGCCCCGACTGCGACCACGACCATGAGGACGAAGCCAAGCCGGCCAAGAAGCCGGTAAAGAAAGCTGAGCCCACGGAAGAAGAGAAGCCCAAGAAGGCCGCCAAGAAGGAAGAGACGCCCGAGGAGAAGCCCAATGAGGCCGCCAAGAAGGAAGAGGCGCCCGTGGAGAAACCCAAGAAGGCCGCCAAGAAGGAAGAGGCCGCCGAGGAAAAGCCCAAGAAGGCCGCCAAGAAGTAGCGGTCTGTCCGAACCCCGCAAGGAAGGCGCCGCAAGGCGCCTTCTTGCTATCCTGATCGATCAGCCGGAGGGCCCATGCCCAGCAGCTACTATCCCCCCATCGTCATCGAGCAGACGCCCCGCGGCGAGCGCAGCTACGACATCTACTCGCGCCTGCTCAAGGACAACATCATCTTCCTGGGCACCGCCATTGACGACAACGTGGCCAATGCCATCGTGGCCCAGATGCTGTTCCTCGAAAGCGAGGACCCGGACAAAGACATCCAGATCTACATCAACAGCCCCGGCGGCAGCGTCACTGCGGGCCTGGCCATCTACGACACCATGCAGTTCGTGAAGAACGACATCGTCACCTACTGCATCGGCCAGTGCGCCTCCATGGGAGCCCACCTGCTGGCCGCCGGCACCAAGGGCAAGCGCTTCGCCCTGCCCAACGCCCGCATCATGATCCACCAGCCCTCTGGCGGCGCCCAGGGCCAGGCCACCGAGATCGAGATCACCTTCAAGGAGATCCAGCGCCTGAAGGACAACCTCGCCGCGACCTTCGCCAAGCACACGAACCAGCCCCTGAAGAAGGTCGTCAAGGACATGGACCGCGACTTCTTCATGAGCGCCGAAGAAGCGCTGGAATACGGCATCGTGGACAAGGTCCTCTCCGAGCGGCCCGCCTGATGCGTTCGAGCCTTTCCGCCATTCCGGGCTTCGAGCACCTTTCGAAGATCCCGCTCTACGTCCCCGGCAAGCCCATCCAGGAGGTCCAGCGCGAGCTGGGCCTCGCCTCCATCGTGAAGCTGGCCTCCAACGAGAACCCCTGGGGCCCCACGGAGGCCGTGAAGGCCCGCGTGGCCTCAGTCATCGCCGGTTCAGAGTTCGAGGGGCTGGGCCTGTACCCGGTGAGCGACGGCTACTACCTCCGCAAGCGCATCGCCGAGCGGAAGGGCCTCGCGGTGGATCGCGTGGTGCTGGGCAACGGCAGCAGCGAGATCCTGGAAATGGTGGCCAAGGCCGCCTTCCTGGATGGCGGCAGCGCCGTCATCCCCAGGCACAGCTTCGCCATCTACGGCATCGCCACCCAGACCGCGGGCGGGCGCGTCATCGAATCCCGGGCCTCGGCCACGGAGCTCGACGTGGACGACCTCCTGCGTTCGGTGGCGGAGGACACCCGCCTCGTCTACCTGGGCCATCCCAACAACCCCACCGGCATCCGCCTCGAGAAGGCCGCCATCGAGCGCCTCGTGCGGAACCTGCGCGAAGACATCGTGCTGGTGGTGGATCAGGCCTACGCCGAGTACGAGGACCCCGCCGAGTACCCGGATGCCGCCGCCTACCTGGACGAGCGCCCGAACCTGCTGGTGCTCCACACCTTCTCCAAGATCCACGCCCTGGCTGCCCTGCGCATCGGCTACGGCCTGGGCTCGAAGGAGCTCATGGGCCTTCTGGAGCGGGTCCGCAGCCCCTTCAACACCAACCATCTGGCCCAGGCCGCCGCGGAAGTCGCCGTGCAGGACCTGGCTTTCGAAGCCTTCTCGCGCCAGAAGAACACCGAAGCGCGCGCGGCCTTCGTGAAGGAAGCCGCCCGGCACCGCTGCCAGCTCTCCGGGACCTCCGGCAACTTCATCCTGATGGAAACGGCCATCCCCGCTGCGGATCTGTTCAAGGAACTGCTCCAGCGCGGCGTGATCGTGCGGCCCATGCAGGGCTACGGCCTGCCCAGCCACATCCGCGTATCCTTCGGCAAGCCCGAGGAGATGCAGGCCTTCTGGACCGCTGCCGGGCCCCTGCTCGACGGCGGCTGCTAGGTGGCGCAGGTTCCAGACGAGATCGAGCGGCTGCACGCCTTGCTGGCGCAAGGCGCGCAGGTGGAATGCCGGGAGGGACTGGCGCGCCTGCGGGACCGCTACCGTGTCGAACCCGGCGCCTTCGACGCCGCCTCCATCGCGGCGCTGAAGGGCCTCGCCGCGGGCCTGGAGACACCACCCATCCAGGAGGCCCGGCCCGACCTCGAAGCGGCCCTCAAGGCCACCTTCGGCTACGGCACCTTCCGGCCCGGCCAGCGCGCCATCATCGAGGCGGTGATGGCCGGACGCGACGTGGTGGGGATCATGCCCACGGGCGCGGGGAAATCGCTCACCTACCAGCTGCCCGCCCGGCTGCTGGGCGGCGTGACCCTGGTGGTCTCCCCCCTCATCGCCCTCATGAAGGACCAGGTGGACGCCCTCACAGAGGCTGGCCTGCGGGCCACCTTCCTCAATTCCAGCCTGACCGTGGAGGCCCGCCGGGACCGCATCCGCGCCCTCATGAATGGCGAGATCGAGCTGGTCTACGCCGCCCCCGAGGGGCTCGAGCTCTACCTGGCCGACCTGCTGCGGGAGGTCGACCTGCGCCTCATCGCCGTGGACGAGGCCCACTGCATCAGCCATTGGGGCCATGATTTCCGCCCGGCCTACCGGACCCTGGCGGGCCTGAAGCGCCGCTTCCCCCAGGTGCCCGTCCTCGCCCTCACCGCCACCGCCACGCCCGAAGTCCGCCGCGATATCGCCACTCAGCTGGAGATGCGGAATCCGCTGGAGGTGCAGGGCTCCTTCTTCCGCTCCAACCTGCGCATCAGCGCCTACCGGAAGGGGGCCGAGGGCCTGCCGCCGGTACGCGAGGCCATGCTTCGCCTCGTGCTGGCCCGCCGCGGCGAGAGCGGCATCATCTACTGCCTGTCGCGCAAGGCCGTGGAGTCCACGGCGGCCTTCCTCACCGGAGAAGGCCTGCGCGCCGCGGCCTACCACGCGGGCATGAACGCCGAGGCCAGGTCCGCGGCCCAGGAGGCGTTCCAGCGGGATGATGTGGACGTCATCGTGGCCACCGTCGCCTTCGGCATGGGCATCGACAAGAGCAACATCCGCTACGTCATCCACCGCGACATGCCCAAGAGCGTGGAGGGCTGGTACCAGGAAATCGGCCGGGCGGGCCGCGACGGCGTGGATGCGGACTGCGTGATGTTCTACAGCTGGGGGGACGTGCTCAGCTACGACCGTTTCACCGATGGGCTCGATACGACCCTGGCCCAGGGCCAGCAGCGGCAGACCCGCGACCTCTTCCGCCTCGCGGATTCCCCGCGCTGCCGCCATCAGGCGCTGCTGGCCCACTTCGGCGAGCGCATGGAGTCCTGCGGGACTTCCTGCGATGTGTGCACCGGAGCCGATCCACTGGAAGCCGCGCCGAAACCCGGCAAGGCCAAGCGCGGGTCCCCGCGCGGCTCCCGCCCCGCCCTCCCAGAGGGTCCGGTGGACGGCGAGGAGGCTCTCTATCGCGACCTGAAGGCCCTCCGGAAGCGGCTGGCCGACGCCAAGGGCGTGCCCTCCTACGTGATCTTCAGCGACGCCACCCTCCAGCAGATGACCCGGTTCCAGCCCGCCACCGAGGCGGAATTCCTCGCGCTGAGCGGCGTGGGCCCCAAAAAGCTCCAGCAGTACGGTGAAATCTTCCTCCGGTTGCTGAGGGGTGACAGGGGCTGAACGGACCTTCCAGAAGGCTGGACCTCTGTCACAACCTGGAGTGCCCCTCATTGATTTCACAGGAGATAAACCACGACCGCCCCCGCGCCGGTCTTGCCTCGGACCCTGGGGGAATTTAGGGTGGGAAGAGGCATTTCACACTCGGTTGTCATTTGTCTTTTGCCCACATTGCGGAGGTGGATTCATGAGCCTAGGAGAACGCGTCAGAGACCTGACCCGGCTGGTCTTTCAGTTGGGCAACAACTGGATGACCCTGGCGGGCGTGGCCCTCACCACCAGTTCGGCCTTCACCCTCGTGTGGTTCTGGTTCATGGAATTGACCAGCCCGAGGGCCGTCCACCCCTACGCGGGCATCCTGCTGTTCCTGATCCTCCCCGCCATCTTCCTGGTGGGCCTGCTCCTCATCCCCTTCGGCATCCACCGCGTCCGGCGCAGGAAGCGGCTGGCCGGGGAAGCGCCAACCCCCCTCCAGAAGGTGGATTTCACCCAGCCCGGCGTGCGCCGCCTGCTTCTGGTGGTGGGCGCGCTCACCTTCCTGAACGTCGGCATCCTGGGCACCGCTGGTCTCAAGGGCGTGGAGTACATGGACTCCAACCGCTTCTGCGGCCTCACCTGCCACACGGTGATGAGCCCTGAGTATGCCGCCTTCCTGGACTCGCCCCACTCCCGCGTGGGCTGCGCCCAGTGCCACATCGGCCATGGCGCACCGGCCCTGGTGAAAGCCAAGCTCTCGGGCACCCGCCAGCTCTTCGCCGTCGCCTTCGGCACCTACTCCCGCCCCATTCCAAGCCCCGTCGAGCACCTGCGCCCCGCCCGCGAAACCTGCGAACAGTGCCACTGGCCCCAGAAGTTCACGGACGACAAGCTGCTCATCCGGACCAAGTACGCCGAGGACGAGGCCAATACCCCCTCCACCAGCATCCTCCTGCTGAAGATCGGCGGACACACCGCCAACGGCACCACGGGCATCCACGGCCGCCATCTCGACGCCATGGAGCGCATCAGCTACATCACCACCGACCCCCGCCGCCAGGAGATCCCCAAGGTCACCTACCGGGACGACAGCGGCAAGCTCGTGGAGTTCGTCACCGACGACTACAAGAAGCTGAAGCCTGAGCAGCTCGCCAAAGCGACCGAGCGCAAGATGGACTGCGTGGACTGCCACAACCGGCCCACCCACGCCTTCGAGCTGCCTGACCGTGCCGTGGACAAGGCCCTGAACGGCAAGCGCATGAGCGCCGAGCTGCCCTACATCAAGAAGAAGGCCGTCGAACTGCTGAAGGTCGAGTACGCCAGCCAGCAGGAGGCGGGTTCCAAGATCGTCCTGGGCATCAACGAGTTCTACCGGACCACCTACCCCGAGGTGTTCAAGCACAAGCGGGCCCAGGTGGATGCCGCCGCGGAAGCGGTGAAGGCCATCTACCTCCGCAACGTGTTCCCCGAGATGAAGCTGCTCTGGGGCACCCACCCCAACAACATCGGCCACGAAGAGGCCGTGGGCTGCTTCCGCTGCCACGATGGCAGCCACACCTCCGCCGACGGCCGCACCATCGCCGCCGACTGCAACACCTGCCACACGCTCCTGGCCCAGGACGAGAAGGATCCCAAGGTCCTCAAGGATCTCGGCATGAAGTAATGGAACAGCGGAAGCGGCCCCCCCAGAATGTTGGAATGACCGCTCCCGCCCTTCCCCTGATCGCGATCGACGGCCCGTCGGGGGTGGGGAAATCCACCACAGCCCGGCGGGTCGCCGCGCGTCTGGGCTGGCAGTACCTCGATACCGGCGCCATGTACCGCGCCGCGGCCCTGGCCCTGCACCGCTCGGGCCTCGCCCTGGAGGACCGCGACGGTCTGGAGCGCCTGCTGGCGGGCCTGGACCTCGCCCAGGAGGGCACGCGCATCTTCCTGGCGGGCGAGGACGTGAGCGAAGCCATCCGCAGCCAGGAGGTCACCCGGGGCGTCACCCCTGTGAGCGCCAACGCCCGCGTGCGCGAGGTGCTCGTCGAACAGCAGCGCCGCATCGGCGCCAGCGGCCGCTGGGTGGTGGATGGCCGCGACATCGGCACCGTGGTCTTCCCCGGCGCCTGCTGCAAGATCTTCCTCACGGCCAGTCCCGAGGCCCGCGCCCGGCGGCGCTTCCTTGAGCTTGAGGCCAAGGGCCAGTCCCCGGCCTTCGAAGAAGTCCTCCACGACCTCCAGCGCCGGGACCAGGCCGACAGCACCCGCGCCGTGGCGCCCCTGTGCAAGGCCGAGGACGCCGTGGAGCTGGACTCGAGCGGCCTCACCCTCGACCAGGTGGTGGATCGCATCGTGGCCCGCCATCAGGCGCACGCTTGATCCCCCTCCCCGGCCCCGTGCAGGAGGCCTGGGAGGCCGAGTGGCAATCCGTGAGTGCCACGGCCCTGGCCGGTGCCTCCCTGGGCTTCCTCCTGCTCGCCATCCTGGCCGCCACCTCCGACCAGGGTTGGATCCCACTGCTGGATGGCGTGAACCTGGTGTTCCACGAGGCGGGCCACCCCCTCTTCGGCATCCTCGGCTGGGAGGTCCTGACCATCCTTGGCGGGACCCTCATGCAGATCCTGGTGCCCCTGCTGGCTGTCGGCACATTCTGGCTGCGCCGGGATGCCCTCGGCACTGCGGTCACCGGCATCTGGGCCTTCGAGAACCTTCTGAACATCGCCCGCTATGTGGCGGACGCCCGGGCGCAGGTCCTTCCGCTGGTGGGCGGAGGCGAGCACGACTGGGCGGACCTGCTGGGGCGCTGGGGACTGCTGCCCCAGGACCTCCTGATCGGCCAGGCCCTCCGCCTCATCGGCTGGCTGGGCATGGTGGCCTGCTGGGCCTGGCTGGCTTGGCGGTGGCATCGAAGCCAACCGCAGCAGGCCTAGAAGCACCAGCCCTCAATCCTTTCCCACCTCAGAAAACGGGCGCCTCGCGGCGCCCGTTTTCTGAGCCGTGAGGAAAACCCTTCAGTAGCCTTCGCCCTCCACCGCCGCCTTCACCTTCCCCCGATGGAACCGGAAGAGGAAGACCACGTAGCCGATGGCGATGGGGAAGCCGATGAGCCACCACACCAGGCCGGCCCGCAGCCCGTGGATGCCCACGCTGGCGTTGAGCGCCGTCAGGTCGAACTGCGCGCCCAAGGTGGACTTCAGCATCACGGGATAGACGCAGGCGGCGCTGGCGGCCAGGAGCCCGAGGATGAAGGCGCCGGAGCCCAGGAAGGCCAGCAGGAACTGCTCCCGCTTGATGCCGGCGAAGACGAGGCCCAGGCCCGCGAGGAAGATCAGCGAGGCCACCCAGCCCAGCGGCGCCTGGGGCAGGCGGTGGAAGATGCCAGGGTTCACCACGGATGTGGCATAGCTGGCCACGATCCAGAGGACCAGGACCAGGCCCCACAGCTGCATGGCCAGGCCCTTGGACCGGTCATGAACAGCTCCGGCGGTCTTCCAGGCCAGGAACAGCGCCCCGTGGGCCGCCACCGTCACCAGGGCGAACACGCCGATGAGCACCGTGTACCAGTCCAGGATCCCGAGTTGGCCCCCGGTGCGGAAATCGGTCCAGAGGGGCATCTCGAAGTAGCCGCTGCCATCGACCGGCACGCCCCGCAGCACATTGCCCAGGGCCGCTCCGAAGAGCACGGGGAGCAGAACGCTGGACACGGAGAAGGTGCCATCCCAGAAGTGGCGCCAGAGTCCGTCCTGCAGGTGGGACCGGAACTCGATGGAGATGCCGCGGAGCATCAGGCACCAGACCACCAGCCAGATGGCGAGGTAGAACCCGGAGAAGCCCGAGGCCAGCACTTTCGGGAAGGCCAGGAACATGGACCCGCCTCCAGCCAGCAGCCAGACCTCGTTGCCATCCCACAGCGGGCCGATGGCGCCGAGCACCTCGCGGCGCTCCTCGTTGGTCTTGGCGACCACCAGGTGCAGGATGCCCGCACCGAAATCGAAGCCGTCCATCACGACGTAGATGGCGACCATAACGGACACGAGCCAGAACCAGAGCTCATACATGGCCAACCCCCAGGATGGTGAAGGAATGCCCAACCTTTGAGGTCTCGCGTATCCCCGCAGGGGATACCGAGAAGACGGACACGAGCCAGAACCAGAGCTCATACATGGCAGCCTCCTAGGCCTTGGGGGTGTGGGAGACGGGGCCGTGGGAAATCTCGCGGCCAACCAGGAAGAGCCACAGGACGCTCAGCACCACGAAGATGCCGGCGAACCCGAGCGTCGTGAAGGCCGTGTGGCCCGCATTCACCGTGGGCGAGGCCCCCTGGACCGTGCGGAACACACCGTAGATGAGCCAGGGCTGGCGGCCGAATTCAGCCACGGCCCAGCCTGCGGTGGTGGCGATGTACGGGAAGGGGAAGGCCAGCATCAGCACCCAGAGCATGGGGCGGGCAGTGTCCAGCCGGCCTCTCCAGAGCAGCAAGGCGGCGAGGCCCATCAGCGCGATCATGATCGTGCCGAGGCCCGCCATGATGTGGAAGCTGTAGTAGAGCAGTTCGATGTTCTGCGGCCACTGGTCCTCGGGAAACTCCAGCAGGCCCTTCACGTTGCTGGAGAAGCTGCCGTAGGCGATGAAGCTCAGCACCGCGGGCAGCTGGATGGGGTTCTCGATCTTGCGCTTGGCGACGTTGGGCTGGCCCACGAGGGTGAGGCTGGCCCGGGGGCCGCTTTCAAAGCGTCCTTCCATGGCCGCGAGGGCGATGGGCTGGTGCTTGGCGACGAGCTTGCCCTGGATGTCCCCGGTGGGGAACGCGACCAGGACGCTGAAGATCAGGCCCATGATGGTGCCCACCCGCAGGTTCAACCTCGCCTGCTCGGGGTGGATGCCCTTGAGGGTCCAGAAGGCGCCGATGGACGCCACCACGAAGGATCCCGTCACCGCCGCGGCGATCATGTTGTGGGCGTACTGGCCCAGGGCCCAGGGGTTGAGGAGGAAAGCCCAGAAGCTGGCCAGCTGCAGGCTGCCATCCGCCGCCAGGGTGTAGCCCACGGGATGCTGCATGAAGGCGTTGGTGGCGATGATGAAGTAGCCCGAGAGCCAGCTGCCGATCCACAGCGCCAGCGCCGCCCCGAAGTGGGCCTTCGGGGAGAGCCGCTTCTCGCCCCAGATCAGCAGTCCGAGGAAGCTGCTCTCCAGGAAGAAGGCGAACATGCCCTCCATGCCCAGGGTCTGGCCGATGATTCCGCCGGAGAACCGGGAGAAGGCCGCCCAGTTGGTGCCGAACTGGAACTCCAGGGGGATGCCCGTCACCACGCCCACAGCGAAGTTGATGCCGAAGATCTTGATCCAGAACCGCGCCGCATCGTTGTAGCGGGCCTCGCCAGTCCGGAGGCCCATGGCCTTCAGCACCACGATGACGAGGGCGAGCCCCATCGTCAGCTGCGGAAACAAGTAGTGGTAGGTCGCCGTGAACCCAAACTGAAGCCTGTGCCAGAAAAGCGGATCACCCATGGTCTCTCCCGGAATGAATGCCCTGCGGTGTCTCTGGAATGCCGGTGCAGGGCAAGTATCCCACGGCCAAAGCCAAGCAACCTATCCAAAGTCTTGACATCACAAGAGAAGGGGCCTGGTGATGGGGATCACATTGGTTTTTATAGTCTTTAATTATTATTTGGTTATAAATTAATTCAATCCCGACTCCGGATCGGTCTGACAGGTCCGGAGGGCTCAGGGGTAGGGGAGGCGGGCCCGGGGTGGGCCCGCCGTTTTATTAGCCCTCCACCACGATCTCGGAAGTCATGGGCACGGCGGGGCGCAGCATGGCGGACACGCCGCAATAGGTGTCCTCCGACAGCTTCACGGCCCGCTCCAGCTTGTCCATGGGCAGATCCTTGCCGCGGAAGATGTAGCGCACATGAATGCCCGTGAAGATCTTCGGATGTTCCTCCCGGGCCTCCGCGCTCACCTGCACTTCGAGGCCATCCAGCTTCACGCGCATCTTCTCGAGGATGCTCACCACATCGATGGCCGTGCAGCCGCCCAGGCCTGCCAGGAGCAAGCCTTTGGGCCGGGGCCCCTTCGTGGGGGTCCCGGCCTCGTCGGGCACATCGATGTAGTAG
The DNA here is from genome assembly GCA_036504495.1 of Geothrix sp. GTDB lineage: Bacteria > Acidobacteriota > Holophagae > Holophagales > Holophagaceae > Geothrix. The sequence goes on from DASXVC010000069.1 coordinate 23,349, forward strand.
CGGTGGCCTTCCTGGGCCACCTCGAAGGTCAGGCCGGATTCCCAGCGGACATTGGCTTCCATGGAAACCTCCAGGTTCAGCTGAAGAACGTGTGGATGCGCCGCCAGGAGCCCAGGTTGTGGACCTCCGTAAAGCCCTGGCGCTTGAGGAGAGACACTCCGAACCCGCTCCGGCTGCCGGTTTCGCAACAGACCAGGACGGGCTTTGCCCGGTCGAGCTCCTTGGCCCGGGCCTCCAGCTGATCCAGGGGGATGTTGATCGCGCGGGGATGGGCGTTCCCCTTGAACTCGGCCCGGGTGCGCACGTCCACGATCTGGGCGTTCCGCCCAATCAAGGCGGCCACGTCGGCGGCAGATGCCGACCGGCGGGTCCACCACAGGTAGGCGATCACCGCGATGGGGATCAGGTAGATCCAGTATTCAAGCAGCTTGGACATGAAGGCTCCGGTTTGGGAGAAGGCGGAAAGCGGGACCGGCTACCGCGCCAGGGCCCAGATCAGGCCCATGACCGCGCCATAGCTGATGCCCCGGAGGGGGGTGGCCGTCAGAGGGCAGGTTCCAGTGCTGCACCCCACCAAGCGGTGCCAGCCGTAGCCCAGAGCCCCGCCAATGACGAGCCCCAGGGCGATGCGGATCGCCGTGGCCTTCACCGGGAGCACCCCACACCCGCGCCTTCGGGCACGCCGAGCTTGCGCAGGATGGTGGACATCAGGCACCAGTTGGTGAGGCCGCTCTGGAGCAGGTTGGCGCCCACGAAGACCGTGAACCAGATCCAGTTCGGGTTGTGGAACTTCGCCAGGGCGAGGCTCAGCAGGATAAAGGTGCCGGCGACGGTGTGGACGATGCGATCGACAGTCATGGATGGCTCCTATTCATCAACGGCGGTGGAGGATGCCTCGCGCTGGAGTTCCGCGGCACGGCCGCGGCGGGCGACGAGGTAATACAGAACGGGAATGGAAGGGACCGACAAGAGCGTGGCCGCCACGGAGCCTGCCATGAGGCTGATGGCCAGCCCCTGGAAAATGGGATCCGCCAGCATCACCAGGGAACCCACGATCACGGCCGCGGCCGTGAGCAGGATGGGCCGGAAGCGCACCACGCCCGCTTCCTCGACGGCCAGGGCCAGGGGCATGCCTTCGCGCAGCTTCAGTTCGATGAAGTCTACGAGGATGATGCTGTTGCGGACGATGATGCCCGCGCCGGCGATGAAGCCGATCATGCTGGTGGCGGTGAAGAAGGCGCCCAGCAGGCCGTGGGCGGGGATGATGCCGATGAGGGAGAGCGGGATCGGGACCAGGATCACCCAGGGGATCTCGAAGCTCTCGAACCAGCCCACCACCAGCACGAAGATCAGCACCAGCACCGCGGCGAAGGCCATGCCGAGGTCCCGGAAGACTTCCAGGGTGATGTGCCATTCGCCGTCCCACTTCAGCGCGAGGGATTCGGTGTTCTCGGGGTGGGCGAGCCCCAGGCGGGGCACGGTGGCGCCACCCGTCCCCTTCATGGCGTCGATCTTCTTGTTGAGGGCCGCCAAGGCGTACACCGGGCTTTCGATGGTGCCCGCCAGGTCGGAGAACACGTAGGTGACGGGCATCAGGTTCTTGTGGTGGATGGCCGCCTCCTCGCGCCCTTCCTTCACCGTCACCAGCTCCCGCACGGGCACCATGCCCCGGGCGCCGGGGACGTAGAGCTGGAGGATCTGGTCCAGGCGCCGGCGCTTCTCGGGGGCGAGCTGCACCACCACAGGCACCTGGCTGGAACCGCCCAGCACGTGGAAGGTGCCGGCCTGGTGGCCATAGCCCGCCATATAGAGCGTCTGGATCACGTGGGCAGGCGCCACGCCATGCAAAGCCGCCTTCTCCCGGTCCAGCACCAGGCTGATCTTGGGGCTGGCGGGATTGAGCGTGGAATCCACATCCACGATGCCGTCCACGCTCTGGAAGGCCTGGAGGACCTCGCCCGCGAGGCGGGTCCGCTCGGCCTCGGAGGGGCCGTAGACCTCCGCCACGATGGTATCCATGACCGGTGGTCCAGGTGGGATCTCCACCAGCTTCATCCGGGCCCCGACGGGCTTTGAGATCTTCTCCAGCTCGGGGCGCAGGCGGACCACGATCTCGTGGCTCTGCTCCTTGCGGTCCCCCTTGGGCACCAGGTTCACTTGGACGTCCACCATCTCGGCTTCCTGGCGCAGGAAGCTGTGGCGCACCATGCCCACGAAGGTGAAGGGCGCGGCTTCCCCTGCGTAGACCTGCACATCCTTGACCGTGGGTTCCTTCAGCAGGCGGCGGGCGATGTCCTGGCCCACGGCGAGCGCGTCCTCCCTTGGGGTTCCGGCTGGGAGGTCCAGCTGGACCATGAACTCCGACTTGTTGTCGAAGGGCAGCATCTTGACCTTCACCAGGCCGAAGCCCACCAGGGACATGGCGCCGAGGAGCAGCACCACCACACCTCCGAAGAAGGCCCAGCGGACCTTCGGCTGGAACAGCAGCGCCCGGATGACCTTTCGGTAGAGCGCTGCGAACTTCGTATCCGGCGCCACCTCGGGGTTCTTGTCCGGCCAGTCGTGGACGGGCTCGGGCGCGGCGGTTTCCGGGGTGCCTGGGTGCAGGCCCGATTCGTCCGTCTCGGGGAGATGGGCTTCCTTCTTGAACACGTTCAGGCTGGCCCAGGGACTGATGACGAAGGCGATGAGCAGGCTGAAGATCATGGCCACGCTGGCGCCCACGGGGATGGGCCGCATGTAGGGGCCCATGAGCCCGCGCACGAAGGCCATGGGCAGGATGGCCGCGATCACCGCGAAGGTGGCCAGGATGGTGGGGTTGCCCACCTCATCCACCGCCTCCACCACCACGGTGGCGAAGCTCTTCCGGTGGCCCGGCAGGTGCATGTGCCGGTGGATGTTCTCCACCACCACGATGGCGTCATCCACCAGGATGCCGATGGAGAAGATGAGCGCGAACAGCGTGACGCGGTTCAGCGTGTAGCCGAACAGGTAGGTGATGAGCAGGGTGAGGGCCAGCGTGACGGGCACTGCCACGCCCACCACCACGGCGCTGCGCCAGCCCATGGCCAGGAGGATCAGGGCGATGACGCTGAGGGTGGCGATGAGGAGGTGCTCGATGAGCTCGTTGGACTTGTCGCCAGCGGTCTCGCCATAGTTGCGGGTGACGGCCACCTTCACATCCCGGGGGATGAGGTTGCCACGCAGCACTTCCACTTTCGCCAGCACCTGCTCCGCCAGGGCGGTGGCGTTGGTGCCGGCGCGCTTGGACAGGGCGATGCTCACGGCGGGTTCGAAGCCGGGACGGGCCGCGTCCGCGAAGAGAACCACGGGCGGCTCGGATTCCGGCGCGTCCACCACCCGGGCCACGTCCGCCAGGTAGACGGGCTTCATGTTCCGCACACCCACCACGAGGCGGCGCAGCTCGGCAGCCTGAAGCACGAAGCCGGTGGCTTCCAGTTCGGTGCGCTTGCCATGGTCCACCAGGGCGCCCGCGGGCAGCTGGGCCTCGGCGGCCTGGAGGGCGGGCTGGAGCTCGCCGATGGACATGTTGATGGCCCGCAGGCGGTCGGGATCCGGCTCGATGCGGACCATGCGCCGGGCGCCGCCGATGACCTTCACCTGGGCGGTGCTGGGCACGTCCGACAGCTCGCGGGCCAGGACCTCGCCCATCTTGCGGAGCTGGCCGGGCGTCTGGACAGAGCCGTTCTCGCCATGGAGCGTGAGCACCAGGAAGGGCACGTCATCGATGGTCTGGAGCTTGATGATGGGCTTCATGGCCCCCGGCGGCAGCATCTGGGGATTGGCCGCCAGCTCCTGGTAGATCTTCACCAGGCTTGGCTCCTGGGGCTCGTTCACCTTGAAGCGCACGGTGATGAGCGCCATGCCGGGGCGGCTCATGCTGTAGAGGTACTCGACGCCGGGGATGCCCCAAAGGCGGCGCTCCATGGGTGTGGTGACCTGGCTTTCGATTTCCCTGGGGCTCGCGCCGGGATACGGAATGTAGAGATCCACCATGGGCACGATGATCTGGGGCTCTTCCTCGCGCGGCGTGAGTACCACCGCGAGGACGCCCAGCATCAGCGAGGCCAGGACGATGAGGGGCGTCAGCTTGCTGCGGAGGAAGCTCTTCGCCAGCCGGCCAGCCAGACCCAGCTTGGGCTCAGCGCGCACCTCCTGTGCGCGCCCCTGCGGGCGGCCATGGCCTCCGGCCATGCCGTGGCCCTCCGCTCCTGCTCCGGGCTCACTTGCCATGGCTCACCCCACTGGAAACCTCGACGGGCTGGCCATCCTGGAGGGCGCCGGGATGGTCGATGACCTTCTCGCCGTCCTTCAGGCCGGAGCGCACGGGCAGGAAGCTGCCCTCGCCTTCGCCCAGGGAGAGCCAGCGGAGCTCCGCATGGCCGTCCTTGGCGACGAACACGCCCGTGAGTTCCCCGCGCTGCACGAGGGCGCTGCGGGGCACGGACAGGCCCTGGGCGGTGGCGACGCCGGGCACCAGGATGCGGGCGAAGGAGCCCTGGCGGAGCCCCTTGGGCTTGAGCACCTTGGCGCGCAGGGTGCCCTTGTGGCTGTATGGATCGCCGCCGGGCGCCAAGCCCGTGATCTGGGCCTCGCCTTCGGCGCCTTCGGATTCGAACTTCACCTTCGAGCCCGCCTTGAGGCCCTTGGCCTCGTCCTCAGACACGGTGGCGACCAGTTCCTGCTCGCCGTCACCCACCAGCTCCAGCAGCGGCATGCCGGGTCCGACGAAGTCGCCTTCGTTCACCTTGCGGGACTGCACCACGCCGGAGAAGGGCGCGCGGATCTGGGTGTAGGCGATGTTGGCCTTGAGGGCGGAGACGCCGGCCTGGGCCTGGGCCACCTGGGATTGCACCTGCTCCAGCTCGGCGATGGTGCTGGCCTTCTGGGCCTGGAGGGCCTGGATGCGGCGGTGGTGGGCCTCGATGGTGGCGAGCCCGGTCTCAGCGGCCTTCAGCTGGCCCTGCAGATCCTCGTCGCCGAGGGCGATGAGCAGGGTACCGGCGGCCACGCGCTGGCCTTCCTGTGCCAGCACGCGCTTGACCTGGGCGGCCATTCGGGTGGACATCATGGCCGTGCGGGTCGATTGCAGGGTAGCGGCCACCCAGGCGCCGCCCTCGGGCGAGCCCTGGGCCACCAGGGAGACGGCCACTTTGGGCAGGTCCTTCATCTCTCGGGAATCCTGCTTGCGCCCGCAAGCAAGATTCCCGAGCAAGGCACCAGACAAGACAACCTGGAAAACGATGGACTTCATGGCTTCACTCCTTCGATGGGATTGCCGGTGGCCAGGTCGAGGCCGGCGCGGCTCACGCGCAGATCAAACAAGCTCTGGAGGATGAGGGTGCGGGCGCCCTGGACGGCGGCTTCCGCGTCGAGCACCTCGATGAGGGGCGCGAGGCCTTCCTTGTGGCGCGCAGCCCGCAGGCGTTTGGATTCCTCGGCTGCGGCCAGGGATTCCTTGGCCGCGGTGTAGCGGGCCTGGGCGGCGAGGACGCCTTCCTTCGCCACGCGGACCTCGTGTTCCGCCTGCTGCTGCTTGAAGGTCCGCATCTCGCGGGCGGCCCGTTCCTGGGCGCGGGCGGCCTTCGCCTTGGCCTGGTCCGGCGCCGAGAACACCTTCCACTTCACGCCCACCGCGGCCCAGGTCCAGTTCCCCTTCTCGGACCAGGAATGGTGGAGGGTACCTGCGCCCACTTCCAGACCCACCTCGGGCAGGATGTTGCCCCGGGCGGCCTTGGCGCCCTCACCGGCGGCCTTGGCCTGGAGATCCGCCGCCAGCAGGTCGCCCCGCACTCCGGACGGCAGGGGAGCCCCGGGATCCGTGGGCTCCAGGGGTGTGGCCAGGGGGCCTTCCACGGGACCGGTGCCCGTGAGCAGGCCCAGACCCGAGCGGGCCGAGCGTACCTGTTTGACGACGTCGGCTTTCTGAGCGTCGATCTGCGCGTGGAACGCCTTCAGGCGCTGGAGCTCGGATTCCAGCATCAGGCCCTGCTTCACGCGGGCGCCCACGAAGTCCTCCATGCCCTGGATCCAGGCCCGGGAATCCTCCACCCACAGGAGGGCCTGCTCGGCCACCTGGGTGCCGAAGTAGGCCTCCACCACGGCCTGGGCCGTCTCCTGCTTCCGGCGCTCCTGGCTGGCGGCCTCCGCCTGGGCCATGTAGGCACCGGCGCGCCGGGCGGCGGTGATGCGCCCCCCCGTGTAGAGGGGCTGCTGGAGCACGGCGGAACCGCCGTAGGCACCGATGGGATCCGGGTGGTTCAGGACCAGCGGGTTGAAGTCGGCCATGCCGATGCGCGCCTGGTTCAGCTTGATGCCGAAGGCCATCATGGGCTCGTTGGTGCGGACGCCCTGGGCCTGAAGCGTGAGGCTGGGCAGCCGGAGGTCGCGGTAGCCCTCCGCCTCCGCCTGGCGGGATTCCACCATGGCCTGGCCGGCCCGAAGACCAGCCTGGTCCCTCCAGGCCTTGTGGATGGATTCAGCCACGGTCAGCCCACCCTGCGCGAGGAGGCCGCCTCCCGAAAGCAGCGCCAAGCTCAATCCCATTATGGCTTTAATAGGCATAAAGGAATACTCCTAAGCAAAAAAAAGCAACTGCACATTAAATCATTCATTCATTTAAGCGCCTTGTAGGTCATCTTGGCGCGATCGCTCACATGCCCACAGACCAGGTCGCACAGCTCGCCCACCAGGGGCATCACGGGCGTGAAGTAGACGGCATTGCCCTCAGGTTCGCGGCTCACGAGACCCACCCGGACCAGGCAGGCCAGGTGCTTGGAGGCATTGGCCTGAGACAGGCCCGCGGCCTCGGCCACAGCCCCCTGGCTCAGGGGACCCTTGGTATCGAGGAGGGAGCGCAGGATCTTCAGCCGGGAGGCATCGCCCAGGGCGCTGAAGAGGCCGCTCACTTCGTCGATCATCGGGTTGCTGAGCTGGTGGTTCACGTAAACAACTCCATGCATCTATGATCATCCGGTTTTGGTTTCTGTCAACCGGAAATACATCTGCCAAGGAAAACTGTATACCCATCAGATCATTCGGCAACCCAACATTCCATTCTTCTGCGGGTTTCCGAGGGGGGTCGTGACGGCCGTCATCTCTCTCAGGTGAGCTAGGCTGGATGCTTCGGAGATTCCCGTGGACGACCTGGACCTGCGCGCCGCCAAGATCCGCCTGCTCTGCACCGACATCGATGGGGTCCTCACCACCGGCGCCCTGCACTACGGCGCGGAGCCCGGCCACACCAAGGCCTTCCACGTCCGCGATGGGGCGGCCATCAAGATGCTCCAGCGGATGGGCATCCCCGTGGCCTTCATCTCGGGGCTGGATGCGGGGGCCACCGTGAACCGGGCCCGGGACCTGGGCGTGGAGGACTGCTTCGCCGGGCACCTCGACAAGCTGCCTGTGCTGAACCAGCTCTGCGCCAAGTACGGCTTGACCTACGATCAGGTGGCCCACCTGGGCGACGACCTGCCGGATCTGCCCCTGCTCCGCCGCGTGGGCCTGGCCTGCTGCCCTTCGGATGCCGTGGACGAAGTGAAGGCCGCCTGCCACTGGGTGGGGGACGTGCCCGGCGGGCACGGCCTGCTGCGCCGGGTGGCGGAGCGGATCCTCAAGGCCCAGGGGCGCTGGGCCGACATCCTGGGCAAGTACGAGGCCTGACATGAAACCGCTCATCACCCTGCTGGCTTCGGCCGCGCTGACCCTCGCCGCCCAGGACGCCGCCCTCGGCGCCCGCGTCCACGGCCTGATGCCCATGGGGGACCTGCGGGACCTCACCGATGGCCAGCTCGGGGCTGGCGTGGCGGTCTACGTGGCGATCCCCGTCGGCAATGGCCTCGTGTTGCGCCCCCTGGTGGGCACCCAGTTCATCCCGAAGGGGGGCACCCTCAGCCTGGCGGGCACGAAGACCTCGGTCACCTCTGTGGATCTGATGGTGGACGCCCTCTGGTTCCCGGGTTTGGACCTCGACCGGGGCCCCTACCTCATCGGTTCCGTGGGCGGCCAGCAGTGGCGGCTGAGCGCCACGGGCACCTCATCCTCCACCCTGTCCTATACGCGCATCGGCGCCAGCGCAGGCCTGGGCTATCAGGCCAGCCCCCGATTGGGCTTCGAGGCCCGCGGATTCTGGAGCCCCATCGCGCCGACCATCACAGCCACGGGGCTGATGATCGGCGCGACCGTGCGGTTCTGAACCTCCGCCTTGCCACAGGCGCAGCTGGCCGCCGTCGCGGCCGGCAGCTCCACTGAAAACAGACCTTAGAGCGCCTAACAAAACTCGACGATGCCGCGATGAAGCCAGGCGGGATGCACCGCAAGGAAGGGCCCGCAGGGCGATGCGGGACATCGTTCAAGGGCCCAGACGACGCGGGGTGCCCGCCTGGCTTCATCCCTCCGGGCGAGGGGTGGCGGGCTTCCCGATGCTTCGTCAGGCTCGGTTCGCGTAGTACCCGCTACGCTGCCACTCGCCTTCCTCGCCTCGCTCGCCCGGCACCCCTCGCGCGGCGACGTGGGGTTTTGTTGTGAGCTCTTGGCCATGGCAGCGCTGATCCACCGCCCGGAATACGCCGGGTACGATTTCGGGCCGGAGCATCCCTTCACACCCGCGCGGCTCACGATGCTCCTGGACCTGATCCAGAGCCTGGGCCACCCCGTCCGTCCCATCGCCGCCCCGGCCGCGACCCGCCAGGACATCCTGTCGGTCCATGACGAGGCCTACGTGGCGATGGTCGAGGCCCTGGACCGAGGAGAGGCCAAACCCGAGGCCGACCATTTCGGGCTCGGCACGCCGGACAACCCCATCTTCCCGGGCATGGATCTCGCGGCCCGGTGGCTGGTGGGCGGCGCGCTGCACGGCGCGCGACTGCTGATGGCGGGCACTGAGACACGCGTGCTCCAGCTGGGGGGCGGCCTGCACCACGCCCAGAAGGACCGGGCGGCAGGATTCTGCCTCTACAACGACCTGGCCGTGGCCATCCAGGCCTTCGTGGACCACGGCTGGCGCGTGGCCTACCTCGACCTTGACCTCCACCACGGCGATGGGGTCCAGAACCTGTTCTACGGCAATGACCAAGTGCTGACCCTCAGCCTTCACGAATCCGGCCACTACCTCTATCCGGGGACTGGCCATATCCACGAACTGGGAAGCGGCTTCGCGCGGGGCATGAGCGTGAACGTCCCCCTCGAACCGTTCACGGGGGCCGGGGACTACCTGGAGGCCTTCGAGGCCGTGGTGCCCCGGGCGCTGTCCTGGTTCTCGCCGCATGTCCTGGTGGTGCAGGCCGGCGCGGATGCCCACTTTGCCGATCCCCTGGGGGACCTGGCCCTCACCACCCAGACGTTCCAGGAGCTCTACCGCAGGGTTCTCGAGCTGGCCGCTTCGCACACCCAGGGGCGGGTGCTCGTCACCCTGGGAGGGGGCTACGAAGCCCAGGTCGTGGCCCGCGTCTGGACCATCCTCTACCTCACCCTGATGGACCTGCCCATCCCCGAGGACCTTCCCGAGGCCTGGCTGGGCCGCTGGCGCCACCTCCTGGGGCCTGACATCGGCCGGGGCCTCCACGACCCCGTGCCTGCCTTTCCGGAACTCCCCGGCCAGGAGGAACGGTCCCGCCGCAATCGGGATGTGGTCTCCCGCCTGCTGGATTCGCTGTTCCGCCACTGGCTCTAGCAAACAGGGACGGGGCGGTTCTTCCGGTATCCTCGAAGCATGATCGGACGCCTGCGCGGGGAACTCATCCAGAAGCTGCCGAACCTGGCGCTCGTCGAGTGCGGCGGGGTGGGCTATGCCGCGGCCATCAGCCTCTCCACCTACGGGCTGCTGCCTGAGGCGGGCTCCCAGGTCGTGCTCCACACGGAGCTGCTGGTACGCGAGAACGAGATCGCGCTGCTGGGGTTCTCCTCCACGCAGGAACGGGAGTTGTACCGAATGCTGGTGAAGGTCGACGGCGTCGGACCCAAGATGGCCCTGGCCGCGCTGGGGGCCTTGTCCCTGGAGGATCTGGTGCAGGCCCTGCGGAGCCGGGACGTGAAGGTCCTCACCCGCATCCCCGGTGTGGGGAAGAAGACGGCCGAGAAGATGTGTTTCGAGCTGTCGGAGAAGATGGGTGGCCTCTCGGGCCTGGAGGGCCTCTCCGGGGCACCTTCCGGCGATCCCTGGGAGGAGAACCTGCGCTCGGCCATGACGAATCTTGGTTTCAAGGAGGACGTGGTGCTGCCGGTGGTGGCGGATCTCCGCGCCTCGAAGCCGCCCCTGGCGGAGGCCATCCGCCTTGCTTTGAAGGCCCTGCAGCGATGAGCACGCGAATCCTCTCCACCTCCCCCCTCGTCGGCCCCGCCCTCGCCGAACTCGGCTCCCGGTTCCCGGATCTGCGCCTCGCAGCGTACCGTTCGCCGGAGTGGAATGCGGCTCTGCCCGAGGCCGAGGCCCTGGTGGTGATGCTTTCCGAGCCCATCACCGAGGCCGACCTCGAGGCCGCCCCCCGGTTGAAGGCCATCGGCACCTACTCCGTGGGCGTGAACCATCTGCCTGTGAAGGCCTGCCAGGCCCGCGGCATCAGGGTGGTGAACACGCCGGGTGTGCTGACGGATGCCACCGCCGACATCGCGCTGGCCCTGCTCCTGGCCGTGACGCGCCGCGTGGCGGAGGGCGAGACCCTGGTGCGGTCGGGCGAGTGGAAAGGCTGGGCGCCGGACCAGCTGCTGGGGCCGGGCCTGGCGGGCAAGGTCTGCGGCATCCTGGGCAGCGGCCCCATCGGCCAGGCCTTCGCGCGGCGCGCCTGGTCCCTGGGCATGACACCGGTCTTCTGGGACCGTGAGGGCCACGGTGGGGAAGTCGATTTCGGCGCAGGCCAGGCCGGTTTCGTGGCTCCCCGCATGCCCCTGGCGGACCTGCTCCCGCGCAGCGCCGTGCTGTCCCTCCACTGCCCGCTCACCGATCAGACCCGCGGCATGCTGGATCGCGCCACGCTGGAGAAGCTGCCCCAGGGCGCCGTGATCGTCAACACGGCCCGCGGCGGCATCATGGATGAGAACGCTGCCATCGATCTGCTCGAGTCCGGACGCCTCGGCGGCGTGGGCCTGGACGTCTACGACGGTGAGCCCCGCGTCAACCCGCGCTGGTCGAAGGCACCCCGCGCGGTGCTGCTTCCCCACCTGGGCTCCGCCACGGTGGAAACGCGTGAAGCCATGGCACGCGTGCTTTGTGACGGACTCGCAGCCACCCTCGGGTGATACCCTGGGAGTCCTTCACGAGGCACCCCATGGCACGCCCCTGGATCAAGCTGCTCGACCCCGGCCTGACGGCGCTCAAGAGCGCCGCCGGGACTTCGTTTGAAGATCGCCTCGAGCTGGCGCGCGCCCTCAATGGGCGCGCCCGCCACGGGGAGGCCCAGGAGATCCTGGACCAGCTGCTGGCTGAGGACCGCTCCCACGCGGAAGCCTGGTTCGAACGCCTGCTCTGCTTCAGCGACCACTCCGAGGACGAGGAGGGCCTGGAACTGCTCGGGCAGCTCGAATCCCTCCGGGACGAGCACCGGAAGGACGGCGGGCACCTCCGCAACCTCGGGTACCTCCGCCTGCTCCTGCAGGACATCGACGGCGCGGAACTCGCGTTGCAGCAGGCCCTCGCCCTGAACGGCCAGGATCCCAAGGCCCTCGAGCTCGCGGGCTTGGTGCAGCTGCACCGGAATCACCCCTCCGACGCCAAAGCCTGGCTGCTGAAATCCCTCAGCCTGCATCCCACGGATCCCCGCACCCTGCGCCTCCTGGCCATCACCATGGAGCAGCTGGGCGACTGGACGGGGGCCGAGGCGCAGCTGATGGCCGCTCTCCAGGCCGATGGAGCCTACTACTGGGGCTGGCATGCCCTGGGCGAACTGCTGCTGAAGCGCGGCGACCTCGCGGAGGGCCTGCGGTGCATCCAGCGGGCCCGCAGCCTGCACGTGTGCGACCCCGCCAGCTACTTCATCCTCGCGGAGATCTTCAGCGAACAGGGGCATCTGGAACTGGCCCAGGGCCAGCTCCACACGCTCATGCTGCTCGCCCCCCCCGCGCCGGTGCTGGCCGAGGCCCAGGCGCTGCTCGGCGAACTGAAACGTGACATGGGTGACCGGGATGGGGCAGTGTCCTACTTCACCCTCGCCGCGGAGACCGATCCCGATGCCTCGAACCCCTGGGCTGCCCTGGGCGACATGGCCCGCGAAGAATCCCGCTGGGAGGACGCCCTCCGCTGCTACCGCGAAGCCCTGATGCGCGAGCCCGACGCGGCGGATCTCCAGGTCCAGCTGGGTTACGCCCTCATCGAGACCCGGCAGGGCCCCGCCGCCGAGCAGGCCTTCCTCCAGGCCCTTGAGCTGGATCCCAGCGAGTACAGCGCCTACCTGGGCCTCTCCGAGGTCTACCGCTTCGCCAACCGCCGCGAGGACCAGATGGGCATGGTGGATCAGGCCATGACCCTGGCCCCCGACGATGCCGATGTGTGGAACGCCCGTGGGGTGGCCCTGGAAGTCACTGGGCGTTTGCTGGAGGCCACCGAGGCCTACGAAAAAGCCCTGGCCCTGGATCCCCTGCACCGCAAGGCCGCCAACAACCTGGGCTTCGTGCTTGAGAAGCGCATGGAGCAGGGTGAGCCCGAGCTGCGGGCCCGGGCCACCGAAGCCTGGAAGCAGCGCCTGCTCATCTGCCGCGACGAAGGCCAGAGCATGAAGATGGCCACCGAGCATCTCACCCAGCTGGGTGTGGGGGACGACACCCTCCGCGAATGGCTGCGGCCGGAATTCCTCCCGGCCGGGATGGAAGACTGATACCACCCTGTCACTCCAGCGTTACCAGCTATTTACATTCCGCTGAAAAGACTCTGTGGAAAAGCCTGCGGATTGATGCTTCCTGGTAGGCCTAAACCCTGTCGCGAGATGGACTTCCCATCGTGCAAATTCAAAATTCTCACCTATTTAAATTAAACCATATCAATATTTATATTGATGACGCTTGCGGGATCTGCCGGGCGTTTCGATGCGGAGGTTTTCCACATTTTCCGCTTTCTTTCGCATTGACAGGCAAGATGTCCTTGGTGGACACGAAAGGGGGGGCGAAAAGACCTTGCACCATCCATTTCGTCACACCTGTTTCTCAGACCAGGGCCTCGGCCTCCCGCAGCTGAACGCTCACCAGCTTGGAGCAGCCCGCCTCCTCCATGGTGACGCCGTAGAGGGTGTCCGCCGCGACCATGGTGGGCTTCTGGTGCGTGATGACGATGAACTGCGTGTCGGCCTTCATCTTCTGCACCATGGCGGCGAACCGGCCCACGTTGGCCTCGTCCAAGGGCGCGTCCACCTCATCCAGCACACAGAAGGGGCTGGGCTTGAAGTGGAAGATGGCGAAAAGCAGTGAGATGGCGGTGAGGGCCTTTTCGCCGCCACTCAAAAGCGTGAGGGCCTTGGCGGTCTTGCCCGGAGGCTGGGCCGTGATCTCGATGCCACACTCCAGCAGGTTCTTGGGGTCCTCCAGGCTCAGGTGGGCATTGCCGCCACCAAAGGCCTCGCGGAAGACCTCCTGGAACCGGCTGTTGACGAAATCGAAAGCCTCGCGGAAACGGTCCTCACTGGTGGCGTTGATCTCCTGGATGGTGGATTCCAGGTTGCCGATGGCGGCCGTGACGTCCGCCCGCTGCTCGTTCATGAAGGCCAGACGGGTTTCCGCCTCCTCCAGTTCCTGGATGGCCAGGGGGTTCACGCCGCCCAGTTCCATGCGGCGGCCCTGAAGTTCGTTCAGGCGGGTCTGGTGGACCAGCTCTCCCTCGGACCAGGCCTCGCGCTCGGATTCGCTGGTCCCGGCGAGGAAGGCGGGCACCTCCAGGCCCAACGCCAGTTCGACCTCCTTGGACAGGGCCTCCTGGCTGCCCTGAATCTGGGCCCCATGGATGAGCACCTCCTGGTGCTGGGCCCGGGCGTTCTCCAGGGCCTCCTGGAACTCGCGGGTGGCCCGCTCATGCACGCGCAGGGCCTCCTGATCCAGCTCCAGCCGGGGCTGGGCCTCCTGGGCCTGGGCGTGGACCCCTTCCCGTTCCTTCAGCAGGTCCTGGGTCTCCGCTTCCAGCTCCGTCAGGCGCTTGGAACCAGCCTCCATGCGGCTCGTCTGTTCGGCCGCCTCCACTTCCAGGCGCTGCCGCTCGGCTTCCAGATCGAAGCGGCCCCGCTGGGCCAGCTGGAGATGCCGCTCGTGGCCATCCCGCTCGGCCCAGACCGCGTCGCGGCTGCGGGCGGCTTCCATGCGCTGGTCCCGGCGCTCATCCAGCCGGAGCCGGGCCTCACGGACCAGAGCCTCCGCCTGGAGGATGGCCTCCTCCAGGGCCGTGTCGTTGGCCTCCTCGGGGTGCGCCTCCAGGTCGCGGAGCTGGCCCTGGAAGCCCTTGATCTCGACCTCGATCTGCTCCCACAGAGCGTCCGCCCGCTCGCTGGCAGCCTGGATTTCCGACAGCTGGCCGTGCAGCGAGGTCCGCTGGGCCTTCAGGGTGTCCACCCGCCGCCGCAGGGCCCGCAGATCCTCATCGATCTCCACGGACCGCTCCCGGGCGGCCCGGGTCTCGTCGCCACCGCGGCCGCGCCGGGTCTCCAGATCCTCGATCCGGTCCAGCAGGGCCTCGCGGGTGCCTTTGGCCTCCTCCTGCTCGGCCCGCAGCTTCAGCGGGGAGGCGGCTGGCGCTGATACGCCCAGCTGCATGGGACCGAAGGGCAGGCGGACAAAGGCGGGGGAGACGAAGGCCAGGTCCGGGTGGGCGAGCACCAGGGCAGGAAAGGCCGCATCGGAGCACCGGAAGGCCCGGGCCAGCAGGCCGCCCAGAGGGCGCTCGGAACCGGCCCACCGGAGGTGGTCGCGCAGGGCTTCGCAGCCTTCGGGAATGGGCGGCAGGGATCCTTCCGCTTCCAGGGCCAGCAGCAGATGGCCGGGGGCCTCGGCCGCACGGACCGCCAGGGATTCATCGCCCGCCAGGACCTGAAGCCAGCTGCCCAACAGGCGCTCCACATCCGGCCGCAGCGCTTCGTCCACGGTGAGCAGGTCCACCAGGGCCCGGGGACGGCCGCCCTGCTCCCGCAACCACGTGAGCCCCTTCTGCAGTTCTTCATCCCCGAAGCTCTTGGCCAGCAGGTCGGAGAGCTGGCGCAGGCGGCGTTCCGCGGCATCCAGCTCCGCCTCCGCCCGGTGGTGATCCAGGGCCAGCGCCCGCTGCGCTTCTTCCAGCTGCTCCGCGCGGCGGCGCTGGTCGAGCGAAGCCTCCTCCGCCTGCTCCAGCTGGGACAGCAGGCCTTCCAGGGTGCGTTCCACCTGACCGAACTCGGCCTGGAGGTTCTCCATGCGCGGGGCGCGGACGGATTCCTCGTGATTGAGGGTGTCCAGGCGCCCTTCCAGCTGGGCGATCTGAGTCTGGAACCCCAACCGCTGCTTCTGGCGGGCGAGGGCCTCCTTCTGCGATTCGGCCTTGCGGTCGCGAAGGCCGTGGAGATCTGCCTCCGCATGCCGGAGCGCGCCCTGGGCCAGGGCCACGGTCTCCTCGGCCTTGGACAGGCCCGCCTCCTGGAGGGCGAGACGCTCGCCGGCATCCTTCAGCTGGGTTTCGAGGGTCGTGAAGGACTCTCCGGATTCCGAAAGACGCGCCACCAGGGCCTGGATGTGCTCCTGCAGCCGGCTCCGGTGATCCCGGGCCTCGGTCCTGCGATCGTCCTGGAAGGACCGCTCCTGGTCCGCCAACTGGAGGCGCTGGTCCAATCCCAGCATGGCGCTGGCGCGCTTGGCCTGGGCCTGCTGCTGTTCATCCACGGACAGGCGCAGGGCCTCCACTTCGGAGGCTTTTTCGGAGACCTGGGCCGTGAGTTCGGCCACCCGCCGCTCCGCCTGGTCCAGCTGGTCCAGGATGCGCCGCTTGGCCTCCTCCAGTTCCACCGCCTTCCCCGCGAGCAGGATCCGCTGGGTGGCTTTGATCTCCGTGTCCAGCTCCTTCGCCTTGCGGGCGCGGGAGGCCTGGCGCCGGAGCGAATCCATCTGCTTGCCCAGTTCGAAGAGGATGTCGTCGAGCCGTTCGAGGTTGCTCCGGGTCTCGTCCAGCCGCTTCTCCGCATCGGCGCGGCGGAGCTTGTAGCGGGTGATGCCCGCCGCCTCCTCCAGCAGCAGGCGCCGGTCCTTGGGCTTGCTGCTGAGGATCAAGTCGATCTGGCCCTGCTGGATGAAGCTGTAGGCCCGGGTGCCCATGCCCGTGTCCAGGAGCAGATCCTGCACATCCTTGAGCCGGGCCTCCCGGCCATTGATGCGGTACTCGCTGCCGGTGTCGCGGTAGAGGCGGCGGGAGATGACCACTTCCCGCGAGGATCCGGGGAGGGTTGGATCGGGCATGTCGAGGACCAGCTTCACCTCAGCCATGCCCGTGGCCCGGCGCTGGGCCGTGCCCGCGAAGATCACATCGGCCATCTCCGCCCCGCGCAGCATGGAGGCCCGCTGTTCGCCCAGCACCCAGGCCAGGCTGTCGGAAATGTTGGATTTGCCGCAGCCATTGGGCCCCACGACCGCGGTCATGCCGCCGGGGAAGCTGAGCTTCTGGGCGTCGGCGAAGGACTTGAAACCGTGGAGTTCGAGGGAGATCAGGCGCACGTGGTTCGCGCTCCGGGAAAGGTGGTGGGGAACATCTGCCTCCATCATTCCACACCAAGCGTGTCCCCCGGCCTCTTGGGAATCCGGCGGAGGCCCGCTAGACTCGATTCCTTCCCCTGTCCTGTCAGGAGCCGTCTGTGTATTCCCCTAGCCCCCCTCCGTGTGACCAGGCGATGGATGCCTGGCCGGGAGCGTCGCATCAGGGCCGGGCGACTGAATCCAAGGGGCCGACCTCATGAGGCTGCCGTTCCTCCAGGCCCCTACGGCCTCCCTGCTCTGGCTGGAAGCGCACCGGATCCACGCCGGCAATCACCGCCGCGCCCTCTCGGGCCCGCCCACCGAGGATCAGCTGGCCCAGGCCCTGGCCTCGCTGCCGCAGGGACCCACACGATGGATTCTGGACGATCTCTGGACGCCTTCCGTCCTCATGCGGGATCTCACCGAGCTGCCCAAGGGCGCGGAGGCCCAGGAGGCCTTCTTCCGCTGGCGGTTCACCCAGACCCTGGCCCTGGAAGAACCCCATTTCGTCCAGGCGCTGGAGACCGAACCCGGCACGTGGCTGGCCTCGGGCATCTCCGAAGGTTTCCGGGAATCCCTGCTCCAGCTGGGTCTGCGTCTGGATCGGACCATTCACGGCCTCACGCCGCGCTGGCTGCATCTCTATAACCTGCTGGCCCCATCACTGAACCTTCCAGGCATGCTCCTCTCCTTGAGCCCCGTGGGCCAGGGCCGCTACGCCGGCACCCTGGTGGCCTGGGGCCGGACCATCTGCCTGCTGCGCCAATGGTCCGAACCCCTGGATCCCCAGGGTTGGAATGACGAACGCATCGCCCCCAGCGCAGCCTTCCTCCAGCGGGAGTCCCGGACCCCGCAGAGCCTCGCGGTCTGGGGCGCCCCCTCCTGGCCGGAGACCGGCGTTCCGACCCGGATCCTGGACGACCGGTTCGCCCTGGTGGAGACGCCCTGATGGCCGTTCCTGCCCTCCATCTGAACCTGGCCCCCCGGCCCAGCCCGTGGCGGCAGCACCATCGCGCCCTCGGCTGGATCGCCCTGGGCCTCGGCACCGCCTTCCTCGCCGGTTCCCTGGCGCTCACCTGGCGCGCCTACCATCAGGCCGGCCGCGCCGGACGGGATGCCGTCAGCCTGACGGAGGAGACCCGCCGCGCCTCCCGGCAGGAAGCCCAGCTCCAGACCTCGCTCCAGGGGCTGGATGCCACGCGGGAACAGTCCCGGTGGAAGATCGCCGAGCGCATCCTCCAGGAGCGGAGCCTGCCCTGGTCCCGCGTCACCGCGGAACTCGAGCAGTGCATGGTCCCGGGCATGCGCCTGAAAGGGCTCCAGCGGACCCGCGGCAACGGCCAGCAGGTCGTGATGAAGCTGAAGGGCGAGGCCCAGAATCGCGAGGCGGAAGCCGCCTTCGTCGATGCCCTCCGGACCACCCCGGTCTTCGCCCAGGTGATCCTGGAGCGGGAATCCGAGCGCCAGGGCGGCGGCTGGGATTTCGAGCTGAACCTGCCCGCCGCCGCCGTGCCCCCGCCTTTCGAGTTGAGAGCCGCGAAGGCCGGCCGGGCCCCTGTCCCGGCACCCGCCGCACCTCGACCCACCCCCACAGCGTCGGCTCCACCTACCCCGGCCGCCAAGCCCTCGCCCCTCGCCCCACCACCCGCGACTCCCGCAGCCCCCCTGGTCCAGGGTGGCAAGGAAGGGGTCCAGGCCCGTCCGGTGGGCGAAGGCGAGGAAGAAGTCCGCCCGCCCCGAGGCTCGCGCTCTTCGAGGAGGCCCCCCCGATGAGCAGCCCTCTTCGTGCGAGCCGCCTCCGCTTGGCCCTGGGGGCCCTGGGCCTGGTCCTGGGCCTCGGCGTGGCGTTCTTCCTGCTTCCGGACGCCTCTCAGCAGCTGACCCAGCAATTGAAGGCCAAACGGGAAGCCGAGCTGAACCGTAACCACCAGATGCAGCAGCTCCAGGAACTCCAGCAGCTGGCCGACCGCATCCGCCGCGGCCAGGACACCCTCGCCGACCTGGAGAGCCGGCTTCCCCGGGGCTCCGCAGGCGAACTCCAGTGGAACCTCAGCAAGACCCTGCATGCCCTGGCCAAGAAGCACGGTCTGCGCCTTCAGACGGTGAAGTACGGCCTCCCCAGCCGGGAGGGCGCCCGCGGTTCCGACCTGGAAGCCGTCGACGTGGAATTCGTGGTGCTTGGCGTCTATGCCAGCCACAAGGCCTTCATGCTGGACCTTGAAGGCTCCGGCCTGCCCTTCGCCGTGCGGGATGGCCGCCTGGAGGAGAGCCCCGAGGGCGCGCGCCTCGACATCGTGCTCCGGGCCTTCCGCAAGGCCGGCGCCCCCGACCGTGAGGAGGAGGCATGAGCGCCCCCGCCCGCGCTTTCGACTTCCGGTCCATGGGCCAGGAGCTCCGCGGCAACCGCCGCACCCAGGCCGCCCTCGTGGCTTTCGCCCTGGTTCTGGCCTACGCCCTCTACACCATCCTGTCTCCGGACGCCCCCCGCGCGAAGCGCGGCGGCGCCGCTGGAACCACCGCCGGCCTCGACTCCCGCCAGCTCCAGGGACTGCGCAAATTGCCCGACCTGGCAGCCCTGGACCGGGCCGGGGAGCTGCCGCCCGGGGCGAAGGTCCAGCGGGACCTCTTCCTCTTCGAAGCGCCTGCGCCGCCCCCCGTCAAGGTCAAGCCCCCGCCTCCTCCGCCGCCACCCACGCCCGAAGAACTGGAACGCCAGCGGCTGGCCCAGGAGAAGGCTGCCGAATTTTCGGGAAGGCCCCAGGACCTGCGCTATCTGGGCTTCTTCAAGGGCAAACCCTCGGGGCTGGTGGGCGCCTTCATGAAGGGCGAGGAGCCCATCACCCTCGTCCAGGGAACCATCCTCAAGGATCGATGGAAGCTGATCTCCATCCTTGAGACCCGCGCTGAATTCCAGAACACCAAGTACCCAGACATGCGGATGGTCCTGGAGGCCCGCGATGCCTCCGGCGGCGCGTCCGTCAATCAATTCTGATCCGAAGGATGCCTCCAATGCCGCTTTCCTCCTTCGCCCCTGTCCGGAAAGTCCTGGCTGCCGCCGCGATCCTGCTCTTTGCTGTCGGCTGCAGCCTGCACAAGGCCAACCGGGCCTTCGACGAGGCCCGCTACGACGACGCCGTCGCCGCCTACCGCGATGTCCTGCGCGGGGACCCATCGAACACCAAGGCCCGCATCGGCATCCGGCGGGCCTCCCAGCGCGCCGCGGAAGGCCACCTCTCCCTGGCCCGCCAGGCGGAACAGCGCGGCCGGATCGATGTCGTGCTGACGGAAGTGAGGAAGGCCCTGGTGCTGGATCCCGACAACCAGATCGCCCAGGACTGGCTTCTCCGGCTGGAGCAGAAGGCCGCCAAAGACAAGGCTGACATCGACGCAGTCGACGACCTCGAAGTGATGAAGGCCAAGGCCGACACCGTGAATGCCGTGCAGCTGGATCCGAAGTCCCTCGAGGGCATGGACCTGAACTTCAGCCGCCGCAACAGCCTGCGCGAGATCCTGGCCACCCTCAGCCGCGCCTCCGGCGTGAACATCATCACCCACTCCTCCTTCCAGGATCAGACCATTTCCGTCGATCTGCGGGGGCTGCCCTTCCAGCGCATCCTGGACACCCTGATGCTGCAGAACGACCTGTTCTACAAGGTCATCGACAAGAACACCATCATGGTCTTCAAGGCCACGCCGCAGAACCGCGACCTGTACGAGAACCAGATCCTCAAGACCTACTACCTCTCCAACGCCGATCCCACGGAGCTGCGGTCCACCCTCACCACCCTCAATCCCCAGCTGCGGGTGTTCACGGACAAGCGCATCAACGCCATCATCGTGAAGGCCAAGCCTCTGGAATTGGCGGTCGTGGATCAGGTGATCCGCACCCTCGACAAGGCCAAGGCCGAAGTCATGGTCTACCTGGAGCTCATGGAGGTCACGGAGAACAGCCTGGAGCAGGTGGGCCTGCTTCCGGTGATCAACGCCACGGACACCTCCGGCACCTTCCGCATGGGCGCCACCACGGTGAACAACACCTCGGGCATGAACACGAATTCGGGCTTCACCAAGATCCACACCGCCGACATCCGCGTGCTCTTCCCCAACCTCGCCCTGGATTTCCTGAAGGGCAACGGCGACGCCCGCCTGGTGGCCAGCCCCAACGTGCGGGTGCTCTCCGGCGAAACCGGCGAAGTGAACATCGGGGAGAAGATCTCCACCACCCAGAGCCAGCTGTCCCTCCCGACGACGGGCGCGACCAGCAGCGCCGCCGCTTCGTCCCTCCTGGGTGGCGTGGGGCAGACGTCTTTCTCCTACGAGGACGTGGGCGTGAAGATCAAGGTGGAGCCCCGCGTCCACCACAACGGCGAGATCACCCTCAAGATCAACAGCCTCGTCACCACGCTGAAATCCGGTTCCACGCCAGGCCGCCCCGACCTCGGGAAGCGGGAGATCATCACCTCGGCCCGCCTGCGCGATGGCGAAACGGCCATCTTCGGCGGCCTGCTGAAGGATGAGGAACAGAAGAGCCTCCAGGGCATCTGGGGTCTCGCTGACATCCCCTTCCTCGGGCGATTGACGGGCAACACCCGCAACAGCAAGGCCAAGACCGATGTGATCCTCACCATCCGTGCCGTGCTGGTCCGGAAGCCCGTGATCACCGATGCCGACATGGCTGCCTTCAATCCCGATGAAGCCGCCGCCCAGTCCAGCCAGTTCGCCGCCAAGGCCAAGC
Organism: Geothrix sp.; assembly: GCA_036504495.1. GTDB lineage: Bacteria > Acidobacteriota > Holophagae > Holophagales > Holophagaceae > Geothrix. The sequence goes on from DASXVC010000069.1 coordinate 44,761, forward strand.
CCGCCGCCGCGCCGGCCCCCGGTCCTTCGCCCGCCCAGCCGACGGGCCCGGCCCAGGCCGCGCCCGCCACCCAGGCCAATCCCGCTCCCGCCGATGCCATCCAGGAGAAGAAACCGGAAGCACCGGTCGACGACCAGCGCCCCCCGGCGGCCTCGGACCTCGTGATCTTCATGTCCCCTGTGGCCTCGGAAATCAAGGCCGGTGAGCGGGTCCAGATCGGCCTCACCATCAGTGGGGGCAAGGGGCTCAGCTCGGGCACGCTGGAGCTGCGCCTGCCTCCCGGCCTCAAGCTCGGTTCGGTGGCACCCGGCGACTTCATCACCACGGAAGGCGGCAGCCTGGAGCAGTTCCCCGGAAAGGACGGGGCGCTCAAGCTCACGTTCAAGCGCAACGGCGCCGGTGTGGACAGCGGGCTCCTGGCCACCCTCGACCTGGTGGGCCTCACCCCCGGCAATGCGCCCGTGCTCATCCAGAGCGGGCAGTTCCTCGCCGGCGCCGCCCCCATTTCCGGACGCTGGTCCAACGCCCTCGTGACGGTGCAGTGAGCCGGCAAGGCGGATTCACCCTGCTGGAACTGGTGGTCACGGCCACCGTGCTGCTGATCCTCGCCTCCGTCGTGGTACCCCTGACCCGCAATGGCCTCAAGCGCCAGCAGGAGCTGGAACTGCGCCGCGACCTGCGGGAGATGCGGCTGGCCATCGACGACTACAAGAAGGCGGCAGAGCAGCAGAAGATCAAAGCCCCGCCCGCCGAGGCGAATTTCTACCCCGAAAGCCTGGAGGTCCTGGTGGAGGGCGTCCCCGCCACCGGATCCCTCAGCCGCAAGGTGCGCTTCCTTCGCCGGATTCCCGTGGACCCCCTCACGGGCAAGGCCGAGTGGGGCCTCCGGAACTCCAGCGACGATGCCAACAGCACCAGCTGGGGCGGGGGCCATGTCTACGATGTCTACAGCCTCTCCCAGGGCAAGGGCATGAACGGCATTCCCTATCGCGAGTGGTGAAGGCCCCCCCGAGAATCGGTGTTGCCTCCGCCGGTGAACCGCGCTAGCCTTGGAGTTCGGCACTTCGGGGACCTGCGGGACTCGAAATGTTCTTTCAAGCGGATATGGCGGAATTGGTAGACGCGCTAGTTTCAGGTACTAGTGTTCACAAGACGTGGGGGTTCGAGTCCCTCTATCCGCACCATTTTTCGCCGGCGCTGCCGGCAAAAAAATGGTCGTTGAAAAGCAAAGGCATCTGGCCTTCTCCAGATTCGACCCACCTTCGGTACGGGACTGAGGGACGGGTGACGGGCGATCCCCCGAAAAGGAGCCACCATGGCCCTCAATGTTGAACAGAAGAAGATCATCATCGACGACTACAAGCAGCACGAGTCGGACACGGGTTCGCCTGAGGTGCAGGTTGCGATCCTCACCAAGCGCATCAACGACCTCACCGAGCACTTCAAGGTCCACAGCAAGGACTACCACAGCCGCCGCGGCCTCATGATCATGGTCGGCCAGCGCCGCCGCCTTCTTGATTACCTCAAGAAGAAGAGCAAGGACCGCTACGCCACGCTGATCGAGCGCCTCGGGCTTCGCCGGTAGGCCTTCATCACCTCGCAAAACGCCCGCGAAAGCGGGCGTTTTGTTATGTTCAGAAGATGGATCTGAAACCCCTGCCCCGGCCCGAGCACCCGGACCCGTACACGGTCACAGGGCGGCGCTTCATCTACGATTCGCCCTGGATCCGCATCCGCGAGGACCGCTTCCGCCACCGGAAGGGGGCCGAGGGCCGCTACGCCGTGTGCGGCTTCCACCGGACCGCCTGCGGGGTGCTGGCCCTGGATGAGCACGACCAGGTGGTCCTCGTGGGCCAGTGGCGCTATCCGCTGGAGGCCTACTCCTGGGAGATCCCCGAGGGGGGTGGGGATGTCTCGGAGAGCCCCTTCGAGGCCATGCGCCGCGAGCTGGCCGAGGAGGCCGGCCTGGCGGCGCAGGTCTGGGAGCCCCTCGGCTTCTTCCACACGAGCAATTCCTCGACGGAGGAGGAGGCCTTCCTCTTTCTGGCCACGGGCCTTGAGCCCGCGGACGGCCATCACGCCGAGGACGACGAGGAGTTGCTGGTCCACCGCGAGCCGTTCCAGGACTGCCTCCGCCGGGTGCTGGGCGGCGAGATCACCGACAGCCTCACGGTGGTGGCGCTGCTGGCGCTCCAGGCCCGCCGGAGCGGCGTGGCCGCTGGTCTGGATGCAGCGCTGGCGGAACGGTTCTTCCAAAGGCCCCAGGACCACCCCTCCGCAGGCCGGGCCCGGTGGCGGGAACTGGGAATGCCATGATCCTCACCCTGCATCCCGACACGCCCCAGGTGCGCCACCTCGAGCGCATCGCGGAGCTGCTGCAGCGCGATGGCGTCATCGCTTACCCCACGGACACGCTCTTCGGCCTGGGCTGCCTGGCATCGCGCAAGAAGGCCGTGGACCGCATCCAGCAGATCAAGGGCCGGGATCCGAAGAAGCCCATGTCGATCCTGTGCTCCGACATGGAGATGCTCTGCCGGTACACGCGGCACCTGGATACGCCCACCTTCCGCATCCTCAAGCACCTGCTGCCCGGCCCGTACACCGTGCTGCTGCCTGCCAGCCGGGAGGTGCCGCGCTACCTCCAGAACAAGCAGGTGGTGGGGCTCCGCATCCCGGACCAGCCCTTCTGCCTGGCGCTGGTGGCCCTGCTCGGAGAACCCATCATCACCACCAGCGCCGCCCTGCCCGATCAACCGGTGCTGAACACCGCCTGGGAGCTCGAAGAGGAGCTTGGCCACGCCCTGGACATGGTGGTGGACTGCGGCCAGCCCCTCGGAACCCACAGCACCATCGTGGACCTCAGTGCCGAGGAACCCGTCCTGCTGCGCGAAGGTGCTGGTCCCTGGCCCCTTTAGGGGTTCGATTGCCTGGTTATCGGTGTGCCTCAACTTGAAAAGCCCACCACGAATGGCACGAATACGCCCTACGGGCGCAGGAAGTCCACGAATGACCCCATCACGCCCTGGGTCATCCCTTTGTGGTTGGCTGCCCGCATCGACGCACTGGAGCCGCATTCGTGTCCTGTCTTTCCAACCTTCGTGCCCTTCGTGGAGGTTTTGAAGATCCTGCACCAGGCTGAGCCAAGCCGATAATTAGGCCCGACTACTTGGCCTTCCCGGCCGCCTTCTTCCGCAGGGCCTGGTATTCCTCCTCGCTGAGCAGGCCGTCGCGCTTGAGGCCTTCGATGCGGCGCAGGGCGCCCTCCAGGTCGAAGGCCGGCGGCGGCGGAAGGGGTGCGACGGCAGCCGGTCCGGGCTTGGCGGCCGGCGGAACCGCGGAGGCGGCGAGCAGCCGCCCGAGGTCCTCGCACCACCGTTCGAACCGGCCTGGGATGTATTCGGCCCCGGGAACCCCGAGGGTGTTGTGGAAGGCCCCGAGCAGCTCACCCGTATCCCCGTCCACCAGCTTGAAGTCGTAGGAGAGCGCCACCGAGCCGGTGGACATGTAGTCATCGGCCTGGCCCACCGCATCCACCACCCGCACGAGCAGGTGGAGGTCCCCACCGGTGGACGCGACGGGAAGGCTCCCCTTCAGCCCGCGCCGGATCCCCCGGTCCAGGCCCGTCAGGAGCGAGCCCTCTACCTGCCGGAGGAACTTGTGGTCCTTCTCCGCCCGCCTGCCCAGCAGCCAGGCGGGGGCTTCCCAGGCCTTGAGCTGGATCGCCCGGTTCCGGAGGTCCAGGCCGGGCTTCAACCACTGGAAACCGAGGGCTTTCGACGGCTGGAAGGATGCGGCGGGACCGAACCAGGCGGGATCGAGGCGCCCATCATCCAGCCCGGCAGTCTGGGCCGCGAGGATGGCGGGAACGGAGAGGAGCAGGGCAACGGATCGGCGCATGAGCACTCCGGAAAGGTGGCGGGATCAATCCACCCGGTAATGGCAGCCACGGCTTTCGGGGTTCTGGAGGGCGGCGTTCAGGATCAACCGGGCGCAGAGGATGCCGCTGCGCAACTCCAGCAGCTCCCGGCTGAGGGAAGCCTCGTGGTAGAAGCGCTCGATGCGGTGGGCCAGGTAGTGCAGGTCCGCCTTGGCCCGCTCCAGCCGGGCGCCGGTACGCACGATGCCCGCGTAGTTCCACAGGGTGCTGCGGATGAGGCCCCAGTCCTGGTCGATGAGCAGGGGATCCGTATCCTCGGGCCCCTCCGGCATGCGCCAGGAGGCCAGATCGCCGGGATCCGGATCCACCGTTTCCCGCAGCTCCCGCACGGCGGCAGCGGCGCTGTGGAAGCCCCAGACCAGGCCCTCCAGCAGGCTGGTGGAGGCGAGGCGGTTGGCGCCGTGGAGCCCGGTGCAGGCCACTTCCCCGGCGGCGAAGAGCCCCGGCAGGCTGGTGCGGCCCTCCAGGTCCACCAGCACGCCGCCGCAGAAGTAGTGGGCGGCGGGCACCACCGGGATGGGATGGCGATTGGGATCGATGCCCTCGGCGCGGCAGGCCGCCATGACCGTGGGGAAATGCTCGTCAAGGTCCAGCTTCGCAGCCACGGGGGCCAGGTCCAGGTAGGCGCAGGGCTCCCCGCTGGCAGCCATCTCCTGGAAGATGGCCCGGCTCACCACATCGCGGGGAGCCAGCTCCATCTGCTCCGGCGCGTACTTCCCCATGAAGCGCTCGCCCTTGCGATTCAGCAGCTGCGCGCCTTCGCCCCGCAGGGCCTCGGTCAGCAGGGTCCTGGGTTTGCCGGGCACATAGAGGGTCGTGGGATGGAACTGGAGGTACTCGCAGTTCACGATGCGGGCGCTGGCCCGGTAGGCCGCGGCCAGCCCGTCTCCCGTGGCGCTGGGGGGATTGGTGGTGTGCAGGTAGAGGTAGCCGAGGCCGCCGGTGGCCAGGAGCGTCCGGCGGGCCAGGAGCCCCTCCACCGCGCCCTGGGCGGAATCGTAGAGGTAGGCTCCGTGGACGCGGATGGGCTCGTAGACCCGCACCGGGCTGACGCAGTGGTGGGGGCTGGTGATGAGGTCCACCAGGCAGAGGCGCTCCCGCACCTGGATGTTCGGGTGCTTCCTCACGGCCTCGCTGAGGGCCGTCTGGATGGCCAGGCCCGTGGCGTCCTTGGCGTGGTAGATGCGCCGGGCGCTGTGGGCCGCCTCAGCGGTGGGATCCGGCGTCCCGTTGGCCCCCAGGTCAAAGGGCACGCCCAGCCGCTCCCAGAGGAAGCTCCGGCAGAGCCTCGGCCCCTCCTCCGCCAGCTGGCGGACAGCCTCGGACCGGCACAGGCCCGCGCCTGCCGCCTCGATGTCAGAAGCCAGCAGATCCGGAGAGTCGCCCTCCTCCGGTGGCGCGAGGCCGATGATGCCGCCCTGGGCCCAGGCGGTGTTGCTGCCGCCCAGTTCGTCCTTGGCCACCAGCACCACCGAGGCGCCAAGGTCGGCCGCGTGCAGGGCCGCTGAGCAGCCGGCGATCCCCGCGCCCAGCACCAGCAGATCGGCTACCTCGTTCATGCCAGCTCCCAGGTGGGGCGATCCAGGGCCCACAAGGGCCCAAACACCGCATCATCATCCGCCGCGACCGTCACACGCCTTACATGGTCCAGCCGCCGTGCCGTCAGGTCCAGCGCCGCCTGCGCCCGCACCTCGCCCCAGGGCGTCGCGATGCAACCACCGCAAGGCTCCAGGCGGCCCAGCGCCTCCTCCCACAGGGCGACCATGCCCCGCCGGTTGTGCTGCTGAAGGTGGTGGTAGCCGCCCGCCAGGAGGATGAGGCCTTGGAGCTGCCCCTTCAGATCGCCCTCGGCGGCGTCCCAGAGGGATTCCAGGGCGTCGTGGCACTCGTGGTAGAGGCCGTGGTTGGAGAGGGACACCCCGCAAGCCAACGGGTAGCGCGCCCCCAGGGGCAGCGGCGTGAGCGCCGCCAGCTGCCACCCGCAGCGCAGGCTCACAAGTGGTCCCCACGCACCCCAGGCTGCGGCCGGCCGCCAGCCCGTGGCGCCTGCTTCCGCCGCATCCGGCCAGGCAGCAAGGTGGGCCTTCCAGGCCGCGGAAGGATCATGATGGCCCAGGGCGCTCAGCATGCGGGCCGCATGGTTCAGCAGCTCCGCCTCGGGGATACCTTCCGGGTGGGCCTTCCGCAGCGTTGGCGCCCCGAGGATCGTGGGCCAGACCAGGGCCTGGCGGGCTTCCGGATCGCCCAGGGCGGCCTCCAGACGGGCCTGGAGGAACCGCTGGATCTCCAGCGGAAGCTGGGGCTGGCGCTGCCAGAAGGGGGTGCGGTTGCAGTCGTCGCTCATGGTTCCACCCGCAGCCGGAGGGCCAGGCCGCCCCGGTCATTCTCGTCCACCCCGGCCCACTGGCAGCCGGGAATCCGGGCCCTCAGCACCTTCCGCGGATCGCCCTGCTGATGGAGCAGGATCCAGCGGGCCACCAGACCCCGGTATTTCTTCGAAAAGTGGCTGATGGCCTTCCCGCGGGCATCGAGGATGTCCACGGTGTGCCGGGGCCGCGCCCAGCCCTTGAGCAGGTCCGCACAATCCCCCGGCAGCAGCTCCCACACGGGGCCCTCCGGCAGGGTCTCCAGTTGCTCCGGCAGCGCCATCCGCCAATGAGCCTTCAACCCCGGGATGGCGCCCAGCTTGAGCTTGTACGGCGGCACGGGCTCGTCGCCGCGCACCAGGCCCCGCAGGTTGGACAGGATGAAGACCTGGGCCCAGGCCTCTGGCGGCAACGAGACCGCATCCAGAGCCTGGAAGGCCACGCCCGTATAGCGCGACAGCGCCGGCAGCAGCGGCACGGGCCGCGCCAAGGCAAGGGCTTCAGCCCGGGCCTTGGCCAGGGCCAGATCCTTCACATCGAAGGCCTTCTTCAGGGCCTCCGCCGATCCGGTCTTCGCCAGGGCCACCAGCCGTTCCCGCACCCAGCGCTGGGCGGAGGTCTCCGGAACCCGGCCGAGGACACCGCCGCCGGCCTTGTCCTCCGAAGGCGCCAGCAGAACGATCGGGGCACCCGTCATCGGCCTTCCACCCAGGCGTCGAGGCTGACGAGACGGAAGCCCGCGAAGAGGTCCCGCAGGTGGCCCCCGTGGCCCCGCAGGCCGGCACTGTGGGCGAAACGGTGGCCGAAGGAGGCCCCGGGCAGGTCCGGCTGCCCTTCATCCAGCTCCCAGGGGTGGAGCACCAGCGGTGTGCCCGCATCTTCCATCGCCAGGGACTCCAGGGCCCGGCGGATGATGCTGAACGGCAGCACCCGCAGCCCCCAGCCCCAGAGCGGCGACCGGGGCGGCCCCGACCACAGCACGGGGGGCGGCAGTTCCCACAGGCCCTCCATCAGGCGGTGGGGGCGGCGCGGCCAGTGTGGGTTCCCAATGACGGCGAGGGGCACGCGGCTGGAATCGTACCGGAAGCCCAGCCCGGGAAGCTCCTGCCACCAATCGGCGGCGGGCCCGCGCAGGCTCCACTCCGGGGCGCGGTAGCCCAGGACGGGGCTGCCGGTGAGGTCCTCCAGGAGCGCCTTGCCGTCGCGGACGGAGGCCCGCCAGGTGGCCCGGTCCATCTCGAAGGCCCGGCGGTGCGTCAGCCCGTGCAGGCCGATGGCGTGGCCCTCCGCGGCGATGCGCCGCAGCAGGGCCGGATGGCGCTGGGCCTGATCCCCCAGGCAGAACCAGGTGGCGGTGGCGCCGAGTTCCGCGCAGAAGGCCAGCGACCGTTCCGTGGCCAGCGGCAGCCGACACTCGAAGCGGTCCAGAGCCTCAGGCTGGTCATAGGGTGGGCAGCAGAGCTGGAACCAGTCCTCCCAGTCCAGGGAGAGGGGGAGCCGGAGGCTGGTCAGGTGAAGTTCCGCTCGGAGAGGCTGATGAACTCCAGTGAGAAATCATCCAATTCCGTCTGGAACTGCTTCAGCTGGCCCTGGAAGAAGTTGTAGGCCATGAGCGCGGGGATGGCCGCCACCAGGCCGATGGCCGTGGCCACCAGGGCCTCGGAGATGCCCGGTGCCACCGTGGCGAGGTTGGCGTTGCCCGTGGCCCCGATGCCCCGGAAGGCGTCGATGATGCCCCAGACGGTGCCGAAGAGCCCGATGAAGGGGCTCACCGCCGCCACTGTGGCCAGGCCACCCAGCGACCGTTCCAGGCGCCCCATCTCCACCACGCTGGCCCGCTGGAGGCTGCGCTCCACGGCTTCCATGCTGCGGAGCTGGGGGCGGCCGTCGGGCCCCACCTGGCGCAGCTGGTAGGTGACTTCGCCATAGCCCGCCACGAAAAGGCCCACCAGGGGGCTCAGGGCGAATCGCTCCACCTGCTGCTTGAACTCGCGCCAATCCGTGGCCCGCTTGAAGGCGCCCCGGAAACGCTCGGACACCTCGCGGCTCCGGCGGTAGAGCAGCGCCTTCCGGATGATCACGACCCAGCTCAGGAGCGAGAACGTGGCCAGGATCACCAGCACCGACTTGGAGACAGGGCCGGCGTGGAGCATCACCTCCAGCAGGTTGACCTCGTTGCCCGTGGGTGCCACCAGGATCGCCATGCTGCCTCCGTTCAAGGAATGATAGCAAGCGCGGAAGGCGCTACACTGACGCCTTTGCGCGAGGACGCCATGCAGGTGCTGGTCATTGGGTCAGGTTACGTGGGACTGGTGGCTGCTGCCTGCTTCGCTGAGGCGGGCCACCGCATCCTCGGCGTGGATGTGGATGCCGCTAAGGTCGCCACCCTGGCCCGGGGCGAATCCCCCATCTTCGAGCCCGGCCTGGACGAGCTGCTCACGAAGCACCTGGCCTCCGGTGCCCTGCGCTTCACCACCGACCTCAAGGCCGGCATCGCCGAGGCGGACGCCGCCTTCATCTGCGTGGGCACCCCCCAGAGCGAGGACGGCAGCGCCGACATGAAGTACGTGCTGGCCGTGGCGGGTCAGATCGGCGGGGCCATGGCCCTGCGCGCCAAGGATGCCAAGCCCCTCATCGTGGTGGACAAGAGCACCGTGCCCGTGGGCACGGCGGCCCGGGTCCATGCCGAGATCGCGGCCCATACCGACCGCCCGTTTGAAGTGGTGAGCAACCCCGAATTCCTCCGGGAGGGTTCCGCCATCGGCGACTTCCTGGAGCCCGACCGTGTGGTGGTGGGCTGCCGCTCAGACCATGCCGAGGCTGTCATGAAGGGCCTCTACCAGTCTTTCCTGGACCGCAGCGGCGGCAAGTGGTTCCGCATGGACCCGCCCAGCGCCGAGCTCACCAAGTACGCCGCCAACGCCATGCTGGCCCTGCGCATCAGCTTCATCAACGAGATCGCCAACCTGGCTGAGTCCGTGGGCGCCGACGTGGACCATGTGAAGGTGGCCATCGGCGCGGACCACCGCATCGGGCCGGCCTTCCTCAATCCCGGCCCCGGCTTCGGCGGCTCCTGCTTCCCCAAGGACCTCCAGGCCCTGCTCAAGGTGGGCCGGGAATACGGGCAGCCCATGATGACCCTCACGGCCACCGTGGAGGCAAACCGCCACCAGAAGCAGGTGATCCTGCGCAAGGTGAAGGCCCACTTCGGCGTGAAGGCCGGTGTCCCCGCCCCGCTCCAGGGCCGCCGTTTCGCCCTCTGGGGGCTCGCCTTCAAGGCCGACACCGATGACATCCGGGAGAGCATGGCTCTGGAACTCATCGAGGGCCTGGTGAACCTGGGCGCGGAAGTCGTGGTCCACGACTTCGCCGCCATGGAGGCGGTGAAGGCCAAGATCGGCGACAAGGTGCGCTACGCGGAATCGCCGCTGGCCGCTTGCGAGGGGGCCGACGCGCTCCTCATCGCCACGGAATGGGCCCAGTACCGCGGGGCCGACCTCGAGGCCGTCGCCAAGGCCCTGAAGGCCCGCCGCATCTTCGACGGCCGCAACCTCTTCCGCCCCGAGGCCATGGAGGCCAAGGGTTGGACCTACCACTCCCTGGGCCGCCGCGCCGTGGAGGCCCAATGACCCGCATCCGGCTCGAAGACATCGCCCACGCCCGCAGCGGTGACAAGGGCGACGGGTCCAATGTGGGCCTGATCGCCTACACCGATGCAGGGTTCCGCCTGCTGCAACAGGAGGTGACGGCGGAGCGTGTCAAACATCACTTTTCAACCATATGCAAAGGTAGTGTTGAACGTTTTGAAGTACCTAACCTAAAGGCCATCAACTTCATCCTGCATGACTCCCTGGGTGGGGGCGGCAGTGAGAGCGTGAAAACCGATGCCCAGGGCAAGACCCACGGACAGGCCCTGCTTAGAATGGAACTGGACCTGCCCAGCGGCGTGTCGCTGGCGGATCTGAAACCCTGAACCCGCACCACCCGCACCCGGAGCACCCATGGGCAACCTCGGAATGATGGAAATCCTGCTGATCGGCATCGCGCTGCTGATCTTCTTCGGTCCTTCGCGCCTGCCGGAGCTGGGCAAGAGCCTGGGCAAGGGCATCCAGGAGTTCAAGAAGGCCAGCCGCGAGCTGACGGATTCCGTGAAGGAAGACGTCGCCGCTCCTCCCGCCGACAAGGACAAGAAATAGGCTCGTAGGCCCTCACATCGGCCGGCCTCCCACGGGAGGCCGGCCTCTTTCTCCCCTAGAGGACCATGGCGCTTCCGGCCACGCCGCCCGACAAGATGAGCTTCTGGGAGCACCTGCAGGAGCTGCGGGTCCGCATCGTGCGTTCTCTCCTCATCGTCGCCGTGTGTTTCGCGGTCACGTACGCCTACCGGTTCAAGCTCTGGACCTGGGCCCAGAAACCGTTCCTGGAGGCCATGTCGCGGCAGACCGGGAAGGCCATCTCCGACCTCCAGCCCTTCGCGTTCACGGATCTCACCGAGCCCTTCTTCAGCATGATGCGGCTGTCCCTCTGGGCCGCCGCCTTCGCCGCCGCACCCCTGCTCTTCTACCAGCTGTGGGCCTTCATCCGGCCCGGCCTCCTGCCCAAGGAACGGCGCCTGGTCATCCCCTTCGTGGTGGTGACTTCAGGCTGCTTCCTGGCGGGCTCGACCTTTGCTTATTTCCAGGCTTTCAAGTTCCTGGGCGACATCCTGTTCCAGGAGGCCGCCGCGGCGGGGTTGCGCGCCAACCTCCATGTCTCGGATTACCTGGACCTCTTCATCTCCACCACGCTGATCACGGGCGTGATGTTCGAGCTGCCGGTCCTGTTCTTCTTCCTGGCGAAGTTCCGGATCGTGACCGCGAAGCTGATGCTGAAATACTGGCGCCACGCCACCATGGCCATCCTGATCTTCAGCGCCTTCTTCACCCCCGGCGACGTGGTCGTGACGACCATCTTCTTCAGCATCGTCCTGCTGGGCCTCTACTTCATCTCGGTCGTGGTCGCCTGGCTGGCCGAGCCCCGGGCGCCGAAGTAATCCGCCAGATCGTCCAGGCAAAGCGCCACGGCCCGGTTGGGTTCTGGCGGGGCTGAGAGGCACCGCCGGGCCTCACCATCCGCCATGAGCGGGCGGAGAGCCGCCTGGAGGCGACGGGAGAAATCCACTCCCTGCTCGACGACGACCGCCCGCCCTTCCCCGGCCAGGGCAAGGGCGTTCATGCGCTGGTGGCCGTTGGCGCTCGTGGGCAGGGGCACCAGGATCGCCCCCCGGCCCGCGGCCTTCAGCTCGGCGCAGGTGCTGGCCCCCGACCGGCTCAGGACGAGGCTGGCGGATTCCATGGCCTCGTCCATGCGCGCGATGAAGGGGACCAGGGCATGGCGCGGATGGCGGAGGCGGTCCTTGAGCCGCTCCACCTCCGCAGGTCCGGCCTGATGGAGGATCTCCCAGTCCGGCAGCCCTTCCAGCAGCGCGGGCCCAGTCTCCAGCAGCACCTCGTTAAGGGCCCGGGCACCGCCGCTCCCCCCCAGCACCAGCAGCCTGAACGGCGGCGCCAGCAGCTGAGCGGGCCGGAAATCGCGGAGAAACACATCGCGCACCGGGGTGCCCACCACCCGGCAATCAGCCCTGGGCAGCAGCGGACCCACCGCCTCCAAGCCGCACCAGACCCGCTGGGCCTTCGGCGCGAGCAGCTTCACCAGGGCCCCAGGCGCGGCGTTGCTTTCGTGCAGGAAGAACGGGATGCCCAGAGCCCGCGCCGCCAGTAGCGCCGGGGCGGCGCCATAGCCGCCGGTGCCGATGACCGCCCAGGGGCGGTGGCGGCGCCACAGGGCCTTCAGGTGGACCGTGGCGCGCCAGAGCTTCCAGGCGGACTTCGCGGCGCGCAGGGGCGATCGGCCCAGGAACCCCTCCACGTCGAGCAGCAGATGGGGCCAGGCACTGGCCGGGAGCTCCCGGGCCTCGATGCCGCGCTGGGCGCCGACGAACGCGATCTGACGGTCAGACCACCGGGCACGGGCGCCCTCGGCCAGGGCCAGGGCCGGGAAGAAGTGCCCGCCCGTCCCGCCGCCGGTGAAGACGAGGGCATCAGCGAAGATGGGGGTGGCGTCGCGCATGATCTGACCACCATACCGGAAGCCCGGCAGACCCTGACTCTGAGACAAACGCAACCTACCGGAAGACAGGTCGGTGATTCCGGGCACAAAGATCGTCAAAGCCCAGTAGGGTGGAAGGCAAGCCCGCGATAGAATCCACCTTTGCGCCGGTTTCCGCCGGCCTGTCCACGACGCATCAGGGAGCGCCCATGAAGATCCTCGTCGCCCTCAAACAGGTTCCCGACACCGAATCCAAGATCAAGGTCGCAGCCGACGGCCGCTCGCTCGATCCCGCGGATGTGAAGTGGATCACCAGCCCCTACGACGAGTACGCGCTGGAAGAGGCCATCCGCATCAAGGAAGGCAAGGGCGCCGAAGTGACGGCCCTTTCCGTGGGCGGCGATTCCGTCAAGGACGTGCTGAAGAACGCGCTGGCCCTGGGTGCCGACACCGCGGTCCTGCTGAAGGGCGACGGCCAGGGCGATGCCTTCGCCGTGGCGCAGATGATCGCCGCCTACGCGAAGGACAAGGGGTTCGACCTGATCCTCTGCGGCAACAAGGGTCTCGGCGGGGATAACGCCGCGATGGGTCCCATGCTGGCGGAGCTGCTCGGCGTGGCCCAGGCCAACGTCATCGTGAAGCTGGAGCTCGGCGAAGGCACCTTCAAGGCCGAGCGCGAGATCGAAGGCGGCTCCGAGATCGTCGAGGGCGCCCTGCCCGCGGTCATCACCGCCCAGAAGGGCCTCAACGAGCCCCGCTACGCCAGCCTCAAGGGCATCATGGCCGCCAAGAAGAAGACCATCGAGGAACTGGATGCCGCAGCCGTCACGGCCGGTGCCCAGGTCAGCGCCCTGGCGCTGCCCCCCGAGCGTCCCGCGGGCCGCAAGCTGGAGGGTGATGCCGCTGCCCAGGCGCAGGCCCTGCTCCAGGCCCTCAAGGACGAAGCCAAGGTCTTCTAGCCGGTCCTCTTCCGCTGACTGATCCGATTCGAAAGGATGACATCCATGATTCTCGTGTTCTGTGAATTGAAAGACGGCCAGATCCGCAAGCCCAGCATGGAGGCTCTCAGCGAGGGCCGCCGTCTGGCCGACGCCTCCGGCAAGAAGCTCGGCGCGCTCTTCGCCGGCGCCTCCTGCGCCGGTTCCGCCGGGGCCGCCGCCTACGGCGCCGACGCGATCCTCACCGCTGAATCCCCGGCCCTGGCCTCCTACTCCAGCGATGCCTTCGCCGCCGTCCTCGCGGATGCCGTGAAGGCCAAGGGCGCCACGGTGCTGCTGGCGGCCGCCACCGCCGTGGGCAAGGACGTGGCCCCCCGCGCCGCCGCACGCCTGGGCGCCGGCTATGCCTCCGACGTCACCGGCCTCTCCATGGTGGACGGCAAGCTCCAGGCCGTGCGCCCGGTCTACGCCGGCAAGGCTTTCGCCACCACCAGCTTCACCAGCGCGGTCCAGGTCGCCACCACCCGTCCCAATGTGTTCCCCGCCGCCGAGAAGACCGGCGCCGGCGCCGCGGAAGCCCTGCCAGCCCCCGCCGGGGACTTCAAATCGATCGTGAAGGAGATCCTCGCCAAGGCCAGCGGCAAGGTGGACCTCAGCGAAGCGAACGTCATCGTGAGCGGTGGCCGCGGCATGAAGGACGGCGCCAACTTCAAGATCCTCGAAGAGCTGGCCGATGCCATCGGCGGCGTGGTGGGCGCCTCCCGGGCCGCCGTGGACGCGGGCTGGGGCCTGCCCCACAGCATGCAGGTGGGCCAGACCGGCAAGGTCGTGAGCCCCACCCTCTACATCGCCTGCGGCATCAGCGGCGCCATCCAGCACATCGCCGGCATGAGCGGCTCGAAGTTCATCGTCGCCATCAACAAGGATCCCGAAGCGCCGATCTTCAAGCTGGCGAACTATGGCATCGTCGGGGATCTGTTCGAGGTGGTTCCCGAACTAACCAAGGCCGCGAAGGCAATGGGGATTGGTTCCAACTAGGCGCCGTTCTCCGCTCCAAAACAAAGCCCGGCTGAAGCCGGGCTTTGTTTTGGAGATAGGAAAAGCTCACACGCCGAACTGCCTCAGATGATGGTCGAAGTGCTTGTAGATCAGCCGCCCCCACTGGTCGCCGCTGAGCCGCCCGAAAAAGGGGTGCATGCTGCCATCGGTCTTCGCGGCACCGCGCTGGACGACGCGGTCGATGAGCGTGGCCAGCCGGGTGCGCTCGGTCTCGAAGTGCTGGGGGACGGACACCACGTAGATGGGATCGGTGGGGGAGTTGCGGCGGAAGGGCTTGTCCCCGAAGATGTGCCCCCGGATGAAGGGCGTGATCAGCTTCCCGAGGAAGAGCTGCTTCACCGGGCGGTCACCCAGGAGGTCGCCCAGGGCGATGGAGCAGTGCTTCATCATCTGGGCGGAATCCATCTTCCCCCACTGGCGCTGGGCGCCCGGCTCCAATTCCGCGAACCGCCGGGCCAGGGCATCGCGGTCGGCCGGGTTGAACAGGGAA
>DASXVC010000070.1:0-54334 GCA_036504495.1 Geothrix sp.
CGGGTCTTGCTGGTGCGGGCATTGCGGACCCAGCCCCGCAGCCGGACGGTCTCGCCGACCTGGCCGGCGAGGAATCGGACTTCGGTGAAGGGCTGGCTGCTCACGGGGACTCCAGGGCCAAACCCCTATTGTGCCCGGAGCAGCGGCGCGGCTCCAGGGCGGCGAGGGCGCTTGGCGCCTATTCCGCGTTCGGCCCGGTGCGGAACTTTCCTGCGATGGCGCCCTGCATGCTCTTGAGGTGCGCCATGACGCGCTCGAGCTTCTGGCGGGCGATGTCCTGGAACTGGACCTGCTGGATGAGCATGAACACGTGGTCCTGCAGTTCCTGGTTCAGGCGGTCGAGGTCCGCGATGTCCTGCTCCTGGCCCTTCAGTTTGCCGATCCCAGCCTCCTGCTTGAGGTAGCCGAGACCCTGGAAGATCTTGTCCGTGCCAGCCAGCATCGCCTCCACGCGATCCAGGACCTTGGCCATTTCCTGTTCGGTGTAGGAGATGGAGGCCTCGATCTGGGGAAGGACCTGCTGCTTGGTCCGGTCCTTGGACGGGGCCATGTCGATGAGCCGGCGCAGGCTCTCGTCCAGGCGCTCCTCCAGGTCCCGGGCAGCCAGGATCTCGCGCCCCTGGACCCGGCCCATCCCCTGGGAGGCCACCAGGGCCGCGTCCAGCAAGGTGACCACCCGCTCGCCCTGGACGATGAAGCCCTCCACCCAGGCCCCTTCCAACCCGGCCAGCAGCGGGCTGGCGGGTACCAGATCCTCTTCGGGGATGCTCACGACGGCATCCACGGCGTCCACCAGCAGGCCGGTCGGTTGTCCAGCCAGGTCCAGCACCAGGATCGTGCCGGTCTTGGAGGCATCCAGGGGGGGAAGGGACATGCGCAGACGCAGGTTCACCACGGGGATCACCCGCCCGCGGAGATCCAGGATGCCCTCCACCGCCTTGGGCATGTGCGGGAGCTTGTTCAGCTCCCGATAGGGGCAGATCTCGGCCACATGCTGCAGGGGCAGCCCGTAGGGGCGGCTGTCCAGGAAAAAGGTCATGAACCGCCGCTGAGCAGCTTCCATGCCCCCGGCACGGGCCTGGGGCGCGGGAACGGCGCCAAGACTCACACGGCCTCCTGGACGGCGAGCTGCAGCAGTTCGGCGGGATCGAGGATCAGCACCACGCCGCCGTCGCCCATGATGGAGGCGCCGCTGATGCCGGGCAGGCTGGCGAGGTAGGGGGCCAGGGGCTTGATCACCACCTCCTGGCGGCGCACAAAGCTGTCGACGATGATGCCCATGCGCCGTCCCGCCGCGCTGACCACTACCACGGAAAGACCGTTCTCTTCGGAGACCTCCGCCGCCCCCTCGGAGCGGAGCAGGTGCCTGAGCCGGGAGACGCCCAGCACCTCGCCGCGCAGGTCGATGGCCCGGCGGCTGGTGAGGTGCGACACGCTCTCCGGCGGCACGATCAGCGTCTCCTCCACGGAAGTTCCGGGCAGGGCGAAGACCTGGCCCCCGCTCGTCACGAGCAGCGCGTCGATGATGGCCAGGGTGAGGGGCAGCCGGATGGTGAAGATGGAGCCCTTGCCCACCGTGGAACGCACGCCCACGCGGCCGTTGAGCTTGCGGACATTGGACCGGACCACATCCATGCCCACGCCCCGCCCGGAGATGTCCGTCACCTTCGCGGCGGTGCTGAACCCCGGCAGGAAGATGAGCTCGATGACCTCCTCATCCGGCATGGCGTCCACGCGGTCCTGGGAGAGCAGGCCCTTTTCCACAGCCTTGGCGCGGATGACGGCGGGGTCGATGCCCTTGCCGTCGTCCTCGATCTCCACGATCACGCTGTCGCCCTCGTGGCGCGCCCGCAGGATCACGGTGCCCACCTCGGACTTGCCGGACTTGACGCGGGCTTCCGGGGATTCGATGCCGTGGTCCGCACTGTTGCGGATGAGGTGGATCATCGGGTCGCTGAGCTCCTCGATGATGCTCTTGTCGATTTCGGTGTCCTCGCCGGTCATCTGGAGGTCGATTTTCTTGCCGCTGGCCTTGGCCAGGTCCCGGAGCATGCGCGGGAACTTGGTGAAGACGGTCTTCACCGGGACCATGCGGATGCCCAGCACCGAGGCCTGGATCTCCTTGCTCACGTGGTCGAGGTACACGGAGGCGTGGGCCAGTTCCTTTGCCACGCCGGCCGCCGGATGGCCGCTCACCTGCGGAACGAGGCGCTCGACGAGGTGGCTGATCATGGTCTTGCTGATGATCAGCTCCGCCACGATGTTCATGAACTGCTCGAGCTTGGCCTGGCTCACCCGGATGGTGTCCGAGGAGCCCTTGTCGTCCGCGGCGCGGCGGCCCGTCTTGCGGCGGTCGTCCACGGCGGGGGTGGCGGAGGCTTCCTCCAGGGCCGCGCCCAGGGCCAGGGGGAACAGGCTGATGGCCGCGTTGGAGACGGCGCCGAAGACCTTGCGGACCTCCTCCATGGGCTCGGCGGCCTCGACGATCATCACCAGGTCCAGGTGGAAGGTCCGGGGATCGAAGCTGTCGAGGTCCACCAGCGGCTCGCGGGGGATCAGCTGCCGGTAGAGCAGGCGGCCCACCAGGTCCACCATCTGGAAGAGCGAGAACGGGTTGAAGGCTGTGCCGAAGATGGCGCTGTCCAGCTCGACATGGATGCCCACCACGGACTTGCCTTCGGCCAGCGCGGCCTCGGCAGCCTTGTGGCCAGCGGGATCCAGGCCCTTCAAGGGGGCTGGAAGATGCAGCTCCCCACCGGACACATGGACCGCCTGGGCGGCCTTGGCCCCGCCGCTGTTGCGCAGCACCTCGAGGTTGCGGATCAGCTCAGCGGGATCCGGATCCTCCGCCTCGCCCTGCTTCCGGACCTGGACGCGCACGTCGTCCACCAGGACCTTGAGCATGTCCACGGTTTCGAAGAGCAGCTCCATGACCCGGTCGCTGAGCTCCATGCGGGACTTGCGCAGATCGTCCAGGACGCTCTCGCCCACGTGGGCCAGGGCCTGGACCTTCTGGAGGCCGAGGAACCCGGCGGCGCCCTTGATGGTGTGGATGCTCCGGAAGATGGCGTTCAGCAGGTCCAGGTCCCCCGGGGCCTCCTCGAGGGCCAGGAAGTTCGTTTCGATCTGCTCGAAGTGCTCCTGGGCTTCAACGAGGAAATCCTCGTAGAAGCTGGGATCGTCGAGGGCAAAGTCGCTCATGGCTCACCTGTCCTGTGGTCCGCGGCCTTGCGCCCCTGGAGGTTCTGGAGCTGCCCCGTCTCGGCATCCGTCAGGAGCTGCTGCAGCTCCAGAAGGAAAATCATGCTGCTGTCCAGGCGGGCCACTTTTTCGATGTAGCGGTTGGCGCCCACGGCGGTGACAGACGGCGGAGGCCCGAACCGGTTCAGTTCGACCGGGCGGACTTCGTCCACGGCATCCACCACCAGACCGGTGAACACCCCGCCGATGCTCGTGATGAGGATCCGGGAGATGGAGGTGGCCTCCACGCGCTCCAGGCCGAACCGGGTGCGGAGATCCACCACAGGCATCACCTCGCCCCGCAGGTTCAGCACGCCATCGACGAACTTCGGCGCCCGGGGCACGGGGGTGATCTGGCCCACCATGACAATCTCGCGGACCTCGTGCAGCCGCAGGCCGTAGTTCTCGGGCCCGAGCCGGAAGACCACCAGTTCCAGGCTGGGCACGGTCTCCTGTGCGCGGGCGTCGGTCAACCCGAGGCCCTGGCCCATGGCCGCGATCTTCTCCTGATCATCACCGGTGATGATCTTCAGCACGTTGATGAGGCTCACCATGCGCCCGGGCAGCAGGAGGATGCCCTCCAGGTGCTCCCGTTCGGCTTCCGAAAGAGTCTGGGGCGGCGGGAGGACCTGCTCGTCCTGGACGCGCAGGATCTCCTGGATCTCGTCCACCACCACGCCGATCCGCGCCGTGCCGAAGGAGAGCAGCACCACCATCTCGCGCTTGCGCTCGGCATCCCCCTGCTCGATGGACAGGATCTCGGACAGGTCGATCAGCGGCATGACCTGGTCCCGCAGGCAGATGACCCCCAGGACGTAGTCCGGGGCGTCCGGCACCTTGGTGACCATGGGCAGCTCGACGATCTCCTCCACCTGCTGGAGGGCGATGCCGAAGGATTCGACGCCAAGACGGAAGGTCACGAAGGGCCGGCCATCCTCCTCGGCCTCTTCTTCATAGCCCTCGGCGCCCCCGGCGAGGGTGCCGACCATGCTGAGGTCCTCGAATTCGGCGCGGCGGCTCAATTCCGAGCTATCCAGCAGCTTTTCCAGGTGGATGAGGGTGATGAGCCGCTTCCCCACCGTGACCATGCCGGCCAGGTACTCGGCGCGGATCCCGGCCACCAGGGGGGGGGTTTCCCGGAGGCTGTGGTCCTCCAGCCGCACGACCTCGGCCACGGAATCCACCTGGAGCCCCGTGGGGCCACTGGCCAGGCGAAGCACGATGATGCGGGTCTTGGACGTGGGCTCCTGGGGCGCCAGGTGGAACCGGGCCCGGCTGTCGATGACGGGGATGATCATGCCCCGGAGGTTGATGACCCCCAGGATGAAGCTCGGGCTGCCGGGCACCGGGGTGACATCGGACCGGTGGGTGATCTCCTGCACCCGGTCGATGTCCAGACCGAACTCCACGCCGTCCAGGGTGAACGTCACCAACTGGCCCGAGGGGACCAGTTCACTGGCGAGAAGGGCCTGGGTGCTCTCGACGGCCATGAATCACCCTTTCTTCTGGGACTTGAAGGCCTCCACCACGGAGTCGGCGTGGGCCTTGTTCTCGTCGGGGGTGGTGCCTGTCTGGGCGATGGTGTGGCTGATGGAAGGCCGCTCGGACTCCCCCTTCAGCCCCGTGCCCAGCAGTTCCACGATGTAGTCGTGGATCTGGCGCAGGTGGTGGACGATGCGCTCCAGCTTCTGGCGGGTGATGTCCTGGAACTGCATCAGGTCCATGGCCTCGAAGACCTTGTCCTGGATCTCCTTGCCCGCGCTCATGACCTCGTGGATGGCCTGCTGGACGCCCGGGGACTGGGCCCCTTCATGCTGCATGATGCCCGTGATCAGCTGCTGCTGGCGGGATACCAGCTGGCTGATCTGGTCCAGCTGGTCCATGACCTTGTTGGACTCCCGCTCCGTGACGGCCGTGACGGTGTCCAGCTCGGAGATGACATGACCAGCGCCGTCCTTGTTGGGACCGGCCTCCACCCTGGGGGCGGGAGCCGGCGCGACTGGAGCTGGCGCGGCGGGAGCGGGCGCAGGGGCCTTGGCGGCCGCCTTGGCCTTCTTGGAGGGCTTGCCGCCTCCGGCGAGGAGGGCGTCGATTTCGGACTGGTCCATGGCCTGCTCCCTACCCCAGGAGGGATTCGATCTTTTCCTTGAGGGTCTCCGGGGTGAACGGCTTCACCACGTAGTTGTTCACGCCGGCCTGGAGGGCCTCGACGATGTCCTCCTTGGCGGCGTTGGTGGTCACCATGAGGATCGGGATGGCCGGGTTCTGGCCACGCACGGTCTTCACGAACTCGAGGCCATCCATCTCAGGCATGTTCCAGTCGGTGATGATCATCTCCACACCGCCCTGGCCGAGCTTTTCCAGCCCGGCCTTGCCATTCTCACCCTCGACCACGTCGGCGTAGCCGATGCGGGACAGGGTGTTGATGATGATGCGCCGCATCGTCGAGGAATCATCCACGATGAGGATCTTCACGGGGGCCTCCTGGAAGGGGTAAATCGGGGTCAGAGGGCAGACGGGGGCGCGGAGGCCTCCACGAACTTCACGAGGGCTTCAAGGTCATCGGGGTAGACATTCTGGAACTTGACCCCCAGTTCGTAGCCGCCCTCGTCCAACTGTTCGATGCGGACGACCTGGCCAAGCGCGACCAGGGGACGGACATCGGCCTCCTGGGTGGGGCCGAAATGGTTCTGGAAGCGGCCCCAGCCGGGCACCCGGATCTCCAGCTTGAGCAGGGTTCCCAGAGGATAGGCCCGGGGGGACTCCACCAGCAGACCACCAATGGACACGTCCCGGTAGCTGCTCGTGGCAGGGGCATCGCCCTTGTGGAAGCTGAGTTCCTGGAAGCTCAGGGCAGCCTCCAGGGGGATCCTTTGGTACTGGCGCCGTTCTTGACTCATTGCGAACGTCCTCAATCCTGGCCATCGGAGGGGGGGGGCCCGGACTTGAATCCTGCAAAAGCCGGACCCCGGCCCCCCGGGCCGGGGGTCTGTTTTCAAAGTGGGGTGTGGCCGCGCATCCACTTTGAAAACAGACCCTAGGGGTGGCCTCGGCTAGACTGAAATCCGTGCGCGCGCCCCGCGGGGGCGCACCCCGGAGGTTCCATGCCCGAAGCCCAAGGCCCCTGCCCCATGGACCCCGGCCAGATGGACGCCGCCCTCCGGCGCCTGGCCGCCGACCTGGTGGCCCGGCTGCGCCCGGAGGAGGAAGTCGTCCTGCTGGGCATCCGGTCCCGGGGCCTGCCCCTGGCCGAGCGCCTGGCCACCCTTCTCCGGACCACCACCGGCGCCCAGGTGCCCGTGGGGGCCCTGGACATCACCCTCTACCGGGACGACCTCACCGAGATGGTGGGCAGCCCCATCGTCCGCCCCACGGAGATCCCCTTCACCCTGAAGGAACGGACCGTGGTGCTGGTGGACGACGTGCTCTACACAGGCCGCACGGTCCGGGCCGCCCTGGACGCCCTCCTGGACCATGGGCGGCCCCGCCGGGTGATGCTCCTGGTCATGGCCGACCGCAGCGGCCGGGAGTTGCCCATCCAGGCGGACCTCGCCGGACTGCGGGTGGAGGTCCCCCCCGGCCACCGGGTGGCCGTGCGGGTGAAGGAGATCGACGGCGAAGACGGCGTCACCGTGGAGGCCTGCTGATGACCGCCGAGCGCTACGTCTTCCCCCACAAGCACCTGCTGGGCATCGAGCCCCTGAGCCCCCGCGACATCACGGCCCTCCTGGACCAGGCCCAGGCCTTCGAGGAGGTCTGCGAGCGCCCCAGCATCAAGATCGTCCCCGCCCTGCGCAAGAAGCTGGTGGTGAACCTGTTCTTCGAGAACAGCACCCGCACCCGCAACAGCTTCGAGATCGCCGAGAAGCGGCTGTCGGCCGAGATCATCAACTTCGACGCCGATACCAGCAGCCTGAACAAGGGCGAGACGCTCATCGACACGGCCATGAACCTGGAGGCCATGCACCCGGACCTCATCGTCATGCGCCACAGCGCCCCGGGCGCCCATGCCCTGCTGGCGCGGCACATGAAGGCCAGCATCATCAACGCCGGCGATGGGTCCCACGAACATCCCACCCAGGCCCTGCTGGATGCCTATACCCTCCGCAAGCATTTCGGGAAGCTGGAAGGCCTGCGGGTGGCCATCGTGGGTGATATCCGCAACAGCCGCGTGGTGCGCTCCAACCTCTGGCTGCTCACCCGCATGGGCGCCAAGGTCACGCTGGTGGGCCCGCCCACCCTGGTGCCCCAGGAGATGAAGGCCACCTGGCCTTCCATCGACATCAGCCACGACTTCGACGCGGTGATCCCCAGCCAGGACGCCATCATGATGCTGCGCGCCCAGTTCGAGCGCGGCACCGGCGCCTACATCCCCGGCCAGGGCGAGTACAGCCGCTTCTTCCAGCTCAACCCCGCCCGCATGAAACAGGCGAAGAAAGACGTGGTGGTGCTGCATCCCGGCCCCATCAACCGCGGCCTGGAGATCACCAGCGACGTGGCCGACGGCCCCAACAACCTGATCCTCGACCAGGTGACCAACGGCGTGCCCGTCCGCATGGCCGTCCTCTACCTGCTGTCCCATCCCCACGGCGAGCAGGTGCCCTGATGGCCCTCCCGGCCGAGCGGATCCTCCACTCCATCCACCTTTTTCGTAAGGAGCGGGTGCTGTTGGATGTCGATCTTGCAACCCTTTATGGCGTTGAGACGCGGGTCCTGATCCAAGCAGTCAAACGAAACATCCAGCGATTCCCAGTCGATTTCATGTTCCAGCTCGACGAAGGCGAGTGGGCGGACTTGAAATCACAATCTGTGATCTCAAGTTCATGGGGTGGGAGGCGCACTGCACCTTATGCCTTCACCGAATTGGGCGTGGCGATGCTTTCGAGCGTACTCAACAGCGAGCGCGCCATCCAGGTCAACATCTCTATCATGAGAGCCTTCACACAGCTTCGGACCATGCTCGCGTCCCATGCTGACCTTGCCCGGAAGCTGGAATCCCTGGAACGCAAATATGATGGCCAGTTCCGGGTGGTCTTCGAGGCGATCCGGGATCTGATGGAACCCCCGCTCCCCGCCAAGAAGCCCATCGGCTTCCGCCCCAAGAAATAAGAGGCAGCCATGGCCGTTCCCGTCGAGATCCTCTCCCGCCTGCTCTGGGTCAGGGATGCGGCCGCCCTGCCGGACAGGGTCCTCGCGGACCAGTTGGGGTTGGAACCCAAGGCCCTGGCCGCCCTGGTGGCAGCCCACCCTGATCGCTTCCCCGAGACGCTGGTCTTCCACCTGACGGCTGAGGAGCGCCAGCGCATCCCCGACGCCCCCGTGCTGGCCTTCACAGAAGCCGGGGCGGCCCTGCTGACGGGCCTGGTTCCCGCCCATGAGCCGGCCCTGCTCACCCTGCTCCCGGCCTTTGCCGAGTCCCGCCACCTGCTCACCGCCCAGGCCGAGCTGTCCGTGCGCCTGACCCTCCTGGAGCAGAAACTGGATACGGCCATGAAGATCCTCCAGGGGGAGGAAATCGAAGGTGCCCCCAAGGAACGCCCCATCGGCTTCGTGACCGAGACGGACCTGCCCCACGGATTGAAGGCCGGACAGCGCACCGCGAAGAAGGGATGACTCCGCCCATGATTTCCGGCCCCATCACGCTCCTCATCCTCGATGGTTTCGGCGACGGGCCGCGGAACGCCTTCGACGCCACCTTCCTGGCCGCCATGCCGCGCTTCAATGCCCTGCGGAAGACCTACGCCACCACCCAGCTGCTCACCAGCGGCGAGGCCGTGGGCCTGCCGGACGGGCAGTTCGGCAATTCGGAAGTGGGCCACATGAACCTGGGCGCCGGGCGCGTGGTCTGGCAGGAGCTCACCCGCATCGATGCCGCCATCCGGCGCGGCACATTCAGGGAGAACGCCGCCATGGGCGCCCTGCTGGCCGGCCTCAAGGCCTCCGGCGGGCGCCTGCACCTGATGGGCCTGGTGAGCGATGGCGGCGTCCACAGCCACCAGAACCACATCGTGGCCCTGGCCCAGTGGGCCCAGGCGGAGGGCGTGGCCACGACGATCCACGCCATCACCGACGGCCGCGACACGGGCCAGAAGAGCGCCGACGGCTACCTCCAGTGGCTCACCTTCCAGCTGCGGGCCTGTCCCCTGGTGACCATTGGTGACCTCTGCGGGCGCTACACGGCCATGGACCGGGACAAGCGCTGGGAGCGCACGGAACAGGCCTGGAAGCTCTACGTGGACGGCGAAGCCCCCCAGCAGGCCCCCGATGCCCTGGCCGCCATCACCGCCGCCTATGCCCGGGGGGAGACGGACGAATTCGTGGCTCCGACGAAGCTCGACGCCTTCCACCCCATCACCGACGGCGACGGCGTGCTGTGGTTCAACTTCCGCGCCGACCGGGCCCGGCAGATGTGCCATGCCCTGGTGAATCCAGCTTTCGCCGGATTCACCCAGAAAAAGCGTCCCGCTGTAAAACTCCTCACGTTCACGGCCTACGACGTGGAATTGGATCCCTTCGTGTCCGTGGCCTACCCGCCCCAGAGCCTCGATCACATCCTCGGCGAGCTGGTCAGCGCAAAGGGCTGGAAACAGTTCCGCACGGCCGAGACGGAGAAGTACGCCCATGTCACCTACTTCTTCAACGGCGGCCGGGAGGCGCCCTTCGAGGGCGAGGAGCGCCGCCTGGTGCCCTCCCCCAAGGTGGCCACCTACGACCTGCAACCCGAAATGAGCCTGGCCGACGTGAGCGCGGGCCTGGAGGCGGCCATCCGGTCGGGCCAGTACCGCCTGCTGGTCTGCAACCTGGCCAACCCCGACATGATCGGCCACACGGGCGACCTGGCCGCCGCCATCACGGCCTGCGAAGCCATCGATGCCGCCGTGGGCCGCATCGCGGACGCCACCCTGGCCGCGGGCGGCGGCCTCTTCATCACTGCTGATCACGGCAACTGCGAGTGCATGCGGGACGAGGGCGGCAACCCGCACACCTCCCACACCCTGAATCCCGTCCCCGCGGTCCTCGTGGCCGAGGGCTTCGAGGCCCGGCAGCTCCGCAGCGGCGGCGCCCTCAGCGATGTGGCGCCCACCCTCCTGAAGCTGATCGGCCTGCCCCAGCCTGCCGCCATGGATGGGAAGGGCCTCTTCTAAAGACCCCCTGATGACTCACGCCTCCCAGCCACCCCGGATCACCCCCTCCACCTTTGCCAAGGGGATCTGGGTGTTCCTGGTCGCGTTCAATCTGGTGGCCGCGGGGGCCGCCGCCTGGATGCTCCGCTTGAGCCACCGCCACTACGTCGACCGGGCGGAAATCACCACCCAGAACCTGGCCCAGGTGCTGGAAGAGAACGTGGAGGGCACCGTCCGGCAGATCGACCAGGCCCTCCAGGCGATCCAGGATGAGGCACAGCGCGATCCCGCCGGCCCGAGGCTGGGGGCCGTCCTCCAGGTCCAGTTCCACCGGGTGGGCCTGCTCCAGTCCCTTCAGCTCGCCGACCCAGCCGGCCGGATCACCCAGGGCGCCCCCTCCCTGGCAGCGGCCCCTGTGGAGGTGGCTGGCCAGGCCTTCTTCCTCCGCCTCAAAGAGGACCCCCGAGCGGAGCTGGTCATCTCCAGACCGGTCCGAGGTCCCAGTGGGGCCTGGGGCATCGTCCTGGCCCGTCGGCTCACCCGTCCCGATGGCGGGTTCGCCGGTGCCGTCTGCGCCACCCTCGCCACCGAACAGCTCGCCCGTGCCATGTCCCGGCTGGATGTCGGCCAGAAGGGCTCGGTCTCCCTGCGGGGCGAGGATCTGAGCCTCCTCATCCGCTATCCCGATTACGTCGGACAGCAGCAGATGACCGGGAATAACCAGGTGCAGGGCGATTACCTGGCGGCGGTGGGCTTGGAACGCACCACTGTGCAGTTCACCACCGCCTCCACCATCGACGGTATGCGGCGGACCTACACCCTGCGGAAAACGGGGCAGCCACGGTTCTTCATTCTTGTGGGTCTGGCCCAGGACGAATACCTCCAGGCCTGGCGCCACCAGGCCGCCTTTACCGTCGTGGCGGTCCTAGGCATGGTGTCCCTCACCATCGGCCTCGGCCTGGTGGCCCGGACGGCCTGGCAACGCCAGCGGGCCGACCAGGCCCGGCTGGCCTCCGAGGAGGCCAAGTACCGGCTGCTGGCGGAAAACGCCTTGGACATCATCTGGTCGATGGATGTTGACGGCCACCTCACCTACATCAGCCCCTCCGTCTTCCGCCAGCGGGGTTGGACGGCCGAGGAATTCATGAACCTGAGCCCCGAGAACAGGGCCCTCTCCAAGGAGGGCGCCGAAACAGTCCGGGAGCGCATGGCCGCCTCGCGGCTGCTCCCCCCGGGAGCCCAGCCCTTCGAGCGGGATATGCTCCAGGCGACCGTGAAGCGCAAGGATGGCCAGGAAATCCTGGTGGAGGCCCAGTGGCGGCTCGTGTGGGGCGAGGACGGCCGCCTCCTCGGGTTCCAGGGGGTTACCCGCGACATCACTGAACGCAAGCGGATGGAGACGGAACGAGAGGACCTGATCCGCGAGTTGACCCAGGCCCTTACGGAGGTGAAGCAGCTCAGCGGCCTGCTCCCCATCTGCAGCCAGTGCAAGAAGGTGCGTGACGATCATGGCTACTGGAGCCAGATCGAGACCTACCTTTCCGAACATTCCAAAGCCACCTTCACCCATGGCGTCTGTCCCGAGTGCGCCGCCACCTTCCGCCAGGAGATGCAGGCCCGGCGGGAGCAGCGGGACCCGGACGAGCGCCAAGGGTGATCAAGGGCACATTCCCCTCAGAACCATCCCCTGGATACTGGAACCATGTGGATCGGAACCCTATGAGGCCGGAGCAGAAACGGAGGGCGAGGCACAGGAGGTGCCCAATGAGCCCGAAGCAGGAGCGAAGGGCCACTTTGGCGAAGCCGAAGCCCGAAGGGTTGGGCACAGGTGGTGCCGAATGAGCCCGAAGCAGGAGCGGAGGGCCACCGCGCAAAGCGCGGCCCCGCAGGGGCGAGGCACAGGAGGTGCCGAGTGAAGATCGCCTTCATCGGCACGCACGGCGTGGGCAAGACCACGCTCTGCTATGAGCTGGCCGCGGCCCTCAAGCGTGACGGCGTCCATGTGGACATCGTGAAGGAGGTCGCGCGGCTTTCCCCACTACCCATCAACCAGAAGACCTCGCTGGAGGCCCAGACCTGGATCTTCCTGACCCAGATGGCCGAGGAGATCCGCTCCGGCAGCCAGCACGACGTGGTGGTCTGCGACCGCAGCGTGCTGGACAACTACGCCTACATGATGCTGGCCTTCGGCCGCCAGAAGGCCATCGAACGCTTCATGCACCACTGGATGAAGGGCTACGACCTGCTGTTCAAAGTGCCCTTCTCCGGCCAGGTATCGGCCGATGGCGTGCGGGACACGGACACCTTCTTCGCCGAATCCATCGACAAGCTGGTGGACGAGCTGCTGGCTGAACGGAACCTGCCCCACGAGCGCCTGGATCCCAAGGACCGCAACGCCTGGATCCACCGGGTGAAAGACGTGGTGCTGAGCCACCCCAAGGGCCAGAAGCGGCTGCTCTGAGCCCAACTTGTGACCCAGATCCCCCATTCCGCGCTGGAGGGTGCCTGACTCCGGGTAGATGATCAAGAGGTCGGGAGGTCCGTTATGGCCGAGACCAGCATTCTGTCCGTGCGCGGCGGCAGTTTCATGTTCCACCCCGCGGGCGCCCTGCCCCAGTTCACGCCGGAGGAGAGCAGCGAGGAGGCCCGGGCCATCGCAGAGGCTGCCCGCGACTTCATGAACGGCGAGGTCATGCCCCGGGATGAGGAGATCGACCGCCTCGACCTGGAGCTCACCCGCGACCTGCTGGCCAAGGCCGGCGACCTGGGCATCCTGGGCATGGAGATCCCCGAGGCCTACGGCGGCCTGGACCTGGACAAGAAGACCGCCCTCCTGGTGCTGGAGGAGATGGCCAAGCAGGCCAGCTTCTCCACCAGCTACACCGCGCACACCAGCATTGGCACCATGCCCATCGTCTACTTCGGGAGCCATGAGCAGAAGGCCAAGTACCTGCCCAAGCTGGCCAGCGGCGAATGGTGCGCGGCCTACGCCCTGACGGAAGCCGGCAGCGGTTCCGACGCCCTGGGGGCCAAGGCCACCGCCGTGCTGCAGGACGGCCACTGGGTGCTGAATGGCACCAAGGCCTGGATCACCAACGCCGGCTTCGCCGATGTCTTCGTGATCTTCGCCAAGATCAACGGCAGCCACCTCAGCGCCTTCATCGTCGAGAAGACGGATCCCGGCATCAGCACCGGGGCCGAGGAAAAGAAGATGGGCATCAAGGGCAGCTCCACCCGCACCGTGATCCTGGACAATTGCCGCATCCCCGAGGACCGGCTGCTGGGCGGCAAGGGCAAGGGCGCCCGCATCGCCTTGGGCATCCTGAACGTGGGCCGCTTCAAATTGGGCGCCAGCTCGGTCGGGGCCGGCAAGCGGGTGCTGGAATACACCTTGAAATACGCCGGAGAGCGCACCCAGTTCGGCAAGCCCCTCGCGGCCTTCGGCCTCGTCCAGCAGAAGCTGGCGAACATGGCCGTGCGGATCTTCGTGGGCGAAAGCATGAGCTTCCGCACCATCGGCTATCTTGACGACGCCCTGGACCGCACCAGCTGGGAGAGCGAGACAGGCGGCGCCGACAAGATGAAGGCCATCGATGAGTACGCGGTGGAGGCCTCCATGTCCAAGGTGTGGGGCAGCGAAGCCCTCTTCGCCACGGCCGACGACGCCGTGCAGGCCTTCGGCGGCGCGGGCTTCAGTGCCGAGTACCCGGCGGAGAAGATCTACCGCGACTGCCGCATCAACCGCATCTTCGAAGGCACCAACGAGATCAACCGCCTGCTCATCGCGGGCACCTTCCTCAAGCGCTGCGGCGGCACCGATGGCTACCCCCTGGCCGCGGCCGGGACGGCCACCCTGCAGCTGCCCGGGGACCCCCTCCAGGCTACCGTGGCCCTGGCCAAGGCCCGCGCCCTGAAAGTGATCGCCCTGGCCCAGGCGGAGCATGGCCCCAAAATCCTGGACAACCAGGAGGCCGCGGCCCACATCAGCAACCTGCTGCTGGAGCTGTACGCCATGGAATCCGCCGTGGTCCGCGCCGCCCGGATGGCGGCCTCCGGCCACCGCTGGGCCGGGCTGGCCCGGGACATGGCCGAGGTCTATGCCCAGGAGGCCTGGAACCGCGTGCAGTCCGAGGCCCGCATGCTGGCCGGTGAACTGGCCACCGGAGCGGCCCTGGACGCCCTCCTGGCGGAGCTGCTGGCCATGCATGCGCCCCTGCCGCTACCCCTGTCCGTCCTGCGGAACCGCATCGCCCAAGGCCTCATCGAGCAGGGGAAGTACCCGATTTCTTGATTCGACCCTTGCGGCCATCAAAATTCATGAAATCCGACTCCGACACCCGATAGCAGTGGAGTGGAGATCCCCTCATGAGCCCCAGACCCGAACCAACCCAGCAGGAGCGCGTGCTGGGCGAGGATGATTTCATCGTGTCGAAGACGGACCTGAAGGGAATCATCACGTACGGGAACCGGATCTTCATCGACATCTCGGGCTATTCCGAGAGCGAACTGCTGGGGTCGCCCCACAACATCCTCCGCCATCCGGACATGCCGCGGGCCGTCTTCAAGCTGCTCTGGGACACCCTCCAGGCCAAGCGGGAGATCAACGCCTACGTGAAGAACCTCGCCAAGGACGGCAGCTTCTACTGGGTCTTCGCCAACATCACCCCCTCCTTCGATACCCGGGGCGACGTGGCGGGTTACTACTCCGTGCGCCGCAAGCCGCGGGCCGAGGCCATCCAGACTGCGAATGGCCTCTATCGGGCCATGCTCGACGCGGAACGCAAGGCGGGCGACGGGCAGGCGGGCATGGCTGCCTCCATGGCGATCCTCAATCGGCTTCTTGAAGAAAAGGGCATGGATTATGACGAATTTGTCCTTGGGCTCTAGGATCCACTACCTCGTCGCCGCGACCCTCGGGGTGTTCCTGGCCTTCGCCTACTTCGCGGTGGGGTCGAAGGGGCTCGACCTCCGCCTGGGTCTCCTGCTGGGCTTGGCCCTCGTCCTCTTCGCCCTCACGCTGTGGACCACCCACCGGATCCTCCGCGCCATCGACCGGCTCGCGGTGAACCTCCAGGAGGCCGCGCAGGGGAATCTGGATCAGCGGATCACCCACATCAAGAAGGGCGGCGCCACGGAGAAGCTCTCCTGGGCCCTGAACGACCTCCTCGATCAGCAGGAGGCCTATTTCCGCGAAGTCATCTCCGCTTTCGACCACGCCAGCCGGGGCAGGACCTTCCGCCTGGCCATGGACCAGGGACTCCACGGCGCCTTCAGAGACGCCATGACGCGCATCAACATCTCGGTGGAAAGCCTGGGCCAGGTCCAGCAGATGGCCCTGAAGGAGAAGCTCGTCGCCCGGGTCACGGATCTGAACAGCGGCAAGCTCATCCAGAACCTCCGCTCCATCCAGGACTACCTCCTCAGCATGACCAAGGAACTGGGGGCCGTGGGCGAGCTCTCCCGAGCCACCGCCGGCGAGGCGGATGCCAGCCGCGTCACCATCGAGGCCATCGTGGCCGACCTCAACCGCGTGGCGGAGATGGTGGCGGGCATCAACGCGCAGATCGAGCACATCCACGAGAAGAGCAGCGAGATCAACCAGATCGTCCAGGTGATCACCGACGTGGCGGACCGCACCAACCTGCTGGCCCTGAACGCGGCCATCGAGGCCGCCCATGCCGGCGAGGTGGGCAAGGGCTTCGCCGTGGTGGCCGAGGAGGTCCGCACCCTCTCCGAGAACACCAAGGATGCCGCCGCCAGCATCGCGGCCACCATCGAGTCCTTCGGGCAGGCCACCTCACGGATCCTGGCCGACTCCCTGGAGGTCAAGGAGATCACCGAAAGCTCCCGGGACACGGTCACGGCCTTCAGCGGCAGCGTGCGCCTCTTCGCGGAATCAGCGCGGACCTCCTTCCAGCAGGTGTCCCGGGCCCAGGATGTCAGCTTCGCCTCCCTGGTGAAGGTGGATCACTTCCTCTTCAAACAGAACGGCTACCGGGTGGTGAACCAGGGCATGGATTCGGCCGAGGCCCGGGCCGTCCAGGCCGATCACCGCAGCTGCCGCCTCGGCCAGTGGTACTACGAAGGACAAGGGGCGGAGCTGTTCGCCCGGGTGCCATCCTACAGCCGGTTGGAGTCCCCCCACGCCCAGGTGCACAGCCACATCCACGAGGCCGTCAGGCTCCTCGGCCAGCGCTGGCAGAACGACCCGGGCATCCAGGCCGGCGTGATCTCCCAGTTCGAGCAGGCCGAGCGGGCCAGCGAGGAAGTGGTGGCCGTCATCGACCGCATGGTGGATGAGCGCCACCGCGTGGAGGTCTGAGGCCGGGCCTCCCGCCTCTTATTTCACCCCCGTGTGGAGGGCCACGATGCCGCCCGTGAGGTCGGTCCAGCCCACCTGGCGGAAGCCCGCGACCTCCAGCTCGGTGGCCAGGGCCCGCTGATCCGGGAAGGCCCGGATGCTCTCCGGCAGGTAGGTGTAGGCCGAGGCGTCCCCGCTGATCCAGGCCCCGATGCGGGGCAGCACCCGGTGGCTGTACCAGTCGTAGAACGCCCTCAGCCACGGGAAGACCGGTGTGCTGAATTCCAGGATGGTGAGCTGGCCGCCGGGCTTCAGCACGCGCAGGAACTCGGCGTAGGCCAGGGCCCGGTCCTCCACGTTGCGGATGCCGTAGCAGATGGTGATGCCGTCGAAGCGGGCATCCCGGAAGGGGAGGCGCTGGGCGTCGGCATCGCTGGAGGCCCAGATCAGATCCGCAAATCCCTTCCTTGCGAACTTGGCAGGCCCCAGGCGCAGCATGGCGTGGGTGAAGTCCGTGCTGACCACCTCCGCGCCCCGGCGGGCCAGGGCCAGGCTCGAATCCCCCGTGCCGGCGGCCACATCCAGGAACCGCTTTCCGGGCCCGGCACCGGACCTCCGCGCCATGCGCCACCACCACCAGAAATCCACCCCGCCCGACAGCACATGGTTCAGGACGTCGTACCTCCCGGCAATGGCCGAGAACATCTGCTGCACTTGCCTGCCTTCCGGCATCCGACCTCCAGGGGGAACTTCCATTGAACCAGAGACGGCGCCTACCTTGGGTATCCCCGGCATTGACCAGAGGTAGAGGCTAGGCAAGAGTCGCGACGCCGCCCATCTTGATCCCTACCCAATCTGGAGGACAGAGATGAGCACCACCGCTGCAGAGCAGGTCAAGGGAGGCAGTTTCCTCCTGACCCCCATCGGGGCCATGCCTCAGTTCACGCCTGAGGAATTCGGCGACGACGCCAAGGAATTCGCCCGGGCCGCCCGGGACTTCATCCAGGGCGAAATCCTGCCCAGGGATGAGGAGATCGACAAGCTCAACATCCCCCTCACCGTCGAGCTCATGAAGAAGGCCGGCGAGCTGGGCCTGCTGGGCCTGGAGATCCCCGAGGCCTACGAGGGCATGGATGTGGACAAGCGCACCGCCATGCTCGTGCTGGAGGAGATGAGCAAGCAGGGCAGCTTCGCCGTGAGCTACAGCGCCAACACCGGCATCGGCACCCTGCCCATCGTCTACTTCGGCACCGAGGCCCAGAAGAAGGCCTACCTGCCCAAGCTCGCCACCGGCGAAATGCTGGCCGCCTATGCCCTCACCGAGGCCGGCAGCGGCTCCGACGCCCTGAGCGCCAAGGCCACCGCCGTGCTCGACGGCGACCACTGGGTGCTGAACGGCACCAAGATGTGGATCACCAACGCCGGTTTCGCCGATGTGTTCATCATCTTCGCCAAGGTGGATGGCAAGGACTTCAGCGCCTTCATCGTCGAGAAGACCGACCCCGGCATCAGCACCGGCCTCGAGGAAAAGAAGCTCGGCATCAAGGGCAGTTCCACCCGCACGGTGATCCTCGAGAACTGCCGCATCCCCAAGGACCGGCTCCTGGGGGAGCTGGGCAAGGGCCACAAGATCGCCTTCGGCATCCTCAACATCGGCCGCTTCAAGCTGGGCGTGGGCAGCCAGGGCGGCATGAAGCGGATCCTGGAATACGCCATCCGCTACACCTCCGAGCGCCAGCAGTTCAACAAGCCCATCAATTCCTTCGGCCTCATCCAGCAGAAGCTGGCGGACATGGCCACCAAGATCTTCGTCTGCGAAGCCCTGAATTTCCGCACCACCGGCTACATCGACGAGGCCCTGCACACCACCAGCTGGGACAGCCCCACCGCAGGCGCCGACAAGATGGCCGCCATCGATGAGTACACCATCGAGTGCAGCATCTCCAAGGTGTGGGCCAGTGAGGCCCTCTTCTCCGTGGCGGACGAGGCCGTGCAGGCCTTCGGCGGCTACGGCTTCAGCGCCGAGTACCCGCCCGAGAAGGCGCTCCGCGACTGCCGCATCAACCGCATCTTCGAAGGCACCAACGAGATCAACCGCCTCCTCATCGCCGGCACGCTGCTCAAGCGCGCCATGAAGGGCGACCTGCCCCTCATGCAGTTCGGCCAGCAGGTGGCCAAGGAGATCTCCAACCCGATCAAGCCCGAGAGCTTCACGGGCCCCCTCGCCCGCCTGAAGCACGGGGTCGAGCTCAGCAAGCGGCAGTGCATGCTGGCGGCCGGCCTCGCCGTGCAGGTGCTGGGCCAGAAGCTCATCGACAACCAGGAGGTCATGGCCCGCATGAGCAACATGCTCATGGAGATCTACGCCATGGAAAGCGCCGTCGTGCGCGCCGAGCGCATGGTGGAGTCCGGCCACCGCTGGGCCCAGATCGCCCGCGACATCACCGAGCTCTACGTGAACGAGAGCTGGCACAAGGTCCACGGCGACGCCCGCATGCTCTGCTCCGACGTGGTCGAAGGCGAGGCCCTGCGCCATGCCCTGGCTGGCGTGAAGGCCTTCACCGAGTTCCATCCCACCAGCAGCGCCCGGCTCCGGGGCCGCATCGCTTCGGAGTTGATCCAGAAGGGGAGCTACCCGGTCGATGTAATTTGAACCGAGATGATCCTCCACCCGCCTTGGCTTCGCCGGGAGCTATCCGGTCGAAGTGATCTGACTCCTCGGCGCAGCCGCAACGCGGCGGCGACAAGGAAAGGGCCCCAATTGGGGCCCTTTCCTTGTTCCGGCACTCTTAGCGCCTTATCTCGCGGCCGCCGCCGCGGCCTTCACCGCCGGACGGCCGAGAGGGCGCGGACTCGGAGCGGGGCTCGGGCGCCTGCTCTTTGCGGTCCTCGCGGGGGCGCTCCCTGGGGGGATCGACCCGAGGCGCGGGGCGGGATTCCCGCTCTGCGGGCCGGGGCGTAGGGTCCGGACGGCGTTCCTCACGCTCGAATCGCGGCCGTGGTTCCACATTGCGTTCCCGGGGAGCGGGGTCCATTCGCCGTTCTTCAACACGGGGACGGGGCTCCACAGCACGTTCCCGGGGGGCTGGATCGGGCCGCCGCTCCTCCACACGCGGCCGGGCTTCCATGGGGCGTTCCCGGGGAGTGGGCTCCACCCGCCGGTCCTCGACCCGCGGGCGGGGATCCACGCTGCGCTCCCGGGGCGCCGGATCAACCCGGCGATCCTGCGGCGAGGGCAGCTCCCGTCCACGGTCCCGCGACCGCTCCTCGAAGCTCCGCTCACGGGGATTCACGGGGCGTTCACCCCCCTGCCCGCGCCCACGGTCCTCGAAGGGCACGCGGGTGGCGCTGGCGCCCGTCACGCCGGGGCGGACACCGGCAGCGGCGGGGGAAACCTCGCGGCGGATGATGGTCCGGCCCGTGGTGGCCTGGGCCTGGCGCTCGTAGGTCGCCAGCCGCTGGCGGTTCACATCGCGCTGGAAGGCCGTCTGCATCTGGCCCGGGTTGCGGAATTCGGTGTGGGAGACGACGAGGGGAGAGCGCTGCCAGGGAGCCCGCAGATCGCGTCCGCCGCCGCCCGTCCAGTTCGTGCCGCCCGTGGCGCCGTTGAAGCCGCGGATGATGTTGGCATCGGAGTAGATCCGGGTGCGCACGTTCCCCACATTGATGTAGTTCACGGACACCACGTTCCATGCATAGCCGCCGCCCCAGGCGCCGTAGCCCCAGTGGCAGGGTGTGTTGTAGTAGCCGAGCGGCGCCCAGCCGTAGTAGCCAGGCGTATAGTTCCAGGCCACCCACGCGGGGCTGTAGTTGATGCCGGGGATCCAGAACCAGCCCACGCCGAGGCTCCAGTGCCAACGGCCGTGGTGATAGGCCACGTAGGCCCAGGGCTCATCGGAAACCCAGGTCATGCCGCCCGAATAAGGCGCCCAGCGGCCTTCGTAGTAGGGGCGCCAGTCTTCGGCCACGCCATTGGGCTGCCACACCCAGCCGAATTCGGAGGACTGGACCCAATGTCCGTGGCCGTCGAGGTCATCGGCGTAGTACCGGATCTCCGAAGGCACGCGATCCCAGCTCTCGCCACGCCTGACCACCACGGACCGCTCGCTCCAGCGGTCGAAGTCATCGCCTTCGAAGGTGTTGAAGCTGCGCACGCGATCCAGGCCATCCTGGGGGCTGTAGACCGTCAGCCGCTCGCCGGCGCTGATGCGGGTCTCACCCCGTTCGTTGGAGAATTCGACCCGGCCATTGTGGACCTTGAGCCGCACCACCTTGTCCCGCTCGACCTCCACGGTGAAGGCGCCCTTGTCGAAGCAGGTCGCGGTGCCCGAAGGCGTATCCACCCGGAATCGAGCGTCGGACTGGCCGCCCAGCAATACCCGGAGCCGGCCGTATTCCAGGCGCAACAGCACCTGTTTCTCGCCCTTCCGGTCGGTGAAGAGGGCCGCGACGGTGAAGCGGGTGGCGCCACCAAAGGCGATGCGGGTGCCGTCGCCCAGTTGCAGAACGCCACGACCGCGGCTTTCCACGACATCGCCTTCGGCGATGGGGGTTCCGCGGCTCAGGGTCTCATCCAGGTCGCCCTTGCGGATGCGGACGTCGCCCTCCAGCGCCCGCACCATGGCGTAGCGCTCAGGGGCCTCGCCCTGGTAGGTCTCATCGTCAACCGGGGCTCCCTGCGGCGCGGCACTCACGAGGGCCGCGGGTAGCAACAGGACTGCGGCAAGGCGGGAATGGTTGAAGGACGCGTTCATGGGGCCTCCGCGGGCTTGGATGCCGACACCCAGAGGGTCGGTTCCAGAAGGGGATACAGCCAGGGGCGTGCCAAAAATCCAGTTTCAGCTTTCGGATCTCAATCCTTGGGGAAGGGGGCCAGGGCGGTGCCGACCTTGGGGGGCTCGGGCTGGGGCCCCAGGGCCCCCAGACGGGGCAGCAGACCCATCCAGGGGATGGACCACTGGCGCGGGGCGCCCTTTTCCACATCCCCGGCGGCCACCTCAAGACGATCCGAGAGGAACCGGACCCGCAGGTCGCGGCCCGGCGGCAGGGGCAGGTGGATCACCCGGGCCGTGGCGGGATGCACCACCGTCAGGAAGCCTTCCCCGTCCTCCAGCACCCAGAGCAGGCCCCGGAGGAAGGGCCGGAAATCCTCCGCGCACCAGCGAAGCCCCCCCAGCCCCTGGGCCAGCGGAGAATCCGCAGGGAAGCCCCAGGCGCCCGAGGCCGCATCCAGGGGCACGCCGCCGTCCCGCCAGGCCCGCAGGGGCCGCCCGGGCAAGCCCGTCAGCAGGAGGACCAGGCCCCGCGCATCGCTGACCCGCAGGGTGCCGTCCCCCGCGAGGAGAACGGACATCGGCCCCTGGGAGGCGGCGGGAACGCCTGGAACGGTCGCGGGAGGGATCCAGGGCTCCGCCTGCCAGGAAAGGGGGGAGGCATGCTCCCACGGCAGCGGCTGGTGGCCTTGGGGGGCCGCCGGCGGCGCCGGGGGGGGAGGCGCGGCCGTCAGCGCCGCGGCGGTCAGGAAGAGGGTGCCCAGCCGCACAGGGCCTCCAGGTTGCGAGTGGTCAGTTCAGCCAGTTTCAGGGAGGAGATCCCGCGCAGACCGGCCACAGCCTCGGCAGTGAACCGCACGAAGCCCGGTTCGTTGGGCTTGCCCCGGTAGGGCACCGGCGCCAGGAAGGGCGCGTCGGTCTCCACCAGGATGCGGTCCGCCGGGGCCCAGGCCGCCACGTCCCGCACGGCCTCGGCCTTCTTGAAGGTGGCGATGCCAGAGAAGCTCAGGTAGAAGCCCAGATCCAGGGCCTTCACGGCGAAGGCCCTGTCCTCGCTGAAGCAGTGGATGATGCCCCGGACGGCATCGGCGCCCTCTTCCTCCAGGATCCGCAGAGTGGCCTCCGGAGCGGACCGGGTGTGGATCATGAGGGGCTTGCCCAGGGTCTTCGCCAGGCGGATCTGGGCCCGGAACACCGCTTCCTGTTCCTCCCGAGGGCTCAGGTCGTAGTGCCAGTCCAGGCCGGTTTCACCCACGAACCGCACGGCGGGATCCGCCGCCAGCCTCGCCAGCGCGGCCCCGGTGTCCGGAGTCCAGGTCTTCGCCTCGTGGGGGTGCACTCCCAGGCTGGCCTGGACTCCTGGAAGGCGGCGCGCGAGATCAAGCACAATGCCGGAATCCTCCAGGTCCGTTCCAACGGCGATGAACCCCGTCACACCCTCGGACCGGGCACGGGCCAGAGTCGCCTCCACCTGGTCCTGAGCCAGGTAACTCCCGGTGAGATGACAGTGCGCGTCCACGAGCATGCTTTCATAGTCCCATGCCACCCAAGGATCACGGTATGCGCCCCGCCTGCCGATGGTCTTTCCAACGACAGACTCCATGCGCACACTCCGCCCCATCCTCGCCTGGCTTTGGCTGGGTTTCACCGCCGCCCTCCTGCCCCTCTCCGGCCAGCAGCCCGCCTTCCGGCGGTTCGGGCTGAGGGATGGACTGCCCCAAAGCC
Source organism: Geothrix sp. (assembly GCA_036504495.1). GTDB lineage: Bacteria > Acidobacteriota > Holophagae > Holophagales > Holophagaceae > Geothrix. The sequence goes on from DASXVC010000070.1 coordinate 23,163, forward strand.
AGGTGACGACGCTGCTGGAGGACCGCCGCGGATTCCTTTGGGTGGGCACCAACACCGGTGGCGTCGCCCGCCTGGGGGCCTCCGGTTTCCGGACCTTCGCGGGCCCCCAGGGACTCAAGGCCCTCTTCATCCGCTCGCTGCTGGAAGCCCCCTCCGGCAGCATCTGGGTGGCCAGCCAGGAAGGTGTGGCGGAGATCCGCGGCGACATGGTCCTGAACTACCGCGCGGACCAGGGCCAGGAATCCTTCGAGGGGGGGGCCCTTGGCCTGGACGCCCAGGATGCGGTGCTGGTGGGCAATCGCCATGGCCTGTTCCGGCTCGAGGGCGGCCGGTTCGTGCCGGTTCCCCTGCCCGCCCCCTGGCCCGGCGGGCCCGTCCGGCGCCTGGCCCGGGACAGCGCCAAGGGCGTGTGGATCCTCGGGAAGGACAACCTCGTGGCCCGCTGGGATCCGCAGGGCATCCACCTCTACTCCCTTTCCGTGAACCACCCGGGGGGCCACATCCGCGACCTCCAGATCGATGCCCATGGGAAAGCCTGGCTGCTGCTGGACACAGCCCTTCTCCGCATGGACAAGGGCCGGTGGCTGAACGAGCCGCTCCAGGGGCTGCCGCGGTCCCCCCGCCTGACCAGCCTCCGGTTCAATGCCATGGGGGAGGGCTTCCAGATCGCCATGGGCGGCGATGGTGTTCTGGTCCGGGAGGCCGGGGGCCGCACCCGGATCCTCACCGCCGATACCGGCCTTCCGAGGGATCGCATCTCCATCGCCATGCGCGACCGGCGGGGCATCCTGTGGGTGGGTTCCGACGGCGATGGCCTTGTGGCCCAGGCCCTGCCGGATCTCCTGACCCTCGACAGCTCCAACATGTTCCTAGGAGGGGGCCTCGCGGCGGTGTCCGGCATCTTCGAGCTCGCGCCCAAGCGCTACCTGCTCGCGGCCAGCACCGGCCTCTACCAGGTGGATGAGGGCCGGAACATCACCGGGCACTGGACCCGGCGCGAGGGCCTGCCCGCCACCGAAACCTGGGGAATGCTGCCGGATGGCTCCGGAGGCGTCTGGGTGGGCACGGATCGCGGACTCGCCCGCTGGAAGGACGGCCGCGTGTCGCCTGCCGGCCCCCCGGAGATGTCGAAGGTGGCCGTCCTGACGCTGGTCCGCGACGGCACCAGCATCCTGGCTGGCACCGACCAGGGCCTGTTCGAGCTCAGCGCCCAGGGGCGCCTCCGGCATCACCACCGCCTGCCCGCCGAAGCCGGCGGCGACACCATTTCGAATATCCTCCGCCATGAGGGCCGCCTGCTGCTCGCCTCCAGCTACGGGCTATGGGAACTGGCCGGGGGCAAGCTTCAGCGTGCCTTCACCGATGCGCCCTTCGCCACCTCCACCGTCACCGCCATGAGCGCGGATGCGCGCGGACGCCTGTGGATCGGCACCATGAAGGGGCTGTACATCTGGAGGGACGGCCAATGGGCCACCTTCGGACTGGCGGAAGGGTTGCCGGACGACGGCATCAATTTCGTCGCGAACCTGGGAAACGGCCGCATGGCCTTCGGCCACAACAAGGGCGTGACCCTGCTGGAGGGCCGGAACCTCCACCACCTGAGCCGCAGCCAGGGCCTGATCTCCGAGGAGACCAACCATGACGGGTTCCTGCTGGACACCCGGGGGCGCCTCTGGATCGGCATGATCGGCGGCGTCTGCATCCTTCAGGACGCCCAGGGATTCCGCAATGCGCCGCTGCGCCCCCCCACCCTCCTCGATGTGCGCTGGCCCGGGGGCTCCGAGGCCCTGCCCCAGTCTGCGCAGATCCCCCCGCGCCCGGATTTCCTCGACCTCAGCTTCGATACCGGAGATCCGCTGGAGCCCTCCCAGCTGCAATACCAGGCCTACCTCCAGGGGGTGGACGAAGGCTGGCGCCCCGTGAGCCAGGGCCTCACCGTCCAGTACCGGAACCTCGGGGCGGGCCGCTACCGGTTCCACCTCCGCGCCTCGGCCGACGGCCTGGCCTGGGCGGAGGCCGAACCCGTCACCATCGAGGTCAGCCCCGCCTGGCATGAGCGCTGGCTGGTGCGGGGACTGCTCGCCCTGACCCTGGTGGCGCTGCTCGGATGGGTGCTGTGGTGGCGGGTCCATACCCTGGCCCTGCGCTCCCGCCAGCTGGAGGAGACCATCGAGGAGCGGACCCTCCTCCTCGCCCGGCAGAACCGCGCCCTTGAGCACGCCCACCAGCAGATCAAGCGCAGCCTCGAAGGGCGTCTCAAACTGCTGGATACCGTCACCCACGACCTCCGTTCGCCCCTCACCACGATCCTGCTCACCCTCGACCGGCTGCGCGAGATGGTTCCGGAGGGTACGACCATCCTGGATGTCATGGAGCGGGAGGCCCACCGCATCGAGACCCTCGTGAGGAATCTGCTGGATCAGAGCCGCTCTGAGGCCCTGCTTCAGAGCCTCAAGCTGGCGCCCATCCTTCCGGCGGAAGTCACCGAAGGATTCGAGGATGTGCTGCGCCTCAAGGCCGAGGCGAAGGGCCTCGCCTTCCACCTGGAGGTTTCACCAGACACCGGGCGGGTGCGCATCCAGGCCGATACCGCCACCCTCCACCAGGTCATGCTGAACCTCTTCGAGAATGCCCTGAAGTTCACGCCCCCCGGGGGCCAGGTGGGCATCCGATCCATGGTCGACTGGGCGGAGAATGTCTGGCGCATGGAGGTCTGGGACACCGGACGGGGCCTGGACCCCGCCACGATCCAGGAGCTGCTGCTGCCCTTCCAGCAGACCAGGGCCGGCGATGCCGCCCATGGCTGGGGGTTGGGCCTGTCCATCTGCCAGAGCATCCTCGATGCCCACCAGGGAGAGCTGAAGATCGACAGCGCACCGGGCCAGGGCGCCCGCTTCCTGGTGGAGCTGCCTCTCAGTCCGCTGGAACCCTGACGCCCCTGTGACCTAGGGCATAACCACCGACAGGGCCCAGCCATTCCGAGCATCCTGGATGGACCCGGAGCACCCCGTGCAGCCCTCCCTTCCCATGCCACCCAGCAGCCAGCCGCCCCGCATGCTGCAGCTGAAGGACGGCCTCAAGGACGGGCTCGGCCGGAACATCACCTACCTGCGGGTGTCCGTGACCGAGCAGTGCAACCTCGCCTGCGTGTACTGCAAGCCCCGGACCGGCGCCCTTGAGCGCGCCGAAGCACCGGCCATGAGCCGGAACGAGGTGGTGCAGGCCGTCCAGGTCTTCACCAGCCTGGGCATCCGGAAGGTCCGGCTCACGGGCGGTGAGCCCCTGATGCGCCGCGATCTGGAGACCATCGTCGCCGGCATCAGCCCCGAGGTGGAGGGCCGCGTGCACCTCACCACCAACGGCATCCACCTGGCCCGCCGCGCGCGGGGTCTGCGCGACGCGGGCCTGTGCGGCGTGAACGTGAGCCTGGACGCCGCTGAGCGTGGCGCCTTCGAGCGCCTCACGCGCAAGGACGGCCTCTCCCGTGTCCTGGCCGGCCTCGAGGCGGCCCGGACCGCCGGCCTCAAGACCAAGCTGAATGCGGTGGTGCTGCGGGGCTGGAATGAGGATCAGATCCTCCCCCTGGCCCGCCTCGCCCAGACCGAGGGCATCCAGGTCCGCTTCATCGAATTCATGCCCTACCAGGGCAACGGCTGGGGGCAGGACCAGTTCATGCCCGCCAGCGAGATCCTGGCCACGATCCAGGCGGGCCTGGGAACGTCGCTGGAAGAGGAGCCCGTGGTCGGCCTGGAGGAGGGTCCTGCGCGGATCTTCCGCCTGCCCGGCAGCGAGGGCAAGGTGGGCGTCATCTCCACCCTCAGCGCCGATTTCTGCGATCGCTGCAACCGCGTGCGTCTCACCAGCCGCGGGGAACTGCAGGCCTGCCTCTTCGGCAACCGCCCCGTGGATCTGCTCGAACCCTTGCGGAACCACGCTTCCCACGAAGATCTGGCCCGCCTCATCCGCCAGGCGCTCACGGAGAAGCTGGACTGCCACCCCATGCGCCAGGGACAGCATCCCAAATTGGCGAACGGCATGTGGCAGGTGGGCGGGTGACCTCCAGCCCCGCCGGCCTGCTGCTGCTGAGCGGCGGCCAGAGCCGCAGGATGGGGGAGGCCAAGCACGCCCTCCGGCACCCGGCGGGCGGCACCTGGGGCGGGTACCTCGTCCGGGTCTTCGAATCCGTGTTCCCGGGCGCGCCGGTCCATGTGTTGGGAGACCCGCTGCCCGACCGCCCGGAACTGGTGGTGATCGAAGACCCCCATGAGGGTCCCGCCAGGGCCCTGCGGGCCTGGGCCGCGCTGGAAGCCCCCCCCGGGCGCCGCTGGTGGGTGGTGGCTTGCGATCAGGTGCGCTGGACGCCGGAACGCCTGGAAGCCTGGGTGCGCTGCGCGGAGGCCGCCGATCCCGGAGCCGCCCTCTGGGTGGTCGCAGAGCATGATGGCCGCCTCCAGCCTCTCGGCGGCTGGCTTTCCTCCTCGCTTCGCCCCGCCGTGGCAGCGTCGTCGCCACAGTCCCTCACTGCGCTGGCCGAGTCCTTGCCCCACCTCGTCCTGCCCTGCGATGGACCCGAGTGGGTGGACGTGGACACGCCGGAGGAGCGGCGCGCGTTCGAGGAAGAGCCTTAGGTTCATCCGAAAATTCCGAGACCAGAAAGGCGGAACCCAGAAGGTGCCGAGAAAAGGGCTGGTCACGGAACCCACGGAAGAAAGCTGGAAGGCACAGAAAAGGAAGGGGCGTCCGCTCCGAAAGCGCGGGCTGTATCCCGGGGGTGCCAGCGGCCGCGCTTTGGGACGCGGATCGGGCACCCCCGGGATCACTTCCGGCTGCGCCGGAAGCCGCCTTTGGCGGGCCCGTGCGGCGAGGGCCAAGGCCCCTTCCGTGTCTTCTGTGAGATTCCGTGTCTTCCGTGACCAGCAAGGCCTTGGAGAACCGAAAGTCAGCCCAGCCGCTTCCGCACCAGCCGCTCCACGGGCACGCCGCCCTTGAGGTGGCTTTCGATGATCTCGGGCACGTCGGCAGGCGTGACATGGGCGTACCAGATGCCATCCGGGTATACCAGCACGGCCGGTCCGATGGCGCAGAAGCCCACGGAACCGCAGTGGATGCACTGCACCTCGCCTTCCCGGTTGCCCTTGTAGAAGAGCAGCTTCTCGTCGATCAGGTGGGCCTTGAAGGCCTCCAGCACGGCCTCGGATCCATTGGCCGTGCAGCTCTTCGACGTGCAGACCAGCACCTGCCGCTTCAGGGACGGCCCCATCACGGGGGTCACGGCGGCGTCCTGCTCGGGGGTTGGAAGGGGACGGGGTGAATCCATGGGAAGCCTCGCGGACCCCCACGATAACAGCCCTTTTCTGGCCCAGATGAAAGGCTCCAGATCCATGCCAATCGAGAATTTTCGATCAAATTACTTAGTGGTTATTTAATTATTAGTGACCATGATCACGAACGACTTGACCTCGTTATCCACCCATTCATCCTCTATCCAGCGGCGTCAGTTCAGCGCCCGTACCAAGCCTCCAGTGGATCCCCAAGATCCAGCGCCAGCGGTCTACCCGCCCCGGCGCCCCGCCATCCCTCACCCCACCAGGAAAGGACGTGCTCCATGCGGAACACCCTTAAGCTTCTCGCCGTGATCGCAGCGCTCTCTGCGTCGCTGGCCGCCCAGGGCGGCAGTGACACCAAGGGCAAGTTCTTCTTCAAGAAGACCTGCAAATCCTGCCACGCCCCCGGCGGCGCTGCGAAGGAGATCACCCCGCTCTCCAAGACCCAGGCCCAGTGGAAGGCCTACTTCGCCGCCGGCAAGCACAAGAAGGGCGCCGAGAAGCTCGATTCCGTCGTGAAGCCCGAGCAGGTCAAGGATGTCCAGACCTTCCTGGTCAACCACGCCTCCGATTCCCCGCAGCCCGAAACCTGCGGCGGTTGAACCACGTCCCCTTCTCCCCTCACCCCCTACCCCTGAATCCACCCCGGAGAAACACGCCATGAACTCCCGAATCACGCTCGCCCTCGTCGCCATGCTGGCGCCCGCGGCCCTGAGTGCCCAAACCAACCAGGACCTGCAGAAGCAGATCGAGCAGCTGAAGGTCCAGCTGAAGGCCGTCGAGGAAAAGGCCGCCGCGGCGCAGGAAGTCGACACGCGCCTCGTCAAGGTCGAGACCAAGGTCGCCGGCGACAACATCCAGTGGGGCGGCGATCTCCGCACCCGCTTCGAAAGCAGCGAGTGGCACTTCAAGCCTTATCAGGCCTTCATGGGCTTCGCCCAGAGCGCCGGCGCCCCCGCCGGATCCCTGCCCGCGGGCTACCCGTACCCCTTCATGGCCCTCACGCAGAACGTCCCCGCCCAGGACTGGACGAACTCCGTCCAGTGGTCCACCCGCCTGCGCCTCAAGATGGGCATCACCATCAATGAGCACGCCAAGATCATGGGCCGCCTGACGATGTACAAGGTCCACGGCGGCGCTGACGTGCCCACCTTCAACGGCTCCCCCAACACGGTGGCCAACTCCTTCAACAGCGCCAAGGTGCCCGGCACGGACGTGCTCCGCGTCGAACGCGCCAGCCTGGTCTACGACTTCCCCGTGGGCATCCTGTCCATCGGCCGCCAGAACACCTCTGATGGCCCGCCGTTCGAGGTCCGGGAAGGCACGGAGCGCCAGGCCACGCCCCAGGCCCTCGCGGTGAACGCGATGGTGGATGGCATCGGCTTCAAGTTCCAGCTCGACAAGATGGGCCTGCCTGAAGGCACCCTGCTCGGCATCTGCTATGGCGTCGGCTACGAGTCCGGCTTCGGCGGCGGCGGCAGCGTCAAGTCCACGGCAGCGCCCGTGGGCTTCAACTTCACCAACGTGAACTGGACGGCCCAGGGCCCCAACGCCGCCGCGGCCACGCTGCAGGTGAACAACATCGGGCCCCTCAAGGACAGCACGGTGCTGGGCGCCATGTTCGACATGCCCCTGCTCTTCCAGCTTGGGGATAGCGTCCAGAGCGCCAACCTCTACATCGGCTACAACCGGATGGGTAACCTCACGGACATCCCCTTCGGCAGCACCAACAACTTCCCCGTCCCCGCCATGCCCGGCATGGGCGGCATGCCCTCCGTCCAGTACGTCACCGCCACCAATAACCTGGGTGACATCGACCAGTGGACCGCCACCTGGAAGCACAAGGTGGGCGATGCATTCACCTACTTCGCCAGCTACGGCCGCATCAAGAGCCTTCCCAACGGGAAGATGAGCCAGTACGGCGCCTACTGGACCATGCCCGCGGCCATGGGCGGCCAGACCGCGCAGCTCGCCGGCTTCGGCGGCCTGCTCGGCGATGCCACCAAGAGCGAGACGGCCAGCGCCTACTACGTGGGCATGCGCTGGGATGCCACCGAGAAGCTCGGGTTCGGCCTCGAGTTCAACCACGGGTCCCCGCGGTGGTGGACCTACAGCCCCGCCACCGGCGAGGCCACGGAGAAGCTCGGCACCCGCGGCGATGTGATGGAGGGCTACGTCCACTGGCAGTTCGCCAAGAACGCCGCTTTCCGCCTGGGCTATCTGGACTACAAGTACACCCACGCCTTCAGCGGCTGGCACATCTCCCCTGGCCCCGCCATGCCTGGCCAGAGCTGGGAAGACGCTTACGACCTGAACAAGAACCCGATGCTGCAGTACGGCTTCCCCGCCTCGGTGAAGACGACCTACGCCTCGATCGAAGTGAAGTTCTAGACGCTTGAACCACCCGGGCCGGAGAGGCGACTCTCCGGCCCGGATTCATCCTCGCATCACCAGGGAGACCACGATGGGAACGATTCGCATGGATCGCCGGCTGTTCCTGAAAAGCGCGGGCGCCACCGCCGGGGCCGTCGCCGCCACACAGGTGGGATGCCTCAAATACTTCAAGAAGGGGCGCAGCTCCGCCGCAGAAACCAGGGAAGTCCCGACGACCTGCGAACTCTGCCCGAACAAGTGCTCGGCCATCGCCGTGGTGGAGGGCGGCTTCGTCAAGAAGCTGAACCCCAACCCCGAGAACCCGAAATCCCGGGACATGCTGTGCGCGCGCGGCAACGCGGCCATCAAGCAGGTCTACGATCCCGACCGCCTCAAGCAGCCCATGATCCGCGTGGGGGCCCGGGGCGAAGGCAAGTGGAAGCCCGTCAGCTGGGACGAGGCCTTCGACTTCGCCGGCAAGAAGCTCGCCGAGGTGAAGGCGAAGCACGGCGCCGAGGCCTCCCTCTGGTCCTCCACTGAAGGGTTCCAGGAAGTCTTCTTCAAGAACCTGGGCCTGGCCTTCGGGTCCCCCAACCTCGTGCGCCACCCGACCCTCTGCCTGGCCTCCGTGAACCTGGCCTACAGCGCCACGTTCGGCACGGTGCCCAGTTTCGACCTGTTCAACAGCAAGTTCGTCATCATGTCCGGCGCGAACCGATTCGAGAGCATCATCACGCCCGACACCATGGATCTCATCGGCGGCGTGATGGAGCGCAAGGCCAAGCTGGTCTACCTCGATCCCCGCTTCACCGTCACCGCCGCCAAGGCGGACGAGTGGTACCCCATCAAGCCCGGCACCGACCTCGCCTTCATCCTCGCCATGATCCACGTGATCATCAAGGAAGGCCGCCACAGCAAGGATTTCGTCGCCGCCTACACCACCGGCTTCGACCAGCTGGCCGAGCACGTGAAGCAGTACACCCCCGAGTGGGCCGAGAAGGAAACCGAGATCCCCGCGAAGGACATCATCCGCATCGCCCGCGAGTTCTCCGACGCCGCGCCCCGCTCGCTCTATTACGCCGGACGCCGCTCCTCGTGGTACCAGAACGACTTCCAGATGCGCCGCGCCCAGGCCATCCTCAACGCCATCGTGGGCAACTGGGACCAGCCCGGCGGCATGGTGCCCAACGCCAAGCTGCCCAAGGGCGAGTTCCTCTTCATGCCCTGGGACGAGCCCAAGGCGCCCCGCGTGGACGAGATCGAAAAGCACTTCCCCCTGGCTGCCAAGGGCGACGGCGTCTACCTGAAGCTGCGCGAGAACGTGCTCAGCGGGAAGCCCTATCCCATCAAGGCCTGGATGGTCTACAAGCAGGACCCCCTGAACGCCATGCCCGACCAGGCCAAGACGATGAAGATGATCGAGCAGATGGACTTCATCGGCGTGATCGACGTCCAGATGAGCGACATGGCCTGGTATGCGGACGTGGTCTTCCCCGAGAGCGCCTACCTGGAGCGCACCGATCCCGTCGAAGTCATGCCCGGCATCTGGCCCGCCGTGGTCTACCGCCAGCAGGTGGTGAAGCCCATCCACGACACCAGGCCGAACCTGGACATCGTCCAGGGCCTGGCCAAGCGCCTGGGCCTCAGCGACTACTTCGACTACACCATCGAGCAGTGGGTCGAGGCGGAGTTCAAGGAGCTGCCCATCCCCATGGCCTCCGAGCACATGAAGAAGCATGGCGTCTGGGCCGCCAGCGGCCAGCCGAGCTACGGGAAGACCCTGAATCCCGACCACCGCTTCGTCACCAAGACCGGCAAGATCGAGATCTTCTCCGAACGGCTCAAGGAGGCGGGCTACGATGCGCTGCCCGTCTACACGCCGCCCGTGCAACCGCCCGGCGACCGCTTCCGCCTGATCCTCGGCCGCGTGGGCTACTTCACCCACGCCAACCAGTCGAACAACGTCTGGCTGAACGAGTTCATGAAGGAGAACGACCTCTGGATCAACCCGAAGCCCGCGGAACGCCTCGGCATCCGCAACGGGTCCATGATCAGCGTCACCAGCAGCGTGGGCACCGTGAAGCTCAAGGCCCGCGTCACCGAAGAGATCCGCCCTGACTGCGTGTTCATGCTCCACGGCTTCGGCAAGAAGTCGAAGATGCAGAGCCTGGTCTACAACGTGGGCGCCAGCGACGCGGTGATCCTCGAGACGGCATGGGACCAGGTGTCCGGCAATGCCGCCTTCCACGAAACCTTCGTCAAAGTCGCGAACGCCTGAGGGGGGTGAACCATGGCCATGAAGAAGAAACGCTACGCCCTCGTCATCGACTCCAGGAAATGCATCAACTGCAAAGCCTGCGTCGTCGCGTGCAAGGCTGAAAACGACGTCCCCGTGGGAAACTTCCGGAACCGGATCAACGAGGAGCGGAAGGGCGAATACCCCAAGCTCAGCATCGACTTCGAGCCAGAGCAGTGCCATCACTGCTCGGATCCCTCCTGCGTCCGGGTGTGCCCCACCGGCGCCTCCTGGCAGCGGAAGGACGGCATCGTGCTCGTCAACTACGACGAGTGCATCGGCTGCCGCTACTGCATGATCGCCTGCCCCTATGACGCCCGGTACTTCCATGAGGCGGACGGCGTGGTGGGCAAGTGCACCCTGTGCAGCCACCGGGTGGACAAGGGCGATGTGCCGGCCTGCGTGGCCACCTGCCCCTCCAAGGTGCGTGTCTTCGGCGACCTGGAGGATTCCACCAGCCGGATCCACGAACTGCTCTCCACGCGGCGCTACCGCGTGAAGGAACCCCAGACCGGCAACGGCCCTCAACTCTATTACCTGCTCTAGGAGGAAGACATGCACGAGTTCAATTGGGGCCTCCTCATCGTCGTCTACCTCTTTCTGGGCGGACTCTCCGCCGGGCTCTTCTTCGCCGCGGGCCTGGCGAACTACCTGACGGTCGATGACAAGCCCGTCTACGCCCGCGTGGCCCGCATGGGCGCGATGCTCGCGCCCTGGCCCGTGGCCATCGGTTCCGGCCTCCTCATCCTCGACCTGGGCAACTGGTACCGCTTCTACAAGCTGTTCACGCACTTCCGGTGGGAGAGCCCCATGTCCATCGGCTCCTACCTCCTCACCATCTTCACGGGCATCGCTTTCCTCTATCTCTTCTCCTGGCTTTCGGAAGATGAGCGGAAGTGGCTCTTCAGCAAGGTTCCCCCCTCCCTGAAGCAGGTCCACCGCCTGAACGTGGACATCTCCTCATGGCGCGAGAAGATCGCCATGGTGGGTTTCCCCTTCTCCATCGGCGTGGGCATCTACACCGGCGTGCTACTGGGGGCCGTGTCGGCCAGGCCCTTCTGGAACACCAACCTGGTCGCCCAGATGTTCCTGTTCTCCGCCCTCTCCAGCGGCGCGGCGGCCCTCATGCTGGCCATGGTGCTCAACAAGAAGGTCCCCGCCGAGAAGCACGAGATCAAGTTCCTGGTCACCCTGGATGTGGTGTTCATCTCGCTGGAGCTGTTCATCATCCTGCCCTACCTGATCCACGGGGAGCTCTCCTCCCTGGCCGTCAAGCAGGCGCTGACCCTGATCATGGGGGGTCCCTACACCTTCATCTTCTGGGGGCCCTTCCTGGTCCTGGGTCTGCTGGTGCCGCTCGCCATCGAGGTCTACGAACTCGCCCCGAGCATCTTCAAGGGCCATGCCTTCCACGGCAGCCGCAACCTGGCCCTCACCGCGGCTGGCCTGGTCCTGATGGGAGGCTTCCTGCTCCGCTACATCTTCGTCTACGCTGGCCAGCTGAGCAGCTTCCACAAGATGGGGATGCTGAACTAATCCTGAAATGACAGGGAAGAACGAACTGATCACCACCAAGACACCAAGACACCAAGAACTGCCATTCGTTTGTCTTTCTTGGTGCCTTGGTGTCTTGGTGGTAAATCTTTCTACCCGCTGATGCTGCGTGATCTTCAAGAGGAACCTCGTATGTCACTCGCGCTCCTGGCGGACCTCGCCCAGATCCTCGCTGAAGTCTTCCTGGAACCCGACGCCGACCTGAAAGAGGGGCTGGGGCAGCTGCTGGACAGCGGCCCCGGCCCCTCCCTTTCAGCCCCCTTGTCCCAGATGGTGGCGCACGTCCTCCCGGCCCAGGACCAGCCGGTGGAGTACGCCCGGCTCTTCCTCCACGCCAAGGACACGGACACCGTCCATCTCTTCGAATCCGTCCAGGCCAGGGGCCACCTCATGGCTCCCGAGGTGCTGGACCCCCTCAAGGCCATCTACGACGAAGCCGACATCAGCCCCCAGGAGGATCTGGGCATCCCCCCCGACCACCTGGGCCTGGAGCTCGCCTGCCTCAGCCACCTCCTGGGTCAGATCATCGAGGGCGACCTGGCGGAACGGCCCCAATCCATTGAACTGGCCCAGCGCCTGATCCGGGAGCATCTGCGCCCCTTCGTCACGGCCGTGGTCGAACAGCTGCCCCAGGTGCAGGCCCACCCCTACTACCTGGCCGCCTCGGGCCTGGCCTCGGCCCTGCTGCCCGAAACGGAGAAGGCGCTGGCGGAAATCTAGGTAATAGCCTGCTGGACAAAGGCTTGCCCCACCCCCAGCATGGAGCCATGAGCGTCCCCACGACCATCCTCCTGGTGGATGACGAGCCAGGCATCCGACGGTCCCTGGGCGAAGCCCTGAAGGACGAGGGCTACCACGTCGTGAAGGCCGAGCGGGGCGAGCAGGCCATCGATCTGCTGCACAATCCCGACGGCGAAGGCATCCAGCTCATGCTGCTCGATGTGTGGCTGCCCGGCCAGGACGGACTGGAGACCCTGAAGCAGTCCAAGCAGATCCGGCCCGACCTGCCCGTGGTGATGATCTCCGGGCACGCGAGCATCGACACCGCCCTCCAGGCCACCAAGCTGGGCGCCTTCGACTTCCTCGAAAAACCCATCGACCTGGACCGCCTGCTGCTGGTGACCGGCAACGCCCTGCGTCAGTCGAAGCTGGAGCGGGAAAACCGGCGGCTCCATGCGGAAGTGGAGGGGGGCCGGTTCTTCCTGGCGGACAGCCCCGCCATGAAGCGGCTCATGGCCGACGTGGCGCTGGTGGCGCCCACGGAGGGCCGCGTGCTGCTCACGGGCGAGAACGGCAGCGGCAAGGAGGAGGTCGCGCGCCTCATCTACGAGCAGAGCACCCGCAAGGACGCGCCCTTCGTGGAAGTGAACTGCGCGGCCATTCCCGAAGAGCTCATCGAAAGCGAGCTGTTCGGCCATCAGAAGGGCGCCTTCACCGGCGCCGTCCGCGATCAGAAGGGCAAGTTCCGCGAAGCGGACGGCGGCACGCTGTTCCTGGACGAAGTGGGCGACATGTCGCTCAAGACCCAGGCCAAGGTGCTGCGCGCCCTCCAGGAGGGCCGCGTGGAGCCCGTGGGCGGCGGTGGTGCCGTGGGGGTGGACGTGCGCGTCATCGCCGCCACCAACAAGGATCTGCCCGGCGAGATCGCCAAGGGCCGCTTCCGGGAAGACCTCTACTTCCGGCTGGCGGTGGTGCCCCTGCGCATCCCGCCCCTGCGCGAGCGGCCTGAGGACATCCTGCCCCTGGCCGAGGCCTTCATCGGCCGCATCGGCCGCCAGTACGGGCGCCCGCCGAAGCACCTGGGCCCCGAGGCCAAGGACACCCTGCTGCGCCACGACTGGCCCGGCAACGTGCGCGAGCTGAAGAACCTCATGGAGCGGGCCGTCATCCTGGGCCGCGGCGCCGAGATCGGCCCCCGCGATCTGGGCCCCCTGGCCGCCCGGCATCTGGCCGAACCCGACCCCTTCTCCTTCCCCGAGTTCCCCAGCCTCAAGGAGGCCCGCGACTGGTTCGAGGCCCAGTACCTCCAGCGCGAGATGCGCCTGCAGAACGGCAACATGACCCGCGTGGCCGAGCGGGTGGGCGTGGACCGCTCCAACCTCTACAAGCGCCTCAAGGCCCTGGGCATCGAGCCCAGGGAGAGCTAAGGGGGGCGCGGCCATGACGGATCGCAAGTGGTTCAAGATCGGTGAAGCCGCCGCCCTCATCGACGTCGGCCCCAAGGATCTGCGCTACTGGGAAGACGTCATCCCCGACATCAAACCCCGGCGCAGCAAAGGCAACCTCCGCTACTACCACGTGGACGAGCTCCCGCGCCTGAGGCGGATCAAAGCCTGGCTGGCGGAAGGCCTCACCGTGGCCGACTGCGCCGAGCTGCTGGCCCACGGCCACCTCGTCCAGCGTCTCGACCTGGGGCTGGAAGCCGACGAACTGCCCGCCGCTCCCGCCACCAAGGCCAGACCCACCATACCCAGGCTCCTCCGCACCAGCTCGGACCTGCAACCCATCCTCAAGGCCGTGAAGGCTCTGCACGAACGGCTGTCCCACCCAGTCAAACCTTGACGCAAGGCCCCACCCGGTCTAGAGTCAATAGTTCACGGCGCGTGGCGCAGCCTGGTAGCGCACTACCTTGGGGTGGTAGGGGTCGGAGGTTCGAATCCTCTCGCGCCGACCAAAACACCAGAAAACGGGGCCCAATTGGGCCCCTTTTTCTGGTGTTTCGACCCTTCGGGTCGAGAGGATTCGAACCTCAGGCCGGGGGTGCCCGGTTCAGCAGGCGCCGCCCGGGCGCCTGCTGAACCACCCCCTTTGGCCTTCGGCCGAGTGGGATCACGGAGACAGCGCGGGGCGCTGTCGGGAGCGAGACCGGCGGCTGGCAAAGCCAGACGCAGTTCGAATCCCGCCCTGATGAGTCGATCCCAAATACGGGGAACGACCCGCCCCCTACGCCATGAAAGGCCTCGGCAACCCCTCCAGGCAGGCCAGGCTGCGGGCCATTTCCTCGTCGGAAAGCGCGTGGTCGCTGAGCTTGCCGTCCAGGAAGTCGGCGTAGCCGTTCAGGTCCATGAGGCCGTGGCCGCTGAGGTTGAAGAGGATCACCCGCTCCTTCCCTTCCTCCCGGGCCTGGTTGGCCTCGCGGATGACCTGGGCGATGGCGTGGCTGGACTCGGGCGCCGGGATGATGCCCTCGGTGCGGGCGAAGCGCACGGCCGCATCGAAGCACTCCAGCTGCTGGATGGCCACCGCGCGGGTGAGGCCCTCCCGCACCGTCTGGCTGACGAGGGGCGCCATGCCGTGATAGCGCAGCCCCCCCGCGTGGATGCCCGGGGGCATGAACGTGTGGCCGAGGCTGTGCATGGCCATCAGGGGCGTCATCTTCGCCACGTCGCCGTGGTCGTACACGTAGGGCGCGCGGGTGAGGGTGGGGCAGGAGGCCGGCTCCACGGCGATGATGTCGATGTCCGCGCCGGCGATCTTCTCTTTCACGAAAGGGAAGGACAGGCCCGCGAAGTTGCTGCCGCCGCCCACGCAGGCGATGACCTTGTCCACCTTCTTCTCGCCGATGGCCGCCAGCTGCTTCTGGGCCTCCAGTCCGATGATGGTCTGGTGGAGCAGGACGTGGTTCAGCACGCTCCCCAGGGTGTAGCGCGTCTTCCCGCTGGGATCGGAAACCGCAGCCTCCACAGCCTCGCTGATGGCCATGCCGAGAGAACCTCCGCAGCCAGGATCCGCCGCGAGGATGGCACGCCCTGCCGCTGTTTCGGAGCTGGGGCTGGCCACGCAGTCCGCGCCCCAGGTCCGCATCATCATCTTGCGGAAGGGCTTCTGGTCGAAGCTCACGCGCACCATGTAGACCTTGCACTCCAGGCCGAACTGCCCGCAGGCGAAGGCGATGGAACTGCCCCATTGGCCCGCGCCCGTCTCGGAGGTGACGCGGCGGATGCCGGCCACCTTGTTGTAGTAGGCCTGGGCCACGGCGGTGTTCACCTTGTGGCTGCCCGCGGGGCTCACGCTCTCGTTCTTGTAGTAGATGCGGGCGGGCGTCTTCAGCGCCGCCTCCAGGGCCCGGGCGCGATGGAGGGGCGTGGGACGGTACCGCAGCAGGATCTCCAGCACCTCGTCCGGAATGGTGATCCAGCGGTCCTGGCTCATCTCCTGCTCGATGAGGTTCATGGGGAACACGGCCGCCAGAGCTTCCGGGCTCACCGGATTCCCGTCCGGGCCCAGGGGCGGCAGGGGTGCATGGGGCAGGTCCGCCGCGAGGTTGTACCACTGGCGGGGGATGTCCTGGCCGGAGAGGATGACGCGATTGGACAAGGCAGGCTCCATCGGAAAACGCGCTCGGGTTCGGGCTCAACCCTGAAGGCGGTGGTGGCGTTCCAGCATGGCCCGCAGGGCCGACCTGGGTTTCTTCAGCTCCCGGGAGCCCCGGGTGATCTTGCACAGGCTCAGGCCCAGCTCCGCCGAGATGGCCCGCTGGCTCTGGCCCTCATCCAGCCGCTTCACCAGCTCCCACCGGGCGCTGATGCCCCCGATTTCCGAGGGCGTGAGGATCTCCCGGAGGAACCGTTCGACCAGCCGGGGGTCCTGGACCTGATCAAACAGGGATGCCAACTCGCGCAGGCTGTCCAGATTGTTTCTATGCATAGAAACAGTCAATCAGCCCCGCCCGGCCCCGTCAACGCCCCTTCACCATCGGCACGAACCGCACCGGCAGTACGGACTGCCGCTCCAACCCGATCGGGGTCTTCCGCAGGAGGATCAGGTCCTGGGCCCCCCACTGGGATCCCACGGGAATGATCATCCTTCCGCCCACGTGGAGTTGATCCACCAGGGTCTGCGGCACTTGGTCGGGGGCGCAGGTGACGATGATGGCGTCGAAGGGGGCGGCCTCGGGCCAGCCGAGGTAGCCATCCCCGGCGCGGACCCTCACGTTGCTGTAGCCCAGGCGCTTGAGGTCGGCCTCAGCACGGCGGGCCAGCGGTTCCACGATCTCCATGGTGTAGACCTCCGCCACCAGGCCGGACAGCACCGCGGCCTGGTACCCGGACCCGGTGCCGATCTCCAGCACGCGGTCCCTGGGCTTCGGATCGAGCGCCTCGGTCATGAAGGCCACGATGTAGGGCTGGGAGATGGTCTGGCCGTGGCCGATGGGCAGGGGCCAATCCTCGTAGGCCTCCTTGCGCCGGTCGGCGGGAACGAACTCGTGCCGGGGCACCCGGGCCATGGCCTCGAGCACGCGGGGGGCCGAGATGCCCCTCGCCACGATCTGCTCCCGTATCATGCGCGCTCGCGCCGGGGCGTAATCCGGCTCCTGCGCGGGTGCCGCGGGACGGGCGGGTTCCGGGTTGCAGCCCCCGAGGGTCAGCATCAAGGCCACTCCCAGATGCCTTCGCATGGGTACGAAGGTAATCCAAACGCCCCTTCTTGCCAGCGCGGATCCCTGGCAAGCCGGGGATCCGCGTAGGGGCAACCTTTTGGATTCAGGGCTGAAAGCTCAGGGTGAGCTCAAGCTGTCCGGCCATGCCGCCGGTCCAGCTTCGCAGGCGCCAGGTTTCGATCAGCGCCTTGGCATTGGCGGAACCCGGGAAGGTCTGGCTGAAGGTGGCAGCCACCACTTGGCCTGAGCCATCCACCTTCAGTTCCAGATCCGTGCCCGAGGGGAGGCTGGCCAGCGCCGCGAGGAGGGCGGGATCCTTCAGCCGGGCGCCGAGTTCGCGGCGGAGGGACGCGGGGTCGGACGTGCCCGTGATGCCCGAGAAGGCCAGGATGCGCAGCGAGGGGTGGGCTGGGGGCTGGGCCTTGGGTTCAGCCAGGATGCCCTGGCGGGATTCCCGGCGGGCCGCCCGGTCCTGGGCCATGACTTCCACCGCCGCTGCGGGCGATGCCGCGTATTTCATCTTCATCGGAGCCGGCGCGTAGGCCATGGACCCGGCCATGCCGCCCACCGCCGCGTCGGACACGCCTTCGGGCATGGGCAGGGGTTGGGTGACGGTGGTGGAGGTTCCACCTGCATTGCGCACCACCGTGTCCACCGCCACGAAGGAGGTATGGGCCGTGAGCAGATTGTAGGCGAGGCCCAGGCGGGTGACTTCGGCCTTGCGGCCTTCCTCCTGGCCGAACTGATCGTAGTCCGACAGCATCTGGATGCGCTGCCGGGCCCAGAGCTGGCGCAGGGCGCCGTGGCTCCGCTCCTTCACCTTCCCCACTTCGAAGGTCTGGCTCCAGGGGCCGCTGCCGCTCACGCCGGACAGCGTGACGGTGCCCGGGGCGCCGCCCTTCCACTTGCCGAGGCAGATGACCGGCCGGTCCGCCAGCACGTCCGGCAGCTGCGCGGGTTCGAGATCGTAGGTCTGGAAGCCGTTCGTGGTGAGCTTCACGTTCGTGAGCACGGGCGAGGATACGTAGGTCCGGAAGCGCTCCGCCTCGGCGGCGGCCTGCTCGGGCTTCGTGATGACGAAGGCTTCGCCCTGCCCCGCGTGGGCCATGCCTTCGATGAGGTGGCGGTTCACGGAGGACCCGATGCCGAAGGCGAAGAGGTTCGCGGAGCCGAGGTTCTTGCGGATGAGGTCGAAGACCTGCCCATCGGCGCTGATGTAGCCGTCCGTGGACACCACGAAGGTGCGCGAGATGCCGGGCACGCGAGGCAGGCCCAGGGCCTTGCGCAATGCGCTGCCCAGCTCCGTCCCGCCGCCGCCATGCTGGGATCCCACGAAGGCCAGGGCCTGCTGCGTGGCGGCAGACGTGGCATGCTGCGATCCGCTGGGCGACCAGAAGGCCGAGGTGCCCTCGAACACCATCACGTTGAAGAGATCCTGGGGCCGCAGGCCCTGGATCATCTCCTTCATGAGCACCTTGGACACCTCGATGGGAAAGCCCATCTGGCTGCCGGAGACATCCATGATGAAGACGTATTCGCGGGGCGGCAGGTCCTTGGGCGTCACGCGCTTGGGCGGCTGGACCATGAGCAGGAAGGTGTTCTCGTCCTTCCCCTGGTCCAGCAGCAGCCCGGACTGCACGGCGCCCCCCGCCAGCTGGTAATTCACGATGACATCGCGGTTGCCCCCCTGGGCCTCGGAGGGGTCCAGCTTCAGCGTGGCCTCGGCCTTGCCGTCGTAGGCGATGGAGGTCTTGTGCGTGCCGCAGGCCATGCGCTGGATGGGCATGCCCGCGGACAGCTTCACCTCCAGATCGAAGGTGGTGGCGGGCTTCTCGCCTGCGTGCGTATAGGGATTGGCCACCCAGGGCTCGCCCGTGCTGGACTCCGTGCCCGCCTTCCCGGCATAGCGCGGCCCCACCACCGTGGGATAGACGAAGCTGTAGGTGCCTTCATTCGGCACCAGCAGCTCCGTGTAGGACAACTCCACGCGGATCTCATCGCCGGGCAGGATGTTGGCCACGTTCATCTGGAACACGTTGGGCCGGTGCTGCTCCAGCAGTGAGGCGCTGCGGCCCTGCTGCTTGGCCTGCTCGTAGTCGGCCCGGGCCTGGCCGCGCTCCTTGATCTGGGCCTTCAGCACCCGCTCACCGATGGTCATGGTCATGCCGTAGACCGCGGAGCGCGTGGAGCCCGGGAACACGTAGAGGGCCTCCAGGGGCTTCTTCCCGGTGTTGCGGTAGACCTGGGTCACCTTCACGTCGGCGATGACGCCCGCGATGGCCACCTTGGCGGAGGTGGACTTCAGCGGCAGCTGGTCCAGGGCGGCATCGTCGCTCTTCACGAAGAAGTAGGGCGACAGGGTCGCGTCGGCGGTCTCCGGGGGGCTGACCCGGATGGAACGGCCCGCGGTCTGGGCCAGCCCCGGCATCTGGGGTGACAGCCCGGCCCAGCAGGCCAGCAAGGTGGTGGTGGCGCGGCGCAATGACATGGAGTCCTCCAGAGGGACCGCACCGGAACAGGGCGGTTCATGGGGGAATGCCGCGAGGATCCGGATCCTTTCAGCGGGGCGCGTCTTTTTTTGCGGCCGGATGAATCCGAACCCGGAACCCGTCCACGGGACCCGCCTCCGGCAACCGCGCCGGATCACCCACAGGGCCGTTCAGCACGTAGAGGTCCAGGGCATCGCCAGACGCCAGGCGGAGCTGGAACCGCCATGGCACCGGGTCGTCCGCAGCCGCGGGCTTCAGCGCCTCGACCCCGGAGCCACCGCGCCGGAGGAGCGCCACATGGGCCTGCCGCGAAACCATTACGGTCACCCGGGTGGACCCATCCGGCAACGCTTCAAGGGTCCACACCGGCGCCGCAGCCTGGGACGCGTACGACATCGCAGCCGGAGACGCCGCCGCCTTCGCCGCCACCCGGCGTGCAGGGGCCGGCGGTGCGGGGCTCACCACCTCCATCACGGCGGCAGCGCGGTCCATTCCGGCCACTTCCGCCTTCTTGGACAGCTGGTCCCGGGCCTCCATCTGGTACCGCTCCGCCTGCGCCCGGGCCCTGGCTTCCTCCGCTGGTGCCGCGGCCCCGACGACCTGGGCCGGGGGCGGTGGCTGGGCCGCGACCGCCGAAGCCGGGGCCAGATTCCCGGCAACCTGCGCTTCCGTGGCCGGGCGGGCCCCGGGGGCCACCTTGGAGCGGGCCGCCACTTTGGGTGCCGCTGGACCGATCCCCTTGGCCTCGGGTGCAGCGGGGGCGGAAGCCGCTTCCGGGATCGCCTTCACCACCTCCGGTTTCGCCAGGGGGGGCACACCCTCAGGACTGCGCAGGACCACCAGCCCGGCCGTGGTGGCCACAAGCAGCCCCGCGGCGGCTCCGATCACGCCGGGGCGCCGCCAGAAGGGCACGATCTTCGGCGGGGCCCCTTCGGAAGAAGGCGCCAGGGCCGCCAGCACGTGGGCCCGGGCCGCCGGATCCGCCAGCAGCTCCCGCAGGGCCTCTTCGTCCGCCAGGGCATCGAACAGATCCTGATGTTCCAGGGCCGCCTCGAACAGCATGCGCCGCTCACTCTCGGTGAGGGTCCCGGTGGCGTAGCCGCCCAGCAGCTTCTCGGCCTCGGCGCGTTTCATGGCGCCCCCTTTCCGGACCGTTCCCATCCACCACCCAGCGATTCAAGCAACTGCTTCCGGCAGCGGTGGTCCCAGGTGTAGACGGTGTTCAGATTGGCCGCGCCCAGGAGCCCCTGGATCTCCCCGAAGGTGCGCCCCTGGAGCTTGAGCCGGAAGAGCTCCCGGCAGCGCTCACCCATGCGGGCGATGCCGCCCATGAGCCGCGCCAGCAGCTCCTTGCGCTCCAGAACCGCCGCCGGATCCGGGACGTCAGAAGGCGGGGGGAACTCGTCCACGTCCACGGCGTCGTATTCACCCCGGCGGGCGGCCTTCCGCCGATGGGCCGCCAGCTTGAAGCGCAGGATCTGGAAGGCCAGGGGAACCAGGTCCTCGGCGCGTTCCAGCTGGCCGTACTTCGTGTGGAGCAGCACCAGCACCTCCTGCGCCAGGTCCTCCGCATGGGAGCCTGCGTACCGGGATGCCGCGAAGGCCACCATCCTTTCACGGAGCCGGGCCAGGATCTCCGGGCGGCCGCCAGGAACGGCCAGGGCCCGGCCCTCCCCGTCGGGGATCGGGAGGGCGGAGGTCATTGAAAGGTCGGGATCCATGGGAGCGGGTTCCATCGTGGCAGGAACGGCTCACGGGAGGGCGGGGGCCTGCCGGAATGCCCCACAGGCCGATGTGGATATGTCCAATTTCCAACCTATGGATAAGTTCTGCCGATGGGAATGGAATGATCACCATGATCCTGATCGAGTCCCTCCCCCTGGTTCCCCTGGCGGCCCTCGCCGTCGGCTTGGTGGCGGGCGCGACTCTGGGGCATTGGGGCTGGCGGCGGTCCCCTCCCGCCCAGCCCGACCCCGACTGCCAGAACCGGCTGGAGGTCCTGGCCCGGGCCCAGGAGGCCAGCGAACTGGCGAACACGGAACTCCGGCAGGCGCTCGACCAGATGGAGCAGGCCGCCGGCACGGACCGGCTCACGGGAACCTTGAACCGCCGCTGGTTCGAGAACGGGGCGGCCCAGCTCATGGCCCTGTCCGACCGGGGAGAAGACCCCCTCAGCCTCATCCTGTTCGACCTGGACCGGTTCAAGCAGGTCAACGACACCTTCGGCCATGGAGTGGGGGACGAAGTGCTGAAGGCGATCGCGGTTACCGCTGGCGATCAGCTCCGGGCCTCGGATGCCCTGGCGCGCTGGGGCGGCGAGGAGTTCATCGTGCTCTGCCCGGCCACAACCCTGGCCGGGGCCACCATCCTGGCGGAGAAGATCCGGCGGGCGGTGGAGGCCCGGTCCCTCCCTCAGGCCGGCATGGTGACCATCAGCCTGGGCGTGGCCCAGCATCAGCGGCAGGAAGCCCTCGATGCCTGGGTCCAGCGGGCGGACGAAGCCCTCTACCGGGCCAAGGACCGGGGCCGGAACCGCACCGAAGCCTCCCTGGGGACCTTGAACGTGGCGGGAGAGGAGACCCCCTCCATCCTCGCCCTCACCTGGGATCCCGCCCTGGAATGCGGCAACCCCGAGATCGATCACCAGCACCAGCAGCTCTACCGCATCGCCAACGGCCTGCTGGCCTCCATCACCAGCGGCCGCTACCCCGACGACGCGAAACTCCAGATGCAGCTGCTCATCGCCCATGTGGCCCAGCATTTCCATGACGAGGAGGCCATCCTCGCCCGGACGGGCTACGAGAACCTGGCCGCCCATGCCCAGGAACATGTCCGGCTCATCGCCAAGGCCAAGACCCTCCAGCAGGAGATGGGCGGCGTGAGCGCAGATTTGCCCGCCATTCTGGGTTTCCTGGCCCTGGACCTGGTGAAGGGGCACATCCTGGCCTGGGACCGGAAGTTCTTCGCCCATCTGGCCCACGACTGATCCCCCCGGAGGGCAGGTACACTGGATCCATGTCCGAGCGCCTGATTCTCCTCACCAACGACGATGGCCTCTGGGCTCCGGGTCTGGCGGCCCTGGCCCGGGCGGCTTCCCGTTTCGGACGGGTGGTCACGGTGGCGCCGGACCGCAACCGGTCGGCCATCTCGTCGGCCCTGAGCCTGCACAACATCCTCCGCCTGCACGAGATCGGACCCGACCGCCACGCCTGCGACGGCACCCCCGTGGACTGCGTGCTGCTGGGCGTCTGCGAAGTGCTGGGCCGCAGGCCGGACTGGGTGCTCTCGGGCATCAACCACGGCTTCAACCTGGGCGAGGACGTGTTCTATTCGGGCACCGTGGGCGCCGCCTTCGAGGGCCGGCTCCAGGGCGCCCGGGCCGCGGCCTTCTCCATCCATCCCCAGGGCTCGCTGGAGCAGGCAGAGCCCTGGATCGGCCGGTTCCTCGAGCGCTGGGAGGCCATGGACCTGCCCGGCAACCGCATCTGGAACGTGAACTTCCCCAAGGGCGAACCCAAGGGCTTCCGCCTCACCAGCCAGGACAGCCGCGCCTACCACGACCTGGTGGAGCGCCGCAGCGATCCCCGCAACACGCCCTATTTCTGGATCGGCGGCGATGCGGGCCCCACCTACGCCAAGGGCGCGGGCAGCGATGCCGAAGCCGTGTTCGAGGGCCTGGCCAGCGTCACCCCCCTGCGCCTGGACCTGGGCTGCCCCGAGACCCTGGCCCGGCAGGCCGACTTCGATTCGGCCTTCAACTGGTAATCCGGTGACGGTCCGCTTCCGCGTCCACGGAGAAGTCCAGGGGGTGGGCTACCGCCGCTTCGCCGCCCGGGAGGCCCAGGCCCTTGATCTGTCCGGCTGGGTGCGCAACGAGCCAGACGGGTCGGTGTCCGGGGAGGCGGCGGGCCCCGAGGCCGCGCTGGCGGCCTTCCGGGCCTCCCTGGCCCGGGGTCCGGCCTTCGCCGCCGTGGGACGGCTGGACTGGAGCCCGCAGGATATGGGATCCTCCCTTCCCCATCCTTTCGAGATCCGCAGGTAGCCATGACTCTTACGACTCCCCTCAGCGCCTTCGTCCGCGACGTTCCGGATTTTCCGAAAGCCGGGATCCTCTTCCGGGACATCACGCCCCTGCTGTCCCACGCCGAGGCCTTCAGCGAGGCCGTGGCGGCCATGGCCCAGCCCGTGCTGACCCTCCAGCCCACCCATGTGCTGGGACTGGAGTCCCGGGGCTTCATCTTCGGCAGCGCCCTGGCCCAGAAGCTGGGCGTGGGCTTCGTGCCGGCCCGCAAGCCCGGCAAGCTGCCCCTGGCCACCCACAAGGAGGCCTACGGCCTGGAGTACGGCACCGATGCCCTGGAAATCCACACGGACGCCTTCGGCCCCGGCGACCGGGTGCTCATCGTCGATGACGTCATGGCCACCGGCGGCACCGCCGCGGCGGCCCAGCGCCTCGTGGAGAAGACCGGCGCCCAGGCCGTGGCCCTCACGGTCTTCATCGAGCTGACCTCCCTGCCCGGCCGCGAAAAGGTCGAGGGGCTGCCGGTGTTCAGCGTGCTGCGGTACTGAAGGGATCTGAAAAGGATCTCCACGAAGGACACGAAGAAAAGAATCAGGGGCACGAAGGGGATCCGGCCCGGCTTCTGACCCTGGATCGACCTGTCTCATTCGTGTCCTTCGAATGCCCGCAGGGCCTCTTCGTGTCCTTCGTGGAGGCCTTGGCTTTTCCCAGGCTCAGGCGGAGGCGATATCCATCTCCCGCAGACTCGCGCGTACGCCCGCTTCCGGGTCCGCGTAGCGCAGGCGCACGCCCAGCTCCCCCGTCAGGCGCCGGTTCAGCACCCGCCGAGAAGCCAGCGCGAAGGCCAGCATGCCTGGGCTCAATTCCTGGCGGGCTTCGGCCAGGGTCACGCGACGGGGCGGCGGCAGCCCCGCGAGCCGCGCCACCAGCTCCAGGAAGGCCCCCATGCTGCGGTGGTCGCCATCCGCCACGTTGATCGCACCGGAGGCGGGACCGTCCAGGGCCGCCTCGCAGGCCGCCACCAGGTCGTCCACGTGGATCCGGTTGCCGGGGTTGGAGTCCTCGGGCCGGAGCACCGGTTCACCCGCCCGCAGGCGATCCAGCGGCAGGCGGTGGGGGCCGTAGATGCCGGACACACGGAGGATCACGCAGCGGATTCCGCGAGCCGTGCACCAGGCGGAGGCGCTGCCTTCGGCGGCCACGCGCCGCCGGGCGGCGCCCTCGGCGGGGGCGAGGGCCGAGGCCTCGTCCACGGGAAGCCCTCCCGTGTCCCCGTAGACGCCGGTGGTGCTCAGGTAGACCAGGACCTGCGGCCGGGCCGCGTCCAGGCCTTTCAGAAAGCCCTGGAGGCGGGGATCTCCCTCCCCCTGCGGAGGCGGCGGCGCCAGGTAGATCACGGAGGCCAAGTCCCCCGGCACCTCGAAGGCCTCCGTGCCGTCAAAGTCCACGACCCGGACCACCAGGCCTGAGGCCGCCAGCGCCGCTGCGGATGCCGGTGTCCGCACCAGCGCCAGCACCGGTCCCCGGGCCGCCAGCCGCAGGGCCAGCCGCGCGCCCACATAGCCACAGCCCGCGATGAGGCAAGTGCCCGTCGATGCGACCTCGATCTCCATGAGGGCAGCATAACCCGCCGCTTTTCGGAGCAAAGGGCTGGTCACAGAAGACACGGAAGAAAGCCGGAAGACACGGAACAAGGCATGCGCGTCCAGTTCGAAAGTGCGGGCTGTATCCCGGGGGCGCCAGGGCCGCGCTTAAGCGCGCAGATCAGGCGCCCCCGGGATCACTTCCGGCCATGCCGGAAGCCGCCTTCGGCGGGCCCGCGCGGCGAGGACCACCGCTCCTTCCGTGTCTTCCATGGAATTCCGTGTCTTCCGTGACCAGCAAAGCGCTGGAGGACCGGCCCATGCTTCCGGAGACCAGAGTCCACCCCCATGAGAGGCTATCCTCGGGCCCCGAGGTCCTGCCGGAGTTCCCGTGTCCCCGCTCGTCAAGATGGTGCTGCTGGCCTGGGTCGTGCTGGGGCCCGTGGGGCTGTGGCTGCGGAGGCGGCGGCGGAACAGGGCGTAGGTTCCTGACCCTGGACGACAGTCAGGGTATTTCCTTGCGGTCGCATTGGAGCTCCGCCTGTTCATCCAGGAGGATCCGGCAGTCCTGTTCCATCTGGGCCCGCAGCATCCGGCGCGCACGGTGGAGGCGCATCTTGGCGGAACCGGGACTGATACCGAGGACCTCCGCCACTTCCCCGATGCGGAGTTCCTTCAGTTCGCTGAGGTAGATGATCGTGCGGTAGTCCAGGGGGAGGGTGTCCACCAAGTCCCGGATGCAGCGGCACATTTCCTCTTTCAGGAGCTCCTGCCCATGGTCCGGGGCCACGTGAAGGCCCGTGCTGTCGAGCACGGTCTCGGGCAGCTGAGCCCGGGAGGCCCGGTAGGAGGCGCTCTTCAGGCGGTCCAGGGCCGCATGGGTGGCCACCTGGAAGACCCACGTGGCCAGCTTGGCCTCTCCTCGGTAGCTGCCCAGTCCCTGGTGGACTTTGAGGAAGACCTCCTGGGCGAGATCCTCTGCCTCGGTTGGCCCGACGAAGCGGCTGAGGTAGCTCAAGACTTTCGGCCTGGTGGCCGCTTCCAGGGTCTCGAAGGGAGTGGGTTGGGAGGTCATGACCGTCATCGCAGGATTCCCCTAGTTTGACCCGCGGACGGTACCTGTGGACCAGGCATGGTGAGCGGGCGTCCTTTCCTCGGAAACCTGGCCATGACCTCCCTCCCGGGCTCAGCAGCAGCCGCCAGAACCGCAGGCGGCGGCCCGGCCCTTACCTGCCGCCTCCGGCCCAGCTTCGGCCAGGTAATGGTCTGCGGCCTCCACGACCTTCCGGTGGGGCGTGCCCTTGACGGCCAAGGCGACGTTGACGGCTTCCCGCATGTCCTCCCTGGAAACACCTAGTTTGAGGGCTGATTCGAAGTGGTGCCTGAAGCAGGGTTCGCAGCTGGCGGCGATGGCGGCCCCGATGGCCACCAATTCGGTGACGGCCTCGGTCATGAGGGATGCGGGTTGGGACATGGTGTCCTCCTTTCATCCCTTGAGACGAGGAGGGGCCTTCGATGGATACAACCATCGAAGGCCCCCATCCGCCTGCCCCGCGGCCCCTGCCTACCGCCTGGAGTCCGCCGCCCTCGGCAGCGTGAGGGTGAACCGGCTGCCGCGCGCCAGCGGCTCGTAGCGGGCATCGCCGCCGTGGTCCTGGGCGATGCGGCGCACGATGGCGAGGCCCAGGCCGGTGCCCTTCCACTTGGTGGAGAAATAGGGCTCGAACAGGCGGTCGCGATCTCCCTCGGGCACGCCCGAGCCATCGTCCTCCACGTCGAAGCGCAGGTTCCCGTTCTCGCCCGTGAGCGACAGCGACACGGCGCCCTGGCCATCCACCGCCGCCACGGCGTTATCCACCAGGTTGATGAGGGCCCGCTTCACCATGTCGCCGTCCCAGAGGACGCCCAGGGGCTCCACCTGGAAGCGGATGGACCACTGGATGCCGGGATGGTTCGGCTCATAGAGGGCCAGCACCTGGCGCAGCAGGTCGGCCGGGTCGCAGAGATTGAACTGGGGCGAGGGCAGGCGGGCGAAGCGGCTGAAGCTGTCCACCAGCCGCGACAGGCTGGCCACTTCTGTGAGGATGGTCTCGGCCCCCTCGATGACGGCCTCCGGCTCCAGGCGCCCTTCCCGGGTGCGCCGCAGCAGGCGTTGGGCCGTGAGCTGGATGGGCGTGAGGGGGTTCTTCACCTCGTGGGCCATGCGGCGGGCCACCTCCTGCCAGGCGGCGCGCTTTTCGGCCTGGGCCAGCAGGGACAGGTCCTCCAGCACGGTCAGCACACCGCCGCCCTGGAGCGGTTCGAGGATGGCCCGCACGGGACGGCCCTCGCCCTCGCCGCCCAGGCGCAGCTCCTCCTGCACGCCGCGCCCTGATTCGCGCACGGCGGCCAGCAGCTCGGGCAGGCGGCCCAGCCGCGGCAGGGTGGCCACGGCCTCCCAGCTGTCCTCGGAGGGATCGAACGCTTCGAGACCCATCCAGGTCTTGGCCGCGGCGTTGAAGGTGCGCAGCTCGCCGTCCGCCCGCCAGCTCATGACGCCCACGGGCAGGGCCGCCAGGATCTGGCCCAGGTACGCCCGCTGCTGCTCGATGCGGCTGGCCTGGGCCTCGATGGCCGCGCGGCTGGTCTTCAGGTCGCGGGTCATGACGTTGAAGGTGCGGGCCAGGAAGGCCAGCTCGTCCTCGCCCATCTCCGGCAGCTGCACCTCCAGGTCGCCGCTGCCCACGCGCTGGGCCGCCTTGGCCAGGGCCCGGATGGGCTCGCTGAGGGATTTCGCCAGGGCCAGGCCCGACCACACCGCGAAGAAGAGCGTCAGCATCGTCAGGAAGAGGAAGGTGTTCTGGGGCAGGGTCTGAAGGGTGTCCCGGGCGGCACGCATCTGCTGGCTTTCCCGGTAGCGCTGCTCCAGGGCCAGCACGCGGTCCAGGGCCTCCCGCGGCATGAAGACCCCCACGGCCCAGGTCCCGTCGCCCCGGGGCACTCGGCGCAGCAGCCACAGGCCCGTCCGGGTCTCCTGGGTGGCCTCCGCCCCCAGACCCGACAGGTCCGGCGGCTCCAGGCCCCCGCCCAGGTCCATGGCCTTGACACTCTCGCCCTTGGCGCCCAGGAAGGCCACCAGGTCCAGGCCCGAGGCCAGCCGGATGGCCGGCGCCTCCGCCGAGGGTGAATCCAGCAGCTGGCCCGCGCCGAAGTCCAGGCGGGCCCTGGCGGCGGCCCGGAGATCCCCGGCGATCTTGTGGCCCTCCCGGATCACCACTTCCGTTTCCGGGCTGAACCAGCGCTCCACGTTCTTGTTGATGAAGTTCCGGCCCACCAGGTAGAGGATCAGGCTCGGCACGATGCCCACGATGAACAGGGTCAGCACCAGGCGCGTGCGCAGCCGGGCCCCCAGGATGCCGCTGCGGCGCTCGAAGTAGAGCTTCGCCAGGCTGCGGGCCACGATGAAGAGCAGCGTCCCGATGGCCAGCACGTTGGCCGTTCCCACCGCGATGAGGGCCCAGCGCGTGGGCGCGTCCAGGCCGCCCGCCGCGATGCGGTTCCCCACGGCCTTGTAGGCCAGGACGATCATGATGACCACCACGCCCAGGGCCACGGCCACGTAGAGGCGCGTCAGTTCCGGATGGCGCTTGGGGACGGGGTTCATCTCTCCAGCAGGCTATCCTGGATGATCTGGGAAGGGCAGGGATGGAGATGGAGACAGCCGCGAGCAGGGCCTTCCTGGCCGACCTCGCGCCCGTGGAGGATGCGGCCTGGGACGAGGTGGAGACCACCTCCGGGCGGCGCCCCCGGCTGTCCGCCGAGTTCTGGACCTCCCGCCAGCGGCAGGCCGCGAACCTCCACGAAATCTCGTACCGGGCCTGCTACAAGCCCCAGCTGCCCCGGCACTTCATCGAGCGCCTCACCCTGCCCGGCGACCGTGTCTACGACCCCTTCAGCGGCCGGGGCACCACAGCCCTGGAGGCGGCGCTCATGGGCCGCCGCGTGGCCGCCAACGACCTCAACCCCCTGTCGCGCATGCTGGCCGAACCCCGGCTCACCCCGCCGGATCCCGCCGACGTGGCCCGGCGCATGGAGGCCATTCCCCGCACGGGCGCGGCGGATGGCCTCGACCTCGACATGTTCTTCCACCCGGACACGGAGGCGGAGATCCGCGGCCTGCGGAGCTGGTGCCTGGACCGCGCCGCCAGCGGCGAGCTCGACGCCCTGGATGCCTGGATCCGCATGGTGGCCACCAACCGCCTCACGGGGCACAGCCCTGGCTTCTTCTCGGTCTACACCCTGCCCCCCAACCAGGCCGTCAGCGCCGACAAGCAGCGGCAGATCAACGTCCAGCGGAACCAGGCTCCCGTCTACCGGGACACCCGCGCCCTCATCCTGAAGAAGACGCGGCAGCTGCTGACGGGCCTGGATGCCCTGGCCCTGCGGAACCTGGCCGAAGCCGCCGAAGACGCCCGGTTCCTCACCGGGGACGCCCGGGCCACCCCCGACCTGGAGGATGGCTCCGTGGCCCTCACCGTGACCTCGCCGCCCTTCCTCGACGTGGTGGACTACGTGGGCGACAACTGGCTGCGCTGCTGGTTCAACGGCCTGGATGCCGCGGCCATCGGCCGGGGCCTCAGCACCCACCGCACGGTGGAGGCCTGGTCCCAGGCCATGGGCGAGGTCTTCGCGGAGCTGCACCGCGTCACCCAGCCCGGCGGCTTCGTGGCCTTCGAGGTGGGCGAGGTGCGCGGCGGCAAGCTGAAGCTGGACGAAATCGCCCTGCCCCTGGGGCTGGCCGCGGGCTTCCGCGCCCACGGCGTGCTGGTGAACCGCCAGACCTTCACCAAGACCGCCCACATCTGGGGCGTGGACAACAACGGCAAGGGCACCAACAGCAACCGCATCGTGCTGTTCGAGAAGGCCTGAGCGCTGAGATACCCGAAGCCCGGACCGGGCGTAGCCGCGCTTTAGCTTTGGTCAAAAATCGGCTCAAAAATGATTTTTGATTCGTTGACTCAGCTACGGGAAATCCCATCTTGGGTCACGACCCCCTGGCCTTCCCGGAGTACTGGGCCGACGCCTTGAGGGGTGCCGTTGCCGCCCTCCAGAACGGCAGCAGGATCGAGATCTGGATTCGGGAGGAAGGGCGTTCCTCCAGGAGGGTCCCATGCACAGCGTCATCCGCGGCTACGTTGGCAGTCAAAATCTCGCCGACGAATTGAAGAAGCAGGCCAGGAACATCGAAATGGAAATCAGTTCGGTGCCAGGCTTCATCGCCTACTACCTCCTCAAGACCGAAGACGGTGCCGTGGCGGTGACGGTGTGCGAGGATCGCCGCAGCTGCGCCGAATCCACCCTGCGCGCGGCGGCCTGGCTGAGCCGGAACCGGCCGGACCTGAGGCTTGATCCGCCCCACCTCGTGGAGGGCGAGGTGGCATTCCAGTTCGCCAGGACCCATGTCATGGCCTGACGGGGCGGGGATCCTCCGCGGCCAGCCTTAGCCTTGCCCCGGCGGGGAGGGGACCGACCCTTGTTCCAGGCTCGCAGCCAGGAAGGGGGACGCTTGGGACTCAAAGTCCTCTTGGTCTATCCGGAAATGCCGCCCACCTACTGGAGCATGCGCTACGCCCTGCCCTTCATCGGCAAGAAGGCCGTCTTCCCGCCCCTGGGCCTGCTCACCGTGGCGGCCATGCTGCCGGAGGACTTCGAGGTCTCCCTGGTGGACCTGAACGTGGAACCGCTGCGGGACGCCGCCGTGGCGCAGGCCGACCTCGTCTTCATCTCCGCCATGATCGTCCAGAAGGAATCCATGGCGCAGGTCGTCCGGCTCTGCAACCGGCTGGGCAAGCCCGTGGTGGCCGGAGGACCGTATCCCACCAGCTGCCACGACCAGATCGAGGGCGTGGCCCACTTCGTGCTGAACGAGGCGGAAGTCACGCTGCCGCTGTTCCTCCACGACCTTGCCCTCGGGCAGGCCAAGGCCCTGTACACCAGCACCGAACGGCCCGACCTCACGCGCACGCCCCCGCCGCGCTTCGAGCTGGTCCGGCGGAAGGACTACGCCGAGATGGCCCTGCAGTTCTCCCGCGGCTGCCCCTTCGACTGCGAGTTCTGCGACATCATCGAGCTGTTCGGCCGCCGGCCCCGCACCAAGACGCCGGCGCAGTTCC